>CAWJAN010000001.1:0-247900 GCA_963840885.1 uncultured bacterium
CGGGCTTGTACCCGTTTCGCTTGAGAAACACGGCGAGGTCGATCATGGCGTTCAAATCGCTGCCGGGATGCGAAGCGATGAAGTACGGCACGACAAATTGCTTTTTTGCCGGCTGCGTCGCTGCGCTTTCTGAAAGGCCGTTGCAAAAGCCGTCGAAGTCATTCGAGTCGGGTTTTTTCATCAGCGCAAGACGTTGGAATCGGTATGTTCGGGGGCGACCTTCAGGTGGCCGCCGACGTGGTGCTTGACCAGTTCGGCCATGTATTCAGGCGACTGCTGGGCCAGGTCCATGCGGATGCCGGAGGCGACGTAGACCTTGTCGATGCCCGGGACCTCGCGGCTTTTCTTCATCAAGTCGACGAGCGGGCCGTGGTCGGTTCCCAGCAGCTTGCAGATCTTGGGATGGACGCACGAGAGCCGCTTGCACTTGGCCTCGACCTCGGGACGAGTGCACTTCATCTGGTACATGTTGGCGGTGGGACCGCCGATGTCGGAGACCACGCCTGAGAAGCCCGGGTTCCTCGCCCATGCGCTTGAGTTCGGTCAGGACCGACTCCGCGAGCGCGACTGGATGATCCGCCCCTGGTGCGCGGTGATCGAGCAAAAGGTGCAGCCGCCGAAGCAGCCGCGCATGATGGTCACCGAGTCTTTGACGACCTCGTACGCCGGGATCTTCTGGCCTTTGTACATCGGGTGCGGCTTGCGCGTGTAGGGTAGACCGTAGATGCGGTCCATGTCGTCCTGGGTGATCGGCAAGGGGGGCGGGTTGCACACGACGGCCTGGCGGTCGTGAAATTGCACAAGTCGTTTGGCGTTGAGTGGGTTGGTTTCTTGATGGATGATCTTGGTCGCACGGGCGAACAGGTGCTTGTCGGCCTTCACCTCTTCGTATGAGGGGAGAACGATCGCATCGACCTGGGGGTGCGTGCGACTCGCTGGCTCCAAGCGCATAGGCGACCCCGCGCATGTCTCTCAGATCCTTGACAGTTTCACCCGCGGCCAACCTGCGGGCGATCGTGACGATCTGGTGCTCGCCCATGCCGAAGACGACCAGATCGGCCTTGGCGTCGAGCATGATCGCGCGGCGGACGGTGTCGCTCCAGTAGTCGTAATGGGCCAGCCGGCGGAGCGAGGCCTCGACGCCACCGGCGATGATCGGCACGCCGGGAAACGCCTCGCGGCCGCTGGCAGTAGGGAATCGTCGCGCGATCGGGCCGCAGGCCAATCCGGCCGCCGGGCGAATAGGCGTCGTCGTTGCGGACCTTTTTGTTCGCCGTGTAGTGGTTGATCATGCTGTCCATGTTGCCGGCGCTGATGCCGAAGAAGAGCCGCGGCCGGCCGAACTGCCGCCAGGGCTCGGCAGCTCTGCCAGTCGGGCTGGCTCAAGATCGCGACGCGGAAGCCGGCCGCCTCGAGCACCCGGCTCAGAATCCCCATCGCAAACGCCGGATGGTCGACGTAGGCATCGCCTGTCACGAACACGACGTCAACGTAATCCCACGCCCGGGCGTTCATCTCGGCACGGCTGGCCGGCAGGTGAGGCAGGTCGGCGGCGACCACCGGCAAGACCGGGAGCATCGTCGGCGCGAGGTTGGAGGTCGAAACGGGGGTAGAGCAAGGGGCATTCATCGGCGAGTCGTTCGTCTGTGCTTGAATCGTTGCCAGAGCGTTTCAGTCGCGTCCCTTGATTTTGATCCAACTTCGAGTTTTATTTTATCTTCTCTGCCCGTAAATGAGTATGCTCAGCCGCGAACGGGCGACCGGTAGATCGAGACGCAGATAACTTTCCGTACTGTCGTCTTTCGCTCCGCGAAAGGCGACACTGATTTTGCTCCGCCTTGCCGGATCACGTGGGCACATTGCCCTGGCCACATGGAAGCGCGTTGAGGTACAATCTCCGTGATCGTTTTCGGGGGACCAAAGAGAGTTCTCCTATGCCCACAAAACTTATAGCCCTGGATGATGGTTCGGACATCTTGCTGGACCGTTCCTATGTGGTCGTGGGTCGGCATCCTTCTTGTGATGCCCGCCTCGACTCACTTCACGTATTGCGCAAGCACTGCTCGATAACCTCGGAGAATGGCGAAGTTGTGGTCCGCGACCTTGCCAGTACAAACGGCATCCGGATCAACGGCCAGCGCGCCCAAGTCGGGCGGTTACAGCCGGGAGACGAGCTCTCGATCGCACACGTCCGCTATCGTCTGGAGGATGGCCCAGATTACGGGCCGGCCATCACATGGCGGCAGCCTCCCAGCGACTTGCTCTCTCCGAACAGCAGGATTGTGTTTATCAGTCGAAACTGAGAAAAATCGATCGCAGCGCTCACCACTTGTAAAGCCCATACGTAGTGTTGTAAATCCCGCTGGGCCGGCCCGTCTTGCGCAGGCGGTGCGTACCCCACGGGGCGTCGTCGTCGCTCCAGCCGATGCCATGGCCCAGGAACAGCGCCATGTCGATGCCCGGCTTGCTCTCGCCGTTGACGTACACGCAGATGCGGGTGTCGCTAAACCCGGGCCAGCTTCCGCCAAACCACATGTGCGTGAGCGTGCCTGCACCTTGGTGCTCGAAAAGAACGGTTTCGTCACCGGCAACGAGCTTGCCTTCCTTGCCGATCGTGGCGAAGAGCTTCATCGCAAGGGCCCGGGCTGCTCCGGCCGCCCGGTCGCCTTCAGAAGCACGCGGAGGTGCTTCGCCTCCGGCTCCGGAGGATCGGCCGACGAGGAGTACGTGACAGACCGACGCCGCCAAAGCCCCGCCAGGGCAGACGACCACCAGCAAAGAGTGCGTCGCATGTTCGGTCTTTTCGATGAAATGAGATGTCGGTCGATGAGGAAACACTCTCGGGAAGCAACCGAATCTACCCCCGACGGGGCTTGGTTGCCACCCATCTCAACGTGCACCGTTCGAGTCGATAAGACACAACGAGAAGACCTGACTGGGGCATGGTTCAACTTCCGGATCTCAGAGGGTGACGGGAGCTGGGTGGCTGGGGTCAAGCTGGCGACAGCCAGCGATCCCCCCGTGGTGCAATCCTCGGATCTAAGGGCATCGCCCTTCGGGCGTTGACCCCAGCCACCCCCGAGCTACCACCTACGTTTGAACCGTGCCTTGACTGCGAATTGTTTCTCCGGGACCGCCAGGACGCACGGTCTCAGCGGACAGAATGCCAAGGTGTCAGCCATGCCCGCAGGCTCAAAAAGCACAAGAGTAATCGCGCGATTCGCCCGCCGCGAAGGAATCGTGATCGTCGGCATTGTCGTGCTGCTCTTGGGGGCGGTCGGATGGATTGCGTTCTGGGCCACGACGTGGTCTCCGAGGGCCGTGCTCCGTGGCGAGGGCGATACCTGGCCGCTGGCATTCACGCCGGATGGGACGGGTTTTGCGACGGCCGGGGCCGCCGGCGTCACGCTTTGGGACATAGCGACGGGCCGGGGCGCGGCGTTCTGGGCTCAGACTGACGGAAGCCATTCCGGAATGGCGGCCTTCACCCGCGACGGGTTGACGTTCGCCGCAATCGACTTCTACGGGCCCGGCTCACCCATGGCGATCACGCTGCGGGATGCCAGCGACGGCCGCGTGCGCTGGAGGCTTCCCATGCCGAATGAAGGCGCTTACGCGATTCTGTTCACGGCGGGCGGCAAACAGGTGTGCGCCGTCGTGGGGGTTAGGAACTCGAACACGGGGGAACTGGTGGATGTCGATGCCGCGTCGGGACGCGAGGTCTCGCGTCGCAGCTTCAGCCTGGTCAGCCGGACAGTCGGTACGGCGGTCTCGCCCGACGGCCAGCTCATGGCCTGGCCGTCCGGCACGGCGGTGATCCTGTGGAACCTGGAGACCGACAGCGAGCACGCCGCCCCGGTCATCTCCTCGACCGGTCCGACCGTCTCCTGCACGGGGTTCTCGCCCGATGGCTCGACCCTCGCAATTGGGCTCTCCAATGGGTCGATCGAGATCTGGGAACTGCCGGCTCTCAAGCACCGCGCGACGGTCGCCTGCCACAAGCTGGGTGTTCGTTCGGTGGGGTTGCAGCTCTCACGCGACGGCAGGACCCTCACTTCGCGAGGCCAGTTCTCGGGGGCGAATTCGCTGCTAGGCGCCATTCTGGATTCCGTCGGCCGCGCGATCCGGGCGGGCGCCGCCGCACGGGAGGAAGTGGTCGTCGTTGACGTTTTCACCGGTGAACGACTCGGAGTTGTCCCATCCGCGGTTCATCCGTTCCTTTCTCCAGACGGAGGGACGCTCGTGGTGCGGGACAGTTCGTTTGCCGTCGAGCTATACGATATTCCGGTGCGCGGGCCCGAGGGACCGCCGCGGGAAACTCGGCCGAAATCTGGCGGCATCAGGCATTGAAAAAGAACAACGGTCCGACACGCGGCGAGAAAACGCGGTCCTCAAGTAGGTCAGGCTTTCCAGCCTGACTTCACGAAGAGTCAGGCTGGAAAGCCTGACCTACGGCAATCCGTGCGCCGGCCCTCTGGGGTGAGAGTTCTAGCAATGGGTCGATTCGTTGAAAAAAAAGGGAGCAATCCAGACCGCCCGCGACATTACACGATGTCGAGCAGCACTATCGAAAGGTCGATCACATGACAGCGGGCCAGCATTCGTTCGCTCAGGACATTCAGACGCTGTTTGAATCGGGATCGCTCGGTGAGCTGACCGACCGGCAGCTTCTCGAGCGGTTCACGATCCATGAGGCAGAAACGTCCGAGCTGGCGTTTGCGGTTCTCCTCAAGCGACACGGTCCCATGGTCTTGCGCACATGCACCGCGATCCTGCGTGATCGGCACGAAGCCGAGGACGCTGCGCAGGCCACTTTCTTGGTTCTCGCCAGCAAGGCGTCCTCCCTTTGGGTGCGAGACTCGCTCGGCCCGTGGCTCTTTAGCGTTGCGCGTTGCGTTGCATCCTGCGCGCGCTCTACCCGCTTCGCCGCCGTGCCCACGAGCAGGAAGCTGCCAGGCCAGCAGAGTGGACCACAGAAGACCCTGCTCGGGATGAAATCGATGCGATTGTCCACGAGGAAGTAAATCGGCTGCCGCAAGGCTATCGCGTTGCGGTCGTGCTCTGCGACCTGGAAGGGTTGACCCAGGAACAGGCTGCACTTCAGCTCGGCTGGCCAGCGGGAACGGTTCGCAGTCGATTGGCGCGAGGCCGAGGACGTTTGCGTGATCGTTTGACTCGACGCGGACTGGCGCCCGCGGCCGTTTCGGCCGGGGGATCTTCCACTCGGCAAATCAGCTCGTTCCTATTACCTACAACATTGGCGGAGGCAACGATCCGGGCTGCCATACCACTCTCCCTGGGGCAGCCGGCAGCCGGCGCGACAGCCTCTGCGATCGCCTTGATGGAGGGACTGATGAAACTCATGTTCTGGACGAAGTTCAAACTGATCACGGCCTCGGCGCTTTTTGGTGCCGTACTTCTTACCGGCTCGGCCGTCATCGGCCGTCGGGCGATGGGATTTCCGCGGCCGCAGACTGATGCCGCGAAGCCGCAGAGCAAATCCACGGTCGGGCAGGGCGGTGCGCTGGCCGTGCCGGCTGCGGCGCCCTCGGAACCCACCAAGCTGACGGCCAATGAGCAGGCCCGGCTTGATGTAGCTAAGAAGATTCGGGATCAAATGTTGAAGCGGTACACCGGAGGAGAAATTAGCTTCGTGACCTATCTGCAATCGCAGAAACGCTTTGACGATATCGTGGGCCAGATGGCGAAGAACGATACCGACCGACTCCGCCATTACGAGAGACAAGTCGCTCACATGAAGCAAATCGAGGAAAGTTCCCGCGAGCTCTACCGCAACGGGATGATTACCGAAACAGACGTGCTCGTCGCCGAGTTGGAACGCCTTGAAGCCGAGGCCGCTTTGGAGAAGTTCAAGGCAAGGGTCAAGGAGGAACAGGCTCCCGGTCACAAGAAGACGCTTTGAACCACCGTCCCGCACTCTCGCCTTCCGTCACTTCACGATCGTGAGGGTCGGATACCTCGGTCGGTAGAACCGCCCCTTGTACCGCCGCAGCAGATACTCCAGCACGTAGTCCTCCTTCTGCCGGTCCAGCAAAAAAGCGGCTGCGATCGACTCACTGCCGTGGTCTTCAGCCAGGCGGCGGACGAAACCTGGACTGAGGGATTGGCTCATCACCCATCCCCGTATCGCCCCCTCCTCGCCCGCCGTCAGTCCTCTGCCCTTCTTCTTCAATCCCGAGAGGACGTCGTTGAACTCGGGCATGATCTCCATCCCCTCGTCCGGGTTGAAATACACGCCGATCCCGTTCTTCGACTCCAGCAGGTCGCGCGGGATGTTCATCTCGGGCGAAGCCGCTTTCGACCCGTGCTTCTCGAAAAACCGCTTCCGTTCGTCCTCGGGCACGCAGCGATTTTTGCCTTTGCCGATTTCTGCCAGTCGGCAGCCATCGACAGACCGTCGGGGTGAAGAACCCAGTCATTCCCGCGGCTCGCCACGAACTCCTCGTATTGCTTGCGGACCATCTCCCGTGCCCTCTTCAGATCCGCCGGGGAATAGCGGTAATAGATTTTGGGCTTCGTACGATAATGCTGCTTCACCTGCTCGATCGCAGCGGCGTCCAGGCGATCGAAGCTCCTCTGTGTACCGGACCAGTACCATTCCCCGTCCCAGGGAACCAGGCTGCCGATCACGAACATGCCGCGAGCAAACGGGTTCCGCTCCAGATTCAAGCGAACTTGATACTTCACATCGTTGATCAGGTTCAAGACCTCGATCATCTCCTTATTGCCCGAAAGCACCTTGAACAAGGCGTTGTATCGCTCGGACCAGGAGAGCAGATCGGCGCGGCGCTCCGCGGAAAGGTCCAGCACGCTGGTGAGGACCTCAATCGCCCCCAGTCCTGCCCATTCCGTACATTGCTGGCAGAGGAAGTCGTCGATGACCTCGATGTCTGAAACCTTAGCGTTCTGCTCTCCAATGTACCGCTGGCAGAAGACCCGGAGACAATACGACCCGGTGCCGAGCCAGACCAGCTTTCGTTTGACTTCCCAGCCGTACTTGTTGGGAGTCTGCAGGAAATGCTTGATTCCCGAGTCCTTGGGGAGATTGGCGAACTTCTCTTGTAAGACTTCGGCGGCGGCTTGCCCTACACGAACCAGGTCGGTGTGGATTGGACTGAGGAGCAGATCGGGAATGAACTGTGGATAAACCACCCGACAGAAAGTGCAGGAGGCGGGTTGTCGAAATCGCAACCTGTGGAAACGCGGTCCTTGGCTCGATTTGGAAAGGTAAGGGCGTCCCGAAGAACTCCGTGTTTGCTCGTTCCAGATTCTGCCAGATGCCGATTTCGCAGTGGAGATCCTCGGCGAACTCGGTCAGAATCGCCGCCAGGGCCTTGAGGGACGGTCTGTCGAGTCTCAGGGTATCGTAGGTGAAGCCCTTCTGCGCCTGGGTGATCGCCTTTGCAATTGCGTTCTGCACCCTGGGAAGGTGCTCTTCCACGGAGCCTTCGTAGCCCTTGGGGCGAAAATGAGGTTTGAACATCGCTTTTTGCTTTCTGCGTCTGTACACATGCAGCCCATCCTCGGTTGTCACCCAGGGTATCGGATGGGGGCGGTTCGCTCAAGTTTCGACGCACTGCCATCACGACCCCGTTCAGAGTCGCAGTTGGCGCGGCTATCATGGATGCTGAACCCATGCCACAACTAAAAGTTGCCAGGGGGCGGAGCGATGGCGAAGAAGAAACCCAAACGTCCCAATCGAATGCTGAAGCGACCAACCACGCCGATCCCGCGGGAGAAACCGGTTCACGGCCTGCCCGACCGGCGTGTCATGGACGGGATCCTGCGGCGTCTCTCGGGCGAGCTATTCGGATCCCGTGAAGAGAAACCGTTGGGCAAGGCTCAGGATCTGATGGATCAGGCGTTCGAGTCGCGCGACCCCATGAAGCGGGTCGAGCTTGCCAAGGAGGCCCTCGAACTTTCCCCCGACTGCGCCGATGCCTACGTCCTTCTGGCCGAGCAGACCAAAAGCCGCAAAGAAGCCCTGGAACTCTTCGAGAAGGGGGTCGCCGCCGGGGAACGGCGCTGGGACCGGCAACGTTTCAGAATGACGTGGGTCGCTTCTGGGGCTGATTGAGACCCGCCCCTACATGCGTGCCCGCGAGGGACTGGCCAGCCTCCTCTGGACGACGGGGCGGCGGGACGAAGCGATCGGTCATCTCCAGGAAATGCTGCGCCTCAATCCCAACGACAACCAAGGGGTACGAGATACTCTGGTCGGATGGCTGCTGGCCGAGGGGTCGCACGAAAAACTGGTCCGGCTTCTGGAGCAATACGACGACGATTCGGCGACCTGGGCTTACACGAAGGCCCTGGTGGCCTTCCGTCAGCACGGGGACACGGCCGAGACCCGGAAGCTGCTCAAATTGGCGAAGGCGGCGAACGAGCACGTCCCGGCCTACCTGTTGAGCCAGAAGCCCTTACCTCGAAAGCGACCCGATTATTACAGCCCGGGCGATCGGAACGAAGCGGCCCTCTACGCGGTCAGCGCCCTGAGTGGATGGCGGAGACGCCGGGAGCGACCGCCTGGCTGAAAGCGACGGAACCAGGGACGAATAGTTCGAAGGTGCCAACCCCCGTTTCGCGAGGCCCAACTCCTGCCGTCAAGCAAGAGTTGCAACAGCTCGCGCAGGTCTTTGATGTCTGGCAGGCGGATTTCCGCCAGACGCCCCAATCGATCAGGATCGGGGGCGAACCCGTACGGCCGTGGGTCGTGCTGATCACCAGCCGGAGCGATGATCTGGTTCTGGCCCATAGGGTCATCGTTGAGCCACCGTCCTCGGACAAGCTGTGGGATGTTCTGGCCGCGGCCATGAGCAGGCCGGCGGCGGGCGAATCACATCGCCCCACCGAGTTGCAGGTGCGTTCCGACGAGCGGTGGGACGAGCTGAAGCCTCACCTCGACGAGATCGGGATCACGGTTGTAGCGACCGAGGAGCTGGACCACCTCGACGTTGTGTTCAGCGAAATGGCCCGGCATATCGCCGGTGCCGTCCACCCCGCCCGCCTGGAGATGCCCGGGGTCAAGCACGATCAGGTCGCCAGTTTCTACCGAGCGGCGGCTGGGTTCTACCGCAGGTCCCCTGGAGCAAGCTGGGCGACGAGTCGGCGATCAAAGTCGAGTGTGACCGGTTCGAGAGCGGCCCGTGGTACTGCGTGCTGATGGGTCAGTCGGGGCTGACGTTCGGTATGGCCCTGTACGACGACTTGAAGACGCTGGAGAAGCTGTGGATGGGTGAAATGACGGACGAGGAGAACGCACGAGAGACGGTAGCGTTGACGGTGACGTTCGACGACGAGACGGGGACCCCCGCGGCCGACCTGGACGCGAGCAGGAGACACGGCTGGGAGGTGGCCGGACCGGAGGCCCACCCGTCGATCTTCCGCAAAGAGCGGGGCCTGAGTCTGCGTCCCCCACTGGCGTGGGAACTGGAACTGATGGAGGGGTGCCTGCGAGCTGTCCCGGCGTTCGTGGCCCGGCATCGTCCCGATGATAAGTCGAGGCACAAGTTGACGGTCCCGGTCGCATCGGGCGACCTGAGCTTGACCCTGTCGTGGGTCGAGGATTGATCGAGCTTGCCCCGACCCTCAGGTTGCCCGCTTGAACCAGTTTGTCGCGATCCGTGGCACAACCGCCAGCGCCGCCATCTGGAAGCCGAAACGAGGGTCGCCAAGCAGCGTCGTGATGACTCTCGGCGAGCGATGCACGGCGCGGTGCAGGCAGTCGCACGCCAGCTTGGAATCGCGAGCGTGCAGGGCGTCGTGGGCTCGATTCAGGAGGGCGCGGCTCACGCGAAGGTTGGCAGGCGCAGGCGCAGTCGAGGTGCGTCGGCTCGATCCTTGAGGTCAACGGCGAAGAGAAGCGCTCGAGGAATCGACTTGTCTCGTCGAGGTCGGCCAGACCGGTCTTGAAGCGATGCGTCTCGCTGGCGGTATGCCAGCGGACCCGCACGGTTGGCCGTGCCAGCCACGCCACTGCCATCACCGCGGACGCGCAGCCAGAAGTCCCAGTCAACGACATAGCGAAAACGCGTCGAAGCCGCCGGCTTCGTTGAACGCCTCCAGCCGCAGCGTCACCGCCGAACAGCGGAGCGGGTTGCCGTCGGCCATCGGCGCGATGCCCGGCCGAGGACCACGGTCGATCGGACCTAGGCCCCCCTGCTCGACCACCGTCGCGGCGACCGGTCCCCCGCGCTCGTCGATCACCACGGACGCGCTGGCGACGAGTCCGATGCCGACATCGGCCGCAACGCCGCCGCATGGGCCGCCAGGTGCCCGGGCAGCATCACGTCGTCCTGGTGAAGATCGCGACGATCGGCGTGCGAGCCAGGGCCGCGCAACGGTTCCAGTTTCCCGCCAGGCCGAGACGCTCGGAATTGACCTCGATGCGAGCACGGTCGCCGGCCGCGCGCGAACCACTCCGAGCGTATCGTCGTCTGATCGGTCGTCCGAGACGATCAGCTCGAATCGACGCCGTTCTTGCGAGAGGATGCTTCGCGAGCGCTTCGCGCGAGATGACACGCACCGTTGGTAGTCGGGATGGCGACGGTAAGCGGGGCCAGGCAGGGGCGGCCACGCGGGTCTCGACCTCAGTTCGCGCAACGGGCCTGGCTCGCCGATCGCCCGCAGCGTTTCCCACGTGAAGATCCCCGACGAATGGCCGTCGTTCCAGGCAAGCTGGACCGCGTAGGTTCCGATGTTTTCCATGCCGACCAGCTTCAGGTCGGGGCGGATCGATTCGGGTCGAGCATCCGCTCGCCGGTCCATTCGTTGCGGCACGTCGCACACGGGCATTCGCTGCGGAGCACGTGATAGGGAAAGCGATCGACACGCGACATCCGGCCAGGTCACTTCGAGGATCTGGTCGGCTTGAAGGGCGCGGATGTTGGTGGGAGGATCGGACATGGCGGATGAATCCTATTTCGTGTGTACTCCCGTCCGACCTCAAGGTAAATTCTCGAGATCGGCGAGATCCTTGAGCCTGCCGGACCACGCTTGTTAACCTTTAGATCCTCAGAGGGAGATGAGAGACACCGGGACGTCGTCGATGACATCGACGACCCGATTTGCGTAGGCAACGGCAAAGTCCAATCCGGAGATCGTCGTCAGAATCTCAATGGTAAGCGGCCGTCTACCCATGCGCGTGATTTGATCGGGCAGGGGAGAAATTGTTCGGGCGTTATGCCGAGACCACCGAAACCGAACTCCTCCAGCGTCGCTATAACCCGTTTTGCATTCTCCTGGCCAATCGCGATCCAGATGTCCATGTCATCCGTGGTGCGCGGATACCCGTGATAAGAGACGGCGTAACCGCCGATGAGCAGGTACTCAACGTGATGGTCGCTTAATAACCTCAAAAACTCTTTCAAGTGCACTGTAAGGGGATCATAGCCATAAGCCACCTGACGCATGTTATTCGAGGGCTTCCAATAGCACGGAATCGGGGAGTCTGCATTGCCCCAGTATTGCTTCTATCGATTGCGTCAGCTTTCATGAAGAGACACAACGGCAAAGGCGGTTTTGTCCAGGCGAAGGGTGTCCATCGGCGTCAGCATTTTTCCGGTCGCATCGGCTGTTGTATTTCGCTCTCCGGTCATGTGATCAAACCCCCAGGAGGGCGGAATGCACCTTGACACGCCATCGGATCATAACACAACCCGCCGATTACGATTAAACGCGAGATGTCGAACCCGACCGTAACTTCTACGTCCGCACCCCAAGCATCAACGCGGTCCGGCGGGCCCTCGACCGGGCTCCAGGCGGAGCGAAGGTCGTGGGCCGCCATGACCGCGAGACCATTCTCTGCACGCACACCATGGACGGGCATAGCCTCGCCCGCCACTGGAAAGTGATCGTGAGCCGCCTCGCCCAAGCCGGGCTGGCCGTTGTTCCGCGTCCGGAGCTTGCGAGACCGAAGACCGGCGAGTCCCGCACGAAGTCCATGAAGCGCTTCATTTCTTCTCCGCCGAGAGCTTCTTCAGAAGCTCGATGGCGTGGTTCAGCTCTTTGGTGGCCCTGGTTGCCCCACCGAGCTCCTCCAGGGCTTTCCGCAGCTTCTTGATCTCAGCGTCCAAATCGTCCAGCCGCTTCGAGAGCGCAGCGGTTGGATCCTTGGACTGCTGGTCCTTGGGTTTGTCTGCCAGGCCAGTCAGAGGGGCCGCGTCCCGGGACCCAGAAATTGCGCCGGGCTCTACGCGAGCGTGAACACGATCCGCGGCATCTCGATGGACGGCAAGGTGCCGATCTTCTACATGATCGGTCTGCTGAGCCGCGAGAAGGACAAGGACCCGAAGGACTCGCGGCACTCCATGGTCCGCTTCGCCGAGCCGCTGCTCGACATCTTCGGCGTGCCGCACGCGCGGCTGGAAGGGCCGAACGACGTGCACCTGATCCCCGAGTACTACCGGCTGAGCCGCGAGCGCAAGGGCCCGGCCGCGGTGCTCGTCGGCCTGGAGACCGCGTGCATGGCCGATGAAGCCGGAAGAGATCCTGAACCTGATCACGGCCGCGCGCGGCACCGCCATCTGCGTGCCGACCATGACCACCGGGCCCGCACTGGCGGACGATCGCCCCCGACGATCTCTCGGTCGGGCTGCGTCGGCTTCATGGGCGGCGCCTCGTCGATGGGTCTCGGCCTCGCGCTGGCGCGCCCGACCGCCGCGTCATCGTGTTCGACGGCGACGGCTCGCTCCTCATGCAGCTCGGCTCGCTCGCCACCGTCGCGGGCGCCGCGCCGCGCAACCTCGTGCACTTTCTCTTCAAGAACGGCGTGTACCACACCTCGGGCGCGCAGGGGATTCCGGGCGGCCTGACGGTGGACTTCGTCGCGATGGCGAAGGGGGCGGGCTACCGGAGCACGTGCACGATCACGAGCCTCGACGAGTTCAAGCAGCGCCTGCCCGGCCTCCTCTCCGACGAGGGCCCGATCATGGCGCAGCTCATCACCGGCCTCGCGGGGAGCACGCCGATGAACTCGCCGCCCGGGACGCCCTTCCCCCAGCAGGTGGCGAACGTGCGCGCCAAGGTGACCGGCGGGCGCCTATCCGTAGACGATGCCGAGCGTTTCCGCCACCATGGCGGGGCGCGTGTTGCCCTCGACCTCCATGGTCATCTCGCTGGTGATGCGGAAGCCGTTGTCCTCCACCGGCTCGACCTTGACCAGCTTCTGGCGCAGCCGCACGCGCGCGCCCGCGGGCACCGGCGCGGTGAAGCGCACGCGGTTCGAGCCGTAGTTCAGGCCGCGGCGCCGCTTCTCGATCTTCATCAAGGTCGGGGCGAGCTGCGGGCAGCAGCGAGAGTGTCAGGTAGCCGTGGGCGATGGTCTTGCCGCCCGGCATCTCCTTCTTGGCCCGCTCGACGTCCACGTGGATCCACTGGTGGTCGCCGGTGGCGTCCGCGAACTTGTCGATCATCTCCTGGGTCACCGTGAGCCACTCGGACGGACCCAGCTCCTTGCCCACGTGCTGGAGCAAATCCTGCGGCTTCTCGACCTTGAGCATAGCGTTCCTCCCTCGGGTATGATCTGCGGGCGCCATTATCGCCCAGTCCCAGTCCCGGAGGAAAGCACGCGATGAGTTACGACGCGCCCTTCGCCGGCCTCACGGTGGTGGACCTGAGCCAGGGGATCGCGGGGCCCTACTCGGGCATGCTGCTCGCCCAGTACGGCGCCGACGTGATCAAGGTGGAGCCGCCGGAAGGTGACTGGGCGCGCGCGCTCGGCAAGCGCTACGGTGACATGACCGCGTTCTCCATCGCGGCCAACCTCGGCAAGCGCTCGATCGTGCTCGACCTCAAGACCGAGGAGGACCGGCAGATCCTCCGCCGGCTCGTGGCCACCGCGGACGTGTTCCTCGAGTCCTTCCGGCCGGGCGTGGCGGCGCGCCTCGGCGTTCGGCTACCCGGACGTCGAGGCGATCAACCCGCGCATCATCTATCTTTCGGTCTCCGGCTTCGGCCAGACCGGCCCTGACGCGGAGCGCCCGGCGGTGGACACCGTGTTCCAGGCTTTCACCGGCCTCATGTCGGTGAACCGCGGCCTCGACGGCATCCCGCACCGCGTGCCGGTGATCGTGATGGACATGGCCACCGCGCTCAGCAACTTCCAGGCGATGGCGGTCGCGCTCTACGCCCGCCGCGACGAGCCGCGCGGCCGCTACATCGAGTCGAGCCTGCTGCGCGGCGGGGCGACGATCCAGGCGGTGTCGATGATCCAGCACCACCTGGAGGGCGGGAAGCCGCAGCCGGGCCTCACCCCGTCGGGCACCTTCAAGGCGAGCGACGGCTGGATCAACCTGACGATCCTGCGCGACGCGGAGCTTCCCGGTGCTCTGCGACGCGCTCGAGATCCCCGCGGCCAAGGGCGATCCGCGCTTCGCCACCAACGACTCGCGCTTCGCCAACGTGACCGCCCTCACACGCGCTGCTCGACCCCGCGTTCGCCCGGCGCACCACCGCGGATCTCTCGGCGCGGCTTCGCGGCGCCGCCTCATGCACCAGCGGGTGAACACCTACCTCGAGTTCCTCGACGATCCGCACGTGAAGGCGATCGGCGCGGTGACCTGGATCGAGCAGCCGGGGCTCGGGCGGGTGCCGGTGCCCGCAGGTGCCGGGCCTGCCGCCGCTCCGCAGCGGGACGCCGCGGGCGGTGGCGCCGTCGCTCGACCAGCATCGCAAGGAGATCCTGGCCGAGCTGGGGCCGCATGATCTCATACGATGCCGGCGCGGCCTCCTACGATCAGCTGTCAGGACGATGGTCCCGGCTGTACATCCCGACTTTGCTCGCTCAGGCCGGCATCGCGGTTGGTCACCGGGTTCTCGACGTCGCGACGGGCACCGGGGAAGCGGCAATTCTCGCTGCATCTCGCGTCGGCGCAGGCGGAAGGGTTGGGATTGACGTGTCGCGGCCGATGCTCGGCGTGGCCGCGGCGAAAATGGCCAAGCGGCCGATAGCGTTACTACAGATGGATGCGCAGGCGCTAGCTTTCAAAGACGAGAGTTTCGACGCGGTGGTGTGCCAGCTCGGCCTCATGTTTCTGCCCGACGCGGTCAGAGCGCTCCGAGAGTGGACGCGCGTTCTTCGCTCGCGCGGCCATCTCGCGGTCTGCGTCTGGGCCACCCCCGACCGCGTACCTCTTTTCGGAATCCTGATGGACGAACTCAGTCGCCACCTCCCTGACCAGCGTGACGTGCTTTATCAACCCTCCGCATTGGCCGATCCGGACATTCTCGAACGATTACTCGCGGGCGCGGGCCTGAAAGCCGTTCGTGTGACGCGGGAGACTCGCGTCCATCGGTTCACGTCGTTTGACGAATACTGGCAGCCGTTTGAGGCGGGAGGCGGACGCCACGGGCAGCTGTACCTGAGACTTCCGGTTCCGGTGCGGCGGACAGTTCGAGATACCGTGCGCAAGCGCATGGAACCGTTCTTCGTGGACGGATGTTTAGAGATGGAAGCGGATGTCTTCTTCGCTGCCGGCGAGCGATAGCGTCGGCTTCACCGCCCGCGGGTGCAGGACGTCGATCGCCCATCCCACGTCGAAGGGCTCTCCGGGCCGGGCAAGGCCCGCCGTCCGGGCGTTCAGGTGAAGGCCCTGCGCGTCGTGACACGTTCGCAGCGCCGCGACGGGATCAGCAGGCACCGCGGCGGGTGGCGGCACCTCGGGGAGCGGCCGACCATCAGGCCGGCGGAACTGGAGGGCCCCGTCCGGTCCCGGCGCGACCTGGTAGCCCTCCTCGTGGACTGCTCGATGATGCCGTCGACAGAGCAGGAGGAGATTCGCCAATACGGTCGGTCCGCCCTGCGCCCAGTGGCGCACGTGATGCCCCTCGCCGACCCGCACATGGCAGCCCGGGAAGCGACAGGTCCGGTCCCGGTGCTGCAGCGCCCGCCGCAGCGCGGGCGGAATCGTCCGGGTGCGGGCTCCGATCTCGACCACGCGTCCGTCCTCGTCGTGTCGCATCACCACGCGGCTTGCGTCGCACGCCAGCCGCCGGGACGTTTCCGCGGAAACGTGGCTCCCGTCTTCCAGCACCGACTGGCCGGGTTGCGCCGGGTCCGCCAGCACCGCGGCGTCCACGTGGACCACCACCTGGTACCGCTCGCCGGGAGCGCCGGGATCGAGCTCGTGATGCAGCGCGGTCTCGGCCAGCAGCGCCAGCGCGTCCGCGTGCTGCTGCGCCCGGGTCGGCGGCGTCAGGGCGGGGTCAGCGGCCGGCCGGCTGCCCCCGGCGACGCGCGTCCGCTGGTAGAGGGTTTCGCGGGCGGCGTCGAGCGCTCGGAGCAGCAGGGCGCCCACGTCCGCCGTCAGCCGTCCGCGCAAGACGACCGTGCCGTCCTCGTCCTGGTACACATGCAGGGCGCGCGCCGCGTGCTGCCGCGAGGCCTCCTGGCTTCGGCCTGGCGGTCCACTCGCCGCCAGCCGCGCACGATGCGCTCCACGTGGCAGGCCGTGCCCGCGCGCCCGACCGCCAGCAGGCGTGCCTCCGTCTCCGGCGTCGCCACGCGGGTCAAGGCGCGCACCTTGGCGTAGGACAGCTCGCCACGAGCGAGGGCCTCGGCCAGGCGGGGCAGTGTCCCGAGGGCGCGCGCCACCCTGACTCGCTCGCGGGCGGCGCCCAGGTCGAGGCCCACGCGCCAGCTCAGCCAGTGGGCGCAGGAGCGGAAGCCGTGTTCCAGCCGCCGCGGGCGTCGAAGTCGCGGATCAGCGCGAGCAGGCGCGCGGTGGCGGCATCGAGGTGCGCGGACAGCTCGGCGATCTCGTCGCCGAGTCGCTCGAGCGCCGCCACGCGAGCCGGCGCGGGAACCAGGGTGGGCAATTGCATGGCCATGACGAGTCCTCCTTCGACTGGAGCGACTCTGCACCCTGGCCTTCGACGCCTCTGGCGTTCACCAAGGCCGCGCGATCGCGTGGCGAGAAGTGATTTTTCATCCGGCATCGCCCGACCGTGAAGCAGGGTGTCCCTGCGGGACGCTGAGCGAACGTTTTGCCAAAGGTTGCCGCCGCGCGACGAGCCGCTCAGTGAACGCTGTCAAGTTGAAACGCGCGCGACCGTCCACTATCGTCTCGGCGGAGGGATCTGGGATAGGATCCAAGCAGGAGACCACCATGACAATGCAGATCTCGACCCGGCTCGTGCTGCTGGGCCTCGTACTCGCCACGCTCGCGCCGGCCACCGGCCGGGCGCAGGCTCCGGAGCGGTTCGGGACCGTCGACTTCCCGAACTCCTGCGCGCCGGCGGTGCAGGAGGCGTTGCAGCGCTCGGTCGCCATGCTGCACTCCTTCAACTACGGCCCGGGCGAGCGAGCCTTCCGGGACGTGCTCGCCCAGGACCCGTCGTGCGCGATCGCGACCTGGGGCTTCGCGTCCATCCTGATGTCCAACCCGCTCGCGGGCATCGGCGCCGCGCCAAGGACGCGCCGCGCGCGCAGGCCGCCATCGACGAGGGGCGCGCAGATCGGGCGCGAAGACCGCAGCGCGAGCGCGACTACATCGAGGCGGTCGCGGCGTACTACGAGGACTGCGCCGACCGCCCGCGAGCGCGAGCGCCAGCGCGCCGCGCGCCGAGGCCTACGAAAAGCTCGCCGCGCGCTACCCGAAGGACGACGAGGCGCAGATCTTCTACGCGCTGTATCTCGCCGGCACGCAGTCGCAGTCCGACCAGACCTACGCGGCCTACCTCAAGGCGGCGGCCATCCTCGAGAAGCAGTTCGCGAAGCATCCCGATCATCCCGGGCGTGGCGCACTACCTGATCCACAGCTACGACGCGCCGCCGATCGCGGCGAAGGGCGTGCCGGCCGCGCGCCGCTACGCGGGCATCGCGCCCGCCGCGCCGCACGCGCTGCACATGCCGTCGCACATCTTCACGCGCGTGGGGCGCTGGAAGGAGTCGGCCGAGACCAACGCGCGTCCGCCGGCCGCGCGGAACCCTGGCCGCGAGCGGCGAGTCCGGGCGACGAGGGCCTGCACGCGATGGACTACATGATCTACGCCTACCTGCAGCTCGCGCGCGACGGCGAGGCGCGCGGCGCTGGTGGAAGCGGTGCAGGCGACCGGAAGCTGAACGTGGCCGCTTCGCCGGGCCCTACGCGCTGGCCGCCATGCCGGCGCGCTACGCGGTCGAGCGCGGCGAGTGGGCGGAGGCGGCGACGCTGAGCCGACCCCCGGACCGCTGATCCGTTCGCCGAGGCCGATCCACGGTGGTTCGCGCGCGGGCTCGGCGCGGCGCGCAGCGGCGACGCGGCGCGCGCCCAGAAGGACCTGGAGCCGGATCGAGGCCTGCGCGACGCGCTACCGCGGCGAAGAACGAGTACTGGGCGCACCGAGGTCGAGGTGAGCGCCTCGCGGTCGCGGCCTGGATCGCGCACGCGCGAAGGCCGGACGACGGAGGCGCTCGCGCTGATGCGGGCCGCCGCGGACGCGGAGGACCGCAACGAGAAGCACATCGTGACGCCCGGGCGCATCCTGCCCGCGCGCGAGCTGCTCGGGCGACATGCTGATCGAGCTGAGGCGCCCGGCGGAGGCCCTGAAGGAGTTCGAGGCCTCGCAGCGGCGCGAGCCCGACCGCTTCCGGGGCCCTACGGCGCCGCGCGCGCCGCGGTGCAGAGCGGCGACGGGCGAAGGCCCGGCACTACTACGTCAAGCTGGTCGACATGGCGGGCGCGGGCGACGCGCGGCCCGATCTCACCCAGGCCCGCGCGTTCCTGGCCGCGAATCCCTGAGGCGCCGTCAGCGGAAGAGGTCGATCAGCTCCTGGAGCGCGACCATCTGGTTGCCCTTGGTGGAGGACGGCACCATGATCAGCGTCTTCACGCCCGCCGCGTACCAGGCCTCGACGCCGTCGCGGACCTCCGACGGCGCTGCCGTAGAGCGTGACCTGGGAGAGCCAGCGGTCGGACATGAGCGAGGGGATCTTGTCGTCCTGGCCCGCCGCGATGGCCTTGCGGATCGCCTGCATCTCGTCCTCGAAGCCGGCCTCGATCCAGTAGTTCTGGTAGTTCGGCAGCTTGACGTAGCCGGTCAGGGTGCGGCGGTTCACCGCGGCGGCGGCGGCGCGGTCGTCGTCGATGCAGGTCGGCACCATGTTGCCGATGAAGAAGTCGGACCCGCTGCGCGCGGCGGCGGGCAGGGCCTCGAGCGACGCGGGCATGTGCGAGCGCGCCGCGTTGGCCCACACCGCGCCCTGGGCGATCTCGCCGGCCAGCGCGACCATCTTCTGGCGCAGCGTCGCCAGCACGATCGGCGGCAGCTCGCCCGCCAGCTTGGCGCCGGCCTGCGAGCTCGCTGCACGAAGCGGCGCATGTCCTCGAGCGGCTTGCCCGGCCTGATCGCCGAGCCGGTCGTGGGTGGGCCCGTGGCTGACGCCGACGCCGAAGCGGAAGCGGCCGCCCGACGAGCTCGTGGATCAGCGCCGCGGTCTGCGCGTAGTCGTAGGGGTGGCGCGTGTAGATGTTGGCGATGCTGGTGCCGAACGGGATCTCCGTGGTGGCGAGCGCGAGCGCCTCGCAGAGGCCGAGCCCGTCGCCGAAGCTCGGGCAGTAGATGCCGGCGAAGCCCTCCTCCTCGAGGCGCTGGGCCATCTCGACGGTGGCCTTGCGCCGGCCGGGCACCGCGGCGAGGCTGACCGCGGGCTTGCGCGTCACGCCCACGGCACCGCGCCCGCCCCAGCGGTTCGAGCGAGGTGGTCTCCGACGTCGGCCGCGCTTGCTCGGGCCGTACTTCACGGCCGGGTAGCCGAGCGGGATGCAGAAGTGGAAGGTCATCTCCTTGGGGATGTCGAACATCGCGTGGAAGCGGTCCATCACCGTCGGCGTGCAGCGTGGTGGGCAGCGAGCCGATGCCGAGGGCGTGCGCGGCCAGCATCAGGTTCTGGCAGGCGGGGATGACCGAGTTGGCCCCGCCGGCCGGCGCGGTGAGCGCGAAGACGACGCAGGGCACGTCCTTCATGTCCTCGGACAAGCCCCATCGCGGAGCGGTGGTTCTTGTCGGTCGAGCGGGATGTCCTCCGGCTTCGTCCAGCCGTGATCGTCCCAGCGCTTGGCCCACCACGCTTCCTGGTAGAGCGCGCCGAACTCGCGGATCTTCGCGCGGTCGGTGACGACCAGGAAGCGCCCCATCTGGTGGTTGCCGCCGTTCGGCGCCTTCACCGCCGCCTCGATCAGGAGGTGGAGGTCCTCGATCCGGGATCGGGTCAGTGCGGAGCTTCCGAGTCGACCGCTGGGTGAACATGGCTTCGCCGATCGGCATCTTCAGACGGTCGGTCTGCATGGGCTCTCCTCCTGGGCCTCGGTTCAGCCGAGGACGCGCCCGAGCCAGCGGGCGACGTCGGCGATCTCCTCGGCGGAGACGGAATGGGGGATCGCGTACTGGTGCCACTCGATCGAGTAGCCGAGCGCGGCGACCTGCGCGCGCCCGTGCTCGGCCATGGCCAGCGGGATCATCGGGTCGTGGACGCCGTGGGCCCAGAAGATCGGCACGTCGCGATTCGCGGCCGCGGCCTCGGTGCCCAGCGTGTCGCCCAGCGTCAGATAGCACGAGAGCGCCATCACGCCGGCCAGGCGCTCCGCGTGGCGGAGGCCCACGTGCAGGGCCATCGCCCCGCCCTGGGAGAAGCCGGCCAGCACGAGACGGCCGGGCGCGATCCCGCGCTGGCGCTCCCGCTCCACCAGCGCCTCGATCTGGCGGGCCGACTGGCGCACGCCCGCCTCGTCCTCGCGCCGCACCCCCGCGAGGGCGCGGATGTCGTACCACGCGCGCATGACGTGGCCCTGGTTGATGGTGACGGGCCGCAGCGGCGCGTGCGGGAACACGAAGCGAACCGGAAGGGAGGCCGGGAGCCGCAGCTCGGGCACGATGGGCTCGAAGTCGTGGCCGTCCGCGCCCAGACCGTGCATCCAGATCACGGCCGCGGTGGGGTTCGGCGCGGTCTCGATCTCGATGGCGTCCAGGTGGTCGGGCATGTCGGGCGTCGGACGGCAGTATACGTCGGATCGGAGCGTCCGGCGTGATTGACACGCGATCGCCCCAGCCCCTATCGTCGGCCTCGTGAGCGGCGCGAGCGAGCGCCCGCCGGGCCGCGTGGCAGGCGCGTCTCGACTGGCTCGACGGGACGAAGGGGATCGCGATCCTGTGGATCGTGGGCTTTCACTTCTTCATCGCCTACGCGGCTGGCCGGCTGCCGTGGCCGCTCGACCCCGGCTACTTCGCCGCCTACGAGAAGTTGCTGGCGCCGGCGTCTCTCGGCGCGCGGGCGCTCTGTCTCGCGGCCGCGGGGCTGGCCGCGGTGGTCGACTTCGGCTTCCACGGGGTCGCGGTCTTCCTCGTCCTCTCGGGCTTCGGGCTCTCGTATTCGCTCGCCCGGAGCGGTCGCCCGGCGGTGGCCTGGCCGGGCTGGTACCGGAGCCGGCTGATTCGCCTGTTGCCGATGTACTGGGTCGCCCACCTGGTCTACCTGGTGTCTCCGTTCCAGGCCCGGTTCGATCCCGTCGACTACCGCTTCGCGCTGAGCGTCCTCGGCGATCGCGTGGTGCCGATCGGCACGATGTTCTACTACTTCAACCCCGCGCTCTGGTACTTCGGGCTACTGCTGCAGCTGTACCTCGTGTATCCGGTGCTCTTCCGGGCGCTCGAGCGCCTGGGCGTGGCCCGCTTCCTCGTCGTCGCGGCGGTCGTCACCTTCGGCGCCCGGTGGGCCCTGGTGCTGGCGGTGCCGGTGGACGGCAAGTGGGTGCAGGGCGGCTTCTTCGCGTGCCGGCTCTGGGAGTTCGCGGTGGGCATGGCCGCGGGGGCGCTCTGGCGGAGGGCGCCCGCGGCGATCGACGCACGCGGTCCTGTCGTGGCGGGGCTTCGTGGCCGGGGCCGGGCTCTACGCCCTCGGCGTCTACTCCTACGGCGCCCTGTGGTCCTATCTCTTCACCGACGCGCTCATCGGCACCGGTCTCACCGTGATCCTCGTCAACGTCGCGCGCGCGATGGGCCGCCTGCCGCGGGTGAGTACCGCGGTGATGGCGGTGGGGGCGTCCTCGTACGGGCTCTACCTCGTCCATCAGCCCTACGTGCACTACTTCGGCACGCGGATGCGATCGCTCGATCTCCCGCTGTTCGTGGTCGGTGCGGGCGGGATCGTCGTCGCGCTCGTGCTCGGAGCGATGGCGCTCGAGCGGGGGGTGAATGCCCTGACGAGGCGGGTCCTCGGCCGGGGTCAGGTCTTACATTCCGACATTTCCGGGAGGCGCTGAGTCGCGGGGCGCCCAGAAAATGTCGGAATGTAAGACCTGACCCCAGGCTGTCGGCGGGCATTCTGGTAATCCGCGAGAGCCGTTGACAAGGCGCGGCCCGCGTCGCAGAGTCTTGGCACCCGACAACCCCTCTCACTCTCGGAGGTGCAGGCATGGCGCGTCGAGCATTCTCGCTGGGACTCCTTACCGCGGTCGCGATGGTCGCGCTGCTCACGTTCGGAGCGCCGGCCGCCGACGCCCAGAAGAAGGGCGGCGTGCTCCGGGTCGGCAACCTCGGCGAGCCGCCCGACGCTCGACGCGCACTGGACCACCGCCAACATCACCGAGATCCTCGACCAACCACATCTACGAGGGGCTCTACACCCTCGACCGCGACAACAGGCCGATCCCGATGCTGGCCGAGGGCCTGCCCCCGGTCAGCCGGGACGGCCTCACGCTACACCATCAAGCTCCGGCAGGGCGTGACGTTCCACAACGGCAAGGAGATGACCTCCGAGGACGTGGTCGCCTCGCTGACGCGCTGGGGCAAGCAGTCGATCTACGGCAAGGCGCTCTTCGCCCAGGTCGCCGACCTCCGCGGGCGTGGACAAGTACACGGTCGAGCTGAAGCTCAAGGAGCCGTCGCCCATCGTGCTGATGGCGCTGGCGGTGCCCAACAACTTCGGCGCGATCTATCCCAAGGAGATCGCCGAGAAGTTCCCGCCCCAGGTGAAGATCACCGAGTACGTCGGGCACCGGTCCGCTTCCGGCTCGCGGAGTGGAAGCCCGACCAGTACATCCGGATGGTGCGCTTCGACGACTACAAGCCGCGCAGCGAGAAGCCCGAACGGCTACGGCGGCGGCAAGACCGCGTGGCTACGTCGACGAGATCCGCTGGATCCCGACGCCCGAGGTGGCCACCCGGGTGGCCGCAGCTGGAGACCGGGCGAGCTCGACTTCGCCGACGACCTGACGCTCGACTCCTACGACCGCCTGCGGCCGAGCCCGGTCGCGCGGCCCCTGGTCGCCAAGCCGTACTTCTGGCCCATGGCCGTCTTCAACAAGAAGGAAGGCCTGATGACGAACCAGAAGCTGCGCCAGGCCTGGCAGGCGGCCCTCGACATCGAGCCGATCATGAAGAGCGTGGCCGGCGGCAAGCCGGAGTTCTACCGCCTCGACAGCAGCCTCGATCCCCGGCGAGATCGCCGGAGTGGCACACCAAGATCGCCGGGCCTGCCCGTGGAACGAGCACAACGCGGCCAAGGCCAAGCGCTGCTGCAGGAGGCCGGGCTACAAGGGCGAGCCGATCCGCTTCATGACCACCCAGGAGTACAAGTGGATGTACGACTTCGCGCTGGTCACCAAGCAGCAGCTGGAGGACGCGGGCTTCGTCGATCGACCTCCAGGTGCTGGACTGGGCCACGCTGGTGAAGCGGCGCAACAACCCGAAGGAGTACGACGTCTTCACCACCGGCATCGGGCCCTTCTACGACCCGACGCCAGCCCTCTTCCTGAGCTGCTCCTGGCCGGGCTGGACGTGCGACGAGGACATCCAGAAGCTGCAGACCGGAGCTGGCCCAGGAGACCGATCCCAAGAAGCGGCAGGCGCTGTGGGAGCAGCAGACCAGGCTGTTCTACGAGAAGGTCCCGGTGATCCGGTACGGCGACCTCTTCGGCCTCCGCGCGGTCCGCAAGACCGTGAAGGGCTTCAACGAGCGGACGGAGCGGCCGCGCTTCTACAACGTGTGGCTGGAGAAATAACTCGACGCGCGGGCGGCCTGACCCGCCCGCATGCTTTCGTATCTCGTCCGGCGCCTCCTCGCCGTCATCCCGGTGATGGCGGTGGTGGTGACGGTCGTGTTCCTGCTCATCCACCTGATCCCGGGCGATCCGGTGAGCGTGATGCTGGGGCCCGACGCGACCCCGAGCCAGATCGACGCGACGCGCAAGGCGATCGGGCTCGACCGGCCGCTGCACGAGCAGCTCGCTGGGCTTCTACGCCCGGGTGCTGCGCGGCGACCTCGGCCAGTCCTACTTCCTGGACCGGCCGGTGACCACCGCGATCCTGGGAGCGGGCCGAGCCCACTCTGGTGCTGATGGCGTGCGCCCTGCTCGTGGCGGTGGCGATCGGCGTGCCGTCCGGGGTGGTGGCGGCGGCCCACCGCGGCTCGATCTGGGATCGCGTGCTCATGATCGGCTCGCTGCTCGGCGTCTGCGTGCCCGGCTTCTGGCTGAGCCTCAACTTCATCTACCTCTTCGCGGTGCGTCTCGGGCTGGCTGCCCGCCGCGGGCTACGCCTCGCTCTTCACCGAGCCGGTGCGCCGCGCTGCGCTACATGGTGCTGCCCGCGGTCTCGCTCGGCTTCAACCAGTCGGCGCTGATCGCGCGCATCAGCCGCTCCTGCATGCTGGAGGCCCTCCAGCAGGACTACGTGCGCACCGCGCGGGCCAAGGGGCTGCCCCAGCGCGCGGTCACCTACGTGCACGCCTTCCGCAACGCGCTGGTGCCGGTGGTGACCGTGATCGGGGTGACCACCGCGGTGCTCATCGGCGGCGCGGTGGTCACCGAGATCGTCTTCAACATCCCCGGGCCTCGGGCGCCTCGTGATCTCGGCCATCCTGCGCCGCGACTACCCGGTGGTGCAGGGGGTGGTGCTGGTGACGGCCGCGACCTACGTGCTGATCAACCTGGTGGTGGACCTGCTGTACGCCTTCATCGATCCGCGCATCCGCTATGACTGAGCGCAGCCGAGCGGCAGCGCTGGATCGCGCCGGCTGGCCGGAACGGGGGCGTGGTGACCGGGGCCGCCCTCCTGCTCGTGCTGGTGGCGGCCGCGCTGTTCGCCGACGTGCTCTCCACCTACAACCCCACCCGGCTCGGTCCCGGCCAACCGGCTCAAGCCGCCGAGCGCGCAGCACTACCTCGGCACCGACGAGTTCGGCCGCGACGTCTACAGCCTGGTGCTGCACGGCAGCCGGGTGTCGCTGCTGGTCGGGCTCACCACCATGCTGCTGCACCTCGGCGGGCGGCGTCGTCATCGGGCTCACCGCCGGCTACTCGCGGCGGCTCGACGTGCCGGTGATGCGGTGCATGGACGGCCTGATGGCCTTCCCGGCCATCCTGCTCGCGATCGCGCTGATGGCCGCGCGCGGGCCCGGGGTCTGGAACGTGATCCTGGCGCTCTCGGTCGTCTACATGCCGCGCACCGCGATGCTCATCCGCAGCACGGTGCTGAGCCTGCGCGAGCTCGACTACATCCAGGCCGCGCGCGCGCTGGGCCGGCGCGACGGCGCGATCGCGCTGCGCCACATCCTGCCGAACTGCGTGGGCCCGCTGCTCGTGCAGGGCAGCTTCGTGTTCGCCTACGCGATCCTGGCCGAGGCGATCCTGGGCTTCCTCGGCGTCGGCGTGCCGCCCTACGTGCCGTCGTGGGGCAACGTGATCGCGAGCGGCAAGAACGTCATCCGCGAGGCGTTCTGGGTGAGCCTCTTCCCCGGCTTGGCCTTGACGATCGCCGGGCTCAGCCTCAATCTGCTCGGCGACGGTCTGCGGGACGTGCTGGACCCGCGGCTCCGAGTGCGCTAGAAGAGGAGGGCCCGGGCGATTCCTTCACCTCGTGACCGAGCGCGGCGAGACGCCGCGCCAGGAGGCCGGATGATGAGAGCGATGGACTCGAGACAGCCGTCCCTGCTGGAGGGGCCCGCGCCCCGGCGCGCGCCACGGTCCCGGCCGAGCCGGGGGCTGCTCGCGCGGCTCGCCCCGCGGCGCGGTGGAGATCGTCCGCCACGCCAACGGCCCGGTGGAGGTGAAGGTGTCCGGGCTGATCGACAGCGCGGAGCGACGGATCCGCCAGTGGCAGGGCGTGGCGGCCATCCTCTTCATCCTCATGGTGGTGGGCGCCGCGCTCGCGGTGGTGGTGGTGGCGCTGCGCTGGGACTTCGAGCGGGGCCGCGCGGTGCGGGTGCTCCAGGCCGACCTCGAGATCGCCCGGGCGCGCGAGCGCTGCTGGGAAGCGCTGGCTCGCCCCCGGCGGGCGCGACGCGGGCGCGCTGCATCACGCCCCGCGCGTACGCGCGACGGGACCACCAGCCGATGGAGGCGTGCACGCCGACGACCGGGGTGGAGACGCTGCGCTGGCCGGCAGGAGAGCAAGATGCTCTTCCACCCGAGCCCGCGACCGCCCAACGCGGGCTGGTGCGCTACGAGCCGGGCTCGCATCATCCCTTCCACAAGCACGACTTCGCCCAGGTCTGGTACATCCTCGAGGGCGAGTTCCAGATCGGCGACCGCTGCACCCGGGGCGCTGCTCTCCCCCGACCCGCCTGAGCGTCGGCGCGTCCACGACGGGCGGCCCGCTGCCTTCAACATGAGGCCCGGGCCGCCACGTCGATCGCCGGCCCCCTCACCCTGCCCGTCTCCCCGTGGGGGAGAGGGAGAGATTAGAGGGCGGCGACCTCGACGCGGCAGTCGTTGTAGCAGGCGCCCCCGCAGATGTCCGCGTGGTGCCCCGGAGCCAGCGCCGAGACGGTCTGCCCGTTGTCGCTGGTCCGCATCCACGCGCCCTTCAGGCTGCACACCACGCCGGGCCGGATCGCGTCGGTGACCTGGAGCGGCAGGTGCACCTCGCCCAGCTCGTTCCACACCCGCACCACGCATGCCGTCGCGCAGGCCGCGGGCCTTGCGCGTCGTCCGGATGCATCTCGAGCGGCGGCGTCACGTCGCCCGGCTTGAGCCCGCCGAACGTGGAGGTGATGCGCTCGTCCGACGCGGGCGAGATGAGGACGAGCGGGAACGGCGTCTCGTAGGCGCGGAAGGTCGGCAGGCGCGCTGCCGTACTTCTGCTCGAGGTAGCCGGACGCCAGCTCGATCTTGCCGGACGGCGTCTTCGGGAAGACGTTGCTTGAAGAGGATGGCGGGCTCGCCGTTCGACCGTCATCGCGGTGGCGCGGTCGGTGGGCAGCCGGCTCGGCGCGCACGCCGCCCAGGCGCGGGTCCGCGCCGTCCACCGCGTCGTCGATGAGCTGCGGCGTCGCTGGCGGTGAAGGCGGGGTCGGTGAAGCCGAAGCGCGCGGCGAGCCGCCGGAAGATCTCGGTGTTGGGCAGCGACTCGCCCTGCGGCGGGATCACCGGCTCGGCGCGCTGCAGCCAGTGCTGGCCGTAGGCCGCGTAGATGTCGTCGTACTCGAAGTGGCTGCGAGGCGGGCAGCACCACGTCGGCGTAGGCGAGGCTGTCGGTCATCACCACGTCCGAGCCCACCGTGAAGAGATCCTCGCGCGCGAGCCCGCGCCGCATCCGGTTCTGGTCCGGGTGCACGACCAGCGGGTTGTGGTTGTAGATGAAGAGCGCCTTGATCGGCGGGGACAGGGTCGGATCGAGGAGGTGCTGGCCCATGTCCACGATGTTGAGCGTGCGGGTGCCCGGCGGCAGCAGGTCCGGCCGCTGCAGCTCGGCCGGCGTCTTGGGGAACACGAAGCCCGCGCCGTTGACGAGCCCGCCGCCCGGCACCCCGAACTTCCCGGCCAGCGCGGGCAGGGCGAAGATCGCGCGGATGCCGCTGCCGCCGTTCTGGTTGCGCTCGAGCCCGTTGCCCACGCTGATCGCGGCGGGCGAGAGCGTGTGGTACCACTCGGCGAGCTGCCGGATGTCGGCCTCGGGCACCCCGCAGATGCGCGAGGCGTCCGCCACCGAGTAGCGCGCGCGCGCCGGCCATGAACTCCTCGAAGCCCTCCACGTGGCGCTCGATGAAGGCGCGGTCGAGCGCGCCGCGCCGCTCGAGCTCCGCCGCGACGGCCCACGCCAGCACCACGTCGGTGCCGGGCTGGAGCGCGAGGTGCAGATCCGCCTGCTCGCGCGATCTTGATGCGCTTGGGGTCGACGACCACCACCTTGGCCCCGTCCCGCCGCGCCGCGTTGATGCAGCGGCGTGAGGTGCAGGTTCGACCAGGTGACGTTGTTGCCCCAGGCGATGATGAGCTTGCGAGTGCCGCACCTGCTCGGGCGCGATGCCCGGGCGCGGTCCCGAAGGTGCCGAGCCACGCCTGGGTGCGGATGCCGCCGCAGAGCGGCGAGCGATCGAGCAGCGAGGCGCCCAGCTTGTGGAAGAAGCGCAGGTCCATCGAGGCGTAGGCGAGCATGCCGTGCGGCCCCGCGTAGTTGAGCGGCAGCGACGGCCTGCGGGCCGTGCGCGGCGATCACCGCGGTCACGCGGTCGTGGATGATGTCGAGCGCCTCGTCCCAGCGACGCGCGCGCGAACCGGCCCTCGCCCTTGGCCCCGACCCGCCGGAGCGGGGTGCGGAGCCGCCCGGGCCCGTGCACCCAGTCCGGGTACGAGCCGGCCACCTTGGTGCAGATGACGCCGGCGGTGTAGGGGTTGGCCCGGGAGCCGCGGATCTTCACGATCTTCGCGTCCTCCACGGTGACGGTCAGGCTGCAGGTGTCGGGGCAGTCCAGCGGACAGACGCTCGCGTGCTCGGTGGTCGCCATGGCCCCGTATCGTAAGGCAATCGGAGGCGTCTCCGCCACCCGGGTAAACAGAGCGCGGCCCGCGCTCGTCTATTGCGGCAGAGGGGTGGCCGCCATGACCCCTCGTGAGGAGACCCAACATGAAAAAGCTGATCGCGCTGGTTCTGGCCGTCGCGGTCTTTGCTCCCACGCTGGCCTTCGCGGGCGCGTCGACGGACGCGGCCCTCGGGCTCGGCGCCTTCGCGGTGTTCAATCAGATCCTGGGCGGGGTCGGCATCTTCCACCGCGGCCCGGTGGTGGCGCCCGCGCCCGTGGTCGTCGCTCGGCCCGCGCCGGTCTACGTGCCCGCTCCGGTGGTGGCGCCACCCCGCGGGTGATCGCGCCGCGGGTGGTCGCTCGGCCCTACCCGGTCTACGTGCCCGCGCCGCGTCCCGTGGTGGTCCACGAGCGGCCGGTGTTCTGCCCGCCCGGCCACGCCCGGAAGGGCTGGTGCTATCCCGCGCCGGTGCGCCCGGCCTGGCGCTACTGATCGCGTCCGTCGCTCACGTCCGGCGCTGACCGGCCCGCTGATCGGATGACTCCCGCCCTCTCCCCCCGAGACCCGGGGGGAGAGGGTGCTACACTCCAGGGGCCATGTCGCTCGCGCGCTCGCTCGAGCTCGACGAGTGAGACGCGTCTCCCTCCTCCGGCTGATCGCGGTCTTCGCCTGGACCGGCCTCTCGAGCCTGGGCGGCGGCCGCAGCGCCTACTTCCACGACGCGCTGGTGCGGCGGCGCGGCTGGATCCGCCACGACGAGTTCGTCCAGGACTTCACGCTGAGCCAGGTGCTGCCCGGGCCCGAACTTCAGCAACCTCGCGGTCGTCCTCGGCTACCGGCTCGCCGGCTTCGCGGGCGGCGTGTGGGGGCTGCTCGCGATCGTGCTGCCGGGCGCGGTCATCCTCCTGGGCGCGAGCGCGCTCTACGCGCAGGGCGCCTTCGGGAGCGGCGCCAGTCTCCTGCATGCGCGGGCTGAGCGCGGCGGTGGTGGGGCTCGTGCTCGTGACGTCGCTCCGCATCATGCGCGGCTCGCTGCGGGGCGGACGTGCGGTCGTGATCGCGCTGATCACCTTCGTGGCGGTCGGCCCGCTGCGCCTGCCCACCGTCGGCGTGGTGCTGCTGATGACCGCGCTGAGCCTCGGGCTGCACTGGTCGGCGCCCGCGGCGCGGCCGGTCCTCGCCGGCTCCCCCGTCCACCCCGCCACCGGAGGGCGCGTGATGGCGGACCTCGCGCTGCTCACCTGGACGTTTCTCTGGCTGAGCTTCCTCTGCGTGGGCGGCGGTCTCGGGGTCATCCCGGAGATGGAGCGGCAGGCGGTGACCATCCACCACTGGCTCACCGCCCGCGAGTTCGTCGACGGCTACACGCTGTCGCAGCTCACCCCGGGCCCCGGCATGCTGGTCGCGGTCTTCGTGGGCCACCGGGCCCACGGCCTGCTCGGCGCGGCGCTCGCGGGGCTCGCGATGTTCGTGCCCACCTCCGTCCTGGCCATCGTGATCTCGCACCACTGGCAGCAGTGGCGCGCCCGGCCGTGGGCGCGTCGCCGCCGAGCGGGCGCTCCTGCCGGTCGGGGTCGGGCTGATGGCGGGCGGGGTCTACACGCTCGCGCGCACCGCGATCCACGACGGCGCGACCGTCGCCCTCGCGGCGGCCACCGCGCTCGTGGTGGCCACGGATCGCGTGCCGCCGGTGGTGGCGGTGCTGGCCGCGGGCACGGCTCGGCTGGCTCCTCTCGCGATAGGCGCGCCGGCGACGCTTGACACGCGGCTTCGTCCCGACATAAGGTCGCACCGGCTCGTCGGCGGCTCCCGCGCCCCTCGACCCGAGGAGGAATGCCGTGCTCGGCTCGCGCTCCCCCGTCTCCCACGGTGTCGTCGTCGCCGCTCGCGCTCCTCGTCGTCCTCGCGGTCTCCTCCGCGGTCTCGGTGACCGCGCAGCGGCTGGCCGACGGCCAGGCGCCGAAGTTCACGGTGGATCCGTTCTGGCCGAAGCCGCTGCCCAACCGCTGGCTGCTCGGCCAGGTGGCGGGCGTGGCGGTCGACCCGCTCGACCACGTGTGGATCGTGCAGCGGCCGCGCACCCTGACCGACGACGAGAAGGGCGCCACGCTCAACCCGCCGCGCAACGAGTGCTGCGTGCCCGCGCCGCCGGTGATGGAGTTCGACAGCGAGGGCAACCTGCTCCAGGCCTGGGGCGGGCCCGGGCCGGGCTACGACTGGCCGGCCAACGAGCACGGCATCTTCGTGGACCCGTCCGGCAACGTGTGGCTGGCCGGCAACGGGGAGAAGGACGACCAGATCCTCAAGTTCAGCCGCGACGGCCGGTTCCTGATGCAGATCGGCAAGCCGGGCTCGAGCGGCGGCGACGCCGACACCGCGCAACCTCAATCGCCCCGCCGACGTGCGGGTGGACGCGGCGGCCAACGAGCTGTACGTGGCGGACGGCTACGCCAACCACCGGGTCATCGTGTTCGACGCGACCACCGGCGCCTACAAGCGCCACTGGGGCGCCAACGGCCGGCCCCCGGGCGACGCGAGCGTGAAGCAGTTCCGGAACCCGGTGCACTGCGTGCGCATCGCGACCGACGGGCTCGTCTACGTCTGCGACCGGATGAACAACCGGATCCAGGTCTTCAAGAAGGACGGCACCTTCGTGAGCGAGTTCGCCCTGGCGATCTCGACGACCGGCAACGGATCGGTGTGGGACCTCGACTTCTCCCGCGACCCATATTTATCGTCCTTATCGGTATTGTAAAATTCCACCCAGCCGCATCTTGCTCCCGGCCAAGGAAATTCTTTTGAGATTCCGCGCATCGCAAGCCCTGGAACGCCGTCTATCACTTGTGCAAGCTTCCTGTGCTCAACGCCGCCGTAATAAAGATTGGAATATATCTCATCCGATATGACGAATAGGTCGAATTCCCTTGCAATATCGACGATTTGTTTCATTATTTCTATCGGAAATACGGCGCCTGTGGGATTGTCCGGATTTACGATTAAGACGGCACATATTTCAGGATGAGCTTTTATTTTTTCACGCAAATCTTTAAGGTCCGGATACCAATGGTTTTCCGGATCAAGCTTATATGTCATATGCGGCGAGCCTGCATGGGCGGCTTCGGCTGAGGAGTGAGTGGAATATGCTGGATTCGGCCCTATTACGCGCGAGCCGGGATTGAGATAATTATAAATGGTGGCGATAGCATCGCCAAGGCCGTTGAAGAATAAGATATCGTCCGGTTTTATCTGTGCTCCGCCTTCCAGGTTTCTTTCGTATGCTATGTATTCTCTCGTATCCAGAAGTCCTTTTGTAGGCGAATAGCCGAAGCAGGAATTATCTTTCAAAACAGTGTCGGAAACTATTTTCTTTATCCAGGCCGGCACTTCCTCGCCTTTTGCCACCGGATCGCCGATATTTTCCCAGACGATTTTAACGCCGGTCTTTTCTATCTTGTTTGCAACATCCACTATCTCGCGGATTTCATAAACGAGCTCATCAGCTCCTGGATGTACTATATTATTTCGCATTCCACAATTCTATACAAAAATATGAAAAATAAAAGGGTTTAAAGGCTTTTTATGAATTCTTCGAGATGCTCTCCTACAAGCGCGGCATCGGCGCTTTCTTTTATGTCGGCAACAGATCTTATATTGCTTGCCTGGCAAATCCATCCTCCGAAAATTTTCCTGGCTTCTTCGAAAGTTTCTTTCTTCTGACCTCCGGTATTCAGGTCTCTCGTATTCCATACCACTTTCATGTCTCTCGGTATTTTCTTGAGTTCTTCAAGATTAAGCGGCTCTATAAAGACCTTATTCAAATGGACTTTAGGAATTCTTCCAACAACAAGAACATAATCAGCCCCGGCTTCCAGGGCCCTTTCTATTTCAGAATCCTTTTTATGTATTCCTTTGGCAAGAATAGGCTTTCTTGTCATACTCCTTGCCATCGTTATTTTGTTTAGCGAGCCGCCCCAGCGCTTGTCCGTGTGGACAGAAATCATGTCGCCGTATTTGCTGGCTATTTCAAAAAGCTCGTCCCAAGTCTTTTCCGATTTGAATCCAAACGGCGATTCTGTCTTTACCTCTGCAATGAGCTGGAATTTTCTGCTCATTTTTTTATTTCAACAAGGCTTCCGCTTGTATATTTAAGGTATTTCGAGACTCCGAGAGACGGCGCAGTTGTCATCGGTTCGCCTGGATTTCTATCCGCATAATTTGCGATTATTTCCCCGTTTTTGATTTCCGTCTGCTGGGGCGCAATGCGGTCGCCGAGGAGCACGGCATTCGTTCCGCTATATCCGCCCGATGTTTTTATTGCGGCAACGATATAAAAGAATGTTCCGCTTCCGCCTGTATCTTGAGTGAGAATGAAAGCAGTATCATCCACGCCGTCGCCATTTATATCTCCGTATGCTTCATTGCCGAAATATTTTGTGGTGATTTTTGAAGCCGAGCCTGGAGCCGCTTCCGTTTCTGAGACTCCGCTTACAAGGGTTATCTGTTCGCCATTTATGGTATAAGTGCCATTTTTTGGACTATCCGATATATGCTGGAATTTTACCGCACAGTTCATATAATTTTTCTCAGCGCCGTTTTCAAGCACTAGCGCACTGTCGCCTTTGCTCCAGAAAACAAAAGATTCATCTTCATTCGTATATCGCACGCCGTCTGCGGAAATTGTCTGGCGAAGAGTCATATTCCTTTCATCGCTTAATTTTATATTCGCTATTCCGCCAGGAGTTGGCGGCATACCCGGAGTAGTTGATGCCGCTTCGCCTTCATATAATTGTGCCGTTATGGTTTTTCCACCATCGCAGGAATAGATGAGCGAATTCAAAAGACTTTCTTTTATAATTTTTTGCTGCTCTGATTTTAATACGAAAATAGCGGTAATTATGGCAATAATGATCGCAATAATTATTGATAACTTGTATTTTCTCATTTCTTTATTATATCTGAAATATCCCTGAGTATTTCTCCGGCATGGTTTACCGGATCGACATTGTCGTATGCTTTCAGGATGATTCCGTCCTTGCCTATTATGTATGAGATCCTTTTTGTCCCGGGGTTACCGAAAATTTCTTTTGAAGCCTCGTAGTCGTTTATAACTTTTCTGTCAGAGTCCGATAAAAGCGTAAATGGAAGATTGTATTTGTCGGCAAATTTCTTATGGCTTTCCACGCTGTCTTTGCTGATGCCGAAAACTTTCACGCACTGCTTTTGAAATCCGCTGTACATATCGCGTATAGTGCAGGCTTCTTTCGTGCATCCCGGAGTATCGTCTTTCGGATAAAAATAAACCAAAACAAGCTCGCCTTTGTGAGATGAAAGAGAATGTTCTTTCCCGTTCTGGTCTTTAAGTTTGAAATCCGGCGCTTTTGTTCCTACTTTTAACATGATTGTATTATACCAGAGATTACTTTTTTCTTTCCCCACTCTTTTTCGGCTTGTAGTATTTCTTTCCTTTCAGCTTCTCCGGCAGCAAATCTTCCTTAGGATAGCGTTCATATCCTTTTCCATAGTCCAGGTTTTTCATAAGCTTCGTCACGGGATTGCGTATCATAAGCGGTATGGGCAAGTTGCCGTATTTCTTGGCGTCCTCGAGCGCTTCCATATATGCTTCATAAGAAGCTTTTGTTTTTGGCGCTAGAGAAAGATAGACGACACCATGAGCGAGGTTGATTCCGCATTCTGGCAGGCCGATGGTTTCTACCGCTTTGAAGACTTCATTGGCAACGACTAGCGCCGTAGGCTGTGCCATTCCTATATCTTCAGAAGCGAAAATCACCATTCTTCTGGCGATGAATTTCGGATCTTCGCCGGATTCAATCATCCTTGCAAGATAATACAGCGCCGCATCCGGCTGCGATGCGCGCATGCTTTTTATAAATGCCGAAATAGTATTGTAATGCTCATCGCTTTTCTTGTCGTAGCGCAGGAATTTAGACTGCAAGGTTTTTTTCAGGTTTTCAATAGTTATTTCCTTATACAAGCTCGCCGTATTTTCTATCATCGCTATCGCCTGCCTTGCATCGCCATTTGCCATTTGCACAAGCCAGTCGCTCGCATCTTTTTTGAGCTTGTATCCTGTGCGTTTTATTATTTCCCTTATCTCATCGTCAGAAAGCTCTTCCATGACAAAAACCCTGGCGCGGGAAAGAAGCGCAGGAATGATTTCAAAGCTCGGGTTTTCTGTCGTGGCGCCGATGAGGACGAGCCTGCCGCTTTCTACAAATGGCAAAAGAAAATCCTGCTGAGCCTTGTTGAAGCGGTGGATTTCATCTAAGAAAAGAACTGTCGGCCCGAGCAATCCTCCAGCGCGAGTATCCACGATTCTCCTGATATCATCCTTCCCTGCGGAAACTGCAGAAAGCTCAAAATAGCTTGCGTCTATAGCTTTAGAATATATCCTTGCAAAAGTAGTCTTGCCGATTCCCGGCGGTCCCCAAAGTATGAATGAAAAGACATGCTTTTTATCTATCGCTTCGCGAAGCGGCTTGCCTTCGCCCACAAGATGCTTCTGCCCGATGAATTCATCAAGTTTCTGCGGCCTTATTTTATGCGCGAGTGGTTCCATGAGTTAAGTATTACATTTTCATAAAAAATGAAAATATTGACAAAAAGCAGATAAAAAATGCCAGGAATTTCCTGGCGTCCAAAATAAATTCTTAAGAAGTCAAAAGATTGCCGCGTAGGGTTTTTGTGCTGAAATAAAGCGCTAGTACCGAGAGTATGAAAAGAAGCACGTTTGCCAGGAAGAATAAGTCTGTGTAATCGCCTGCATAAGATGCTATAGTCTGATATCCGAAAACTACGGAAGCCGCTATTGAGATGACAAAATCTATTATTATTATCACTGCCGATTTTGGATTGGTAAGCCCTGCGAAAATAGTGAATCCGACGACGGCGATAATGGAAAGGAGCGACTGCAAGAGCAATTGGTATTTGAAAAACGGCGTCGTCACTATCATTACGATAGCTATGAGCAGATAGATAAACCTGACTTCATCACCGTAATAGTGCCTTGAGGCCACCTCCATATTATTCTTGTTTACGATATTTCTTATTTTATTTTCTGTTTCCGGCTTCATATTTTTAATTATACGATAAAAACCTATCAGATACAATTAAACCGTTAAACTCAATTCTTGAGCGAAAAATGCAAGCATAAGAGCCTGACTTTCCACTATTTTTGTAATAGGTTTTCCTGAACCATGTCCAGCATCCATTTCAGTAAAAATTAATACCTTATTATTTTTATTTACCGATTGTAATATTGCTGTCATTTTTCGGGCATGAAGCGGATCAACTCTTGTATCTTTTTCCGCAGTAGTAAAAAGAAAATTCGGATATTCAATTCCTTGTTTTACATTATGATACGGGCTCCATTTTAAGATATTTTCTAATTCCTCTTTTATTTCCGGATTTCCATATTCGTGAATCCAGCGAATGGCAATTCCAAACTTTGGGAATCTCACCATGTCAGTCAATGGAACCCGGGAACAAACAGCTTTAAATAAATCTGGACGCTGAATAGCAACCACAGAGACAAGTAATCCGCCATTACTTCCGCCCAAGATGCCTAATTGGCCCGCATTTGTATATTTTTTAGATACCAAATATTCAGCAGCTGCAATAAAATCATCAAAAGAGTTTTGCTTATGTTTTTTCATTCCTCCTTTATGCCATGATTCTCCAAATTCATTGCCTCCGCGTATATTTGCAATCGCAAAAATACCTTCTCTTTCCATCCACGGTATCCAACTTCTTGTAAATACGGGCGTTTCATTATTACCAAATCCACCGTATCCATATAAAATGGTCGGATTTTTTCCATTAAGCACAACATTTTTCTTATGTATGATAAACACTGGTACTTTCGTTCCATCCTTTGACACGCACCATTCCTGTTTTACTTCATAATCATCGGGATTTATGGGATTATCAGTTTTTCGGTTTATTGAATACTTTTTTGCCTTCGGATCGTAATAATAAAGAATTTTAGGAAATGTAAAAGAATCTACTCCATAAAAAAATTCCTCTTCTTCTCTATTTGTAGACATCCCGGCAAGACTCGAGTATTGCGGAAGCGGAATTTTTCCGGCTTCTTTGCCTTGATAATCAAATATAACGACTTCGGAGCAAGCATTTACTAGATATTCAATAATAATTTGATTTTTTGTAACATGGTACGACTCGAGGGATACATTCCTTTCAGGAATAAACTCCTTCCAATCATCTATTGGTTTATAGAGATCATTAAATGTCGTCCAAAGAATTCTTCCGTTGTTTGCCTTATAGTTTGTATATAGGAGAACTTTATCGGCCAGAAAGGATATTGAAGATTTTGCTTTTACTCCTACAATAAAATCTTTTGTTTCTCTTGTTTTTGTATCATAAATATACAGGTCATTCTCAGTCCATGTCTGAGAAGCATAAATAGACAAATACCTTCCATCGATAGAAATAGTAAGACCAATCATGTCGTCTTTAGGCCTTCCTTCGCCAAAAATAAGTTCATCGGCATCTGGATTATCTCCTAATTTATGAAAATAAACTTTGGAATGCAAATGCTCTTCATTTTTAGGCACCGTTCCTGGTCGTGGATTTCTCACATAAAAAAACCCGGAATCATCAGGCAGCCATGTTATTGCCGCAAGCCTGCAATGAACAATCTCTTCCTTTAAATTTTCATTCGAATCGACATCCTTGATATATATTGTTGCCATTTCATTACCGCCCTCTGAAATACCGTATGCAACGTATTTACCGCTACGGGATTTGTTCCAATAATCTATGGAAACCGTATTACCCTCTCTTTTGCCATTTGGATCAAAAATTGTTACAGGAGAACCATTGAATCCATTTTTCATATAAAGAACAAATTGGTCTTGGTCCTGCTTACGTTCCATATAGAAATATCGTCCATTAGTAAAAGTCGGATTGGAAAAATTAGCCGCTTTAAAATTTTTAGTCAGTTCATTGGAGAATGTTTCGAAAACATTATTTTTTAGGACAGAATCAGTATATTCATTTTCATTTTTTATCCAATTTTTGACTTCAGGATCATTTGCATTTTCAAGCCAGCGATATGGATCATATACCTTTATACCTTGTATTTCATCTACAATCTTTTCTTTTTTAATCTTAGAAAAATCCATTTTGAGTGATTTGTTTTATTTAAAAAAATGGGGGATCTTAAGTTTCCCCCATTTTTGCTGTGCCAATGGCCTGAGAGGCCTATTGGTCAGGTATTTCCGGATTGTTCCCTTGTTCGGTTGCGGCATCGTCATCGATGTCAGTATCCGGTTCATCTGGGCCGAGATAAGGCATAAACGTTTACCCCCTTTCATAGAATGAACTGCATACCAATATATTAACAAGTATAATAGATTAATCAAAATAATGTATTTTATTGACTAACTCTATAAATAATGTTATTACATTATCAGTTGAACATTAAATACTAAAGAGTTTGAAATGCTACTTACAATAAGTTCGGGAGGATAGAATGACCTTATCAAAGAGGAATGACTGGAAGAGGCGCCTTGTCTCTTTCAGAAATCATATGATTTTCATCTTTCAGCCGTTTTGCATCGCTCTTTTGATTACGGCTGCCTGGTACCAGTTTTATCTGCGCGGATGGAATTTTTCATCGGACGATGAGCCTGTACTGATAGGAGCGATTATCGGTACCTTGGCAATAGCTTTTTCCATCACGGCTTCAACTGTTTTCGAGTCAACATGGAAAAAGTATCAGACTGTGGTGATATGCGTGCTGAAGGGAGACCGCAATACGTTTCTGTATTACAGGGATGAGCGTCTGCCCATCATTATTCATATCCTGCTTCTGACCTTTACCACGATGATTATCATTATGGTCGGAGGAATCCATTACAAGCATCTTGTAAGCGGAATCGTGTCTGTATTTTCAATCTCATTCGTTCTTATCCTATACTTTATCGTTATCGTCGAGCTGCAAAACCCTGCGAAGGCTTTGTGGTTTGCTGAAAGGATTCCGAAGGAGTGGCTCGAAGTCGATATCGATAAGCATTTCAAACTTGATAGGAGGAAATAAACAGCCTCAAAAAAAGCCCGGCGCATATCGCCCGGGCTTTTATTTTTTCTTTATAACCCTTTTCTTATATTCGGAAAACATCATGATTGTTTTTGTGTCCTTAATTCTATCCATATAGCCAAGGCCGTTTAAATGATCTATCTCATGCTGGAAAATTATTGCCCAAAAGCCGGATGCTTTTTCAACAACTTTCTTCCCGTTTTCATTATAATATTCAACGGTAATATCTTTTGCTCTAGGTACCATAGCCCTTATCCCTCTTAAACTTAGGCATCCTTCCCAGCCATTAATTTTATTTTTTGAGTATTTCAGGATTTTTGGATTCACAACCACAATCGGACCTTTACGCTTTAATTTCGGTCTGTTCACCGACGGGCGCATTTCCATTACAGCAAGGCTTAATGGCTGGCCAATCTGCGGAGCGGCCAAGCCGACGCCGTTATCGCGCCTCATCGTATAGAGCATATTTTTAATAAGCTTTTTGCCTTTAGCGGATTTAAGAAATTTTAGCGGAACTTTTTTAGCTTTGGAACGCAAAATCGGATTGCCGAATAGTGTACGAGGTAAAATTTTCATGAGCTGATTATATCAGATTAAAATGTCAAAGAAAAAGCCCCGCGTGCTACGCCGCGGGGCTTGTATTTTTTAATGACTCTTACTATAGAGTCAAAAGAATTGCTGAAGCGATAGCGCAAACGAAGCCGATTCCCTGTTTGAGAGTTAGGCCGTCAATATACGCTTTATACACGGCAGAGATGGCGATCTCCAAGACAAATGTGATAACAATCAAAAGTCCCACATTTGCCGCTGTCGATTTTGCAAGCATTCCATTAAAAAGCAGTGTTCCAACCCCTCCGAGAATGCTCGCAATCACCACGAACCACCAGTTCACGCCGGCTGTGTTTCCGATATTACCAATGGTAAATGGATACACAACCACAAGCATAATGCCGATGAAGAAAAGCGACGACGCATTGCCGCCAAGGCCGCTTTTGTTCATGATAAGCGGCCAAATACCCCAACAGATGCCAGTCAAAACGGATTTCACTATCAGTTCTTGCATGGACGCCTCGTTTCTAGCTAGGAATGACCAACCTGGAATTTAGATTACAATGAATAAGAGGAATGTCAATTTGATTTTTTATTTCTTTTAAAACAGATGCGATTTTTTCAGATATTTGCATATTATGTTTCATTCTACAGATATTTTTATATCTTTGTAAGATTAAATTTTTCGACGCGACTCGTGTGCTCGAACTACGCACGTGCTAGCTGGCAGTCTAGGACGATGTTGGAACAATCATCACTCAATTTAAAGATTGAAGTTTGGTTTTCATCCAATCAATCTGTGATTGTTGGCTTGAAATTATATCTTTGCATAACTGTTGAATTTCAGTGTCTTGTAGGTTGGCTTTATTGCACATTAGTATCGCAGCACCATGATGAGATATCATTGATTTTAGAAATTCTTTATCCGAGATACCAGTCTGGTTGCGTATGAAAATAAAAGACACAACAAGAAAAAAAATACTTATAATCATAGTAATAATTTTTGTTTTATTTTCGTACATTGATCCCATCACTGCTATTTCAATTAGTACCATAGCAGATGTCATGGCGAGTACCATGTAGACTTGATCCAGGTTTATGTAGATATTACCAAAAGTATCAACCATCATGTACATAAGTACAAACATCACGCAGAATGAAAGTACAATCATTATGAAAAATTTAGATAATTTTATATGTTCCATACAACTAAATTATATCAGACTTAAAAAGTATTTGCTGGCCGTCTGGGACGATGTTGGAACTAAATTAAGACTTTAAATAAGGTAATATATTACTTACTGATTCATAAAAATTATGACCAACCTTAATAGTTATTAACGGTAAGTCAGCTTCTTTAAATATCTGTTGTTTTTCTTTATCCATTGTTATTCTATCTAATCTGTTGTGAGAACTACCATTTAATTCAATTGCAACTATCGGTTTAAAATTTTGATCACAAATTACAAAATCTATATGTCTAGGTAATATTTTATTTCTTCTTTTATAGAAACCGGGACCATTAACAGCATCTATAACATCAGCTATACGCATATTAGGAAAAATATAATAATCTTGTGGTAGTTGTTTCCTTAATTCAAAAAATAAAGCTGATTCAGTATGATTCATAATCTTGAATCTTTTCTTGTATCCGACGATAGATTTTTTGTCTATGACAGGAGCATGATGTCCTACAATTCTAATATTTTCATAAAATTTTAGAATTAATATGACAACAAAAATTGCAATAATATACCAAATTAAGAAAATCATATTTAAAAGTATATCAAATTATAAATCTATTTGCTGGGGCTCGTGAGAGACGTTAGAACTGCGGTACTAGAATCCAATCACGATTACACTCTAAATATACCCGAGTTTTTTAAAAAAGAAAAATCGGACGATATAACCGATCTAAAATTCGTTGTATAAGGCTTTGCCACGATGAAAAAACTCGCTAGGAAACTTTGCTTTTAAGTTCTTTTATATAAGTTTTAAAAATCCACTTTTCAAGGCGATTGTTTAAAAAATCATCATCAATACCATCAGCTGATATAGCTAATGCCCATTCTATTCCGAGTTTTTCATTCTTAAAAAATACAGCCTTACTCATCTTTTGGTCTTCTTTTTTAATTGGTTTACTATCTTTATCAAAAGTCATTTTAGATTCTTTTACATATACTTCCAAATCAGGGTCAATATCGTTAATAAGGGACTCGGCTTTCTCTTTTGTCTTCTCAAACCAATCTATTTCAGCAATATTTTCTTTTATGTTTAGTGTTTCCATATTTTATATATTAACACAAATATATAATTTCTGACTTGACTTGAGCGTCGCAAGTGCTGGCTGGGGCTCGTGAGAGACGTTAGAACTGCGGTACTAAATTCCGATCAAGATTACACCCTAAATATACCTGAATTCCTAGGAGAGGAAAAGTCAGGTGATGACTATGTATCATCTCTTTTTCCGTTTTTACAACAAGGGTGAGAAATATGTTGTCCTACAACTCGGTATTTTTTGTATGATTTAATAAACAGTGCCAAAAATGAAGTTTCCCATTTTTATTTAATTATGCTTTTAAAATATTTTTCGGTTTCCTTATCTATAAAATAAACATAGCACCCTTTCATTCCGCGAGTCATAAGCGTGCGATAGGTATTTTTTATAATTTTATCCGATTTCTCAGAGGCAAACTTTGGATTATTCTTAAAATCTGCTTTATATCCCTTTAATGAGGCATCTGTCTTAGCGCGTTTACTCGGATCAGTAATAACTTTTCCGTCTCTGACAACAAAATCCGGACCAACTATCACACCTATATAGTCAACCTCAAGACCCTGACAGGTATGTATGCAACCGACTTCATTTACTGATTTTGGTGAGATAATCCAAACGTTTCCATCTTCTGATAGGTTCCATTTCATTTCAAAGTCATATTCTGGAATGACAATATCTTTGAGTGATTTATTCTTCTTACTTATCCAGTTCCAACAGTAACCTGCGACAAGGCGAGCCTTATTATTTATTTCGTTTTTATTGAAAATTAAATCTCTGAGTTCATTAGGTGAATCAACAATTTTAAAATCATAGTTAATACCTTCAAGTGTTTTGTTTGCCGTTTCTTTTATTTGTAATGAATTATCAAGCCATGAAAGATAACCATCTGATCCATTACATCTAAATTGCGATTCTAATTTTAAAAGATGAGTTTTTGCGCCAATTTTTATTGCCCACTTTTCTATTTCTTCTTTTTTCCCTATATCGTGCCATGTGACTTTTTGATCTTCATCAATAAAAAATACCGAACATTTTGAAGCCTCTATTATTTCTTTAATCTGATTTTCTCCAAGATTTTTAAACATACCAGACTTTTCATTTAATCTATGAGCTTCATCAACAAGAAGACAATCAAAAGTGTCCATATTACAGCTAATATAAGAGCCGGAACCGGTAAACATATTTGAAATTTGTGTTTTTTTAAGCGTTCCAGTTAGTTTACTCTCGAAAACTGCCCTCGGTGCAGCATTCTTTGTTACATATTGAGTATTCAAACCAAGCTTTGTTATTGCTACAAGCAAGTTAACGGCGACAACTGATTTACCTGTTCCTGGACCTCCATCAACCATGAGAACATTTTTATTATCACAAGTGGATTTTTTAGTTAGAGCTAAAGCAGTTTCATAAACAATTTTTTGGTCATCAATCATGATAAATTCTTGATTGCCTTTTATCATTGATGCCATACTATCTGCAAGATTTTTTGATGGACGTATATCTCCATTATCAATTCTATATAATGTATTCTTTTTCTCTCCATGTTTAATAAACTTCGTAATAAAATCTTGAAGTTTTTTTTTGTCTCCTTTACAGAAAGCTGGAGCCTTTCCTAGGTAATCATTATAAAAGGAATCCAGAATTACAGCATTATCTAAGTAATTATGTAGGTAAGCACATGGTTCAAGTCCAATATTCTCTTCGTAGACAACAGCATTAAAACCATAAAGTAATGTTGAATATGACCATGCTTGATACGATGGATGTAATTCCTCGCTTGGACCACTTGCAAAGTGAGTAATAACCATTGCATCCTTATCTGTTTTTTGAATATCAGTCCACTGTTTGAGTTCAATAATGACTACTTTTTCCTTACCATTTTCATCTTCCCCTGTAATAACAAAATCGATTCTGTTTTTGGTTCTAGGTATTGAGTATTCGATAGCAACACCAGAATCATTCGGTATTTTGTCTGACTGCATCACTTTATACATTGCATCACCCAAAGAGTTCTTCCATGAGTTATATTCACTACTTCCTACCTTAATATCAATATTGAGTTTTTCCTTTACTTTAGATTTTACGATGTCCTCAATCCCATTGGAAGCATCATTCAAAAATCCAAGCTTGGTGGATTGATAGACTATCATTTTTACAATTGGTTATATTTTTTGTGATTACCTTTAGCTTTTTCAACTGAATATTTTTGTTCATTCTTTTCCATCTTATCATCTAAAGATTTTACAAGATCAATATCTAAATCCTTACTCATGAGAAGTATCCAGTATAAAGTATCAGCTAATTCATCAGCGATATCAGTCTTATTGGTTTTTATATATTCTTCTATCTCCTTAGTATTTTTCCATTGGAAATGTTCCATCACCTCAGTAGCTTCAAGTACAAGTGAAATTGCTAAATCTTTAGGGTTATGAAATTGTTTCCAATCTCGTGCATCTCTAAAATCTAATATTCTTTTTGAGAGTCTTTCAATATCTGACATTATTTTATTTTAAATTTTATTTTTTAATATAAAGTTTTTTAACCATTCAGCATCTTCATTCATAATAAGTAATGAACCAGACGGTCTATTTTCTGAATTTCCATTATTTATTCGTATTTGGCCAGGAGACGCCGTCCATATATTTATTCTACTCACTCCAAAAATCATAGCAATAATACCCTTTTTTATAATTATATTTTGGATACTACTAAAAGGAATGGATTTTGATTTTTTAATTAAAATCCCTGAATTTATTGTTAGTGTTTTTTCAGACACAATAAAATTAATACACGCATAATCTAAAAGTAACCAAATGGCAACCAAAATCATAAATCTACCAAGAGAATTAAAAGTATCTGGCATATCGCTAACAAGACCACCAATAAATAAGGTAATTATAAAGAGTATTATAAAAAGCCAAGTTATTCCATATAATCTTGCTGACCAAGGTAATTTTATTTTTTGATTAAGTGTAATCATTTGGTTTTTAATCAGATTAATTTTAATTATACTATAAAATAAATATTTATCGTACTCAGGAACAATCTTAAAATGTTACTTAGTATGTTTTGGTCATTTGTTGTCTCTTGTGAGTCACTGCATATAAATTAAAATAGCTTTAAGAAGACCCATATAACACGAATGTCATAAAGCTATTAACGTAAACGGTATCTAGTCTGAAAATCCAAGGTTAGAACCGCAGTACTGGAATCTAACCATGATTACACTCTAGATATGCCTAAGTTTATGAAAGAGATGCAATAATCTGATAGTGAAGAAAATTATTTTTTTCTTGGGCTATAAAGTTTTTCTTCCGCAAGTTTAAGTGTTTCTTCACCTAATCTCTTGAGACTTTCAGGTAAGTTTTTCAAAACTTTATGAAGATCATCCAGATAATAATTTGGCATACCACTTTTTTTAACATACTCTCTTATTTCTGGAAGTGTTTCTTCAGCACCAAAACCTGCTTTTATATCCATTTCTAATTTTTCGATCATTCTTGAAATTTCTCCAACTTGTCCCTTATCTCTAAATTTTTCAATCTCGAAGTCTATAATTGTTCGTTTAATATCAAAAATTTCATTTTCAAATTTAGTCTGAATAGACTTAATTTGAATAGCAATAGAATCAGAACTTTTCTTTATTTGATTTTGAAAAGAATTTTTTGCATCAACCAATTCTTTTTCAAGAATACCTAACTTAGAATTTTTTACTTCTTTTCTTATTCTAAAAATAATTACTGTAATGATAATGAGACAAATTAATATAAACAATTCAAAAGGATACTTACAAACTAAAATGAATAATCTAGATAACTTATCAAACAAGTATGAATATATTTGCCACTTTAATAAATAGTCAATTAAAGTCATCAAAGCAACCAGTGAAGTTATTATTGTAATAATCTTTCCTATTAGGGTTTTTGTCCAAAAATATATTTTTTGCATTTTTTAAAAATTAATAATAAATCAAAGCAAGCTGAACTACACTTCTGTTAGCTGGGACTTATAACGGACGTTAGAACTATGATGCTTAAATCTGAACCTGAAAATCTTTCGTTAGAACCAACCGATAATGTAGGATTGAAGCCACAAAATAGTAATTTTGAAACTCTAAATCCTACTTTGCTGGCCGACTCGAGTTAGAACCACCACTGGTCAAGCACCCCAATGTCATTCTTAGCTTTTTAAGTGTATCAGAACGACGCGACTCGAGCGACTTAAAAAGTGACAAAAGTGACAATTTTATCGCTTGTAATATTCACTACCTCTTGCGAGACTTTCAAACGTTTCTTACAACACCATAATAAAGTTAGAGAAACTAGATAGACCTGCAAATCCAACCGTAGAAACACTCACGCTTCTTGCGAAGGCACTGGAAACCTCTATCCCAGCATTGCTCTCTCATGAGGGATAGCTGACTTTCCTGATTATTTTACTTGCCCCGCAGTAGAGTTAGGAAGAACGTCAAGATACCTGAAGCGAAAAAGGCAAAAGCGAAATTGTATTGGATTATGGTAACAATCAGGGACAGCAACCAAAGAGCTACAGACACAACGACGAATAGCCAAACCCACTGAAGAACGAAAGCACTGAATTTGATACCGAAAGAAACTTTATTCTTTACTTCCTTCTTCGTAGATGCGGGTTTTTTGTTTAGAAATACCTCAATATGTTCTAGGATTTCTTTACTTGATCTAAATTCACCATTAGAAATACCAACATACTCTTTTGATTTCTCATCAAACAATTTCTCTTGGATTTTGTTTACATGTTCTATGGCTTTTTTGCTTTCTTCATCTGACATAGCGTCTTGTTTTGATTTTGGATACCAAATTTCTCGTCCTGTTGCATATTCATCAGTAATTTTTAATCCGGTAGTATCTGATGCGAGGATTTTCTCAATTTTAAGTGTTGCAGTCTTTATTTTTTCTGCGAACTGTCTCAGATGACGGCGATAATCATCCGGAGAAATTATTTCAGGGTGTTTAGAAAGTATATACATAGATACAGGCAACCAGCCCTCGTGCCATTCAACTTCTTTTTTAAGACCATCGATAAACCCTTTGGTCATCGAGCTCATAGAAGCCACTTCATTTCTGTCAGTAAGAATATCGGTCTCCAAAACAACACCATCTTTCACACAGTATCGTTCTGGTGGCTCATCTACTCGTTCAGTTAGTCGAGTTTCCACTTTCACTGGATCAGTTTTAATGCGATATTCAAATTTTTCGGTACGGTAGTAGACATCATCCTTCAAACGCATTCTTGATTGATAAGTTTTTGAATCCGGAAACACATCAATTGTAAAATCTGCGTATTCGTCGTCAAGTGAAAGTGTATTATCGCCGTCTTCTTCAAAGATTTCTATTTTCATATTAAAAATATAATACCACAAAACTAGTTAAATTTCTGCTCCGTAAGCTTGGTCACAAATACCAACAACAAAATTAAAAAACTTCTGTGATAATTCCAAGAGTTTAGTATTTATCGGAGAATTTTTATTACGTGGATCATCTTGTACCATAATCGCATAATTTAAATCTATCACTACTTTATCATTGATGTTATTCGGAGCTTCTACAATTTTAACCACACCTTCATGTTCAATAACATTTCTGTAATCAAAAAGAAGTTTGTATATGGTATCGTTATTTGAATTTTCAATTATACTTTTAAGTTCGGTGTTTTTCTTTTCAAGATCTTTAAGCTTTTTACAAAGTTCCCCCCAATCTGGTCTTTTAATTCCAAGACTATATATTTCATTTATCTCATTTGCCAACCAATCAAGAGAACTCATAAGAGAGATTGTTAGAGTATAAAAATATTCGTGTATTCTAATAGTTTCAATTGTAAATATCTCACCGGTATTTCCAGTTGATGGATCTGGATATAATGTAGAAGTTGGAACTCCCGATAGACCTATTGTGGTTATTGGTAATGTATATTGTCCAGTTTTTCTTGCCACACTAAGTTGTTGCTCTTTTAAATTAGAAAGTGCATCTTGAGCAAAGAGTAAACGCATAGTTAAAACATTTATTCCATATTTTTTAAGTGGGTTGTTGCCTATATTTTCAAGTTTGTTCCACAAAAACTCTTGGTTATTAAAAAATGGTGCTAGATCTGCCAAACCACGATTATCTCTATAAGTGTTGAAGAAATATCCTTTCATATTTAATGTCTAACATAAAAACCTCTTATTCACAATTAATCTGCCATTGGATAGCAGAAGTTCGAATCCCACCTCCTATTATTTTATGGTGTGGTGTAATATGTCAAATATTCAGACTTGAGGGTCTATTTTAATACTTGTATTTAAATACAACTTGCTGTGCGGCTCGAGTTAGAACCTTGCTCGGACAAGCCCCACAAGGTGATTTTGAATGATTTGAGTATATGAAATCAACGTGACTAGAGGTACTAGTTAAGCCTTACGCCAATGATCTCGTTTACCAATCTTTGTTATTCGAACACGCTCAATAAGAAGTTCTTGTGGGTCGAGCTTTTGCGCTTTCTCGATCGCCTTTTCTTGTGTAGTAGCAGTTGCAATAGGTTTTTTTACCTTAGGCGCCTTTACTCCATAATTACCATTTGGTAATCGTTCTACAAATAATTTTTTAGGTTTGTTCATCTTTTACATTCTATCACAAAAGTGACAAAAGTGACAGTTTTTAATCCTCTATATTTATATCTGGAATGTACCCGTAATTATGTAGAGCATTTAGTATTACTGAGTACAAAGCTTCTTGAGGTACTTGGAAAAGTGGAAATAGTGGTAGCGCTTGAAGTGTTTCTGCATTACCAGCGTCTTTATCAGTTTGATAATGAAACGAGAAATTAGTAAAATATACTGCATTATATGTTGATGGGTTTTCTGGTGTATTTGGTTCTTGTTTTTTTGCCGTATTTAAAATATCTTTTATCCATGTTTTTTGCTTAAAATCCTCAAAGTCTTCTTGCGGTGCATTTACATCAATAAAAATTATAAAGGGCATTTTCCCGCACTCGGTTTTCTTTAAAGCTTGATTAAACAGACGTTGAATATCTCCCTTACGATTTTTTAAATTATCTACTTTACCTGGAGTATGCAGAACTCCAGCTCGATGTCTACTTTTTGCCTCAACAGCTATTTCAGTACCTGTTTCCGTATGAATTGCAATAAACTCAGAATGTTTTTCTGTATTATCATCTATCCATTTTATGGTGAATCCTAATCTTGCAATTATTGCGGCTACCATAATTTCATATCTTGCACCTTGATATTGACGTGGTATACGTAAACGTTTAATAAGCGAATCAGGGAGGTTTGAACAATTTCTTAGGGTCGCTATATCAAATGCAAGTGTCAACATAGATTTAACCCAACCATTTGGCGGGTATGCAAATATCCCATCCTTTGATGGTTCAACTATTTTTATTAGTTCTTTTTTCCACTGATCAGCATGAGAAAAACATTTAAAGATATGGTGCCTGTCATCTTCTGATAATAATTTCTGTTTTGAAAACCAATCAGACCCAAGTGTATCCCTAAGGGCGATCTGGACAAAATCATGGAAAGTTTGATTCAGTTCTGGACTTGAATATAGTTGATTGCCCAAGGCCCAGATTTTTTTATCCTTAAATATTATGGGTGTTACATAATTCATATAGATACCTCTACTTTGTAATTCCTCCTTTTTCTCTTTAGTTTTTTTGAAAAAATCCAATGCTTCTTGGGGAATTTTGTCTTGATCCATATGACATTTTTTATATTTTTTCCCACTATTACATGGGCAGTGATCATTTCTGCCTATCTTCATACTATTTATAAACACATAGATTCATAATGATAGGATTTACGACTAAATATATTTCCCAAATAAATAAACAAACAAAAACAAGAAACATTGTTGAGATCACCACCTCTTCTTTTTTCTCATTTTTCCCTTCAAGTTTCGATTGATATTTTTTTAGTTCTTTATATAAAATATTAAAAAAATTGAATATGATATAGAGTATACCAATAGTTACCAAACTCTTAAGTGCTGTGATGCCAGAGATATCCTTAATTGGTAGTGCACAATATGTTTGTGATAGGAATATTACCAAAGATAAACCAGCGGCAACCTCGAATAAAGATTTCATAACCGAAAATATCAGGAGCATTACTAGCATTATGTTTGATCCCCATTTGGGTTTCTAACCAGTGACCATCTTTACCATCATGGCTCTGGTTTGAGCCTGAAGTATCCGAGCTTTTACCTCTGACATTTTTATTAAAGAGATCAACAATTTTCTTGATGATCTGCTGACGACTAAGATTTACTGACATGAATAAATACTAGCAAAAATAAGAGAATATTGCGACCCCTACTTTATATTATCAAGAACAATTTTAGCTTCTGCCAATAGTGATTTTGTAACACTTAAATTCCAAGCTCTCATCGTGGAGTGCCATCTTTTGAATTTAAGAAATTGTTCCCAAGTTAATTCAATAATTCTTTTAGGTTTATAGTCTTTAAAGATTTGAACAATAATGACATATTCAAACTTTTTGTCTGGAATAATATAATCGTCTTTTTCGCCAACACCGTAAAAAACGCCAGTGGTACTACTCGGTTCAGAAATTGTCTTAATACTGTATCTTTCTCCTTTTCTACTTAAAGCATCTACATTCTGAGTACCTTCGGGAGCAGCTTGAAGATTAGGCATTCCACTTATTGAATTATAAGTTTCAACAGCCAAAAATTCCCCTCGTTCACCAACGATGTTATTTGTTCTAACTAGGTTACGTTTTTTTAATTCTTGCTGAATATCAGCATATCCTAGCCAAAGCTCTTCATTGTTTAATTCATCAGTATTTACTTTTTTCATAGCTATCTTTGAGCTAGCTCAAACTTGCTGGGGGACTTGGATTCGAACCAAGATAACAGCCTTCAAAGGGCCGTGTCCTACCATTAGACGATCCCCCAATACTTTGGGTTTCGTGTCCTGCCATTAGCCTGCCCCCTAGTGCGGGCAAGCGGCCAGGGACATCACCCAATATAAAAACAGCTTAAGAATACTTGAAAAACCTGGTTAATTCAAGCCGAAATCAATTAGTTTTGATTTGATATCCGCCAGCTCATTATATGCCGCTGCTTCCCCGCTCTCCATTTCGGAAATGGCATCATCTATCCTTTTTCTGACGTCATAAAATTTTTCTTTATAATCCAATTTGTTTTTATCGGTTTCCTCCAAATCCCTCATCTCGGTCAATTCTTTCAATTCATCTTTTGTAATATCAGCTTTATTCAACAGCTCCACAAGCTCATCTTTACTGTAGTTTATGCGGACACCCGGATGTATTCTTATCAATGCTTCCGTGACAGCTTTTGAGCCACCATAGGACATCAAATCTCCGGATGTTGTCCCTTCCTTTTTGTTTTCTTTGGTTTCCGCGCCTTTAAACATTTCAAATATTCCCATATTGATTAAAAGTTAATTGTTAAGCTGATTGCTAACCTGATTATTATACCAGATTATACCAGCCAGGCGCCATCTTCTTAAGATTTTATATTAAGTTTAGCAATCTTCCCTCACCATCTTTCCCATAGGACACATTCGTGCGAATGTGTCATATATTATCCAAATCTTATTTTTACATAATCTTGTTTTTTATATAATCTGCATAAGCTATGAGTTTGACAAAACCGGCGCTTATTGTAGCTTTAGAGCAGATTTTGTAAGGTAAAAAACCAATTTGAAAATTCAGATCGAAGGAGGTTTAAATGAAACTTGTTCTAAGCGACGAGAAGCTAGGAAGCGCAGTTATACCGGTGCAGTGGTGCTTGACGCAGGAAGAAGTGGAAAGGATCAAGGGCGAAAAAAACGTTCATGTTCTTTTCGTTATTGTGAACAACAAAGTCGAAGTGAAGCATGAGCTCGTTCCGGTGATGCAGATGATGACATATCTTGAGTTCACTCGCCCCGGCAAAAACACGGTTTTCGCTATGCTTGTCTGGAACGAAAAGATGAAAGATCTCAAGAGGTCATATCTTGCGAGGCAAAGCAATTCAAGATACGAATTCGAATATTATAGCCCAGGAAAGGATGAAATTAAGCTGTGGTATTTAGCTCACGGCTTTGACGACAGCCTTACCAGGGCCGCAGTGGACGTTTCCGCGGAATTTTTTGCCAAGGATCCATCGGAGCTTGAAAAATGGTGGGTAAATCTTTGGTACGAAACGAAATCGTACGACCAGTGCCAGTTCCGCAAGCGCCGGATGATTGCATACACGATACAGCCGCCGGCTGTCATCTTGTGGCTCATCTTCACGACGTTCTTGCGCCTTATACTTGCTTTAATCTGGACATTCATCCTGACTAAAGCCAGAGTTAGGTATGAAGCGATTATCCATCCGTTCAAAAATGATATCGGCGATGTCTACGGGCTCGCCGAGAACAGCAGGAACTTCTATACGGAAGATAAAAACGGCAAGAAGAAGCCTGCATTCTGGCTTCTGTTCCATCCCGTTCCGATTTTCTTCGGATGGCTTGTCATCTTCCTTATGAATATATTCCTTTTGGAGCATTCATTCCTCTGGTGGATGTGCGTCCTAGGAAGCCCTGTTCTTGTTTTCAGTATTGCCGCTGTGGCGCTTCTCGTCTATCAGATTTTCATCAAAAGCGGAGAGGGTATCAAAACCCAATTCCAAAATTTTGAGAAAAACTGGAGGATGACGAGGAAGGAACAGCAAGAATTCATGTTGGAAAGGAATGCCAAAGAGCTCCAGCTGCTTGCATGCAAGAAATTGCCTGTCGCAGCCAGGCTCGAGGCCTTGCCGAGAGAGCGCCAGACGTTTTACCTCAGGTTCCTCGATTTGAAAGCGAAGGTTTGCAAGCCTTTTGCAAGATAAAAGGTTTTTATACAAGGTCCCGCACAGTGTGGGACCTTTTTTATTTGTTATAATATTCACCATATCATGCTTGAAATTCCGAATTTAAAAGAGAATATTCTCCTTGCGCCTTATACGACATACAAGATCGGTGGGCCGGCGGATTATTTTGTCATTGTGAAAAACAAAGAAGACTTGGCTAATGCGATAACAGAAGCCAGAAAAAACAAAATCCCCTTCTTTTTCCTAGGCACAGGGGCAAATATACTTGTCGGCGACAAAGGCATACGCGGGCTTGTCATAAAAAATGAGTCAGAAGATATAAAAATAGATAATGATGCCGTGATTGCCGGAAGCGGAGCGACAATAGCTGAAATCATAAAAAAAACTTCCGATGCCGGTCTTTCCGGCTTCGAGCATTTTGCCGGAATACCGAGCACTGTCGGTGGCGCGCTTTGGCAGAACCTGCATTTTCTTTCTCCGGACAGAACGAAGACGATTTATATCGATTCAATATTCGAATCCGCCGAGCTTTTGGACGAATCAAATAAAATAATTACAGGCGATAAGGATTTTTTTGAATTCGGCTATGATACGAGTATCCTTCATAAAAGAAATCTTATCGTGCTTGAAGCGAAATTCCGCCTTGAGAAAAAAGATGCGGCGATTATAAAAAATCAGGCGGAAGAAAACCTTAAGTGGAGAGAAGAAAGGCAGCCTGCGATAGAAAAATTCCCTTCCTGCGGCTCTGTTTTCAAAAAGATAGAAGGCGTTGGCGCCGGGCGGCTCATTGAAAAGGCTGGGCTTAAAGGATATAAAATCGGTGGAGCGCAAGTTTCGGAAAAGCACGCAAACTTTATAGTGAATATCGGCAATGCAAAAGCCGCTGATGTTTTGGCGATAATAAAACTCATTCAAGAAAAAGTCCTTGAAGAAAGCGGCTATAAACTTGAAACTGAAATAAAGCTCGTTGGAGAATTTTAGACGCTTATTATCAGTTTTGAAAGCACCAGCTCTAGCGGCAGCTCAGGAATATAGGCGTTTTTCGCCATATCGTAATACGAGAGCACAGTGAGCAGTGTTTCTGAATTTATCTTGGAATCTTTTTTAACAGACAATGATTTGAGGAAAGAAAAATCGGTATCGGTAAACTCATCGGCAAGCGTTTCTGCTGAGCTTTTGAGATTCCTCAGGAGCAATACGGCGCGCATCTTATGAAGAATCATTTTATAATATAAAAGCATGTCTATATCGGCTTCCGCAGATTTTTTCACCGCATCGAGACCGAGCTCTATATTGCTTTCATCAATCGCTCTTATATAGTCGTTTACAAGCTCTGATTTTGGCGCGCCTGTCACAAGCTCCACTTCCCTAGCAGAGATTTTATCGTCTTTTGAAGCGCTCATGACTTTCTGTAAAATGCTTTGCGCGTCGCGGAAAGAACCTTCGGAAATCATGGCTATGAGATCGGCGCTTGAAGCTTCGAGGGTGAATTTTTCCTTTTTGGCTATCGCCATTATAACTTCTTTCAGCACTTTATGGCTAGGTTTCCTGAATGAAAAAGTCTGGCAGCGCGAGATGATGGTCTCGGGAATTTTTTCCAGCTCAGTCGTAGCCAGGATAAAAATGACATGCTTCGGCGGCTCTTCGAGAGTTTTCAAAAGAGCATTCCAGGCGCCTTTCGAAAGCATATGGGCTTCATCGAGGATATAAACCTTGTATTTTGATTCGAAAGGAAGAGAGCTTACGGACTCGTTGAGTTCGCGGATATTATCAACACCGGTATTCGAAGCCGCATCGATTTCGGTGATATCATTTTGCGTCGTGCCGATTTCTTTTGCGAAAATCCTGGCGACGCTTGTCTTCCCTGTTCCGCGCGAGCCTGAAAATATATAAGCATGGGCTATATTGCTAAGCTTGATGGATGATTCAAGGACTTTGACTATCTGCTCCTGGCCGAAAACTTCTTTGAAATTTTTCGGGCGGTATTTCCTGTATAAAGCTGTTTCTTCTGGCATACAAAAGATTATACCAGAAATTTTTTAAAAAAATAAAAACCCATTCCTTTCCGGAATGGGTTTGTTGGAGCACCGGCCGAAAGTCCTCGATCGGGCGGAGAGACCGCCTTATCAGGTGAACAATAGCCGGTATAAACCGAGCGGTGTTTTGGGTACCGTTGTCGGTTCATTGAATTCTGAAGAAAGAACTGCTTGCTTTTTAATATTAGCGATTTTTATCTTTTTTGTCAAAAGAAAAACCGGCCGAGTGCTGAGAGGTTTGGAATTTACCCAAACAAGCTCAATGAGCACTGGCCGGTTATAATCCGATTGCCGCACGCCGCAGTGGGCACGGATCTGGATATCAAAGAAGAACTTAAGCTTTTAATATACTATCACATGACTATTAATTAGTCAATATATGTAAATCTGGATAAAAAAAGCCCCTCATCCACATGGATGGGGGCTTGCCGTCTCGCATCACTGGGGTGCGATGGCATTTATGCACGCCTGACTTAAGCACGCTGAGCATTGTCCCTTAGCGGGGGCTCTGGTTTTGCAGCTCTAGGCCGCTAGTGCAAGTCTGACGTACAGGTATGACGAAGTGATTGTATTTTTCCTAGCCCGATGGCCTCGAAACTATCTGAGCGTTCTTCCCTTTCAGAAAGATCTCTTTCGGGTGGCTGAGCCTGTTATGACTCCTTTTCTTGGTCTTTTGGATTGAACTTCTTTGTTTTTATCTGAAGTTTTTTCTTCTTCGTTGTCGTGTTCCAAAGGAATTTTGTTTTTCCCTTTCGTTAAATTATTCCTTTGGAAGAGCGTTAAACGGTAGGACCTCTGATATTCAAGGAATCAATCCTTTCTTTTTATCAGGTGCGACCCGGAGATTTTGTATTTGCCAAATCAATGGCAATCTCTGGCCGCTCGGCCGCGGATGATCACGTCGTCATGGTGTGAAAGAACATCTGATTCGGAGCCCTTATCATGAGCGATCCTCCTCAATAAAATTCAGGCAACTTCGCCTGTTCTAGAAGTCTATCATACTATTAATTTTTGTCAAGTCATTATGATATGCAACAAAAAAGCCGTTTCTTGCAGGAAACGGCGCATGGTCTGGCAATATTTATTTAATTGTAGCGGTGCAGGTAACAGTGCCCTTGCCGCTTTCGCTCGCCAATGAAGAATTGTCATCTTCTGAAAAATCAATTCTTACGGTTGTGAAGGCATTCACACCGCTCATATAGGAGATCGTTAAAGAAACGATGTCTCCCGGAGCAAGATACTGGTTACTCAGAGAAATCGGCAGAATTCCCTGATTAAGCTGGCTGCCGTTTCCGGATATGTCGATATGCTGGCCGTTACGTCTGTACGAGATCGTCACGGCAGCACCATCTGAACCAGAAACAGCCCATCCGAATGCGGGATACGGCTTTGTCGGGCTCGAACACGAACCTAGCAATGCCATTGAAACAAGAGACAAGCAAACCGCAAACAGAAATTTTTTCATATAAAGCCTCCTTCAACTTCCTCTGCAAAATGCACCGGTTTTCTTGTCAAGGAAACCAATGCCACATCTAAAAATATTTTACTGCGTCAAATTATATTGTCAATGACATTCTATGCCGGCGGAATATCTTATTTAACAGAGTCTTTTAGGAGCTTTATCGCTTCTTTTACCGTTTGCGTTTCCATCATCTTTATCCTGAGTTCTTTTGCGCCTTCAAACTCCCCCACATATGCTTTGAAATGCTTTTTCATGACGGCAAAATTCCTGTGCCCTTCCATATATTTTTCAAAAAGTTTCAGATGCTCTATAAGCGCTTTGAGCTTTTCTTCCCTTGCCGGCGGAGATTTTTTCTTTGAATCGAAAAACCAAGGATTGCCGAAGATGCCGCGGCCAATCATTATTCCGTCAAAGCCGCTCTCCCGCGCTTTTTCCCTGCCATCTTCCAGATTTTGTATATCTCCGTTTGCGATAAGAACCACGTCTTTATTGAACTCCCGACAGACTTTAACTATATCTTTTGCGAGTTCCCAATGAGCCGGCACCACGGACATTTCCTTCCTCGTCCTCAAATGTATGGAAAGAGCCGAAATGCCTTCCTTGAGAAGTTCCGGAAGCCATTTGTCGTATTCTATCTTATGAAAGCCTATTCTTGTTTTTACTGATATAGGAAGATTTGGCGCGCCTTCTTTCGCGGCTCGGATAATTTCCCTGGCCAACTTAGGATTTGTTATGAGCTTAACTCCGGCATTCTGCTTTATTACCGTCCTGTCAGGGCATCCCATATTTATATCTATCCCGTCAAAGCCGAGATTGGATATGTATTTGCAGGCGATTTTTATATTTTCAGGAGTCGAGCTGAATATCTGGGCGATAATCGGCTTTTCCTTTTTTGAAAACTCAAGCATGAACGAAAGCCTCTTTCTTCCTTCTTTGGAAGCAAGACCGTCGGCAGAAATGAATTCAGTCCAAAAGACATCGGGCCCGCCTCCAGGTTTTCCATGCCTCGAATATTTGGCGATATTCTGCCTGAAAGCTGTATCGGTGACATCTGCCATCGGAGCCAAGCAGAAAAACGGCTTCTTTTCGTCTTTGATTTTTTGCCAGAAATTTTTCACCTAAGAAATATAGCATTTTAAGCGTATTTGACAAATTTAATACCACCAGCTAAAATATTTCAGGATTTTCCAACTCAGGAGGCTTCAAATGGCACACGAAATCGAAGAGCTGAAAACTATTGTAATAAAGAAGACCTCAGAGATGAGCTATGAGGCTTATCTCCGGACCGACACTGAAAAGAAGGATATTGCTATCGGCAGGTCGTCTGCCGAGGCGCTGGGCAAGTATATCCAGACGTATCATGATAAGTTCAAGCTCATCGGCATATTTGAAACAAGCTAAGGCCGATCATTTTTCACAAAAGCCGCTTCGCAAAAGGCGGCTTTTTTTATTTTATTTTAAATGCTATTGTTTTTACTAATAAATAATGACGAACAAAAAGATAAAAGAATCCCCCGTGCCAATAGTCCAAAAGGACAATAAAGTTTTGAGGCAGGTTTCCGCTGAAATCCCGAAAGACAAGATAAAAAGCGCAGAAATCAAAAAAATAATTTCCGATATGGAGGCCGCCATGGATTCCCAGGTGGATGCTGTAGCCATAGCGGCCATACAGATAGGCCGACCAGTCCGCCTTTTTATCATTTCAAAAAGGGCTTTCAATCTTACCGGCAAGGCAAAAGACAAAGATGATATGGTTTTTATAAACCCTAAAATAATCAAGCAATCCAAAAAGAAGCAGCTTCTCGAAGAAGGATGCCTTTCCGTCCGATATGTTTATGGCGAAGTTCCGCGCGCTGAAAAAACAACAATAGAGGCGTTTGACGAAAGCGGCAAGAAATTCACCCGCGGCTTTTCCGGCCTCTTATCTCAGATAGTCCAGCACGAGACAGACCACCTAAACGGCGGGCTTTTCACCGATAAAGCGAAGCACACCATTGAAATTTCCAGGGATGAATATGAAAAAAGCATTTCGGAAACAAAGTAGACAAAACCAGTATTTTCTTGTAATGTAAATATCGGTTAAAAAACAAGGAGGCCGGATATGAAAATTGAATTCGACCTCGCCATTCAGATATGGGGTCCTTTCGAAAAAACATCGATGAAATTCTCCGAATTGGAATTTCCTGAGGCGATATGTTATTTATCGGTCCAGGAATTGCCGTCGCAGGAAAAAAAAGTTATATTTGATATCCAGAAGCATGAGGGAGAAAAATCCCTAAGCGAGCTCGCCAAGATTGTGTCTGATAAAGGCATAAGCTTGGTGGCCTGATGATTAAGGATATCCTAGTAATCCCCGCCTAAGATTTGCGCGGGGATTTTTTATTTGACAAACCGGTGATTTAACAATAATCTTCATAAAAGAAGTCTAAGTCTTGAAAAAAGGAGGCTAAAGATGATAACGAGAACGAATCGTGTGGCTATAGCGATCGAGATCCTTAAAAAAGATCTTGAGAAGCAGGTCAAATCAGGCGGTCCGGAATACCTGCGGGTGAGAGAATGGAGCAGAAGCAAAGATTGGGTGAAGATATTTTCCAATCAAAAAAAATTCCAGTTTAAACCGGAAAATGTCATTGTTTCCCTGGAACGCGCGATTCCGGCTTCAATCCTCTCATCCTTGAAAAGAAACAGGGCTCTCAATGCGCAAAACGGAATCACCCTGACACACAGTGATTTTGTCAGGCTGGAAACCGTTTCGAAAATGAAGAGCGCCAAGGAGGCTAAGGTTGGTTGAAATCACCGTAGTCGGCTATAAGAAATCGTTCAGCAAGATGTTTGAAGCGGCGTTTGCCGAGATGAATCGGAATGCCGTTTCGGGCAAAAAGCTTGATCTGGAAATACATTTTTACAGCCACCCGATAAATAACCAGGAACTCAGCAATGGCCGCAATAAATATTTCCTTATTTCAAGTGTATCGCTAACGGATTTCATAAAAATTTTCAGGCTTTTCGGCGAATTTTCGCGGATGTCCGATTGGGAATTTTTTCTGAACTGTCCGGAAGCGAGATATTCTGCCGAAGTCCGGTATGCGGAAGAGAAATACTCCGGAAAATCGGTAATTTTCCAGAATCTCAGCATAAGCAGCAAAGCTAAGAATAGTAGCGCCGAATGAAAAATTAATAATTCGGCGCTATTTTTATTTGTGAAAATATAATATAATTTTTTTAATGATTAACAGCGGCGTAAAAATAGCATTTTTCGGAACATCGGAGTTCTCGGTCTTCTTTCTAGAAAAGCTCAAAAAGCTAGGCATATTGCCTGATATAGTGGTCACTTCGCCGGACAAGCCGCAAGGCAGGAAGATGATAATGACTCCGACTCCGGCTAAAATTTGGGCGGAAAATAATTCTATAGAATATGCGGAGCCAGAAAAGCTGAAGGATGAAAAGTTTTTAGAAAAAATAAGGGATTACAATCTTTTCATTGTCGCTTCTTATGGAAAGATAATTCCAAAGACGCTTGTAGATATGCCTGAATATAAAATACTGAACATTCATCCTTCTCTTCTGCCAAAATACCGCGGCCCTTCCCCACTTCAGGAACAGATATTGAATGATGAAAAGGATATGGGAGTTTCTATAATGCTTATTGATGAGCAAGTCGATCATGGGGCTATCGTAGCTCAGGAAAAAATAGAAATCCCAGGCTGGCCGGTCGGTTTCCGAAAGCTCTCAGAAATTTTAGCTGAAGAAAGCGCAAAAATAATGGCAAGAATATTGCCTGAATGGATAAAGGGAAAAATAAAATCAAATGAGCAAAATGACAGTGAAGCCACTTTTACCAAGAAAGTGGAAAAAACCGACGGGCTCATAGACTTATCTGGAAATCCTTACAAAAACTATCTGAAGATCCTGGCTTATGAAGAATGGCCTCAGGCTTATTTCGAAATTATCAAAGATGGCCAGAATAAGAAGGTAATAATAAAAAAAGCCGAATTTAAGGATGAAGAGCTTAAGATTCTCCGCGTTCTGCCGGAAGGCAAGAAAGAGATGGGTTACGAGGCGTTTTTGAGAGGCTTAAGAACTTAAGAAACTGAGTTATTCGTAAAATCTTTTTATCATCGCTTTTATCTGGGCTCCGCCTCTTTTCAATAATCCTTTTTTCCTTTTCTCGAATCTTTTGAGCTCGGTTGCCATTTCATCGACAGCCAAATCTATAGCTGCGTATAAATCATCTTTTTCCACTTCGGCACGCAATGATTTTCCACCGATATGTACCGTAAGTTCGGCGACAAAATAATCGCCTTTCTTATGATGCTGGCTTGTCTTACCGATTTCTACATAGCATATGGTTTCTTGCATATTGTCCGGATTGATGAACTTGTCGAGATGCTGAATTTTCTTTTCCACATAATCCGCTATTGCCGGGGTAAGGAATATTTCTTTCGTCTTTATATTGTGTTTCATTTTATTTTTCTAAGCTGATAATTTTATTCGGCGAATGATGCCCTTTGATGATCTTTATCTTATTATAACCTTTAAAATGCTTCCTTAAAAGCTCGATGACCTTCTTATTCGCAAGTCCTTGTTCAGCCGGCTCCTTTATATGCATGTCGAAAGAATCGCCGGATTTCTTGTGCAACCATTCTCTTTTTTCTTCCGTATAAACTTTGATTTTAACGAACATATGGACTATTATATTTGAAATATGAAAAAAATACGACAACTCACACGCTTAGATATTATTTTCGGAGCTTCTTTTCTTTTTTGGCTCATATCGGTAACTTATCCGTTCATTGACCCTGATTTCATAATGAATGGCTCCTGTATGAAATATTTAGGCTGCATAGACGGCTTTTTCGGCTTTGACGCTGTTCAGCATTTTCTGTTTGGTATAGCGCTTCTTTTTACTATTTTCTGGCTTTGCAAAAGATATCCTGAATATTCAATACTGCCTGAAGATAAGAACAAGAGATGGAAGACCGCGCTTACATTAATCGCTTACGTCGTTTTCATAAGCGTTCTTTGGGAATTTTTGGAATGCGCACATGATTATTACAATGTTTCGCTCCTTCATCAAGATTTTTTCAATTATACTTTGCATATAGACATCAATTATCTGGATCAGCCCACAAACCTCGATACCATGGGAGATCTTTTCTTTTCGGCAGTTGGAACTATCGTAGCATTGTTTATTTATTTGGTTTCCAAACCGGAAAAGGAAATAAAAATTAAAAAATAAATCAGATTCTTTTATAAAGGCCGATAAGCTCTCCTTCAGCAATTATGTGTCCGTCCATGGCTTTTTCTATATTGGCTTTTGGCGAACCTGAAGGCAAATCGAGCATCTTATCTAAAGCATAAATCTTGAAAAAATACCTATGCTCTCTGTCCGGTGGGCAAGGGCCTTTATAATCTGTTCCTCCTCTTGTGTTTGCGCCGGAAACTCCTTCAGGACTTTCGCCTTCTTTTATAACTGCAGTATCAGGCGGAATATTGAACATTATCCAATGATCCCATACGTCTATGTTGTATGTTTTTTTCGCCGTTTCCGGTATATCAGGATCATCCATTATCAAAACCAGGCTTTTTGTTTCCGCCGGAACACTTTCTATCAGGAGTTCCGGATTTATATTTTCCCCGTCGCAGGTAAATTTTGAATGAATTGATTTTCCATTTTCAAATGACGGGCTTCTGAGCGTTATATGTGCAGTACCATCTTTTTCCATGATTTATTCATTATACCAAAAACCGAGACAAACGCTTCACTTTTTATAAATCTTTTGCTAATATTCTTCTGTTCATTAATTTGAACATTATTCCGCGGTAGCTCAGCTGGTAGAGCGGTCCCCTGTTAAGGGATTGGTCGTAGGTTCGAATCCTACCCGCGGAGCAAAATTAAACCCCTTCATGGGGTTTTTATTTTGCTCCGCGAGCAAGCAGTTTTATCTGCTTGCGTGGTAGGATTCGAAGACCTTGAGTATATTTATGAGAATGTAATCATCCGAATAAATACGAAAGGTATACAGATTCTGTAAGAATCGAAACTCCTACCCGCGGAGCAGTTGACTAATAACTTTATTGTAGTAATTTTTATAGCGAAAGAACCTTATAAGAAAGGAGAAATGGTATGTCCAGTAAAAGACACTTGCGCAGACGCTCTTGCGTGTCTAAGCAACGACACAAAGACCGGACGTCTGCCCTTACTCATATCAGAAGTTTGATGAAAGTGAGCAGACAGCATTATCATGCATATCCTTGCAAATTTTGTAACGGATGGCATGTTGGTCGCCCTTTTTTAAAACAGCTGATAGGAAGTTTTAAATAAACCGGAAAGGCGGTGATGAGAAATGATGCTGAAAAAATCAGTATTTTTTGGAACAATCTCGGGAATAGCCGGGGCTATCCAAATGGATAATTTGAAACCGGTAGCGGAACGGAAAGGCATGCAAAAAATTGCACATGAAGCCGGTCTCTTCATAAATCCAGGAGATCCTATTGCTAAAGCAATATCTTGGGCAAAGGGTTCCGATGCTCTTCACGTTATATCTATGGCAGAAGCGGCCTGGGAACATTACCAAACTATGACGTAAGTTCCATTTGCCTAGCTTAGCTTAGCTTAAGCCCCCTCATTTTATTTGATGGGGGCTTTTTTATAAAAATGTAAACCTTTAAATAAGAAAAGTTTAAGTAAAATTTAACCGCACTATGTTATAATTTACTTATGCAAAAAATAGCTACACGTGTGTTTATATGTTCATCAATCGCTTTTGGGGTTATAGGAATTTTACTCGTTTGGATCGGAGGACCTGATGGAAATAACCCTTCACTGCTGAACCAAACGCTGCATGAACTTCTACTTACGACTGTTTGTATAATACTGCCTTCATTTGCACTTAGTATCGCTGCTAAATATCTGAAACCGTAAATTAAATTTACTAACGATGCGGACAGCCGGCCCAGCAGCAAGGCCTGCGTTCCCCTTTAGAAAACTTATCAAGCATTATCTTCATCCTGCGGTCTCTCGTTTCGATTTTTTTAGCGGATTCAACCCAGCATATCCATTCATTGCGAGCGAGCGGCGTAATATCATTCCAAATTTCCAGACTCTTAGGTAAAGAAATCAGTAGTTTCCTCATATATGGCGGAATATTATGAACAACGCCGTTTGCCAGTGTCTTTTTTGTCATTTAATTATTTTTATCAAATTGTTCAGTTTATCTCCAATAATGATATAATACCCTTATTATAAATTATAAAAAATAAATAACATATGACGATTATTTTACTAGGTATTCTTGGCGCCGTTATCAGCGCTGTAATAGGAACATTTTGGTATTCGATGAAAACCCCTATGGGGAAACTTCATTTGGAATCGACAGGCTTTTATAAACTCACAAAAGACGAACAGGATAAAAAGATACAAGAAATGAAGCCTAAGATGTGGAAATATTACTTGTCACAGATGTTTCTTTCCTTTCTGACTTCCGGCTTTATCGCCTTCATTATGATAGAACAAAAGCCTTTAGGAATCGGCTCTGCTCCTATCTACGGTGAGGTTGTGGCGATCTGGCTTTGTTTCGTGATCCCTAATATCGGACAAAATCTGCTTTGGGGAAATTGCGATTTAAAATTGAGATGGAAGAAATTCTTCTCTGATTCGTTTTCAAATCTTCTGACACTTTTGGTAATCGTCCTTGTCTTTAGTTTTATAGTATAAACTCCATATTTAATTTTTGGGTATAATATTGACAAAACAGTTAAACTGTTGATAATTATATATTGAAGCGGTTCTTGCCGAATTAAATAAGACGAAGAAAAGGAACGAATATGAAAAAATTTCTTTTGATCGATGACAACCAGGCCTTTGTGGATCTCATCAAAAAAGCTTTTCTGAAGGATGGAAATGTCATGGCTTCTATGTGCCTTACGGTGAACGAAGCTTTGGAAGAGATTTCCAAACACTCACCGGACATCATCTTTCTGGACCATAATCTGGAACAAGGAGGAGAAGGTCTTAAAATAGCCGACAAGGTTATGTCGACAAATAAAGAAGTTAAGATATATTCCACCACGAGCGATTTCAGTTCCGATCTTTTATCGGAATATGAGAAAAGAGGGATTGAACATGTCGTTAAGGATTTCGTAACGATTCGTTCGATTGTTTATGGAGATTAATAACTTCAATTCGTTTGCCTTATGAATCCCCCGGCGATTATTTGCCGGGGGATTTTTTTTATATTCTTTTTATTGGAACTTTTTAATAAAATACCCCAGGGTATTTCCAAACATATAAAATATAAAGGAGGAAAGAAGTATTATAAGCGCAGTATCATTCGGATCAACCGGCGTAAGATGCTGATTGAGGAAACCCAGCAATGAAGTAACAGGATAAAAAAATCCGATATCCACGGGCAGTAAAATTTTAGGTAAAAAATCTGGCAGAGTATCTTTTGTAGTAAATCCTACACAATAATTTGAAGTCGTATGGTAGGTGCATTTAATATCGAGCGGAACTATAAAAAAATATAGCAGGAAATAAACCAGAAAAACTATACCATACAGCCAGCCTTTTCTAAAAAAATCAATCATAATTGCAGATATTATACAATTTATGCATATTTATAGCCATACATGATATATGTGACAAATTTTGTAATTGATTTGACCTAGCTTTTAATATTAATTATCATAGTGTCATGTCTTTATTTAAAGAAAAAATACGAAAGGTCCTCAAAGAAGTCGATATCGAGATAAATGGCAAAAGGCCTTGGGATATACAGGTTCATGATGAACGGCTTTATACGAGTGTCGTTTTGCGCGGATCAATCGGCCTAGGCGAAGCATATATGGACGGCTGGTGGGATGCCGAAAAGCTCGATGAATTTTTCCTCAGGATACTCCGCTCGAATATACAGCTTGAACAGAAAGCTCCGGGACAGGATATTTTTCATTTCCTTTCGAACCTCTTCAACAGGCAGACCGTGGAAAAATCTTTCGAAGTAGGAGAACGCCATTACGACATAGGCAATGATTTATATAAGGTCATGCTTGATAAGCGCATGACCTATACCTGCGGCTATTGGGAAGGAGCTAAGAATCTGGATGAGGCCCAGGAAAAGAAACTCGACCTCGTATGCAGGAAGCTTGGCCTGAAGCCTGGCCAAAAAATCCTAGACATAGGCTGCGGCTGGGGCAGTTTTGCAAAATTTGCCGCCGAGAAATACGGAGTCCATGTGACAGGCATTACCGTATCAAAAGAACAAGTGGCGCTAGGAAAAGAAATGTGCAAAGGCCTGCCCGTAGAGATTATCTTTTCAGATTATAGGAATATAGAAGGAAAATTCGATCACATAGTATCGCTCGGAATGTTCGAGCACGTTGGCCATAAAAATTACAAGACATTCATGAAAGTAGTGCATGAACACCTGAAAGATGATGGATTATTCCTGCTCCATACCATAGGAGGAAATTTCTCGGGTATCGATATTGATCCATGGTTCGATAAGTATATTTTTCCGAACGGTATTTTGCCAGAAATACAGCATATGGCCAATTCCATTAAACACCTTTTTGTCATGGAAGACTGGCATAATTTCGGCGCCTACTACGACCTGACTCTCATGGCCTGGTTTTCTAATTTCGAAAAAGCCTGGCCTGAGCTGTCAAAAAAATACAGCAAGCGTTTCTTCCGGATGTGGAAATATTATCTTTTGTCTCTTGCAGGTGGTTTTCGTGCTCGTAATACACAGCTTTGGCAGATAGTTTTTTCTAAAAAAGGAATTATAGGCGGATATAAGTCAATAAGATAGCTGGCATCCTCAGGCTGATTTGTGATAAAATAATGATAATTAATAATTTAAATATAGTAAAAAATTATGCTTTCAAAAATACCTGTGGATTTTGACAAAGTTAACATAGAAGATAAGGATAAGGAAATATTAAGGCTTGGAATAATAGCTGAGCTAGATGCCATAAATCTTTATGAGCAATTGGCCGCTACCACCAAAAATGAAAACCTTAAAAGGGTTATCCAGGACATAGCAAAGGAGGAAAAAACCCATATGGGCGAGTTTCAGGCGCTTTTGCTTAAGCTGGATAAGGATCAAGTCAGTGAACTTGAAGCTGGTAAAAAGGAAGTCGAAGAAAAAATAGGCTAATCCTCGAATAATACTTTTTCTTTCCTGTTTTTCATCAGAAGATAAATAAAGAATACGAAGCTTACTGCCGCTGCAAAGAAACACCAGACTGAAACGAAGTCTACTATGAAATAAATGTGTGCAAATATTGCGAGTACTGCAAACAAAACACCGAACCATTTGAAGGATTCGAAGCTCGAAGTGAAAAGCGGACCGAATACGGCGATCATATAGAGGGTGGTCAATGCTCCTCCATATGAATAATTAAAATTATAATTTATACATAAATTGATCTTTTGTATGGATAAAGATGAAGCTAGTGGCGCTCCTAGAGAATACAGCGCCACTGCAGCCCCTAAAAATATGAACCACCGCAATATATCCCTTCTTTTTTTATCTATCATGTATACAAAAAACGGAACATATATGGGCCAAAGTATGAAGGCAAAAAAGAGATACGCGTAGCCGGCAAATATTGAAGTTGAGCCGGAATTCAAGTATAGCCACTGAATTCCTTCAATCCCCTGCTGAACACCGAAAAGAAGCGGCACGGCGGCAAGGAATTTATCTTCTTTCTTGGCTACGGCAAAAGATGCTCCGCTAAGCAATATCAATCCTCCGCTCGACACAAAACTTGCAGGTGCAGAAAAACACATGGGCATATTATAACAGGTATTTGTTTTTTTATTCAATCAAGCAGTGATATAATAAAAAACCCATGAGACCAAAATTTGCTGGACTTTTCATACTGATAATAATTCTTTCCTGTTTTGCCACAGGAATAATCATTTATCCTAATTTGCCAGTCATAATGATTTCACATTGGAATGCCGCTGGAAATGCAAATGCGTTCATAGGAAAATTTTGGGGCGTATTCCTTATCCCGGCATTAATGCTTGTGCTTTCTGGCTTATGGCTTATTCTGCCTATAATAGATCCGCTAGTTCCCGGTTATAAGGATTTCAAATATTCTTACGATTTCTTATTTTTTATTTTGATTTCTTTCTTCGCTTATGCATATTCGCTTATGCTTGGAGCAAACCTCGGCTGGCAAATAAATATGATCAAAGACATCACTCCGGCGGTGGCTGCGCTCTTTTTTACCATAGGTGCTTTGCTTCCTAAAATAAAGCGCAATTGGTTTGTAGGAATACGCACTCCATGGACAATATCAAGCGATATGGTTTGGGAGAAAACAAACTCGCTTGGAAGCATTCTGTTTGAAATTTCCGCAATTATCAGCCTTATGGGAACATTCATAAACGGAAAGGCATATATATGGCTTGTAATCGCGCCCATGCTTATTTCAGCGCTTGTTTGTGTAATCTATTCATATATTATTTTCCACCGCATAGGCAATAGATAGTTGACAATGTATATCTATTAGTGGTAAAATGTTAACGAATCGTACAATACGTAAGAAATAAGAAAGGAGTCCGGCAATGAAATGCTATGAAGCAAATTGTAACGGCGAAGTAAATGCCGATCTCCAAGTTGAAATCGGCAACGGCAAAAAAAGCATAGTAAATGTATGCAGTAAATGCGGAAGGCTGTACAGGATGAATAATAATCCTGTGTTCAGCAGTAAAGGAAACAAAGCGTTTTACATTAATGGCCGCTTCGCAGTTATTGACAAAAATACGGGAGAAAAAGTTCATATTGATTCTTCCGAAAACAATGCCGACTAGGCCCGTCATCATGCACGATGACGGGTTCTTTATTTTTAAATAGATGCTATAATGATACGGCTTTATCAATCATAAAATATAAATATGGCAAAAAGAGGAACGTCATTGAAGATAAAAAGGGCATATTCCAAATACTCTCACAAGACGAAGAAAAGATTGGCCGCCAAGAAAGTGATGCTGGCCAAGAAAATGGCTAAGAAGAAAAAATGGTAATATAAAAACCCGCAAAACGCGGGTTTTTTGTTTAAAATAAAAATGATATAATTGCCATTATGAAAAATGATGCTGATAAAAAGTTTTCCGTAAAAAGAAGGATTGGGAGCTTCTCTCATGCGGGAAGAGGTGTATGCATACATTTCAAGGAAACGCATAACTCATGGATAGAAGGCCTTATATTCCTATGCGTAGTTTATCTTGGCTGGTATTCCAATATTACAGAAACGGAATGGCTGTTCATAATACTTGCAAGCAGCATGGTTTTTGTATCTGAAGCTTTTAATACCGCAATAGAAATGCATATGGACCTTACCTCGCCTGAATTCAATCCGTGCGCCAAAGATACGAAAGACATAGCGGCTGGCGCCGTTTTGATTTCTGCAATAGCAGCTTTGATAGTCGGGCTTATAATATTTGTCCCTAAGATATTCTAGGCGGATATATCTTTGTTCTGTTTTTTGAAACGAAAATAGAAAATGGCAATCAGAGCCGATATCAGTATAAACATGATTACAGATATTATCTTGAGATTGCTGTCTATCAGGTTATATGCTGAACCAGCATAATATCCAAGAAGCAAGAAAAGTAAAACTTTCGGAATTCCGGCTATTGTGTTGTACACGATAAACGGCAAAAGCGGCATTTCAGCTGCACCCGCTGCAATGAGTACGGCAAATCCCATTGAATGGGTCAATTTGCCTATAACGAGCGTGCGGCCGCTGTATTTTCCGTATAATTTTTCAATCTGTTCTATTTTTTCTTTTGAATAGTTAAAAAAACGATGTTTGCCTTTTATAATGCCACGTTTGCCCAACCAGCCTATGTAATAATAGCCGAGATCACCAAACAGATCTCCGAAAAAAGTTATGGCGTAGACTAGATACGGGTTAAAAATGCCTTGCGCCGCCAAAAAACCGCCAATTACAGTGGCAATCGGGCCTTCAAGAAATGATACGATAAACAGAAATAAATATCCGTAGTGAACAGTAAGCGCAAGAATGGCATCTAAAGTAAGGTGCATATTTTTGTGTAGTCAAAGACAGTAAATATGATATCATCAAAAATTATAATAGTAAAAGATGAACATAAAAAAACACGCCGTTTCATGCATAATCCCGGCTTATAACGAAGAAAAAAATATCGGCAATGTTCTTAAAGCTGTAGAAAACCATCCGCTTATAGACGAGGTGGTCGTAATTGACGACTGCTCAAATGATAAAACCGCCGGCATAGCATCTTCTTTTGCTTCAGTGCGACTGATAAGGCATGAGAAAAATTCGGGCAAAAGCAAAGCCGTGCTAACCGGCATTAAAAATACTAAAGGAGATATTCTTCTTTTAATAGATGCTGATCTGACCGGACTTACCAAAGAATATATAAGCGAGCTTATAGACCCAGTTCTTAATGAAAAAGCGTATATGGCCATGAGCTTGAGAAAATTCAAGCCGTTATTTGATTATATTTATGAAAAAATCATAGGCTTTGATCCCCTCTCCGGAGAAAGAATATTCAGGAGGAATCTGGTGGATAATCATCTTGATGAAATCGCAGCCATTCCGAATTTCGGATTGGAGGTTTTTTTGAACAAACTTGCAGTAAAAAATAAAATTAAACTTAAAATAGTGGTTTGGCCGGATGTCGCTACTCCTACAAAATCTGCTAAACACGGCAAATCAGGTTTTTGGGAAGACCTAAAAATGCATGCTGACATACTGAAAACGATTTCCATTTACGGATATTTCAAACAGATATACGAGATGAGAAAACTTATAGTTAAAAAAGATTTTTCAGTATCTCTTATAATCCCGGCTTATAACGAAGAAAAATACATAGGAGACTGCCTGGAACACGCCATCAAGAGCTCAAACGGTTTTTTTCATGAAATACTTGTTGTAGATAATGCGAGTACCGATAAAACTGCAGAAGTCGCATCTGAATTTCCAGGCGTAAGAGTCATACGGGAAGATAAAAAAGGAATTACTAAAGCAAGGCAGCGTGGATACATGGAATCGACCGGAGACATACTCGCCTACAACGATGCCGATACCAGGATGCCATCAAGCTGGTGCAATACACTTTTGAATGAATTTCAGAATGAAAAAATCGTAGCGCTTAGCGGAAAATATGTTTACTACAATGTATCCTGGATTAAAAAGCTTTCCATATGGATGTACTGGTATTTTCTGGGAATACCGACATACTGGATAACCGGATACATGATAATCGGCGGAAACTTCGCCATAAGGAGAAAAACCCTTGAAAAAATGGGCGGTTTCGATACTACCATAGATTTCTACGGCGAAGATACCGATATTGCAAGACGCGCGAGCAAATTCGGAAAAGTTAAATTTAAATCAAGTTTTTCAATGGAAACGTCACCAAGAAGGCTTAATAAACAGGGCACCATTGGAACGGCTTACGTTTATGTGCTAAACTTTCTTCACGAAATAATAATGCATAAGCCTGCCACAAAAAAATACGAGGATTACAGGTAAAATTATGAGAAAAATAGTAGAAAGATACAAAAATGCTTACAACAAAGAATTCGTGATATCCATCGCTATTAGCTTTTTTATTCTTATAGTAAGCTTAATCATAAACTATTATGCCGGAGCATACGCCACTAAAAGCGCCAGCAATTCAGTTACAGATATCATACTTTCTAATATACCTGTTTATAATGTTGACGACCTTTTTGTATACGGGCCAATTGTTTTCTGGCTATTCGTATCAGTAATACTTTTGATTAAGCCGAAAGCTATTCCATTCACCTTAAAAAGCATAGCTTTATTCATCATAATACGCTCAATATCGATTTCCCTTACGCATATTGCGCCGTTTCCTACAGAAGTTCCTATAGACAGCAATATAATAAAAGATTTTACCTCCGGCGGAGATCTTTTCTTTTCCGCACATACCGGCCTTCCTTTCTTAATGTCCCTTATTTTCTGGAAAGATATCAAGCTGAGAGTAATATTCTTGTTAAGCTCGGTTGCTTTCGGAGTAATAGTCCTTATGGGCCATCTTCACTATTCCATAGATGTATTTTCAGCATTCTTCATAACCTATACAATATTCCACATAGGAGAACTTCTATTCAAAAAAGATTTCGAACTCTTCTTGCAGGAAAAAATATAAAAACACCCGGGGATCCCCTGGTGTTTTTATATTTTTTAGTTTACTATTATTGTCCCTGTAGTGGTGGAATTATAGTAATCGTGATATCCGAATACGCCTACCGCTGTAAATTTGAAGCTGTATTTTTGACCGGGCAAAAGATCATTACTTGTAGGCCCGAGGTTATCGGCGATAATCTTGTGTATTTTATTGTCGTCATTTATCCATGTAACGACTGACCCGGATTTTATATTCAAGGCTTTTGGACTGAAAGAAAGGCTGTAAATATTTATCGTATTGCTTGATGCGCTCGAAGTGACTACGCTAGGCTTTGTTGCGCTTGAGGATGTCGTTTTTGGCGAAGTAGAAACCGTATTGGATGTTTCTGCGGTAGATGAACTTTCCACATTGTTCGCCACGCCATTATTTCCGGAAGACTGGCTTAGCATAAATATTAATATAATAACTATAAGGAGAACCGCACCCAAAAGAATCTGATTTTTTGTCGTATTTGTTAAAGTTTTCATTTATCTTTATTTATTAAATTATTAATGAATAACAGTTATATGGGTATATTATAACATTGCTGCTTTTTTATGCCTGTTCATAACAAAAAATGATTAAGTAAAAAATATGTAAAAAAATACGCCCAGTTACGTCTTAATATGCAGATGATCTTTCCGGCTATTATTTATTGACAAATTACATAATATATAATATAATTAGATACGTAGGTTCTTAAGGAGGCCGCAAATGAGCAACGAAAAAAGTTCTGCGATGACCGTGGCAAAAATGGAGGAGGTGTTCCAGAAATCTTCCCCAGGTGATCCTCAAAGGAAAACCATAATTCATATGATTCACAAGAAGCATATGAATGCCATGACGCTTGCTGAAAACGTGAAAGAGCAGTTCCGTATCATTGGACAGCTCATTGAAACGCTTTCAGGTCTGATTCCTTACTCCCCTGATGGAACAGAGGAGAGGAAAATTATCACGGAAATGAATGATTTCCTTGATACTGAGATTTTTAGGCTTCGCGGCAAACTGATGGAGCTTCGTAAGAAGAACCCTCAGAACAAAAATGTCGCTTACCTTTAAACCGACGCCAAAGCCCCGTGCAACAATGCATGCGGGGCTTTTTTATTTCAAAATAATATTCCTCGTAAATATATTTTATGCTAGACTAATCGAGATGAAAAAAATCGTAGTAATAGGCGGTGGTTCTGGAATATTCAATGTCCTGAAAGGCCTTAAAAATTATCCAGTGGAAATAACCTCGATAGTGACGGCTTTTGACAATGGCGGAAGTACAGGAATACTTAAGGATGAATTCGGCACTCTTCCTCAAGGCGATATAAGAAGATCTCTTGTTGCCCTTGCTCCAGACTCTGGAAATTCCACGCTCAGGGATCTTTTGAGCTATAGATTCCCAAAGGAAAGTTCTCTAAAAGGACATTCTTTCGGAAATCTTTTTCTGCAAGCTCTTATCGGTATTTCAGGAAACGAAGTTGGGGCAATAAAAATGGCTGAAGATATTTTAAATATAAAACATAGGATACTTCCAGTCTCCACCGATAATGCGACTCTTTGCGCTAAACTTTCAAATGGAAAAATCATAAAAGGAGAAACGGATATAGATGTGCCGAAACATGACGGATCCATAAGAATAAAAAAAATATATCTTGAACCTGAAGCCAATATTTACTCGGAAGCGCATAAGGCCATAATGGAAGCAAATCTGATAGTTATGGGCCCAGGAGACCTGTATACTTCAATATTGCCGAATGTGCTTGTAAGAGGATTTGCAAATGCCATAAGGAAAAGCAGGGCCAAAAAAGCCTATATACTGAACCTAATGACGAAATGGGGTGAAACCAATGATTTTAAGGCATCGGATTTTGCGAAAACTCTTCTTTCTTACCTCGGAATGAAAAAACTGGACTATATACTTGTCAATAATTTTCCTATTAAGCCGGCCCTGATAAAAAAATATAAGAATGAAAGATCTTTTCCCATAAATACGGATTCCGGCAATTTGAAAAAATATGCCAAAAAAATAATATCTGGGGATATGGCTATTCAGGCGGAAATAATAAGGCATGATCCTAAAAAGATTTCCAGGGCTATAATGAAGCTCGTATAGATATGGCAAGAAATATATTTAAAAAAACTTGGAAAACGGTTAAGGATATAAGATTTTGGACGGCTATAATATTGATTTATATACTGGCTGTGCTTTTTATGGCTTTTTACGGAAATACGGGCATAAATATAAAAACTTTCCAGATAAAAAATATACAGGGCATACTGGATGAAATAACTTCCCCTCAAATTCTTGCGCTCGATAAAGAGGATTATGATGCAAAAATGCTGGATCTTGCCAATATAAAAACAAAAGCCGATGCACAACTATGGCCAGCCGGCGCAAGCAAAATGGCAAGCACGACATATCCTCTTGATGGCGCAATACTTCCATTTCACAGGATTATCGCATATTACGGAAATTTCCTTTCCACCCAGATGGGTGTGCTAGGAGAATATCCGGAATCCCAGGTATTCGATCTGCTCAATATTGAATTGCAGAAATGGGATGAGGTTGATCCGAATACTCCGGCGATTCCCGCCATTCAATACATCGCCATAACGGCACAGGGATATCCGGGAGACGACGGAAAATACAGGCTCAGGATGCCGGATGACCAGATACAAAAAGCGGTTGATATGGCAAAAAAAATAAACGGGATTGTAATCTTAGATGTGCAGGTCGGACAAAGCGATTTGCAAGCCGAAATTCCGACTCTCGAAAAATGGCTCGCGATGCCTCAAGTCCATCTTGCCATAGATCCTGAATTCGCAATGAAGCCAGGACAAGTTCCGGGGGCAATTTATATAGGGACGCTAGACGCAAAAGATATAAACTATGCGATAAATTACCTGTCCGGCATAGTAAAAAAATATAATCTTCCGCCAAAAGTACTCATAGTGCACAGATTCACAAAAAATATGGTGACCAATTCACAGGAAATAGAAACTGTTCCCGAGGTCCAGGTTGTGATGAATATGGATGGCTGGGGCGATACGTCCGGCAAGCTGGCCATATACTACCAATATATCTACAAAGAACCGGTGGAATTTACAGGGATCAAGCTTTTTTACAATAATGATTTAAGAAACGGCTCGACTATGCTTACTCCGGAAGATATTATGAATCTGACTCCTAGGCCTATTTATATACAGTACCAGTAAATAAAAACAATCCTGCGCTCAACAGGATTGTTTTTATTTTGCTGTTAAATTTTTATATTCTGCCGAACCACCCGAACGGATTTAACCATCCCAAATTGAAGCGGAATCCCTGCCCGCTTTCATGTGAGGAAGTGGCCTCGGTAGAAGTTGAGTTTGTTCCTTCGCCGGATGTTGCACTTGATGTTGTGTTCTTGTAATCCCCCTTATCTTTATCTTTGTCATTCTGGTGTATCGACATATTCAATGAAGATATTACATTCACAAGCGCTTTTTGTGCATCCTTAAGGGCCGCATCGGCTTTCTTGGTCTCATTTTTTATTTGAGCGAGCTCAGACTGCCTTGTGGTGGAAGCCGTGCTTAAAGCAGTGCTCGTAGCTGTAATTTGCGACAATAATCCGTCAAGTATTGCGACTTCGCTTTGCGCTGCGGCGATTTTAGCATTTGCAATATCCATCAAAGCGGTTGTGGAAGACAAGTCCATTGTGCTGCTTGCCTGGAATTTTACAATCATGGATTCCGTTCTGGTTGCCATATTATTCAGGCTATTTATAGCGTTATCGTATCTGCTTCCAATAGCTTTCTTTTCATTATCAAAGGCTTTGTATCTGATGTCGTCGAATTTAGACTTTATGTCTTCGGCAAACTGTTCAAGTTTTGATTTCGAAACAGTAGAAGATGCTGTCGATGAAGCACTATCATAGCTTCCATTGTCATTGCCATTATCCTCGTGGGCAAATGCAGTAAGGGCTCCGAATGAAGCCATGAGCAGGATGCTGATAATTGAAATTATAAATTTTTGTTTTTTCATATTGTTTTTTGGCTTAATTCCTTATAAAAGGATTGCGACCTATGCGTAGGTTAAAGACGCAGACATATAAGATTATTTACGTAGACATAAAACATTTTGTGTTTTATTATAATTAAACCGGTAAGTTAAGTAATGTAATATTATTGCATCTTATCCGTCTAATTAAACAAGAGATATCGTGGGAGAACGCTTTACAGAGTTATATGAAAAATATGCGGATGCGGTATTTCGATACTGCCTTTTGAAGGTATCGGACAGAGAAAAGGCGGTTGAGATCACCCAGGAAACTTTTACAAAATACTGGGATCTGTTGTCTAAAGAAAAAGAAATAACGGATGACAAGGCATTGGTCTTTAAAATAGCTCATAACCTTGTAATAGACTGGTATAGAAAAAAGAAACCCATGTCTCTTGAGGCCTTCTCAGAAGGAAATGATGATTTCGGCGAAGAATTTGTTCCCATGCAAGACAGTGCCAAGCTTGATATAGAACTTGAAACCGAAGCCAGGTATCTTCTTAAAAAGGTAGATGATCTGCCAAAATCATACCGGCAAGCGATTTATCTGAAATATGTCGAGGGAATGGACAATGCGGAAATAGCCAGGGTTCTCGGAATAAAAGAAAGTGCGGCGGCAGTAAGAGTGCACAGAGGAATAGAAGAGCTGAAAAAGATGACTGATTACAAAAAACTAGATGAATAATGATTTTAAAAAAGGAATAGAGGGTTTGAAAAAAATATCCCTTACTCAAGAAGAGAGGGATAAAATCCTGAGCAACTTGAAATTGCATATGAAATTCTCCGCTCCTGTAAAAACTCCTTATTTCAAAGGGATAATTTCTTCGATATCATCTCAAATGGGACGAAGAATATCCTATGTTCTTGCCGCTGTTTTGGTTGTCGTTCTTGCCGGTGGAAGCGCAGCTTATGCTTCTGAAAAATCACTTCCGGGAGATATTCTCTATCCTGTAAAAGTCAATATCGTTGAGCCGATAAAAGAAGCTTTGGCTGCGACTCCTGAACAAAAAGCTCAGGTTGAAACAAGCTTGGCCGAAGAAAGGCTGAAAGAAGCGGAAACGCTTTCCAAAGAAGGCAAACTTTCCACATCTGCGGCTGAAAATCTGGATAATAATTATAAAAAACACAAAGAGAATGTCTTGAATCTTGCCAATCAGGAAAAAAACGGTGGAAGCCCTTCAAATGCTCCAAAAATGGAAGCCGATTTCAATAATAAGATAAATGAACACTCTGACATACTTAATAAGATGAACGGCCAATTGAATAATGCGCAGGAACTCAAAAGGCCAGAGGATAGCGTAAATGAATCTTCTGGTAATAATGGCATAAGAAATTCTACAAGCACAAGATACTTCAATGGGTCTGAGGAATTTAAAAATTCCGGCTATAGCAGAGACAACTAATGACGTGCTTCCACGGCGTCTGGCATTTTTATTGTTTCAATTTTTTCTTCGAACGGTAGTATATGTATAGGATAAAAAGCGCTATTACGAAAAATGCCAGAGGCCAGCTATTCTGAACGAATACCTGCCAATTGTCTCCTAAAAGGATTCCTGCAGAAGTAAATATTACCACGTTGGTAAAATTACCTAGAAAATCGTAAGTTAGAAATTTACCATACGGTATTCCTATGAGGCCGGAAACAAAATTTATCATCGGACCGAAGGGGCCTACTATCTTTCCCAAAAATATCGTTCCTGGAGCATAGCGTTTGAGCCAATCTTCTGTCTTATAAAATTTTTCGTCTTTTTTAATGCTGAGCTTTTCAAATATAAGGTTGCCTAGAAGATAAGCCAGAAAATATCCGGCGGAGTCGGCGGATAAATAGCCGGCAAGAGTTGTAAAAAATATTCCAGAATGGCTCATGAATCCAGGATTTGCCGTGACATAAGCGTTCATAGCAAGGTTTATTTCGTTCAAAGGAAGCGGCAATACGAAAGAACTCACAAAAAAAACTGTGAAGATGGCCAAATATTTATAAGCGATGATATATTGAAAAACCCAAGAAAATATGCCGGACATTATTTGCTTAAATGCTTATTCTTCATCTTTTCGTATGGCTGAGGCTTAAGGACTCTGAATTTCCTAAGACGTTCCGCCATATCCTCCATCTCGTCGGTCAAAACGACCTGTACTTCAACTTTTGAATCAGACGATGATATCTTTGCATCGATTCCATCCGTTTTATTATTCATATCTTTATCAAATTTTATTCCGAGATATTCCAGGCCATTCAAAATCCTTTCCCTGATTACGAATGATCTCTCGCCTATTGTTCCCGAAAATACAAGCATATCGATGCCGCCCATCTCTGCTGAGAATGCGCCGATGTATTTTTTTATGGACATCACAAGCTTTAGAAGCGCAAGCTCGGCACCCTTATCGCCTTTTGATTCGGCGGAAAGCAGATCTCTGACATCGGAACTTATTCCGGAAAGCCCGAGTAGTCCGCATTGCTTGTTAAAATATGTTTCAAGCTCATTTTCGCTTTTCTTGAGTTTTCTTCCGAGATGTATCACTGCTATAGGATCTATATCTCCGGAACGCGTCGCCATGACAACGCCTTCAAGCGGCGAATAACCCATGGATGTATTGAAGCTCTTGCCGTCTTTAACAGCTATAACGCTAGAACCACCGCCCAGATGGCATATTATTGTCTTTGAGGGAATCCTTCCGGATTTTGAAATTTTATTGATTATTGAGCCTGTAGAAATTCCGTGATAGCCGTAATGGTATATTTCGTACTCTACTGCCATATCTTTCGGTATGGCGTAATATTTGGCGAAATCAGGCACGTTTTTATGGAATGCGCTGTCCGATATGCCTACTATGGGAGTTTTAGGAAAAAGCTTTCTTAGCTCTTTTATCTCTTCAAGGGTTATATAGATATGAAGGGGCGCTTCAAGCTCCTTTTCAAGAATATTATCCATGAAAAAGGAGTCGATTATCCTGTCTTCCTGAAAATATATTCCTGGGGCAACTGTTCTTATGCCGACAGATGAGATATCCTCCTTGCTTTCTATCATTTTGTTTTCTACAGCTTTTTCTAAAAAATATTCCAGGGAATTGTGGAAAATTTCCAAGCTTACGTTTTCCGTTTTAGCGCTTCCCTTCCTGCCTGAAGCATAAATATTGGCAAGAGCGCCTCCTTTTTCTATTTCAAAATGAATGAAAAATAATTCCGTAAGTTCGGAGTAAATGGAATATTTTGCTGAAACTGAACCCATATTGACCACCAAGTATCTTTTTTCCGTCATTTTTATTTCTTTTTTATTTTTTAATAGTCCATTTCCAATTCAAAATCTCCTCTGGATCTTCTCCGTGCTGCAATATGTATTCCTTGTGCTCTTTTTTCTTGTTTTCATATTTTTTGGTGATACGCTTCGCCTTTTCTCTATCTAGCGCGCCGATCTTTGCGGCTTTTTCTGCAGCTTCAGCAACGAGCGTATATCTGTCGGTCTTATTCCTTATATGTAAGTCTAGCGGAGTCGTTGTTGAACCTGATTCCATATAGCCATGCACCTCAAACCGGTCCAGGCTATTAACATAATAAAAGAGAATCTGTTCGAGCGTTTCCGGATAGCTGTGGAAATTGAAAATGACCGGCTTGTCTTTTGTAAAATATCTTTCGAATTCCTCCACGCTTATCTTGTTTGCACCTGGAGTATTAGGCGAAAGCTCTAGAATATTAATAAATCGTACCTTGAGTTCCGGAGCCTCTTCTTTGAGAAGCTGCACTGCGGCAAGGGCTTCTTTGGTCAGATATTGCCCGCAGCCGGCAAGAACGATATCAGGATTCTCATCCGAAGCGAATTCCCATATGGAAAGGCCTTTATCAAGCTCTTCCTTTGCGCGGTCGGCAGAAAACCAGACTGGCTCAACTGTTTTTTCAGAAACTATGACATTCATCTCGTTTTTTGACTTCAAGCATTTCTCGGCAACAAGTATGGCTTCATTCTCATCTGCAGGAAAATATACATTTATGAAATCATGCTTCTTCATAAGAAGATCGGAAATAAATCCCGGATTCTGATGCGAGAAGCCATTGTGCTCCTGCCTCCAGCCGCTTGAAGTATCGATATATGTAAGTGATGGTACATCTCCGCGCCACTCTGTCTTTCTGGCAATCTTGAGGAATTTGCTGTATTGCTCAGCCATGCTGTCCACAACCGCCATAAACGATTCGTATGAAGGAAATACGGCCCATCTGCCTGTAAGCGAGTATCCTTGGGCAAGGCCATGAAGCGCATTTTCGGAAAGCATCTCAATTACCCTGCCATCTCGTGCAAGATCAATATCCCAGCTTTCAAGCCTGCCGGCAAAAGCGCGCGGCGTGGCATCGAAAATATAATGCAATCTGTTCGAATAAGTCTCATCTGGGGAAAACATCCTGAAGTTTCTTTGCTTTTCGTTCAATTTTACGACTCCGCCAAAATATTCTCCGATTTTCTGCATTGCCCCGACTGAAACTTCGCCGGGACTGCCGATTTTTGTCTCATATTCTTTGATATCAGGTAAAACGAGATCTTTGGAAGCATCTCCTTTTTTCAATCCGAAAGTTACGGGATTATCGCCCATTCTCAAGCCTTCTTTTGGAACCATATCTTCTATATCTTTTATAAAACCTGTTCCCGGTGTAAACAGCTCGTCAAACTTGTACGATTGCATCCAGTGCTCAAGAGCCGCAAGCTCGGTAGAATCGGTTTTCATTTCTCTTCCGACGACCTGGTGGGCGAAGCAGTTTCCTTCGACTTTAGCATCAAACGGCTTTCCTCTGCCTTCAAGCGCCCAGCTTTTCATATGTTTGGGTCCTGTCCATCCTTTCGGCGTCCTCATTATAATCATTGGAAAATGGAAATAATCATCCAGCTTTCTGTTTGGATTTTTTCTTGCTTCGGTCTGGATTTTTTTTATGGATGCATATGCCTTATCGAGAGCTTTTACCATTTCATAATATACCAGGTCGCCTTCGCCGTTTTCACCCTTACTATCCGTCTCGACTATAATAGGATCATAGCCGTATCCCTTGTACAAATTCATAAGGTCTTTATCTTTCATCCTTCCTTGGATTGTAGGACCGGAAATCTTATAGCCATTTAAGTGAAGTATCGGCAATACCGCGCCGTTTACCGCAGGGTCGATAAATTTAGAAAGATGCCAGGCGGTAGCGGCAGTCGCAGTCTCCGCTTCTCCGTCGCCGACAAGGCATGCAGCAATCAGATCAGGGTTATCAAGCACCGCGCCATATGCGGTTGCAAGCGAATAGCCGAGCTCTCCTCCTTCAAGTATGACTCCGGGAGTCATTGGGCTCGAATGGGATGGAAACTGGTATGGCCAGCTGAAACTGCGCATGATATAGCCTATTCCATCTTCATTTTTTTGAGCTTCTTTGTAATACTTGCCAAGCGAACCCTCTAAGAAAACATTCGACTGTATTGCCGGGAATCCGTGTCCTGGGCCAAGAAGAAAAATCATATTGGCGCCGGTCTTATTTATCAGATTGTTCAGGCATGCGTAGGTGAAATTGATGCCAGGCGTAGTACCCCAATGCCCCAGCAAGCGGTTCTTTATATCGTCGAAGGTCAGTTTATTTTTAAGTAAAAAATTGTTTTGCAAATAGATCTGCCCGACAGAAATATAATCTGCGGCCCGCACGTATTTTTTTATTTTTTCAATTTCTCTGCTCATGTGAAATATTATAACACCATAAAAAACAATAATGAAACCTGCCTTTCCACAGAAACGGATAAATGCGGCGGATGAATTGACCTTTTAATAAAAAATTGGTATAAATAGCTCTCATTTGAAGCGCTTCGGCGCGTTTTAATTTGAAACCGAAATGGAAATACGCAATATAGCTATAATAGCCCACGTCGACCACGGCAAAACGACCCTGACAGACGCGATTTTGAAGCAGACCGGGATGGTTGAAGAGGGCTTTAGCATGGACGTAAACAAGCTTGAACAGGAGCGTGGCATCACAATTTATGCAAAAAATACCTCCATCTTCTACAAAGATACGAAAATAAATATTGTCGATACACCTGGACACGCTGACTTCGGCTCTGAAGTCGAACGCGTACTCCGCTCGATTGATACGGTTCTCCTAGTCGTAGATGCGCAAGAAGGCCCTATGCCCCAGACAAGATTCGTCCTTAAAAAATCTCTTGAGCTTGGCCTTAAGCCTATTGTAGTTATAAATAAAATCGATAAGCCAGCCGCAAGGCCGGAAGAAGTCCACGAAGAAGTACTTGAGCTTTTTATGGAGCTTGGCGCAAATGATGCGCAGCTCGACTTCCCTGTCATTTACGCAGTCGGAAGAAAAGGCGTCGCCATGAAAAACCTAAAAGACGAGCAGAAAGACCTGACTCCGCTTCTTGATATGATTCTGGAAAAAGTTCCGCCGGCAGCAACGCCTGAAAAATTGGCTTCGCCTTTTACCGCGCAAATTTTCAACCTCGCTTATGACAACTTCCTCGGAAGAATGGGAATCGCAAGGATATACACCGGCTCCGTGAAAGACGGGCAGACGATTTTTGTAAAGAAACCGAATGGCGAAACAAGAACCGTAAAAATAACAAAACTTTATACTTTCAAAGGAATGCAGAAGGAAGCCGTTGCCGAAGCTTTTGCCGGAGATATCGTAATGATAGCCGGAATTTTGGATGCGTATATTGGCGAAACGATTTGCGAAAACAAGGATCAGATACCTATGCCGTCAATAAATATCGATGAGCCTACTATTTCCATGAACTTTTTGGTCAACGATTCCCCGTTTGCCGGCAGAGAAGGAAAATTCGTCACCGGAAGACAGATCAGGGAAAGGCTTGAAAAAGAGCTTGAAGTGAATGTCGGCCTCAAAGTCGATTTCAATACGGAGCCTATGATTGTATACGGCCGCGGCGAGCTTCATATAGCCATTTTGATAGAAAATATGAGAAGAGAAGGATTCGAGCTCCAGGTTTCCCAGCCCCAAGCCATCATAAAAGATGTGGACGGAGTCAAATCCGAACCTTATGAAGAAGTCATTGTGGATGTTCCTTCTGAATTCCAGGGAACTGTCATAGAAAAGCTGGGAAAAAGAAAAGGCATAATGAAGGATATGAAAATAAATGACAATCAGGTCAGGATGATTTTCGAAGTGCCTACAAGAGGGCTTCTCGGATATCGCGGCGCTTTCGTAGTGGACACCAAAGGACTTGGAATACTTTCTTCTAGATTCATCGGCTTCAGGCCTTATGCCGGAGAAATCCAAAAAACAGAATTCGGTTCCATGACATCGATGATGACAGGCAAAGCCATGGCCTATTCTCTCTGGAACCTCCAGGAAAGAGGCGTCTTGTATATAGATGCCGCAACTGAAGTCTATGAAGGCATGGTCATAGGACATGTGCTGAATGGCGAAGATCTGGAAGTGAATCCAATAAAAAATAAAAACCTTACCAATGTCCGCGCATCTTCATCTGATGAAGCGCTTTATCTTGTTCCTCCGTATAAGCTCGATATAGAAAAAGGCCTTGAAGTCATGAGCGATGACGAATACCTTGAAATCACTCCTAAAAACATAAGGCTAAGGAAGAAATATCTGACAAAGACTTTAAGAAGTAAGTTTGGAAAATAAAAAAAGGCGCCGGTCTTTTGACCCGCGCCATAGCGTTGAAAATCCTTACTTTGGAACTACCCATCTCGATTTTTCCTTTTCAATGAGACGGTACACCTTATAAAGCTGGTGTTTCAAGACCTTGATCTTGCGGCAATGCTTTGTGACCTCAGCCTCAGCTTTTGGATCACGGTTCAGAATCATCTTCCTGAGCTCCAGCGGCAAATCGAGCTTATCGAGTTTAGACTCGATATCGTATACCATTCTTTGGAGCCTTGGAAGCTTATTCTCAGCTTTCTTCCTCTTTTTAAACAAAGTCTTGATCTCTTTGACCATTTATCTGTCCCCCATTTTCAAGATTCCAACTTACGCACTATACACAATATAATATATTTTGTCAATTAATTAAAAGGCTCTTTGTTTTTAAAGCCCTAATTTGCTAGAATAGCTCAGTTCATGAAAGAAATGGATAAAAAACAGAAAATCAATACTGAGCCGTACAAAGGTGTGCGGGATTTTTACCCTGCCGACATGGCGATACAGAATTATATTTTTGGCATATGGAAAAAAACAGCCGAAAGCTTCGGCTACCAGGAATACGGCGCATCCGTGCTTGAACCGTCAGATTTGTATAAGGCAAAATCCGGCGAGGAAATCGTAAATGAGCAGACATATACTTTTAAAGACAGGGGTGAACGTGAAGTGACTCTTAGGCCGGAAATGACTCCAACAGTTGCAAGAATGATAGCGGCGAAAAGAAAAGAATTTAAGTTCCCTATACGCTGGTACTCTATATCTAACATGTTCAGGTATGAAAAGCCTCAGCGAGGAAGAACGCGCGAATTTTTCCAGTTTAATGCGGATATTTTCGGAATCGAAAGCATCCAAGCCGACATAGAAATGGTATCTCTTTCATATGAGATAATGAAAAACTTCGGATTTAAAGATGAACAGTTCCAGATAAGGATAAATGTAAATGCTAATGCCACAAAAAAAGATGCCGAAACTCTTATGAAAGAACTCGAGAAAATCGGCATAAAAAATATTTCTTTTGACGAGAAGATAGTGCGTGGAGCGGAATACTACACGGGAATAGTTTTTGAAATATACGATACGGGAAAAGAAAACCCTAGGGCAATTTTTGGCGGCGGCCGCTATGATAATCTTCTTGATATTTTTGAAGCAGAAAAAGTGCCGGCCGTAGGCTTTGGAATGGGAGATGTGATCATACGCGACATGCTTGAAACATACGGATTACTTCCAGAGATTGAAGCTCCTGCCAAGCTTTATATCTGCGTCCTGAATGAAAATTCTATAGTTTATGCTCAAGATTTCGCTAAAAAAGCGAGGGAACAAGGCATCAGCGCAATAGTTGATTATTCCGGCAAGAAAGTCGGCGAACAGATAAAATACGCAGATAAGAATAATATTCCTTATGTGATTATTGTCGGCGAAGATGAAGTAAAAACTGGAAAACTCAAAATAAAAGAGCTTTCAACCGGAAACGAGACTGAAATAACTGCGGAAACTATCGCAAACGCTATCAAATAAATGAAAAAAGTCGTATTCGATATAGAAACAAGCAATGATTTTTTTGATGTGGGCTTGTCGGACATGTCCAAGCTTGATATGTCCGTCTGCTGCATTTACGATTATGAAACGGATAAATACATGTCTTTCACTCAGGAAAACCTGAAAGACCTTTGGCCATATTTCGAAAAGGCCGACCAGCTTATCGGGTACAATATAGACCATTTCGATATTCCTGTTCTCGCAAAATACTATTCTGGCGACCTGACCAAAATCAAAACCCTCGATCTTCTCAAAGAAGTCAGAAAATCTCTTGGCAGAAGATTGAAGCTCGATTCCCTTGCCGAAGCCACACTTGGCAAAGGAAAAAGCGCCCATGGCGGGCTTGCCGTAAAATGGTGGAATCAGGGCGAAAAGCAGAAAGTCATAGACTACTGCATAGATGATGTGAGAATAACCAAAGATATTTATGAATACGCTCTTAAGAATGGAAATTTAAAATTCAAGGAAAAAGACACCGGGGAAATAAAAGATATAAAAATAGATACATCCGGCTGGGAGAAGAAAGACGAGTCAAAAATGACTTTTACGCTTCCCTTTTAGCTATTTTAGATACTTGGCCTTATTGGCATTATGCTCTTCAAGTGTCGCGGCATAATGCATTTTTCCATCATCTCCGGAAAGAAAATAGAGGTACGGCGTTTTTGTCGGATTGATTGCGTCTTCTATCGTCTCTATGCCTGGATTTGAAATCGGCGTTGGCGGAAGGCCTTGGTGTGTATAAGAGTTATATGGAGAATTTATCTGTAAATCTGCAGTCGTAAGATCGCTTGTTGTTTTTCCGTTTATATATTTAAAAGAAGAATCCACCTGCAAAGCCATACCCAAAGCTATTCTTTTCCAGAGTATTCCTGCGACGATCCTCCTGTCTTCCTCGGTAGTGGCTTCCTCTTCGAGTATAGATGCCATCTTGATCACATCGGACTGTGAATGTCCTGATTTCGCTATATCGGTATTAAGAGCAGATATTTTATTGCTGAAATTATCCGTCATTATTTTTATGATGGAATCTTCGTCCGTGCTCGGCATCAAAAAATATGTATCGGGAAAAAGATATCCTTCAAGATTTTTGTCTTGCACTTCCGAAAGGAATGTTTCTTTGCTGAAAAACGGCAGATATTTGTAATAGATATCGGCTATTTCATATGAGTTGAGCCCTTCAGGAATCGTAACCTTGAGCGGCTTGGTATCCATATCGCCCTTTGAAAGCCTCCATGCCAGTGTAAGAACATTCTGCCTCTCATAAAGCGAATAATCGCCGGCTATGGTTTTTCTTTCCCCTAGGGAAAAAATATAGACGAAGGTCTTAAACCAGAATACTGATTTTATCGCCTGCTTATCAGTGAGGTCCGTTGCGACTTTAGTGTATGTCTGTCCTGATCGCAGGTTATATATGGAACCTGTTGGAAAATTCTGCGGAGGAAGAAAATTGATTGAAATGAGAATGGCAAAAATTACGGCGATGAAAAGTTTCGATGCCAAGATGAAATTCTTATTTTTGAAATCCAAAACAAAGCGCTCATTTCTGAGCGAATTGTACGATAAGAACTTCTTGATTTCATTAAGTTTTTCCTGGTCCATGTTTTAAACCGGTATATTAGATGGCGCTTCCGACTTCTTGGAAGGAACCCTCCTAAGCGTAGGCGTCTGGGAAACGATATTGCCAGGAAAGTGATATATTGTCGCAAGCTCTTCGGTAGTCAGGACAAAAGGCTTGTTCCTGTGGAAACGTTCGTTTGAACCGTAATTTTTATATGGCTGTTCGAAAAACGACCTGAGCTTATATGCATGAAGTATGTTTTTCTTGTACATATTGACCTTTTCTTCGAATCCTTTTTTCAAAAACGGAAAAATAAGCTGCATATCTTTTTGTCCGTCAGTCAGTCCCGTTTTAAAGCTCGGCTTGAAACCGTTTAGATTCAATGAGCCGTATTGCTTGAGGCAATTCATGACTCCGCCGATATGCGCCGGATTGAATACTTCTTTCTTGGCTATATAAATAATCCTTATCATCGCATCGAAAGGCGTTTTAGTGGCGGATCTTTCAAGCGCGGTTATTATTTCCGTCTGGCCTTTCGTGGGATTTGGAAATTTAAACGAGCCTTCGGGAGCATCTTTCGGAAGAGCTTTCTTTCTCACATCTTCAATTGCGGCTTCAGTCTCTTTTTTCAGATCTTTTTCTGATTTCCAAACTCCGTGCTTCCAGCCTTCTTTCTCGTGTTTTCTGAACATTATCTGAATCCAAGCATTTTCCCCATCTTTCATTGAACCCAAGAATTCTATGACGTGGGTAAGCGGATCGATTTTGTATTCTTCTTTCTGATTGTCGTTCAGGCCGTAATCTATATATGTCTTTATAGGATATGGATCCGGCTGCGTCAGAGTAAACTGTGCGCCGTGCAAATTGACCGCTTCCTTGTTGAAGTGAAAGTTGTTTACGTAATCGTCTTCCGGCTTAACTTCATAGATCTCTATGTTCGGATACTCGGCATAGAGCTGGTTTTCTATAAGAATCCTATTTTTAGCGCCGTCATTCATCCAGATGAAAAATCTGACCTCGCCGCCTATGGAAACTATTTCGCATGAAAACCAAGGCCTTGTTTCTCCTTCTATAAAAGCGGCTCCGTAAGATCCGGCTCCGCCGGCATTCAGATATGAAAAGAATATTTCCATTCCGGCTGGCGATTTTACTATTTCTTTAGGTAATCTTATTTCCAAAAGGCATGGTTTTTTGCTTTCTATGAACTTCATCTGCAGATACCTGAGGCGCAAAACCCAGATTCCGTATATAAGGACAAAGGGCATGGCTATAGGCAATACAACCACGAGTATTTTTATGACATATGGCCAAAGGCCTGTATTTATTGAGTTTAGGAAATAATTCAGCATTTATTTATCCGTTAGATTATAGCAAATCGGCGTCTTATGCAAAAGGCCGGGAAATTTGTCCGCGGCCTTTTATCTTCTATCTTATTTTACGACTTCGTATTTGCCGTCTTTGTTTTTCTTGAAATATTTCTTGTTCTGGAGATTTATGACTATCGTGTTTTCTTTGACATACCTTTCCTTCAATACTTTGGTTATGATTTCGTCTTTAGTCATAGGCCCATGCTTTTCCAAAAGCTTGGCGATGACGTCTTTTACGACGCCGTCCATATAGCCCCATTCCTTAAGAGCATAAAGTCCCCTACCGACAAGCACGAACCTAGGATCCTTTATGAGCTCATTATGCGTGGTGGCGACATGGGCTTTCTTATCAAAAACCGCGGTAATGGCCTTTGCCACTTCTTTAAAATGTATAGGTGAACCGTGCTTCCTCAAAATAAGGTAAGCGTAATCCCTCATCCCTTTGGTGTTTACGTTCTGAGATTCTGTTTTTCCCCATTCTCCCAAAGGATTCTTGGAGATTTTCTTGGAGAGAGCGAGCCATCTTTTTGCTATTTCCTCTTTCCTATATTCTTCGGAAACATTCTCTATGTAGCCCAAAAATGTCTTTATCATTTCCTGCTCGCTTACAAGCTCATCGTCGCCGATATTTTCATAGAGTTTCCTGAGAGAGCTGTGGATTTTCTTGGCAAGCTCTTCGTCTATAAACCATCTATGCTTAAAATCATCGTCTTCTTTCATTTTTGTGAAAGGATGACCTATGACCAGCAAAAAGTTTATCTGATTCTGCAGATCTTTTTCTTTTGAGATATATTCGAGCAAATCCTGCTCAACGACTATTCCGCCGAGCGACTTTATTATCCTTTCAAGCTCTTCAAAAGCAGCTTTTTCTTCGGAGTAATTCTTTGATTTTCTTACGACTTCTATGGCGTGGTTTTCTATCTGCCTTACCCTTTCCCTGGTTATTCCGTAGAGCTTGCCAATAGCGTCAAGAGTCATCCTTTTGGTGTCTTTTCCAAGGCCATATCTTTTGACTATCACATCCCTGCCTTTATCGGAGAGCGCCGAAAGAAGGTTTTTTACGGACTGTTTTGGTTTGAACGTTAAAGCCGTTTTCATTTGTTGTGCAACTTTTATTAAAGCTAATATTGTTTAATAAATGTCTTGTCAAGACATATTAACAGATAATGAAAAAGAAGTCAACGCCCCCTAGTCAAGCACCACAAAATTCATTATCCTATTCTCCACAAAAATCTTTTTGGAGATTTTTTTGCCGGAAATCCACTTGGAAATATCTTCGTTTTCCAGAATGGCTTTTTCTACAGCGTCTTCGGTTGAACCGGCCGGGACTTCAACCATTCCCCTTACCTTTCCGTTTACCTGGACTGGAATTTTCACTTTGGAAGAAACCAGCTTGCTTTCATCATATTTCGGCCAGCTTTCGGCAAGTATGGTTTTCTTATTGCCTAAGTTAGACCATATCTCTTCGCATACATGAGGAGCAAACGGAGAAAATACCTTTATGAGACTGGAAAGCGCCTCTTTGCTTATCTTGTCCCGGCTTTCAAGCGTATTTGCAAATATCATCATTGAAGAAATAGCGGTATTAAAAGACATATTTTCTATATCTTCGGATACCTTCTTCACAGTCTGGTTAAGCTGGATTAAAACCTCTTCATTATCCTTGAATTTTTCTTCAACTTTATCCTGAAGCTTCCATACTTTTTCAATAAAACGCCTGGGTCCGGCTATGCTTTCGGAACTCCATGCTATAGGCTGGTCAAAAGGGCCCATGAACATCTCGTAAACGCGCAGAGTATCCGCTCCGACATTTTTCACTATATCGTCAGGATTTATTACATTCCCCCTGGACTTGGACATCTTCTCGCCGCTTTCGCCCAAAATAAGGCCGTGGGATGTTCTTTTCATATATGGCTCGTTTGTGGGCACGAGCTTCAGATCATAAAGGAATTTATGCCAGAATCTGGAATACAAAAGATGAAGCGTAGTATGTTCCATGCCACCGTTATACCAGTCTACCGGCGTCCAGTATTTTAGATTCTTCATATCGGCAAATTCTTTGTCATTATGCGGATCTGTATAACGAAGATAATACCAGCTTGAACCTGCCCAGTTCGGCATAGTATCAGTTTCCCTTTTCGCTTTGCCTTTGCATTTCGGACACTTTACATTCACCCAATCGGTAATCAAAGCAAGTGGAGATTCTCCCGTATCGGTCGGCTGGTAATTTTTCACCATCGGCAATTCAAGAGGCAAATCTTTTTCATTGAGCGGGACTATGCCGTCTTTTTCGCAGATGACTACTGGAATAGGTTCGCCCCAATAATGCTGCCTGGAAAAAATCCAATCACGGAGCTTGTATGTGGTAGTAATTTTTCCTCCGGCAAATTCGGTGATTTTTTTCTTTGCTTCCTCGTTCGGCATTCCGTCAAATTTTCCGGAATTTATTAATGTTCCATCTTCGGTATATGCTTTTTTTGAAATATCTCCGCCTGTAATTACTTCTTTTATAGTCAGTCCATATTTCTTTGCAAAAGCAAAATCGCGTTCATCATGCGCCGGCACGGCCATGACAGCTCCAGTTCCATAGTGAGCCAAAACATAATCGGCAATCCAGACAGGCACCGCTTCGTTGTTTACCGGATTTATCACCTTTATTCCTTCAAGCTCTATTCCGGTCTTTTCTTTATCTTCCGATGTCCTTTCTATCTCGCTCCTATTTTTTACTTCCTTTATATACTTTTCTACTTCAGGCCAATTCTCAATCTTCGCTTTCAGTCCGCTTACATAATCGCTCTCCGGAGCAAGAACAAGATAAGTGACACCGTATAGAGTGTCCGGCCTCGTCGTGAAGACTTTTATTGATTTGACCTTATCCGCCGGCTTCTCCAGCTTAAACTCTATTTCCGCGCCTTCCGAGCGGCCGATCCAATTCCTCTGCTGGATTTTTATCTTTTCCAGAAAGTTTACTTCATCTAAATCTTTATCGAGCCTGTCCGCGTACTTCGTGATTGCAAGCATCCACTGCTCCTTTTCTTTTTTCTCTACCGGCGTTCCGCAGCGCTCGCAGCATCCGTCCACGACCTCTTCGTTCGCAAGGCCTATCTTGTCTTTCGGGCACCAGTTTATGAACATCTTCTTCTTATACGCCAATCCTTTCTTAAAAAACTGCAGGAAAATCCATTGCGTCCATTTGTAATACTTCGGATCGGTGGTATTTATCTCGCGAGACCAGTCGAAAGAAAATCCGAGCTCTTTGAGCTGTCTTCTGAACGTATCGGTATTTTTCTTGGTAACTTCTATCGGATGAATGCCTGTTTTTATGGCGTAATTTTCCGTCGGCAATCCGAAAGCATCCCAGCCGATGGGATAAAGGACATTGAAGCCTTCCATCCTTCTTTTCCTTGAAATTATATCCATCGCTGTATTAGAGCGTATATGGCCGACATGCAAGCCGTCTCCTGACGGATAAGGAAATTCTATGAGGCCGTAAAATTTCTTTTTCTTGGGATCTTCTTTGGATTCAAATAGCTTGTTCTTTTCCCAGAATTCCTGCCATTTCTTTTCTATTTCGGAATGGTCATATGCGGAATGTTCGCCTTTTTTCATAGATTTCCATAATACAATAAAAAGCTATTTTGTTCCACACGTTTGACATCGGCATCCATTATTGAGATACTTAATCCAGATGCAGGTCGCCGCAGCTCCAAAAATTCAGACGACCGGAAAGGAGAATCCGATGAAAGAAGTCTGGTATCTTACATATACCTGCTTAATCGGCGGAAAAAGAGTATTTAAAGAAAAGCGAATGGAAGCGGCTTCGTATCTTGGGGCGTCATCCGAGCGTAAAAAACTCGAGCTCGACATCACAGAGAACGCGCCAAAAGAAGAATCCGACCATAAGGACTTCGGATTCTCCACTCGCGAAGAGTGACCCTTGCGCAGCCCAGGGTCACTTTTTTATTGCTAATCCTCCTGATCTGGCTTGGCTACCTCGAGAAGTTCGATATCAGATTCCACTCCGGTGATCCTCACAACATCCTTGTCTATCTTTTTGAATTCTTTGCTGGAATTATTGAAATGGCTTACAGTTGTAGAGAGAGAATTTCCCAGCTTTTCCTGGTATTCCTGAAAGCTGTTCAGATGCTTCTGCAGCGCTTCGACATTCTTCTTTATATCCTTTGCTGATTCTTCTATCTGGAGAGCTTTTAATCCCTGAAGGACTGTTTGCAAATAAGCCAAAAAAGATGTTGGCGAAACAATGATCACGTGCTTTTCTTTGAATGCATATTCAACTAGGTCTCTCGTATTCACTTTTATGGCGCCGACTTGGGAAATAAGAAGGTCGTAGTAAATCGCTTCATGCGGAATGAACATAAAAGCAAAATCCATAGTTCCCTCTCCAGGCTTTACGTATTTTGCCGTCTCGTCGATTCTCTTTTTCAAATCTTCCTTGAATAATTTTTCAAGCCTTTCTTTTTCAGCCGGATTCTTTTCATCTACAAGCCTATTGTAATTTTCCAAAGAAAATTTTGAATCGATTGGAATAATCTTATCTTTCACGAAAACTACAGCATCCACGATAGTTCCGTCTTTGAAAGGATATTGCATCTGATAACTTCCTGTAGGTAATACATTTTTAAGCAGTGTTTCAAGAAAATATTCACCTAAAATGCCCCTTTGTTTAGGATTTTTCAATACATCTTGCAAAGACTGGAGCTGATCGGCAAAAGAAACAACTTGCTTGTTCGTCTCATCAAGGCGCGTGAGCTTTTCGGTGATGTCGCGGATAATATCAAATGACTTGTTTGACTGGTATTTTATTGAATCCTGCATCTCTTTCGTATTCTCGCCTATCTTTTTATCTATTGTCCTGTTGAGCTCATTTATCTGCTCAAGGATGAGCTTTAAGCCAATATCATCTTTTTTCTCTTCCTTTAAAGGTTTATTGGCATAGAAAGCTTTCCATAATAGAAAAAGAATGACTGCGATGAGTATAATGATTAAAATTGCCGATGACATACTTATAAGTATACTAAAAATAATATAATTGTGTTAATATTTTACTATGACAATCCATCAAACAATCAAAGACGGCATCAAGGATGCCATGATAAAAAAGGATGAGGTAAGGCTTACCACTCTCCGTTCTATCCAGGCTGCTTTCACCAATGAAATGCTTGCCAAGAAAATCCAAGGAACGGAAATTTCCGATGAAAATGCGCTCGATGTAATACGACGCCTCGTAAAGCAAAGAAAAGATTCCATAGAGCAGTTCACCAAAGGCGGACGGCAAGATTTGGCAAAAAACGAAGAAGCGGAAATGAAAATTCTCGAAGTTTTCCTGCCTCAGATGATGTCCAAAGACGAAGTTAAAAAAGTAGTTGAAGCAAAAATAGCCGAAGCCGGCACTGTAGATAAAACAAAGATGGGACAATTCATGGGCTCAGTCATGAAAGACCTCAAAGGCAAAGCTGATGGCACTGTTGTAAAAGAAGTCATAGAAGAGCTTGTAAAATAATAATATGCTTGAAGCCATCCCAAGAAAAAAAGAATACGAGGGCAGCGATGTGGATGAACTGGTTTTGAAATTCCATGAGCTTATGGACAAAGAAGGTATAGAGTATAATGCCAAAAATGCGGCGAAATTATTGGGGATGTTTTTAGAAAACAATAAGGCCAATCTTTCGGAAGAAGACATGAAAAGGCTGAAAAAAGCCGTGCTCCTCAAGCCGGAGAAACACGAAAAAAAAGCTTCTTATCCGTTTGGGAACAAGAAAGAAAAAAGAGAGTGGTTTGATTAAAAAGCCCGGAAGGGGCTTTTTTCTATTATTGACAATATAATATTAAGGGGTTAAAATATTACAGTCTTAAATCTTTAATGAAAGGAGGTAAGGCATATGGGACTAGCAATACCCCGCCGTTCTTTGGAAGCCGCCCTGTACGCAATTGATTTGCGCAGGGAAAGAAAATTGTCTTTCCGTGACGCCATTGCGATAGCAGCGGATGTATATGGAAGAACAAAGAAAGAAATTTCTCGCCTTGTCCGGAAAGGAAAAGCATATCTTATAAATCTGATGTCTGGCGAGGAAAAACCTGTCCAGGCCGCAGAAGAGGATATTCGCCAATCTTTTACGGAAGACGAAAAAAAGCTTGCTGATCCATGGGCAAAGCTTGATTACTAAGGAGCTCTTCGGGGCTCCTTTTCATTGCCCGAAATATCAAAAACTGTTATATTTGCTTTGTTTCAGGCTCCATCGTCTAACGGTTAGGACATGGCCTTCTCAAGGCTAGAATCGGGGTTCGATTCCCCGTGGAGTCACATCACTGTATTTTAATACCAGTATTTTAAATACGGCTTCAATTAAAGGTTTTTGAAATAAAAGGGTTCCAAATAGGAAGGGTACCCTACGGGGATTTGGAACCCCTACTGTGTGATTTATTATTTATTTTTTTCTTGTCGTGCTTCGGCTAGTTTCTCAGTATTTATTTTTGTTCTTTCCCAATCGGTTGGTATTACACCGATCACCTTTTTATTTGGAATATCAATATTAAAAACCATGTCTTTCAATTTCCAATTTCTATGTAAACCAATAGCTTCATATTTTTGCTGTAAATCGGACATCCTGGCTTCTGCTTGTGCAATTAAATTCTGCTTATCTGCTTCTGTAAGATTAGAATTATGAATAGGTTTCATTCCCTCATTAGTCCAACGAATACCTTCTATCTTTTCCATAACAATAAGATGTTCGTTGTTGTGAGTTACTTTTGCTACTGGTATGGGTGCTGGTAAACCAAATTCTTTAGCTATTTCCATAATTGAATATTCATAAAATGGATCGCCTGATTCTCCAACCTTTCCTTTAGCAAGATTTACTTTTTTCCCTACTGTATGTAATTCTTGATTTTTTTGATTTCTCCAAACTGGTAAATCTTTTACAGCAGTTGGGTCTTCTTTTACTTTACTTTCTGAATCATAGAGTATTTCTCCAGATTTGATATTGCGTCCATATTTTTCAAAATATTCTAATGGATTAGCAAGAAATTCTTCGGGAATAAAGTCCTGAAAATTATTTTCAATATTGATTTCTGGTTGAGGAGGAATTTCAAATTTTTCCATACGTTTTGCTTTAAAGTCTTAACTAATGTATTAAATCACAGTTTGATATAAAAGAAAAACCGGTCATTTTTGCCATCCGTTATCCACACAGCTTACCAAGTTTGGTACCTTTTGGTCCCTTGGCAAAAAGATTTTTAGGAATAGAATTCAGATGAGGCGAATGTTAAGCGATTAGCTTCAGCAGATCATCCGCCTCTTGTTTCTCAAAGTTTTTAAATTCTAAGAAGCTTTTGATATGTGCCAAAATCGGGTTCCAATTTCGGATAACGAGGGTCACAAAAATCAAGCTGCTGTTTTCAAGTGCATCTTTTCAATTATCTTGCTTGCAGCAGTCTCAAAATCTCCTGAAACTATTGCGGAGGTTATATCGAGGTTTTCTTCGGCTATTTTCCTGAATTCAGCTCCGTACTTCAATGCCATCTCTGCCTCTTTTAAATGACGCTCATCGTCATTTGCATATACTGCATCTTTTTCCAATTCCTTTATAAGAAATCCTTGGAAAGGCTTGAACTTGCTGTTGAAATCAGCAAGCATTTTTTCTTCTTCGGTTATGATTTTTGTTTCATTCATATCTTTTATTGTACTGATTCCTATTTCTTTTTCCACTCTTCATCCTGCCTTACCAGAAACTCAGATGCGTTTTCAGGATCAGCCATTATCTCATAAACCACCTTTTCCATCCTCATGGATTGAGAACCTTTTACAATAACGCAATCGCCTTCTTTTATCATATCCTTAAGGAATTCTCCGGCCGATTTAGAATCTTCAAACTGGAATATTTTTTCCTCATCCATTTCTGCATCAAGAGCCCCTTCGGCAATTCTCCTGGCCCGTACTCCGACCGTAAATAATATATCCGAACATTCTGCCGCAAGCTTGCCGGCTTCATAATGTTCTTCTGAAGAATGCCTGCCCAGCTCAAGCATATCGCCAAGCACGGCAATTTTTCTTTTCATTTTTTTAATGTCTTTAAGTATGAGGAGAGCATTTGAAACGGCGGCGGGAGAAGAATTGTATGTGTCATCCAAAATCAGGGAATTCTTAATGCCATTTATTATTTTCACTCTTCCTTTGGGAGACTCATGATTGAGAAGGGCTTCGCCGGCTTCTATAAGATTTATTTTTTGCGTCATTCCCACGGCAAGAGCCGCAAGGCTGGAATAAATGTTCTGCATCCCGAGAGATCCTTTGATAACTATCGGTATTATATTTTCTCCGTATCCTACCTTGAAAGTCATTCCTGACGGCTTATCTTCCTCGTAATAAATCTTTACATCGGATGCCACCAGGTCGGAAACCTTGTCTGTGCCGTAAACCAATGAATTGTATTTTAACTCTTCACGCATCCTCATTGCGTCATCATCATCGCCATTCACTATGAGATAGCCGTCATGCTTCAAGCTTTCCGCAAGATATTTTTTTTCCCTTATCACCTCTTCTCTGCCTTTGAAAAATTCTATATGCACCGGAACTTTTGCAAAAGCGGTAATCACAACGACATCCGGATGAAGCCACTTTGATATTTTTTTAATATCTCCGGGCCTGTCTGCGCCTACTTCAAGAATGAGCCATTCCGGATAGCTGCGCCTGATGAGAATTAGCTCCAGGCCTGCAAAAATATTCTTAATCCATTCTATCGGATTATACCAGGCATTCTGCCTTCCTATTATCGTAAGAGGAATCCCTATGTCGCTATTGAAGCTCTTTTCGCTTTTCCGGGTGTAAAATTCTCTGGACATTACGGAAAAAATCGCATCTTTCGTGGAAGTTTTTCCTATATTTCCCGTTATAGCCACTATCTTCGGCTTATATTTTTTAAGCACGAGTGCGGCTTCTAACTGCAATATCGCGGATATTATTTTTTTAAATACGCTTTTCATATATTTTATTACCTATCAGGCGGTATCTGATAATAATTGATTAAAAATTTTGTTATGTCAAAAAATGGATTAGTCAGCGTCTGTGAAGCATAATCCACGTTTTTCGGCCTCAAAGTATACAAGAACACCAGGAATTTCGGATTATAGGCCGGAAAATATCCGAAAAAAGAATGAAGATATTGATTCGGATAATACCCGCCTCCTTCGCTCGCCGGCCTTGCGATTTGAGCCGTTCCGGTCTTTGCGGCAATGCTGTAATGCTGCAGCGCTAGAGTTCCATTGGCAAGCGCCTGATCGACAACATTGATGAGCATCTGTGTAATCTCATCCGATGTGCTTGGTTTCAGGACTTGTATCGCTTCATCGGAATAATCTATGGTTTTCGGCAAGCCTATCTTGTAGTCTATCTGCGATGCGATATGCGGTATGACAAGCTTTCCGCCGTTTGCAAGAACAGAAAGCGCTCGGGCTGTCATAATAGGCGTCATTGAAATGCCCTGCCCGAACGATGCCGTATCATATTCCACAAGCTTTGAATTCTTCAGATTGCTGGTCAGATTGAAAATATTTCCTGCTGCTTCATTAGGAAGGTCTATACCGGTTTCAGATCCGATGCCATAACCCTCAAAATATTTTAGCATCGTGGGTTTCCCCATTATGGTTGCCAGATAAGATGCGCCGACATTTCTCGAATCGTTCAGAATCATCTGCATAGGCGTATTTTTTCCCAGTCCGCGGTCATCGTAGTTGTGAATGGTCGATCCGTCCACAGTGATGGATGCCGTATCATTATACGTGCTCGTGGCAGTTACGGCGCCAGAATCAAGAGCTGCGGCAAGAGTCAGCGGCTTTATAATAGAACCCATTTCATAAGCGCTAGAAACAAGTGGGTTCAGGTAGACACCGACATTTGCTGCATTCTGAAAATTATTCAGATCAAAATTCGGATAAACGGACATGGCGTATATCTGCCCGGTGGTCGGATCCATAACTATGGCTCCTGTAACATCGGAACTCCATTGCTTATTTGTATCGGACACTATCTTGTCTACATAAACCTGAAGTTCCGGATCTATTCCAGTAACGACATCTCCCTCCCTGTTGTCATTCTGCATGAAATTCTGGCTCAGATTGGAAAAAATCTGGGCAAATGTATTCATATAGAGGCTTCCGTTATCCCTTTCGAGGACATTGTCATAATATTTTTCAAGGCCGTATCTTCCTACAAGATTCTGCCCGGAATCATCGTATCCCACAAAACCTATGAGCTGGGAAGCCATGCTGCCTCCCGGATAATATCTCCATTTTTCATTGCTGACCACAAGGCCCGCCAGATTCAAGTCATCTACTTTTTTTATCTGATCTTCGGTAACCCGGTGCGCTATCTCTACATAAGAGCTTCCGTTTGAAATTTCGGAATAGAATGATGCAGAATCTAGAGGAATTATGTCGGAAAGCTCCTTGTAATAATCGGTATCGGTTGCCATATTCCTTATGTTCAAAGCTACGGTATATCCTGAATCGAGTCCCGCAGCGGAAACCAGATCGCCATTCTTATCCTTAAAAAAAATGCTTCCTCTGTCGTATGTATTTACGGAAATATTCACATATTGTCTGTCTGCGGTTTCGCTGTATTTGTCGCCGTTAACTATCTGCAAAAAATATAATCGCACTGCCATAAGCAGTGCAAAGAGTATAAATATACCGAATACCAGCCTTATCCTTCCTTTAAAGGAAAATGATTTCATCATTTTGCATTAATAGACAGTGATAAAGATTCTGAAGGCGAAATCTGGACAAAATTATTATCTTTTACGGCCACAAAACCCCTGGATAATGCCAGGTCCATGCTTATGCTGTTCTTCAGATTCAAATATTTGAATTCGAGCGAATTGACGGCAGAACTGAGAGATGAGATCTGGCTATTCATATTTTCCGTTGCCATAGCATTCATTATCGTCCTGTTGAAAAGAATTCCGTAAGAAACTAGAAGCAAAACGGCGACCGAAAAAGCCGCCCAGAAAATCTGTTTTTCCGTGTTTTCCAAAAATCTTATTTGTTTTTTTATTGCTCCTATCGACATTTTTTTAAATTAAATTTTTTCTATTATCCTCAGTTTTGCGCTTCTTGACCTGGGATTCTCATTTATTTCTTCTTCCGAAGCGGTTATCGGTTTCTTATTTATCAGGATTCCTTCCTTATTTTTTGACTTTTCCCTGAAAAAATTCTTTACCTCTCTGTCTTCGACGCTATGAAATGAGATCACTGCCATCCTTCCTCCTTTTTTAAGTAAATTCCATCCTTTTCTTATTCCCTCTTTCAGCGCCTCTATTTCGTCGTTTACCGCTATACGGAGGGCCTGGAATGACTTGGTGGCAAAATGTATTTTTCCCGATCTGTATCCTTTAGGCACCGCGTTCCTTATTATTTCCACAAAATCGTCCGTCGTTTCTATTTTTTTCTTTTTTCTCGCCTCAATCACCGCTTTCGCTATGCGCCTTGCGTATCTTTCGTCGGAATATCCGTAAAGAATGTCCGCGATGGTCTCTTCTTTCCAGTTGTTCAGTATGTCTCTTGCGGTTATTGCTGCGTTGTTTCCGTTTGAGAAAGTCATCAGAAGCGGTTCATTCCTTTTGAAACTGAATCCGCGTCCCGAAAGATCAAGCTGATCAGAAGAAAGCCCGAGATCAAGAAGTATGGCATCGACTTTCTTTACTCCGATATTTTCAAGGACCGTATCCATCTTCCTGTAATCGGAAAGTATCAAACTGTAATCGCATCCTATCTTGGAAAGTTTTTCTCTTGCATTCTGTATGGCGTCCATATCCCTGTCTACCGCAATGACTCTGACTTTCTTGCCGAATCCGGAACATACTTTTTCAGAATGTCCCGCGCCTCCAAGAGTTCCATCAAAATAAATGGATCCCGGATGCAGGTTCAGATTATCTATAGATTCATTTAAAAGAACTGTCTTATGTATCATTTTTTATATCGCTCCGGCCTGTCCGAGTTTTTCCGCAAGTTGGTCGACCTTCTTTTCAACGGCATTGTTATTCTCTTTCCAAAGATCCTCGTTCCAAATTTCTATCCTGTCCTGAACTCCCACCACTGCTACTTTGCTTTTTAAATTCGCTCTCTTTGTCAAAAATTCCGGCAAAAGTATCCTTCCGAGAGCATCGACTTCTATTTCCGTCGCACTTCCGAACATATATCTGTTGAAGCTTCTGTTGTCTGACTGAAGCATAGAGAGTCCTGAGAGTTTTCCGGAAATATTCTTCCATTGCATCTGAGTAAATATCCATAGGCAATTGTCGAGTCCTGCCGTTACGATTATTTTTTTGCCGACTTCTTTCCTGAATCTGACCGGCAAAGAAACTCTCTTTTTTTCATCAAGCGTATGTATATATTCTCCGATCAACATAATTTTTCAGAAGGTTAATGCGGGAACAGATAAGGAGGAAATTATTTCGTTTTTCTTGTTTATTTTTATTTCCCACTTTTTCCCACGTAATATATATTTTATAGCACTTTATTCCACATCGCAAACAAGAAAAATGCCTAAAAGTTGATAACTTTTGGTCTTTTTTTGATAATAACGACAAATAAAAAATAACCGGTTTAAACGGCTATAAATAAGGTTTTTATCTTTAAACAGTGAAAAACCGGCTGGATATAAAATCCGGCCGTTTACAGGTTATCCACAGTTATCTTCTAATCGTGAACGCATCTTAGGGCTGCTGTATTGTTTTCCCCCTGCAAATATACCGTGCCATTTGAAAAAACGACTATAAATTGATTGTTGGGATAGCCCTGAGGAGAAGAATATGACCAATACGGATCATCGCTACCCTTAAAGAAATTATTGTTTATGGCTACATTGGTTGAAGAAGTATCTACTATCGATTCGAGCTCTTTTATCGTGGGCATCCTCCATCCTATCATTCCGGCAAAATTCAGATCTTCGCATTCAGTCCTGGATTTTCCCCAATTCCTTAGAGTTACGCTTCCGTTCTGGCAATTATTACCGGATAAACCTTCCGGGCATTTTTCCCAGATAAGTTTCGTATAGTTATCGGTGATTGTGCCGTTTTTATTGTCCGTATAATTTGTAGGCCCGTCCGGAGGCAGGATTCCGGTTGAAGAAGCCTGCGAATCTTCATAGGCGGCTACGGCGGAATATTGATGGTTCAAATTTCCAAAAAAAATCTTGTCTATGCAAAAATAAAACATAAGAGACAAAATCGCTGTGGAAAATATTATGAATATATTTTGTTTTTTATTGTTCATTTACTTAAAATATTGTTAGCCTTTTCTTGGTCTCATAAAAGGAAAGATCTGAGTTTCCCTTGCAGGCTTATCTTCAAGAAAACTGAAAAGCCTTTCCGAAAATCCGAATCCGCATGCCGGCGGCATCCCGTACTCGAGCGCCTCGACGAATTCTCCGTCCATCATCTGGGCTTCTTCGTCCCCTTCTTCACGAAGCTTCATCTGCTCGACAAATCTCTCCATCTGATCAATAGGATCATTGAGCTCACTGAAGCCTTTTCCCATTTCTGAACCAGCAAGAATAACTTGGAATCTTTCCACTATATTTTTATCGCTTTCTTTTCTTTTCGCCAAAGGCTCAAGGATTACTGGAACATTTATCAAAAACCCAGGACCAGATATTTTTTTTCTGCAATATTTCCAAAGAGCATCGATTCCGCGGTTTATATTGAAACCTTTTTCGTCATAATCTATTTTCAAATCTTCAAGCTTGCTTCCTATTTCTTCCGAATCTGTTTTCAGGACATCTATGTCCGTCATTTCTTTTATCGTTTTAACAAAATCGTAGGTTTCCCATTTGCCGCCAAGATCTATATCGAAACCCCTTATCTTGAACTTTAAAGTGCCGAAAGTGTCTTCAGCCACCTGCTTATACATCTCTTCAACGAGCTTCATGCCGTCGTTATAATCCGCATATGCCCAATAAAATTCCATCTGCGTATAGTCTTGCAGATGCTCTGAGTCCACTCCTTCATTCCTGAAAATCCTGCCTATCTCAAATATTTTGGGATATCCGGCAACCAAAAGGCGCTTGAGCCAGAGCTCCGGAGAAATACGTAAAAATACTTCCGTATCATAAGCATTGTAATGCGTTATGAAAGGCTTGGCATCCGCTCCTCCTGCAGTATTTTCCAAAACCGGAGTCTCAACTTCCATAAAATTTTTCTTAATAAGAAAATTCCTGACTGAGTTCCAGAATTTTGATTTCTTAACGAATATTTCCCTGACTTCAGGATTGGAAATTATATCCAGATATCTTTTCCTGAACTTTTCATCCTCATCCTGGAGTCCATGCCATTTTTCCGGAAGCTGGCGCAAGCTCTTAGTAAGGATTTTCCAATCGGCGGCCTGCAAGGTCTTTTCTCCTCTTTTTGTAGTGAACAGTTTTCCATTCACCTGTATAAAATCCCCGATGTCTACAGTTTCCTGGAAAAGACTGAAAATTTTTTCATCTATATCGTCTTTCTTGAGAAGCGCCTGAAAAATTCCTGTGCCATCGTATATATTGAAAAAAATAAGCCCGCCCTGTCCTCTTATGGACATAATCCTGCCAGCGAGAAAAATATTGTCTTTCTTTTCCAGATCTTCAAAATTTTCTGAAACTTCCGAAAGAGAATAATCTATTTTTGCTTTTGACGGATACGGATTTATTCCGGCTTCCTTGAGCTTTTTGAGTTTTTCCAGCCTTGTTTCCCTGAGTTCCTCTAGTGAAGACATTTTTAGATTGGTTTCTTAAAATTATTCTATTTCGATAACCTTGTATTCCATTTTTCCCGAAGGCGTCTGGAATGTGAATGATTCTCCTTTCTTTTTTCCTAGCACCGCGCTTCCAAGCGGAGACTGGTTGGAAATCTTTCCGGCTGCCATATCTGATTCGGCGGAACCTACTATCATGAATTTTCTTTTCGTAGTTTCTCCTTTCTTTTCGACGGTAACCGTATTGCCTATCGTCGCATACTCTCCGCGCCTGTCTTCAACCACGATGGCATTTTTCAAAATGCGGTCTACTTTTGCTATTCTTTCTTCCACATCGGCCTGTTCGGCTCTCGCTTCGTGGTATTCGGCATTTTCTGACAGGTCGCCTAAACCTCTTGCATAATCAAGCGCTTCCGCTATTTCTTTTCTCTTGGTGCTTTTCAGGTGTTTAAGCTCCTCTACAAGTTCGTCGTACTTCTTTTTCGTCAAGTACTCCTTTCTTTCTTCAGCCATTTTTTTATATTTTAATTGGCCCTGTTGCGGGCCGTTTTTTAAAGTTTGATATTGGTATTCTAGCAATTTTTACAAGCTAAGTAAAGCTAAGATTTCAGGTATTCCGGCCTGTTTTGGTGCATCCAGTCTAGGACCTGTCTCATGACATATACGCCGCCTAAAGTATTCGCAACTGGGCCTTTTTCCATGATTATTGCAAAAGCATACTGCGGGTTATCGTAAGGGAAAAATCCGCTGACCCAGGAATTCACGAATTGTTTCTGGGAGCCAAGTTCAGCTGTGCCAGTCTTAGCAGCAAGTTTTACATAATCCACGCCAAGACCTTGCGCCACGCCTCCAGGCTGAGTTCCAAGATTCATTCCTTCCCTGACAACTTCAAGATCATCCTGATTTAAATTCAGATTCGTATATGAACTAGGATTTCCTCCGTAAAGAATAGACGGATCCATAAGCTTTCCGCCATTGGCTATGCTCGCAACTGCCCGCACTTCTTGTATTGGAGAAACTTGGAATCCGTATTGCCCTATCGCAGTGTGGTATGTATCTCCTATCCTCCAGTCTCCATCGGTGAAATTTTCTTTTTTCCATTCCGGAGTTGGAATAGTTCCGGAAACCCCAGAGAAAAATCCTTGCGGCATATCTTTTCCGAATCCGAACAGGCTCATATATTTGTCTATCAGATTTATGCCGAGTCCTTTCTGGCTTTCATATCCTCCACCGACTTCATAAAAATAAACATCAGAAGATACGGCGAGCGCCTGGCGCATATTTATCCAGCCTTGCGGCCTCCAGTCATTGAAAACTGAGGGACTCGACGGATCATATGGGTTAGGTATGGATATGGAACCTGTACTCAGAATTTTCGTATTCGGATCTATTATGTTTTCCATCAGAGCTGCTGTTGCCATAAACGGCTTTACGATGGATCCCGGAGTATACAGGCCGTCTATTGCCCTGTTCAGGAAAGGATTGTTGGGATTATTCAAGTATCCGTTTATTGCGAAAACATCCGAACCGTCTGTTAAAATCTGTGAATCATATTCCGGATAACTTGTAATGGCCATGACTTCGCCGGTATTTACGTTCATGATTACGCCGGCGCCTCCTGTAAAGCCGACTTGCTTCGCAAGGCCGGAGATAGTGCCATAAAGAAAGCTTTGCAGGCCGGAATCCACCGAAAGTTTTATGTCTTGTCCGTCTTCAGGCGGCTTTACGACGCTTTCCGACTGAACTTTACCTGATGCGTCTATTTCTATAAGACGGGCTCCGTTTTGACCGGTAAGCTCATCATTGAAATATTTTTCAACTCCGTCCTTGCCAACGAAATCTTCGTTGTAATAAAATCCGTATTTGTCTTTCGATGGATATTTTATATATCCTATCAAGCTGGAAAGGCCGGGCAAATCGAGATATTTCCTGAGAGCGAATTCCGGCGAGCTGTCGTCTGCGACATTCCATGCGAGCTTCGTGTCATTCCTGTCGTATATTATTCCGCGCTTTGTAAATATCACTGTCTGCTTAAGCCTGTTATTTTCGCTGATATTGAAATATTTTCCGCCGTTTACGACCTGTAGAGCGAAAGACCTGGCTAAAAAAAGCAGGAAAAAGAACAGGCAAGCTACGGAAAAAACTACGAAAGTATTCGTCGGAATGGATTTTTCCAGGCGTCCCTCGAACTGATCGGTATCGAATTTCGGCAAATTCTCGGAATCTATGAAAATTTCATCGGGCTCTATGTCCTTTATCCTCTTTTTATACGAACTCTCCTTTGATTTTTTTTTGAATTTCCTGAACATGCGGCTTTAATAAAATTTAATCTGTTTCTTAAGCTTGAAAGACAGAGTAAAAATAATAATTATCGACAAGGTGAATATGTAATGGAAATTATATCCAAAAAACAAACCGCCGCTGTAAAGGGAATCGATTATGAGCGCCCAGAAAATGGATTCGGCAAAATTTGAAAATATGAATATGAAAACAACAAGTAGCAGTGCCGACACGTACGGCGGCAGGACAAAAACCGAAACTAGCATAAATAAATTTGATATAAGCCTGATCATAGCTTTTTATTTTTAGTTTTCCGGCAATACTACTACCCATTTAAGTTCTTCAATATTTACCGGATTCTTGAACATTACCGTCTCGAAAGAATCGGCTTCTTTGTAGTTTATAGTCTCCACTATGCCGAAAACATTCGCCGATACGGAAGGTATGACTATAGGATCGCCTTCTTTTATGTCGAATTCCCTCGGAACTTCCGCAATAAAATTTCCTCCACCGGAACCGTATGCGTCTTTCAGTACATTATTCTTTCCTATCAAGACTTCCACTTTTTGGCCAGGAGAAGAATAAAGCGTTACTTTAGACTGGCCTGCAAAGACCTCAGAAACATATCCTATGAATGTACTGGCATCATCAGACAATACCTTGTCTCCGACTGATATTCCGTCCGAAGAGCCTGCGTCTACGACAAGCGTGTCATAAGGGGATAAAAACGGCTTTTCAAGTATTGATGCCAGTATTTCTTTTTTTGATGAAGCTTTTCTTCCGAGCAGTGACTTGAGATCGTCATTTTCCGATTTTACTACCTGGAAAAGATTGTCTTCGACCGCAAAATTTTTTATCTGGTTTTTCAGATCAGAATTTTCCTTCAAAAGCTCTGCCTTCGACTGGAAAATTCCCATATCATCGGAAATGAAAGATGTTATGAAATTTTTGGACTGCCAGAACGGCGAAGCTATGCCGAACAGCATATTTCTTGTCCAGGAAAAAGTGACTGCGGCTACAAGGACAAGGGCAATAAAAATCCAAATGAATATTTTCCATCCATTCCTTTTATTGTTTAAAGAATTATTTCTGCGGAGGAAGTTCATCTTCGTTCTTTATTAGTACGTCTTTGTAAGATTCCATGTCATCTAGTATTATGCCTGCGCCTCTCGCCACTGCAGTAAGCGGATCATCGGCAATTTTTACAGGAATATTCAGATGCTCTTTCAAAAGCTCATCAAGACCTTTTATAAGAGCGCCGCCGCCAAAAACATTTATTCCCCTCTGCATGACATCAGATAAAACTTCCGGCGGAGTGGTTTCAACGACTTCCTTTATTCCGTCTATCAGGCTTTCTATCGAAGACCACATGGCTTCCCTTATGTCCGAATCGGTAATTATGACTTCTCTAGGCAAACCTGTTATGAGGTCTCTTCCTTTTATTGAAGCTTCCAGAGATTCGTTCGGCATCACTGAACCTATCTCTATTTTTATTTTTTCAGCGGTTTTTTCTCCGATTAAAATTTTAAACTCGCTCCTTATATAGCTCACTATGTCGTTGTTAAGCCTGTCTCCGGCTATATTAAGGCTTTTTGCCCTCACGACTCCGCCGAGAGAGATCACTGCGATATCAGAAGTTCCTCCGCCTATGTCTATGACCATAGAACCTAAAGGCTCATTTATAGGTAGGCGTATTCCTATGGCTCCGGCCATGGGCTCTTCTACTATATGCACTTCCCTCGCTCCGGCATTTTTTGTAGCATCCCTTACTGCCCTTATCTGGACATTCGTCACTCCGGTAGGAACTCCCACCACGACTCTTGGACCCAAAAATTTCGGAGAAAGTTCTTCAGCCTTTCTTACGAGATATGAAATCATTTCTTCTGTGACTTCGAAATCGGAAATGACGCCATCCACAAGCGGCCTTACTGCAACTATGTGCGGAGGAGTCCTTCCGAGCATTTCTTTGGCCTGGTTTCCGACAGCGACGACTCTTCCCGTTTTCTGATTGAGCGCTACTACCGATGGCTCGTTGATGACGATTCCTTTTCCGGCAAGATATACGAGAGTATTTGCCGTACCGAGATCGATTCCTATGTCGTTGGACAATTTCTTATTTATTTTTTTCTTCAGTGATTCAAGCATATTTTTCTACAAAGCTTAATATTTTCTTTTCTTTTATCATCGATACCTCGCCGTTCTTTCTTTCTTTGATTTCAAATTCTCCCTTTTCTATCCCCCTGTCGCTTATCACGATCCTGAGAGGAATGCCTATGAGATCTGAATCGGCAAACTTTTCTCCGGCTCTTGCCTCCCTGTCGTCATAAAGGACTTCCACTCCGGCGGCGGTCAGTTTCTTGTAAACCGAATTCGCGGCCTTTTTTACTTTTGTATCATCAGAACTGATTTCAATCAAATGCACTTTGAAGGGGGCGATGGAAACCGGCCAAGCCATTCCGGAATCGTCGGAAAGAATTTCAACGACGGTTCCCATCAGCCGTCCAAGGCCGATGCCATAACTGCCCATTACCACCGTATTTTCTTCGCCTTTTTCATTCTTATATTTCAGGTTGAAAGGTTCGGAAAATCTAGTTCCAAGAGAAAATATGTTCCCTACCTCAATCGACTTCTTTTCCGATAATTTGTCTTTATTTAAACTTAGTTCTTTCAAAACTTCATCCGTATATACCTCTTTATTTACAGCGATTCCCTTCTTTTCATCAAGATAAATAGTATCTTCTCCTGCATCCGTAATGGCCTGGAATTCATGGGAAAATTTTGAGAATGAGCCGCCGGAAGCGAAAGTAAGATATGTCAGATGGCCTATGCCGACTTTGTTGAAAACATTTTTATAAGCTTCTTTGGCTTTTTCATAGAACGCATCGTGTTCAGCTTCGTCTTTGGAAAAAGAATAAAGCGCCTTCCAATAGAATTCTCTTCCTCTTAACAGGCCGGATTTGCTTCTTTCTTCATTCCTGAAAATTTCCTTGAAATCATAAGGATACATCGGCAAATCCTTGTACGAGCTTATGTACTGTTTCAAGATATTCGAATAGGCTTCTTCATTCGTAAACGACAAGCCGATGTCAGTACCATTCTTTAATTTTGTCTTGAACCAATTATCGACTGCTTTGTCGTCCCATCTGCCAGATTTTTCCCAGACTTCCTTGCTCTGGATTATCGATGTTTTCATTTCCACTCCGCCGATCTTATTCATCTCATCGCGGATTATTTCCTCTATCTTTTTCATGACGCGAAGGCCTAAAGGCAAATAGGAATAAACTCCGGCCATTTCTTTATATATGAATCCGGCTCGTATCAGAAGGTTCGCATTTTTCGAAACCTCGTCGCGAGGACCTTCTTTTCGGGTTTTTGAAAGCAACTTCGACTGCAACATGCTTGAAATATTACCTTAATTTACATTGGAATACAAATGCGGATCGGATATTTTATTTCCGGTAAAATACTCTGTTTTTCGGAGTATATTTTTATTTCACAAGCCTCAGAATATCCTTATAGGTGACAAAAATCATAAGGATCATAAGAAGCGCAAAACCGGTAAGATTGGCATAATTGAATATTTCTGGCTTTATTTTTTTTCTGAAAATAGATTCAATCAAAACAAAAAATATCCTTCCTCCGTCAAGCGCAGGAAACGGAATGAGATTCAGTATCGCAAGATTTATGGAAATAAGAGAAATGAATTCGAAAAGATAAGAAAGCCCTATATGTTCCGCCTCGCCGACCATTCCGGCTATTCCAACAGGACCGGCTACTGAATCAAAGACTCCGCTTCTTCCGGTCAATGCTCCGTATATGAAATTGGAAATGCCTAAGAATGTTTCTTTCGCATAATAAGTCGTGGTTTTCGCTCCCTCATAAAAAGACCTGAGGAATCCGAATTTCACCGTGCCAACCATTCCTATGGAAATTCCCACCGCTTTCTTTCCGGGAACTATGCCGTCTTTGGCTTCAAGCCCGACTGATGATACTTGGCCGTTTCTTTGGTAATCTATCGTTATCATCCCTGAATTTTGTGAAATTATATCTTCAAGTTCGGTATCCGTAACCTCTTTTTTTACTACGCTCCCATACGAGACATCCAATATCTTGTCTCCTGCTTCAAGTCCGGCAAGCTCAGCGGGAGAACCGCTTAAAACCGAGGTGACGATGAGCGAAACGTCTTTGGCATTTCCATTATACTGGTCTGCCGGCACGGTCATTCCGATATTGAAAGCCGCGGATATCAATAGCCATGCAAAAATGAAATTCATAAATATGCCGGCAAGCATTATTATTATCTGCTTCCATTTAGGAGCATTGGCAAGGCTTCTTGCACTATCCGTTCCTTGCATTGAATCTCCCGCCTGCGCAGGCAGGTCGCTCGGATTTTCTCCGAAAATTTTCACGTATCCGCCGAAAGGTATCAGATTTATGGAATATTTGGTCTCCCCCTTTTTGAAGCTCCATATATTCGGAGGAAAGCCCAGCGCAAACTCATCAACTCTTATGCCGAAAAGTTTTGCTGCCGAAAAATGACCGAGCTCATGGACAAAAATAAGCGCGGTCAGAATCAATAGGAATAAGATTATCGTCATTTTTATTTTTAGCTGTTGATCTCGGTTTCTTTCTTTTCAAGCAGGGTTTCCAGATTCTTATTGGAATCGTCCACTAATTTCTGGACTTCTTTTTTGTATCTTATGCAGTCATCTTCGCCCATATCAGCATCTTTTTCTTTCTGGTCCAAATCCTTCATCGTTTCTTCCCTTGCGGACCTGACATTTTTCTTGGAATTTTCCACTTTATCTTTTGCGGTCTTCATTAGAATGGCCCGTCTTTCTCCCGTAAGCTCCGGAAAGAATATTCTTATGCCCTTATCGTCTGTCATCACAGAAACTCCAAGATTGGCCGCATTTATGGCTTTTTCTATTTCTTTGGACTGGGATTTATCGTAAGGAGAAATCCTTATCGATCTCGGATCTTCAATTCCGATGGTTGCAACCTGGTTTATATGCATTCTTGATCCGTACGCTTCCACTTGAACGGCATCCAGAACAGCCGGGCTTGCCATGCCGGTTCTAAGCGTCATAAATTCTTTCTTCAGCCACTCTTCCGCGTTCTTAAGCTCTTCTTTTAATTTTTTGAAATCGTATGCCATTTTTATTATTTATTATTCTTTATTTTTTCTAAAAGTTTTTCTGTTTCCGCCGGACCTGGAACATGTGTCGTAATTCTTCTTATCGCCGTCCTGAATGTCTGCGGTGTTATTCCTTCCTCCGAATGTTTTAATTCATTTTCCATTTTCTCTCCCAAAGTCTTAAAGATTACATTTTTGTTATCTTTGAAAAAGCTTATTAGTCCTGAAACATTCATCTCTCCCAATTGCTCGAGAATCGGCTTCCTTTCCTCCTTCGGCGGTTTTTCTTCTGTATTTTCTATTGGCGGAATTTCCTCTGTCATGATGTGTAAATTATATCAAAAATCAATTGTTTAATACAGGCAGGATAAGGGAAATTTCCTCCAGTATCATTTTTGCGGAAGAAGACCTGTCTGAAGCATAGCTGCGCAATATTTCCATATCTTCAAGAAATTTTAATTTTTTCAAGTCTTGAGGCAAAACGGCTGTTTTTTTAAATTCCGCTTCCAGGGAATTTATGAATTTTAAAACATCCGCTTTGCTCTTTTCCTCCTCTGAAATCTCTTCGACGAAGTTTTTTATCTCTGCCATCCTTTCTCCTTGTTTCATCGCAAGGAATTTGCCGGCATCAATGAAAGCGCCTCCGTCTTTTGAGCCTTCCATTATTATCATTCTTGATTTAAGAGTATCTATTATGCCGGCGCTTGGCATCACCAAAAAGAAATTCGTATCGCCTTTCGGCTCTTCGAACATCTTGAGCATCGCATTCTGCGCCTGCTCCGTCATGAAATTTGCCGAAACGACAAATATTTTCCTGTCCGAAACGACAGGCCTCTTGTCGTGAAGCGCATTTAAATTTCTCGCATCATCTACGCCGAGCACATCATATTCTCCATAGTAAAAATCCGGATTGCCTTCTGTCCTGAAATCCAGTTCTTTTCTGAAGAATTTTTTTAGGCTTTCCGTTATATCCGCGCTGTTTCCGGTTAAAAGATAGGCGTGATGCAATTTCTCTTTATTGAGATTTATAGGCATAAAAATATGCGAACAATTTATTAAAAACTATCTCTTTGCAATTATGGATTTTTTATATGTATCCAGGTGTTCAAGAGCGATGCCTGTTCCTTTTGCGACGCAATAGAGCGGCTCATTTGCAACTTGCGCCTTAACGCCTGTTCTCCTGAAAACAAGCTCTGCAAGATTGCGGAGCTGCGATGATCCGCCGGTCATTATGATGCCATTGTCTATTATGTCTGCGGAAAGCTCTGGCGGCGTATCCTGCAAGACATCTTTTATGGCTTTGACCATATCTTTGAGCTCCTTTGCGATAGCTTTTACGATTTCATTCGTCTTTATTTCCGTAGAACGAGGAAGACCAGTGAGGAAATCCCTTCCTTTTATCGTCATTGAAAGCTCTTCTTCGACTGGCACGGCAGAGCCGATTTTTATCTTTATCTCTTCTGCCGTTTTATCGCCGATGGCCAGATTGAAAGTTTTCTTTATGTAATCGGCGATTGCTGCATCCACCTTGTTTCCCGCGACTTTTACTGATGTAGAAGCGACAATTCCTCCGAGAGAAATTACAGCGACGTCAGTAGTGCCTCCTCCGATATCGACTATCATATGTCCCATCGATTCGTAAATCGGGATTCCGGCGCCGATAGCGGCAAGAATAGGCTCTTTTACAATGTAGGCATTTTTTGCGCCGGCACGTATGGCGGCTTCAACAACCGCCCTTCTTTCAGTAGACGTGACTCCTGCCGGAACGGAAACCATCACTTCCGGTTTGAAAATATTCCATCTACTCAGCGCCTTGTCGATAAAATATCTTAGCATCGCTTCTGTCACGCGATAATCTGCGATGACGCCGTCTTTCATAGGGCGGTATGCGATTATGGAATCGGGAGTCCTGCCTATCATATTTTTTGCTTCTACTCCTACCGCCAAAATCTTATTGTCCTGCTCGGCAATCGCAACAACGGAAGGCTCGAATAAAACTACGCCTTTTCCCGGCATAAACACGAGAGTGTTTGCCGTTCCCAAATCTATTCCAAGTTTTCGCGTAAATAAAGCCATATTTTTTGCAGCTGTTTATACTGACATCTTATACGTTTTTTCCGGTTTTGCAATAAGCGCAAAACGGAAATTCTTCAAGATTGAAAATAAGCCGGTTTTCTGACATTATACTGTCATGAGAATCCTCGAGGTCATACCGATAACCAAAGGCATAACCAAAGAAACGCTTTCCTATTTTACCGGAAACGATGTTCTTGCCGGCTCCATCGTGAAAGTACCGGTCAGGAAAAAAACCGTTCCGGCCATAGTCGTCTCTTCCCGCGAAGCGATACAGTCAAAAGCCGAAATAAAAAACTCAGATTTCTCACTCAAAAAAATAGACCGCGTAAAATCTGTAAGCCTTTTCACGGCCGAATTCATAGAAGCCGCTAATATTTCGGCTGAATATTTTGCAAACTCCACCGGCTCCGTGCTCGGCTCGGTAGTGCCGAAAGTTTTTTTTGAAGAAGCAGACAAATTCAAGATCAAGGAAGAAAAAACAGAAACCGGAACTAGAAATCATTCAGAAAAGCTCGTCATCCAGTCCGGAGACGAAGACAGATACGCGCATTACAAAAGCATGATACGGGAAAACTTCGCTAAGAATTCCTCGGTCTTCTTCTGCCTGCCTACCATACAGGATATAAACTTTGCGAAAGAGAAACTGCACAAAGGCATAGAAAACTACACTTTTGTTCTTCATAGCCTTATGAATAAGAAGGAACTTCTGGAAAAGATAGCGAAAATACTTTCGGAAAAGCATCCGGTGCTTATAATAGCGACTCCCGGATATCTTGCGCTGCCAAAAAGAAATATTGGCACGATAATACTTGACAGAGAAAGCTCAAGATCCTATAAGATGCAGGCGCGGCCGTTTTTAGACTACAGGATTTTTGCGGGAATATTAGCCGAAAAAATAAAAGCAAAAATAATCTTCGGAGACATAATGCTCAGGGCAGAAACGATATACAGGCAGAAGAAAGGAGAATACGCCGAGATAGCGCCGCTGAAATTCAGGTCTCTTTCCACCGCAAGCGAAGTTCTGATAGACATGAAGGGGAAAGACGAGAAAACTTCCGACAAAGAAGAAAAAAGAAAATTCAGGATATTTTCACCTGAGCTTGAGAAAAAGATAAGGGAGAACTTCGAGAACAATGAGCATATGTTCATATTCGTCTCTCGCCGAGGCCTCTCCCCTTCCACCCTATGCGCCGACTGCGGAAACATAGTCAAATGCAATTTCTGCAATGCGCATACGGTGCTCCACAAAGGTTCAGAAAATTTTTTCCTCTGCCATAAATGCGGAGAAAGGAGAAGTGCTAGCGAAAAATGCGCCAATTGCGGAGGCTGGCGCCTGACGACTCTCGGCATAGGAGCCGAGCTCGTAGAAGAAGAGATAAAAAAGATTTTGCCAAAAGAAAAAATTTTCCGAATAGATGCGGATACCGCGCCTCACCATAAAAAAGCCATGCAAATCGCAAAAAGCTTTTATGATTCTCCGCAAGGCATACTTATAGGCACAGAAACGGCGCTTCTTTATCTTTCCGAAAAAATAGAAAATTCCGCCGTGGTTTCCATGGATTCCCTATTCTCAATTCCTGATTTCAGGATAAACGGCAGAGTCATGAATATAATATTGAAAATGCGTGCCGCCACCGACAGAAGCATGATAATACAGACGCGAGACGCAAAACAAAAAGTTTTCGAATACGCCATGGCCGGCAATCTGGTGGATTTTTACCGCGACGAGATAGACGACAGGAAAAAATTCAACTATCCTCCATTTTCCACCATCATCCGCGTTTCAATATCAGGAAACAGGAGCGACTGCGTGGCATCCGCCGAAGACCTGAAAAAAATAAGCGAGCCTTACGAGCTCGACGTTTTTCCAGCTTTTGTTCCGCAGGGAAAATCTAAAGTGGTATTGAATACGGTGATAAAAGTACCTGAGCATAAATGGCCGGATTCCGAACTCTCGGCCAAACTGCGCTCCTGCCCGCCGAATTTTTCTATAAACGTCGATCCTGATTCTCTTATTTAGCGGTTTTCATATCGAAAGGCACTTTATTGTCGAAGCGCAAATCTATATAATTGAGCTTTTCCAAAAAGCTTTTATCGGTTTTGATATAACCGTTATCTATAAGCGCCTGGAGATTAATGAGGGATTTATCGAATGTCTGGTCATCATTTACATATATCTTTCCTCCGTCCGCAAGGCCTACCGTATATTCATGCTCATCCGCGGCGCTGAAATATTCCGGCGAAAAGTTCATGTCTGAAAGCTTATTGAAAAAGGCTGAGATTTCCGAAAATCTTTCCGCGCCGAAATAATTCTGCCCTACAGGATTATCTCCGGCAATGACTCCGAAATATTCTGGAAACGGATTTCCGCTGAATTGAGGCGCCGCACCGTATATGAATCCTTTATCATCCATGAAATAGCACTGGCCTGTATTTGAAAGATCGCCGGCGCACCATACGCTTGCAGGAGTTCTTTCGGAAATGATTATTTCAATGCTTGTCAGGCCATGAAAGCTTATCTTCACTGAATTTATTTTCGGAAAATCAGCCAATATCTCATTTTTGATTTCCGAGCCTCTCAAGAGGAAAAAATTGTCTGTCCTTACAAACCATAGGCGGTTTTCATTTAGTTTTGAATCGGCTATCGAAATTATAGCATCTTTGGAAACGGATGCATTTCCGGAAACAGATATGTCTTTTATTATGAGCTTGTTCCAGGTAAGAGAAAGTATGAAAAGGGACACGAAAAATAAAATGAAAACCGCCGTATAGAGGATTTTTTTCAATAATCCCATTCTTCGCTTCTTTTTCAGTGACGAATTGATGCGTGATGAGATAGCCATCTGTTTTTAGCTTATTTTTTTCCTATAAATTCCTTTCCGCCCATGTATTTTTTCAAAGCTTCCGGTATTTTGATAGGACCGTCTTCCTGCTGATAGTTTTCTAGTATCTGTATGAGGATTCTCGGCGTAGCGAGAGCGGTATTGTTCAAAGAATGCGCGAATTTCGATTTGCCTTCTTCATCCTTGTATTTGATATTCAATCGCCTTGTCTGGAAATCATGGAAATAAGAGCAGGAATGCGTCTCGCCGTATTTGTCTTTGGACGGCATCCAGGTTTCTATGTCATATTTTTTCACTTGGCCGAGGCCGAGGTCGCCGGTGCAGTTTATCACTACGCGATAAGGAAGATTGAGCGCCTGAAGCATGCCTTCCGCATTATTCAAAAGCTCTTCATGGAATTTTACGGATGTCTCGTGATTGGCTTCGCAAAGGATCACTTGCTCGAGCTTTACGAATTCATGGACGCGGTAAAGACCTTTTACGTCTTTAGAATAGCTTCCCGCTTCCCTCCTGAATGCCGGAGAAAAAGCCAAGACTTTTTTTGGCAAATCCGCCTTCTTCATCGTTTTGTCCGAAAAATAGCTCATTGTCGGAACTTCTGCAGTACCCGAAAGATAATCGTCATCCTGAGTCTTATACAAATCATCCTCGCCTTGCGGAAGATATCCCGTGCCTAGAAGAGTTTCCCGCCTTACAAGCGACGGCACTATCATGAAAAAATAATCTTTCCTGTTTTCCCTGAAAAAATCCAGGACAAAATTCCAAAGCGCCATCTCAAGCTCCGCGCCTTCATTCTTGAGGAAATATCCGCGGAAGCCGGCGACTTTTGTGCCCATTTCAAAATCGGCAAGGTCATGGTGCTCCATAAGCTCTATATGATCTTTCGGCCTGAAAGAAAATTTTGGAATCTCGCCCCATTTTCTTACTTCCTTATTGTCTTCTTCGCTGTCGCCTTCCGGCACGGAAATATCCGGCACATTCGGTACGGCAAGCATGAGTTCCTGCCATTTTTTCATGACATCTTTCAGCTCTTCTTCCTGCTTCTGAAGACCTTCTTTTAGGGTTTTCATCTGTCGCAAGAGCTCGGCTTTCTGATTATCGTCCTTGAGCTGTGGCAATCTCGTTGAAACTTCGTTCTGCTCAGCGCGCTTTTTTTCCACTTCCGTGAGAAGCTCTTTTCTTTTGTCATCAAACTTAATAAGGTCGTCAACGTTGAATTTGACTCTCTTTTTTCTTGCGGCTTCGGTGATAAGCTCTTTGTTCTCCCGGATGAATTTGATATCGAGCATGATTTTTTGCTTTTTCATTCTATCAAATGTTAGAATAAATTCAAAATATGAAAAGTTCTTCAATCAAAATACTCGAAGGAAATGAAATTCCTGAAATGCTCCGGGAGATTCCAGATGCGCCGGAAAAGCTCTGGCTTGAAGGCTCTCTGCCCGGCCCGGAAACGAAAATACTCTGTGTCGTCGGCTCAAGAAAATTCACTCCCTATGGCAAGGACGCCTGCGAAAAGCTTATCTCAGGTCTTCGCGGATACGACGTAGTTATCGTCTCAGGCCTGGCTCTCGGCATTGATGCCATCGCCCACAAAGCCGCACTTGATGCAGGTTTGAAGACAATCGCTGTTCCCGGCTCAGGCCTAGACCGCTCTGTGCTTTATCCGAGTACAAACCGCCAGCTTGCCGAAAAGATTTTGGAATCCGGCGGAGCGCTCGTTTCAGAATTTGAACCGAAATTCCGCGCCACTCCTTACAGCTTTCCGCAAAGAAATAGGATTATGGCCGGGCTCTCTCATGCCGTGCTTGTAATAGAAGCGGAAATAAAATCCGGCACGCTCATCACTTCGAAATTTGCCACGGAATACAATCGCGATGTGCTCACCGTTCCAGGCTCGATTTTCTCCAGGAATTCTGACGGGCCGAATATGCTCATCCGCCTCGGCGCTACGCCGATGCGAACAAGTGAAGATATTCTTGAAGCTCTTGGATTCAAAATCGACGAAACTCCTCAAAATCTAGAGTTAAAATATTCTGATTGCTCACCAGAAGAATTGCTTGTAATAAAAATACTTGCGGAGCCTATGCCAAAAGATGAACTTATTCGAACTATGAAAATGCCTACTTCAAAAGCAAGCACTGTGCTTTCAATAATGGAGATTAAAGGATTGATAAAGGAAAGTATGGGAGAAGTTAGATTGGTTTAATTACTGTATAAAATTTGTTGATATTGAGCTACTAAAAGATTATAGTCCATTTGGTATTTTTGAGTGATCATATTTTTTCTTCCCTCAACTATACTTGAAAGCTCACCTTCTCCTGATACTTGCGCTATATCGTTTGCATATTTTAAATTAAGATCTGCTATCTGTTTATTTATGGCATCTAATTTTCCCTGTTTTATATTTTGAGCTTGGGTATTTGCAAAATTTGCAGCATCTTGAGCTGTTTGTTCTTGCATTGCTTGTAGATTTGAATTAGTAATAATTACTGCACTATTGCAAATATTAGTTGCAACTTGTCCTGAAGAATTAATAACTTTTACATTGGCACTTTTTATACCATCAGTCGTATATGTCCACGATATTGATTTATTATTACCACTTAAACCATCATCGCCTGACCAAATATATTGATGTGCAGCATCACCATCTGATGGTTGCGCTGTCCATGTAACTGGCTCTGTTCCAACAACAGAATTTTTATCAGGAGAACAGTTAACGGTAAACGGTTGTGCTACTGTTTGGGAAATTGAATTTGAAATATTTTGAGTATTTTGTTGAGTATTATTTATATCTTCATTTATTGTTGGAGTGTTAATTCCACCTTCAGTTTTGGAATTTGTATTATTTACTTTAGTAGTTGACGTGGAAGCAACTACGGTTGAAGTTGCAATTTCACTATTTTCTGTTTTTACAGATGAGTGAAACCAAGAAAAAATATTCCAGGTGAAAGGATTCCACCATGCTGCAAATGCTAAGTTTGGAACAATTAGTGAGACAAATATTGAGGATATGACCAATTTATGTATCTTACTCATAATTCAAAAAGTATACCAAAATTTGCATTAAATTTAAATGTGTTATATTACTTATCAAACTTATGAAGCTGGTAATCGTTGAATCGCCGTCAAAAGCGAAAACAATAGAAAAATATTTAGGAAGCGACTATACCGTTCGCGCCTCCATCGGCCATGTCCGCGATTTGCCTAAATCAAACAAAGACGCCATCGATGTAAAAGGTGGATTCATTCCCCGCTATGTCGTTTCTCCTGGAAAAGAAAAAGTCATTTCCGAAATAAAAAGTCTTTCAAAGAAAGCCTCTGAAGTGCTCCTCGCAACCGACCCTGACCGAGAAGGAGAAGCTATCGCCTGGCATATAAAGGAAGCTGTCGGCCTGAAAAACCCGAAAAGAGTCCGATTTTATGAAATCACTAAAGACGCGGTAAAAGAAGCGATTCAGCATCCTACAGATATAGACGAAAATCTCCGCAAAGCCCAGGAAGCAAGAAGAGTTCTCGACCGACTTGTCGGCTATGATCTTTCCGGCCTTATCTGGAAAAAAGTCCGCTACGGCCTTTCAGCCGGACGCGTGCAGTCCCCCGCACTCCGCATAATAATGGAGCGTGAAAGAGAAATACGCGCATTCGTGCCCGAGCAATATTGGGTCATTGAAGCGGATGTCTCGACGAAATCGAAAGAAAAAATCACAGTTGTATGCGATAAAGAACCGCGAGACCTGAAAGAAGTGGAAAAAATACTTGCCGCCGGAAACAAAGAAGCATGGTCGGTGAAAAGCGTCACAGAAACTGAAGCGAAGAGAAGTCCGAAAGCGCCCTTTACCACTTCCACGCTCCAGCAATCGGCTTCTACGAGGCTAGGGCTTTCCCCTTCAAACACAATGCGCATAGCGCAGAAGCTTTATGAAGCCGGTTACATTACATATATGAGGACGGACAGCACAAACCTTGCCGAATCGGCGCTGAGTCAGATTGCCGCAGTGGTAAGCAAAAAATACGGCACAAATTACGCAAAGAAAACGATTTACGCGACAAAATCAAAAAACGCCCAAGAAGCGCATGAGGCAATAAGGCCGACGGACGCGGCAAACGAAATCGCCGGCCTTGCCGATGACCAGAAAAAACTTTATCGCCTCATATGGCAGCGAACAGTTGCCTCGCAGATGGCCGATGCAAAAATCTTAAGGACGAAAGTCTCGGCTGGTGTAGAAAATAAAGACGTTCCAAGCTTTTCCGCAAACGGCTCGAGAACTCTCTTTGACGGCTGGCTCCGCGCCGACCCTGATGCACGTGGCGAAGACGTGGAATTGCCGAAAGTGTCAGAAGGCAATGCGCTCAAGCTTTTGGATATAAGAAGCGGAGAAAAATTCACCGAAGCGCCGAACAGATACACCGAGGCCGGACTCATCAAAGAGCTCGAGAAAAGAGGTATCGGCAGGCCTTCCACTTACGCTTCTATCATGAGAACGCTTGAAGAGCGTGGCTACGTGGAAAAACAGAACAGGACTCTAATGCCGACAGACACAGGAGACGTGGTCAGCACATTCCTCGAGAATAATTTCGCAAACTACATAAGCGATACTTTTACTGCGGAAATGGAAGATGAGCTCGATGATATCGCTACCGGAAAAAGAGATTATACGAAAACTCTTAAAGACTTTTACGGGCCATTTGCAAAAGAGGTCAAAGAAAAAGAAAAGCTGGACAAGGCGACCACTCTTGGTGAAGCCGATGCGAAATTCAAATGCCCTATTTGCGGCTCGCCGATGATCATCAAGCTTGGAAGAAACGGAAAGTTTCTGTCATGTTCGAGATATCCGGACTGCACCGGAGCGCTTATGATAAACGGCGAAGAATTGCCTAAAGATAAAATCATAGGAAAAGATCCGGAAACAGGACTCGATATAACACTGAAGACCGGAAAATACGGGCCTTATGTCCAGCTCGGCGAAGATACAGGAAAGGGCAAAAAGAAAGTGAAATCCAGGAAAGCCAGCATTCCGAAAGAAGTCAATCCCGACGATGTCACACTTCCGATGGCGCTCAAATACCTGAGCCTGCCGAGACTTCTTGGAACTCATCCGGAAACCGGAAAAAATATTACGGCAAGCATCGGACGCTTCGGGCCGTATATAGTGCACGACGGAGATTTCAGATCGCTGAAAACCGACGACGTTTATGCAATAGAGCTGGAACGTGCGCTCGGAATACTCAAGGAAGAAAAGAAAGTTGGCAGAGGAAGGTTTGCAAAAAAGAAAAAATAAGAGAATGAGGCCGAGGGCAACGCCCTCGGCCTCATTTTTCGAAGTTGATTTTAATGTTTTTAAAATATACTATTACTACCCATGAATATCGAGGAAATTTTCAAGCTTCTCGGCTCGCCTAAGGAAGAAGAGAAAAAGCTGATTAAAAAAGCGCATGATTTTGCCTTAAAAGCCCATCAAGGACAAAAAAGATTGTCCGGGGAGCCGTATTTTAATCATGTTTTTGAAGTGGTTAAAATCCTGGCCGAATTGCAGATGTCTCCCACCACTATAGTAGCCGGCTTTCTTCATGACACGATAGAAGACAAAGTTGCCACGGAAGACGAGATAAGAAAAGAATTCGGAGATGAAGTGCTGTTTCTTGTAAAGGGAGTAACCAAGCTCGACAATGTCAAATACAAAGGATCCGACAGGCATATTGAATCTTTGCGAAAATTCTTCGTAGCCACGGCGCAGGATATACGCGTACTCATCATAAAATTCGCCGACCGCCTCCACAATATGCGCACGCTACAATATCTGCCTGAAGAAAAGCAAAAAAGGATAGCGCTTGAAACTCTTGAGATATACGCTCCCCTTGCCGACAGGCTTTCTATCAGGCTTGTGGCAAGAGAGCTGGAAGATTTGGCATTCAAATTCGCCTATCCTAAAGAATATGAAGAAACGGTGAAGCTCCTGAAAAGCAAGGAGAAGGAATCTTTTCCGTATCTGGAAAAATTCACAAGAGAAGTAAAGAAGGCTCTGGCGAAAGAAAATATGATAAATTTCAGGACTGACTTCAGGGAAAAAGGCATCTATAGCCTTTACAAAAAGCTCAAGGCAAAGAAAAATGATATAGAAAAAATATATGACATACTGGCCGTCAGGATTTATGTCGACACGGTCGCAGACTGCTATAAGGTGCTCGGGATAATACACGGCATATGGAGGCCTCTTCCAGGCAGGATTAAAGATTATATAGCCTATCCAAAACCGAACGGCTATCAAAGCCTTCACACCACTATACTGACAAGCGACGGAGCCATAATCGAAGTGCAGATAAGGACGAATGAGATGCATTACAATGCCGAATACGGTATCGCTTCGCATATATCGTATAAAAAATATGTCGGATCAAAACTGAAAAAAGAAGATGCTGAAACTAAATGGTTCAAGCAATTTCTTCCAAAGATAATAAATTATTCCGGCAAGGAGAGCGAAATCGTGAACAGCGAAGCCGTGCCTGGATGGATGAAGGAGCTCGCCGATATGCAGGCGAATATAAAAACTGCGGAAGAAAAAGAAGAGATGATGGACAATCTAAAAGCTGATTTTTTCAATGAAAGGATTTTTGTAATGACTCCCAAGGGTGATGTCATAGACCTGCCGAAAGATTCCAAGGTATTGGACTTTGCTTATGCAATACATTCGAAGATCGGCGACCACACGAACGGTGCGCGAATAAACGGCAAGATGGTATCGCTCGATACCGTGCTCGATAACGGCGACATAGTTGAGATAATAACCAGGGAATCTTCAAAGCCTAGCGCCAAGTGGCTCGATATAGTGAAAACCAGCATGGCAAAAAGGCATATAAACAACTCTCTGGAAAAACTGAAAAACAAGAAATAAAAAGCGGCGCCCTTCGGGCGCCGCTTTTTATTTCTTGTTTACAGAGAAAAATTTTTCACCGAGTATATATCTTCCCCTTCTTCATTTTTTGCGCTTGAATCATCATCCATTTCAATCGCCTCTTCTTCACTTAGCTTAGGCGCTGATTCTACGCTTCCAACTTCTGAAATATGCTTATCAAGAAGCTCATCGATTTTTTTCTTGTCTTTGCTGTTTATAAGGTCGAGTATGGCTTTAACATCTGCATTTGAAAAGAAATCTATCTTTATCGTTCCGCCATTCTGCCCTTTTTCTATATGCACTCTTGTGCCGAGCGATTCCGCAAATTTCTTTTCTAAATCCATTATTTCCGGATCGATTATATTTTCCTTCTTTCTTGATTTTTCAACGGCAATCTTTCTTGCTATGAGCTCCGCGTCCCTGACGGTAATTTTTTTATATACTATCTCCTTGAAAAGAGTTTCCTGCTCGTCCGGCCTGTCTATAAGCATCAGAAGCGGCCTTGTATGGCCTTCGAGTATTTTTCCTTCAGAAATCGCGGTTAGCATATGTTCTGGGAGCGAAAGAATCCTCAAGCTATTGGAAACATATTCGCGCGATCTTCCTATCTTTTGGGCAATCTGCGTATGTTTGAGGTTGAAATCTTCGGCAAGCTTTTGGAATGCTTTCGCCCTGTCAACGCAGTTGAGGTCTTCTCTCTGTAGGTTTTCTATGATTGCAAGCTCAAGCTTCATCAAGTCTGATTCTTCATTTGAACGGATAACAACAGGTATCTGCGCAAGCCCGGCTATTTTGGAAGCGCGCAGTCTCCTTTCTCCGGATATAAGCTCGTATTCCACGCCGAGTCCGCCGTCAGTTTTCTGAAATTCTTTTCTTGTGACGACAATCGGCTGAAGAACGCCGTATTGGCGTATCGATTCCGAAAGATCCTTGAGCTTTGATTCGTCAAATTCTTTTCTTGGCTGAAACGGATTCGGTCTGACCTTATCGAGCTCGACCCAAAAGATCGAGTCGTTGTAAAATTGTCCTGACATATCGCAGTATTTTATCACAGCCGATTGCCAAATAGAAATTGATTTTTGTTCATAAATTAAGTATTATGCATTCGATGCCGGGATGGATGAAAAGTGAACTGCTTCACTTTTCATCCGAGCGTAGCGAGGTGGCCGCCATCCCGGCATAGGTTCCGCCATACTTGGCGGAATCAAAAATTCGCAGTATATTTTTGAATATGCCGGGATGGCGGAATTGGTAGACGCACACGACTCAAAATCGTGCGGAGCAATCCATGGGAGTTCGATTCTCCCTCCCGGCACAACAAACACAAAGCACTTCTATGTGCTTTTTTGTTTTGCAAATTTAAATTATTTGACAACGTAAAGTAAAAGATGTAAATTATTAAAGGAAAAACAATAACTCCGGAGGTGTTCTCTTGAAAAGCGAAAAAATCGTTTATCTTCTTGTTGGACAAAGAGGATCGGGCAAAAGCGGTTACATAGAAAAAATCTTGAAGAACCAAAACGGCTTTTATATTATAAGCCGGGATGAGATTCTCATTCGTCTTTTCGGTTCCACGGATTTGAATCCTTATACGGGCGGGCATTGCTATGCATTTAAAATCATGCGTCGCCTTATTAGTATGAAACTGTCATCTTCCGGCAATATTAAATTGATTCTTGATTGCTGGACGGGCAACAGTTCTGAGAGAAAAGCGCTTATTAAAGGATTGCAATCCTGCGGCGCAACCAAGATCATTGCATTATATTTTATGACTCCGCTTGAAACAGTAAAGGAATGGTTTTGGAAAAAACCGGGGATTAAAAAGATAGGTCAGAAGGCCGACGATGAAGAGCATACCGTCTTTTTTTCTGAGGATGCTCCTGAGCGAGATTATGAAATATTCCATAATCTTGCCAAAGATATCAACTCGGACGGTTTTGATAAAGTTGTGAGGATTGATCCCACACAACCAGTTGTTGTTCTTTAACCTGTTGTTAAGGAACCGTCTGTTATTCAGACGGTTCTTTTTTATTTTTATGATACTATCTTTCTCATGAAGCCAAAGATCTTAGTCATCCTCGGTCCGACCGCCACCGGCAAAAGCGGACTTGCCGTAAAAATCGCAAAAAAATTCAATGGCGAAATAATAAGCGCCGATTCTCGCCAGGTCTATAAGGGTATGAATCTTGGTAGCGGAAAAATTACCAAAAAAGAGATGCTTGGTATTCCCCATCACCTTATTGATGTCGTTTTGCCGAATACTCGGTTTTCAGTTGCCGAGTATAAGAAACTTGCCGAAAAATCCATTGAAAAAATAATCGCAAAGGGAAAACTTCCTATAATCTGCGGCGGAACGGGATTCTACATAGACAGCATCATAAAAAATATTGAGCTTCCGGAAGTGCCGCCGAATCAAAAATTAAGAAAGATTTTGAATAAAAAATCAGCCGAAAGCCTCTTTAAGATGCTCGGAAAGCTTTCTCCTTCTCGCGCAAAAAATATTGATAGATATAACAAAGTCCGCCTTATACGAGCCATCGAAATAGCCAAAGCGCTCGGCAATGTTCCGGAAATAAAGGAATTGCCAGGCAAATATGATTTTATTTTTATCGGACTCGATTTGCCTGATAAAGATTTGAAGAACAAGATAAGCATTCGGCTGTTGGCGCGAATAAAGACAGGAATGATTAATGAAGTTAAGAGACTTCATAAAGAAGGTGTTTCCTGGAAGCGGCTTGAATCTTTCGGCCTTGAATACCGCCAAATCTCTATGTATCTGCAAGGAAAAATTTCAAAGAATAAGATGATAGAAAACCTCAAAAACGATATCTGGCATTTCGCCAAACGGCAAAGGACCTGGTTCAAAAGAAACGAAGATATTAAGTGGTTCGGGCTGGAAGAATATAAAAAAATTATAAGGTATCTTTCTTCAAAATAGTCTGTTTTTTCCTTAAATGTTCAGGCAAAATAATTGCAAGAATAAGGAGCGTATTTATAATGTTCAGATAAATAAGAAATCCCGCCTCTGAAAAGCTGTATGTCTGTATGGCAAAAAAACCGGTCAAAGAATTGAACAGGCTTGCTGCATAAATATTCACTGATTCGGTTTCCGGATATTTCCATGACTTGATAAGGGTCGGTATAGCGGCCGTAAAATCGCCGGCTATGGCGAAGAGGACGGCCAGACCGGGATTCTTAGTAATTATCCACAACAGAAGAGCGACAACGGAAAATGAGCCGCACAGATAATCGAACCATTTCAGCTCCCAATGGGACTTCGGATTCATGAATGAGAATGCCAGAACTGGAAAAGAGACTAGTCCGGTTATGAAAACCGGCAATACGATAAGGCCTGCGCCTTTGGATAATGCGGCTGCGGTGGCAATCATCGGAGAAATCGTCCACATAAGCCAGCTTATCTTATTCGGCCTGTTTTTCTCCAATATGATTCCATGAATATACGGAAACATTCCGATTATATTCACGAGTGCCCCTATCAATACAAGATATTCCAACATGCGGTTTGCATTTAAAGATTAAAATCCGATAATTTCTATCTTGTCTATTTCCCCGTCGCCGATATGTCTGAAGCTTTCGACAAGTTTTTTAAGCCACTTTCTTTTCTTTTCCACGGCATCTTTGAAAGTAAATATATAGATATTATCGAATCCGTTGTAGGCCGACAAGACTTTTATGTCTCCGTTCACGTGGCATATGACCGAGGCTATATCATCCACCGGTATAATCACCTTGGCGTTTATGCCTTCCATATCAAGCATATCCTGTATCATTTCCTGGTTTTTTTCGAGCACATCGCGCGCCAGCTGTTTCTGCATGAATGTCTTTGTAATCCTGCCGAGAGGGCTGAATTTCACCTTCCACCCTTTTTTCCGAAAAGCATTGTTTATCTGCTCTCCTCCGCCAATAAGAATCACGGTAAAATATTTTTTCGATATCTTTTTTATTTCCGCTATCGCCTTCTTATTTTTCAGTAGCGAGCCTGAAATTTTTATCAGAGCGTTTTGTTTTGCCATTTTGCGGGAGATGGAGGAATCGGACCTCCGACAGCGGTTTTGGAGACCGCAGTTATACCACTTAACTAATCTCCCATCGCGAATAAATATAACACAAATAAAAACCGCCCGAAAGGGCGGTTTTTATTTGTGAATTTTATTTCTTCACCTCCTTATGGACGGTATTTTTCTTGCACCATTTGCAAAACTTCTTGAGCTCTATCTTTCGCTCAACGAGTTTTTTATTTTTTCTTGACCAGTAATTGACTCTTTTGCAATCTTTACAGGCAAGCTTTATGAGTTGTATCTGAGGCATAATTGATTTATTTAACGTTTCAGAGTATAGCCTAAAATAAGGAAGAAAGCAATGTTTTTTAGTCTTTATAGGCTCGTGGGCTCCGCTGGCATTACGCCTTTGGCTTTGAAAATTTTGCTTTTCAAAGTCTGCCACACGTCTGTAATTTCCTTATTTTTAAGAAGCACGAGGACAAAGATTCCGACAGCGATGGCTATTATCCCGGACAAAAATCCCTGCATGAATATTCCGAATGTCGTATTCTGGTTGAACGCGTAGGCAAAAAGATTAAGAGCAAAATAGCTCACTACCCCTATCGACAACGAGCTTATGACCACCTGCCAAAATGTCCTGAGCACCGGCTTTGAAAAATTCTTGAAATCCTTTTCAAATACAAACCATAATGCCACGCTGTTTATTATCTCTCCGACTGTCCAGCCGAGAGGAAGCGCAAGCACTATTGTCCCTGGAATATCTTTTATTCTGAGCAAAGTTTCCATTATATTTTTAAATGCCGGATTATTCTTGTACATTACGATAAATAAAAATCCCAAAATTACCGTGGAAGCGGCGTTTGCAAATTTTGCCCAGAAAGGCTTCTTGGTGTTTCCTGCTGCATAATATGCGCGGACAAAAAGCAATGTCAGATTCTGAAATGCTATGGAAACAACAAAAACAGCTAGCGACGCAGCTGTAAGACGCGTCTGATACCAGTTGAAAAGGCCTGCGCCGAGAATGGTTCTTACTATCTGCGCGCGCAGGGTTATAAAAAGCACCGCCGCCGGGACAGACCAGAAAATTATATGCTGAGCAGAAAGCACCGCCTGGTCCACAAATTTCTTATTATCCCCGTCAGCGAAAGATTGTATTAGTATCGGAAATGCCGCAAGAGAATAACTGACGCCGATGATGGAAAGTAAGACGGACTGCAGGTTGTATGAAAGATTGAAAATGGATATTGATCCGGCAGCCATTGTGGAAGCGAAGGATATGAGGAATATTGCGGAAATATTATCAGAACCTAGAGTAAGAGTCCTGGGTACAGATACGAATAAGACTTTTTTTATCTCAGCGAAATCGAATTTAAAGCTCGGTCTCGGCACAAGGCCGTGTTCCATGATGAACGGAACCTGTATCAAAAGATGCATAAGAGCTCCGAAAATAACCCCGTATGCAAGGCCTTTTAAGCCGAATATCGGGAAAAACAGGAGTACCCCCATGATTATTCCCACATTGTATAAAATTGGGCTAAGAGAATATATGATGAATCTCTTGTAAGTCTGGGTAAGAGTGCCAAAAATATTCGAAAGCCCCAAAAGTATCGGAGAAAGAAGCAGGATTCTTGTCATCATTATGACTTTGTCTATATCTTCATGGCTGAAGCCGTTGAAAAGCAGCTGGCTTATCGATGGCACCAGAAAAAAAGCGATGATGCTTACGGCGATTATGAGAAGGAAAAAGAATGTAAATATGTTTCCTATGAATCGCTTCCCTTCTTCCGGCCCGTCTTTCATCTTGTGCATCAGAAACGGAATAAGGACGGAAACGGAAACCATGGAACCGACAGTTATGAAAATAAAATCCGGAATCCTGAAAGACGCGTAATAGATATCGAGCGTCTGTCCTGCGCCGAAATATGCCGCAAGCAGCCTGTCTCTTACCAAGGCTAGAATCTGGGAAGCAATGGCAAAAAAAGCCAAAAGATAAGCTGCCTGATGCAAACCGCCGACCTCCTTGTTTATAGCGCTGAAAAATTTCTTGACCATTTTTTAAAAATATTCAGAGCTTAGTATACTAAATTAAACTTATAAGACAAATGAAAAGGGCCCGCTTTAGGCGGACCCTATTCATGAACCTTTATATCTGTAAGCCGAATTCTGTTTGCCGGTTGCCCGGCAAGATAGCCATCTATCTAGGCCAAAAATTGCTTTTTAGCTCGAGCGGCGCTTCCGCATAAAGCGGACACGGCCTTGCACAAAGGTAAGGATTTAGCCGTTGCACTTTCACCTTTCGGTGAAATTATTCCCGAAGGAACCCTAGCCTTTCGGCATCGGCGTCACTGTTCGCACCTCGTGGATTGCTCCAGACGGGCGTTACCCGCTACCCTGCTCCGAGCCTTGCGGCCCGGTTGTGTTCGGACTTTCCTCCCCGGGAAAATCCCGGAGCAGCTATCCGATACAGAGGCGCTAAAAATTATACAATGATCATTTAATATATGCAAATATAAAACCGCCGCGGCAGAAGCCGCGGCGGTTTTATATTGATTTTATCTCAAGCCAAGCGTGGAAAGTATGAAGTTTATTATACCTTTTGCGCTAAGCATGATGAATAGGCCGACGATGCCCCAGATCATATGGCTTATGCCTTCCTGCCTTTTGCTTTCATTATCTGCATTCTTTATGAACATGACCACTCCCCACATGAAATACAATATTGCCAAGGCGAATACAAGGTATTCGGCCGGCGTGAGTATATTGTTGACTATGTTCGTAAAAAGTTTGTCAAACATCTGGTTTGTCTCGTTTGTTTAAAACTTAAGGGAGAGTTGGCAAAGTTACGGAAGAATTGCCGGTGCCAAACGTATTTACGAGTATTGCTACAAGTCCCCAGACAGAAACCATGACGAAGATTCCCACGATACCCCAGATCATCTGACCTTTGGCTTTCGACTTCTTTTCATCGCTGTCGGCAATGACAAATACGAAAACTTGCCATATGAAATAAACGACGGCAACCGCAATAAGAACAGGAAGAATAAGGTTTGCCAGCTGGTGGACATAATTGATGAGTCCGACTACTCCCTGGGTAGGCGTATATTGCGCAAGAGCCACTAAAGGCAAGAAGCTCGATACGGCCACTGCTGATATCTTTTTTAACATAAACTGATTGTTTTTAAATAAACTATTAAATTTTAAAGCGACCAAAATTACGACTTTACATAATTATAAACTGACTTATATAAGAGGGCAAGTCTCGTTATCTACACAAAACTAAGGGGTTGGGACATTAACAGGCCTTATCTGTATCTGGGTATCATTGAGCCTGAAAGTATATTGGAGAATATTCACGAGCCCCCATACGGAAACCATGACGAAAAGGCCTATGATTCCGTAGATTATGAAATCCTTGGCTTTCTTTTTATTGTCACCTTCGGCTCTTATGAAAGTGAAAACTCCCCAAAGAAAAGCCAGCACCGCTACAGCCATAAGAACTGGAACAAGAGGATTTATTATGCATCCTATAAACATATTCATTACAAGTTCCTTGAAATTTCTCGGGGCCAAGCTGCAGGTAAAACCAGTGAGCGACAAATTGCTCTGGGCATATGAAGAGCCGTAAAACATTCCGAATACGAGTGGAGAAACGGATATTGCAAAAATTTTAGCTCTTTTTTTCATAAAAATTATTGTCCAACTGACTTAATGGTTCCAACAACAAGTGACGCCAGAAGCTGTGCTCCGAGAAGTATTGCAACGCCTATTACTGTATAAAAGAAGAGTTCTTTTGCTTTCTGAATTTCAGCCGGTTTACCCTGTGCGCGTACGAATACAAAGCCAGACCAAATAAAGGCAACAATCGCTACAACTACTCCTACTCTTGTAATATAAGTAAGGACTATAGAGACAAGATTTGGAACATTTGTAGTACCTAAAGGATTTACTATCTGAGCGAAAGAAACAAATGGCATAGCAAGCTGAACAAGAGTTAGACCGCCTATTTTTTTAAACTGTAATATTTTTTTCATATTTTTATTTTTAATAAATTTTATTGACCGCCCAAGAATCTGAGCGCCGAGCCGGCATTCGGAACTATCCACTTGATAACCGTATAAACCGCAAGCCAAGAACAAAGGACTATAATCATTCCTATAATGGTATTTTTGAACATATTTTTGGCTGCAGTTCTTTCTCCAGGGTTATTAGGATGCAAAAGCATTTTTCCTCCGGCTATTGCAAATGTAACAGCCGCAACTGAAATTGAAATGCCTAAAAAATATTTTAAGATATTATTTATCAGCTGTATGAAACTGTTGAAATTGCAATCCTGACCATTACAAGGAATCACTCCTCCGCTTGATTGCGCGTAAGCCAAAAGCGGCAGAAAAACAAGCGAAGATACGGAGAATGCCAGGATTTTAGAAATATTTCTTTTCATTTGAATGATTATAACAAATTATCCAGTTCTCCGCTTGCATTCTGAACGGAACTATCTACATCAAGACGTCCACTCGTTATATTTTGAATCATTTCCTTGAATATCTGGTCTGTCTTTGTCATATCCGGGTCAAGCCATCCTTCTGATATAAGAGCTGAGTTGAAAAATACGGTTTTTGCTGGATCTTTGGAACCTTGGGATATAAGATCCCTTCTTGCCGGGGCAAAATCGGAAACATTGGAAAATTCAGCTTCAGCCTGCGCGCTTGTAAGTGTCGAGATCAGCTGGAATGCAGGAACTATATTAGGCGAATTCTTGACCAGAGAGAATCCGTAAAGCTCGCCGAATGTCAGCTTGTTTTTTGTACCGACAACCTGAGGAATCATGGAAACGTCAAAATTCAAATTCGGATTCTTGTTCTTTATATCGCCGTATTCCGAAGCAAAGCCGAAATAAACCGCCAAGTTTTCGGCAAGGAAAGACTGCTTTGATGAAGGCAGGGATATATTCCATGAATAAACAGTTTTCTGGGGATTGGCATAATCCGTATAAAAAGTCATTGCCGAAACTGCAGGCACCGATACGTCCGTCAAAGACCTGGAATAAAGATCGGACTTAAGTGAGCCATTGTCATTTGCAACTATCTGACTTCCCGCCTGAAGTATGAGGTTGCTGACGATGGCTTTTGCATTATCTATATTGCCGTATTCGCCGAGAGCAACCGCGCTCTGCGTTATATTTCCGCTCTGATCAAGCTTTGTGAGCTTATCGGCAAGCGATGGAAATTCAGCCCATGTTGCCGGAGGCGTAGCGATGGCCGCACTTCCAAATAGATCTTTGTTCCAATACATCACGAGCGGATCGACAGCAAAAGGAAGAGCGAATGTTCCGCTTGCCTGAAGATAAAGGTCTGATTCAGGAACAAATGTATCCTGTATTGTGCGCACCGGAATGGACGTCATCAGATACACTTTATCCAGGTATCTTTCTTCAAGATCTTGCGGCACAAGTATGACATCAGGCTCCTTGCCAGTAGCTATGGCTTCAACCAAATCCCCGTCTATGGTATCAATGCTTTTCTGCGTATATTGTAGCCTGAGCGATGCATTGTAATCCTGATCGTATTGCTGGATAAAACTGTTGAATGTCGTGCTGTCTATAGTTCCCCAAATAGTTACTTCGACATTGGAATTTGTCGTGCTTGAGGATTTGTAAGTGGCAAAAACTACAAGCCCGACCACTATCAGAAGCCCGAATACGGCCAGCAATATCAATTTGAATTTATTATCTTCTTTTGGCATATTTTATTAAAATTATTTTTCTTATTTTTTTCTGAATACCAATCCATAATGATGGGTGCCGGCATTTATGTCCCGCTCGTATTCGAAGCCGTGCTTTTCAAAAAGTTCCTTGGCTTTTTGTCCGCTGAAAACAGCTTGTGGCTCTGGTCCCATTCCTCCGAAAGATTCCGACCAGTCTATAACAAGAACCCTTCCGCCGCGCTTCAATATCCTCTTTATTTCCATGGCTGCATAGTCTTTCTGCTCAAGCTGAAAAAATATATTCGAGGCAATTATGGCATCGAGATATCCTTCCCTTAATTTTGTTCCGCCAAGATTATCCAAGTCGGTCCATATATTTTCAATATTCAGCAGATGCATTTCTTGGATATGCTTTTTAAGCTTATCAAGCAAGTCTTTCTGGACATCTATAGCATAAACCTTGCCTGATTCCCCTACGGCTTTGGACAATGCAAGAGCATAGCTGCCTGAACCTGTTCCGAAATCGGCAACCAGGCTTCCTTTCCCTATATTGAATTGTTCGATATTTTTTTCTGGATCGGAAAACATACGATTATCGAATAATTATAGCTTTATTGGCAAAAGAAGTCCATGAATCGGCTATTATAAAACCGCATAATACGCGGTTTTATAAAGCTATTTTTTATTTTTCCACTTCTCTATCTCTTTGACTTCTTTTCTGATATATAGTTCTGCGTCTTCTAAATCATTCTTGAGCTCATTGTTGATTTCTTCTTCCTCCTCGGTCAGCTCTCTTCTGTTTTTGACTTTTTCCAGCTTTCTGATCTGCTCCACTACACTTTCTTTAAGCAGATCAAAAGCCTTATGAATCGCATCCTCCGCTTCATCGACTTTTTTGTCTATCAGGAAGAATCTGCGCCATGCATACCATAGCAAAAGTATCAGAAGTATAATCAAGGAAAGAAGAGGAATGAATATGTCCAAGAAGCTTATGGCCCAGTTTCCTATTATGATTATAGCTGGAGGCCTGACGCTTATGCTTATTTCCTTGCTTGACGAGCTTACCGCGCCGCGGCTATCGGTTATCTCTGCCCATATCGTATATGTGCCGTCTTTTAATCCTTCAGTCGATACTACCGTGAAATTGCCGCTTGAATCTACACTCGAAATATATTTCCTGATATATCCGCTTGAGTCTTTCAGATAAAGATCCGCTTCGGAATTAAAATATTTCGTTGTTCCGGACACCGACAAGATGTCGTCTGTTTTTAGGTTTATAGGATAATTGGTTATTATAGGGGCTTCAAGCGATTGCACGAAGAACTGTGCGGAATTTATCAGGATATTTCCAAGCTTGCTTACAGCTTTTACCAAAAGAGTATGATTGCCGGCTTCTTGTATCGGAGTCTTATAAATATGGCTGCCGTCGTCATTCCAGATTTCACTGCTATTATTGTCTATCTGGATTTCGTAATGATCTACGGAATAAGTGCTGTCGGATACGGAAAGCTTGAAGCTTGCCACTGGATCCGTAAGATCAGTTCTTTTTATTTCAGTTATATTTAAAACGGCTTGCCCCGTAGACGGAGTAGGCGTCGGCTGATTTTTTACATCCAAAATTGTATATGATGCCTGGCCGGTGCCCGTAGTTATATCGGTGCCGGAACCGTCGGCTGCAAGGACCGATCCTGAGGTAAAAGACAAGTTTGCCGTCCCGGGTGCCAAAGCCTTAAACGTAATCGATATTATATTTCCCGAGGAACCTTGGTACCATGGCGGCAAAACTACGCCTTCAAAACTTATTGTGCCTTCAATATTAGAAGAAGCCGGTTCTTGCGCCCAAAAACCGAATATTGAGCTGCTTTTTGAAATAGAAGAAACTGAAATCAGGTTTGCAGGAAAAGAAATGATTCCTGAAGCGGCATTCATGACTTTGTCAGCGCTCGAAACCAATACATTTACGGTAAAATAAGAGCCTTTGGTATATGTGCCTGAATTCGGAGACAGCAAGAGCGTAGCCGCCGAAGCTTTAAAGGCATTTGGAATAAAAAAGGCCGTGATAATGGATAGCAGAAAAAATGTTTTAATAAAAATATCATTAAAACGGCTACAGGAATTTTTTATGTTTGGCTTAAACGTTCCCATTATTTTTTATTCTTCCTTCTTTGAAATATGAAATATGCGCAAGCAACTGAAATTACCATTATAATTATAAACCAGACTTCTATATTTTCATACCAAGGCAACGGATTTTGTGGGGATAATTTTTCAATCCTGGTATTTCCTTTCTTATCGATGGCTTTAACGTAAATATAGCTCCTTAAATCCTGATCGGCCAATACGTACGGGCTTGTTGCAGGAACCCATTTTGAAAAATCAAATATAAAGTACCTGGATTCCTTTACCTCATATCCTGCTATACCAGAACCTTTGTCTTCGGCCGCAAAAGATAAAAACCATTTGCCGTCAAAAATATTCGGATCACGTGATATCTCCGGCTTGAAAGCTTCCGGGGGCTCGTTATCGGCAATATTAAGAGATGGTGAGCTTGTAGGAATGACGGAACTTGAAATATTCAAATTCAGGTCGGATGTCTTTATTTTATCCGCAGTACCGTTGCCATCATTCAGCAAAGCGCTTGCATTTGTAATTTTTATCGGAGCGCTTCCCTCTTTCTTCGTTTTAAATATAAGAGACAGTACAAAACCTTTATCCAAAATGAATCCGCCTGGAGTTATCCCGGAGAAAACTATTTCTCCGTTAAGGAGTGCCGGCTGGTCCACCCAGAAATTTACAACGGAATTACCTATTCTTATTTCTGACAGATCCAATAAGTTCGCAGGAAAATATATCTTTCCGCTTACTGCATTTATATTCTCCTTTTCCGTATTTATGTTCAGATCAACCTCAAATTCCTGCCCTATAGATAAGCTTTTGCTTGCGGTATCAAAAGAAAATTCAGAACCGAATGCCGATTTCGGGCAAAAAATCACTAAAAATAATAAGGTTATATAAAATTTATTTTTCATCTTGTGATAATTGTTTTCATTTTAATTTTATGGTTCTCCTGGATTTTTAGATTTGCCTTATCCGGTCCAATAATATGCCATTATGGAAAAGTCTACGAGATCGATCTTTCCGTCTCCGTTCAGTTCTGTTTTTTCTATCTTACTGAAAGCATCGCTTAAAGTATTTTTATACCAATACGATCCTATGGAAAAATCTACGAGATTTACTTTACAATCCCCGTTTAAATCTCCCTTTATGGGACATTTTATGACGGGCAATGCGGCGACATTCTGGTCTCCGACCAAAAATGATACGGTCTGGCTGAAATCGGATATCGATTGATCTGATGCCGAAGCTTTTGATTTTGTCATGTGCGTTCCCAGATCGACTTGCGAAGTGTCGAAATTATAAAGATATATTCCATTTTTATCTGAAGATGTGGTGGCAAAAATCTCTTGCGGAGAATGAACGGATATTATTATATTCGCATCATCGGCAGATTGCCCGAAAATCGCTATATTGTCCCCTTGTTTCACTTCGCTTTTATCCACGGCTATTGTTGGAGCTATAAAAATTCCGCTGACATTTGTGGTTGCTCCGTAAGTAACGCTTACCGGAAATGTCAGGCTTGTTGACCTGTTTCCCTGATAATCTTCCGAATAGACGCTGAAGAAATAATTCCCTCCTGAAATTCCGTTCAATGTTATTTGGAAATTGGAATCCGTGCCGGCAACAGTAGAAGCCGCAACTTGCGCATCCTTCAGCAAAGTTACTGTGCTTTGAGGATAGGCTCTTCCAGAAAATACAACTGATGTTGCGCCGCCTCCTCCGCCTCCTCCTCCGCCCCCGCCTCCTCCGCCTGCAGGCGGCGGCGCAGCAGGCGTGGAAGAAACTTGCGTTGATGTAGCTATTATATTTCCGAATGCGTCTTCGACTCTTATTACAAAATAATACGCCGTTCCGTTCGATAATCCGGTCTTTACATAAGAAAGGACGTTTCCCAAAGATGGGCCGAAAGTATAGGGGCCTCCGGATAGGGTGGAAACGCCTACGTCATAACCGGATGCTGTCCAGCCTAAAATGCCTGTGGCTGATGTCCACAACAAAGTTACTTGGGAATCGCCAGCTGTTGCCGATACTGCAGGAGTGCTTACAAAAGGAAAATATAAAAATCCCGAGTTTATTTTAAAATCCGTGGCGGTACTCGTGCCTATTCCGATTTGTCCTAGAGTGCTTATAAGGGTATAGCTTGTCGACGAAGAGAGTCCGCCGCCGTTTGATTCCACTGGATCCAGTATTTTATAATCGACGGAGGAATATTCCGCTGCGAAAAGATTTCTGCCTGTAAAAATAGCGGCAAACAAAAAAAATAATATTGCCGACAGCCTTATTTTTTTGTGCAACTTGTTCATATCCTTAAAAATCTGCCGCGAAAAATTAATTGCCCTTTGGTGTTGCAGCTGTTGCCGTAGTGGTGGAAATTTCGCTTGTATCTATAGGAGCTATTTCAACCACTTTATCTTCGCTTGGGTCAAATAATATGGCCTTCTGGGCTTTTATATAAATGAGTATCTTGTCGCCGACTTTAGCATTCTCGAAAAACGGCTGGCCTTTGAGCGCATTCGTATCGGTTACTGTGGCTATGGTAGGAGTTTCATCTGTAGGCAAAACAACGAGCTTGCTAACCGATGATACTAGCTGATTTATCTCATTCTGTGCGGCCTGGTCAGATGTTTTTGGAACTTGCGCAAGCTTGATACATAAGAAGACTATAACTGCGAGCGATAAGAAAAACAGAAACCAAGGAATCATTATCTGATATTTGCTTTTGAGTTTTATTTGAGGGAACATCTTTAATTTTAATATTTTTATTACTTTCTATTATATTAGCTTTTTAAAAGACTGCGGTAAATACCTTTTTTATAAAATCCCAAATATAATCCGTGAACTGGCCTGAGATGGCGGCTGTCGCCAGCATAAATATACTGTCTCCTTTTATAAGGCCTACATCTCCGCCTCCTCCTCCCTCATTTTGAGTCGTTGTCGATGTGGTAGTGGCTGTTGATGATGATTGCTCCGTGCCTGAACCTCCTCCAAAATTTCCGCCGGACTGAGAGCCGTTCGGCGCATTGCCTGATTCTACATTTGAGCCGCCTCTCGGCTTGATAATAACTGGGGCAGCAACAGAAATCTGCGGCTGTACCGTATATGTGAATTTAGACGCATCGCCGGCATTTGTCACCCTGAAGCAATAATTTGATCCAGTTACGACATTGCTTGTGGAGCGTACCGAATACTCGAGCTCGGTAAACTGGCTATTGGTTAATGTTATTGCGGGAGTCTGATTGCTTGAAGTCTTAACATAACCTGGCACGAATGTCTTATTTGCCGGATCGGCAATGCCTGCGGAATCAGTTGTCAGAGAATTATCGGCTACATTGCTCGACCAATCCATTGTCCATGGACCGGTAGAAGTTGAAGATGGCACGGCAGTCCAGGTAGAGCAGGAATCGCTTGGCGATGCGTATTCCAGGCGGTACTGATAATTTGTGGCCGTATTGCTCCCTGTATTTGAAATCTGCACTCTCAATCTATCGCGGTCTCCTATTACAACGCCGGACGTCAAAGCCGTGTTTGTAGCGGCGGCATAGCTTGCATTTACTTCATTGCTATCATCTAATCTCCAGCGGTAATTCAGCTGCGTCAGAGCTGCAGTTCCGTTGCCCCAGCTGACTTCCCAATCATTAAGGTTTGGCGTACCGCCTCCGAGATCTGAAAGCGTAGCTTTAAGATATAGCGTTGCATTATTTCCTGTAGTCGAGATATCCGAAAGGTCTATAGAGCATGAGCTTGCGCCATTTTGTATAGTGCAGGTTTTTCCGCTTATGGCAGATTGCGTCGAATCAAGAACCTGTACAATGATGTTCGAATTAAGAGTAGTCGTGGCATCAACTGCAACTCCACCCCATGATGCAACGCCTGGAACAAAATTAAATTTTATTGCCGGAGAAATTATCGTTCCCTGAGATCCTGCGGCTGCAGTCGAAGTCGGAGCCGAAGCGCCGTTTAATCCTACACCGAAAACATCAAAGCTTGCACCAGTTCCATCATTGTGAAAATCAAATATTCCTATCCATCCGGCAGCGGTAATGAGACTTGATGTGGCTGTTAAATCCCATGTTGCAGGTTCAGGATTGGAATCCAGCCATGTTTTATAGCTAAAATTAGTTCCTTCAAAACTGGCTCTTGCATCATACCAAGTATTTGTTGACGGTGTGAATAAAGATGAAGAAAGAGTGGTAAATGAGTTAGAACTAAAGTAACCGATTTGTTCTCCGTTTGATGGCTGATTAAAACCTGATCTTAGCGTGGTAATAGCTCCTGACGTAGCTCCACTGGCTCGATCAAGAACATCGGCATCATCATTTGTTGACGGAACCTTATATCTGAAAAATATCTCGGCATCAGGAGAAACATTATCCAATAAATTCCAAGATAAAGCTCTTCTCAAACTTGAATTTGCTCCGCCTACCTGAAGAACTTTGCTTCCAGTTGCTGTGACATCACTTTGCACAAGCCAAGAAGAAGTGGCTTCGCTATCGTATCGTTTTGTCCAATCGCTCGGCGCGCTTCCTGTAGCATATCCGGAAAAATCCGTGAAATATGTCGAGACGGTATGAGAACCCAATATTAAAGATTCTGATCCCGTAGCCATCAGAGTTTGCGGATCGGAAATGCTGTTATAAAATGTTGCCGGCGAATTCTGGTCGTTATATTCCGTGGCAATCCAGCCCGAAGAAAGGGCGGTATTAGAAATCTGGACTTCGTCCAGCAAGCCGCTGTTAAAAAAGCTGCTTCCTCCTCGCGACATAAGATATACCGGAACATTGCCGAAGTTATTGGTATTGTCGGTATTTGTAGGATACGAAGTTGGCGTTTGTAGCGTTCCGTCTATATACAATGCTACTTCATTGACAGCTTGGCTCTTATCAAACACTGCAACATACTGGTGCCAAGCTCCTGCACTCGGCCTCGTATAGCATGCTTGGTTATATCCGACATCTCCTAATATAGAAATCTGAACATATCCTGAACACGGAGCGGAGCTATTCGGATCAATGAAATAACCGGTTGTATAAAGATTGGAGTTAGTCGTTCCCTCTATAGCCATCTGATCTCCGGTTCCAAACGAACTCTGATTCAACCAAAGCGAAACAGTTATGGCATTCGTCGCGCTAGAATCTACGGCTGGTGCAGAAACGGAATTGCTTGTTCCATTGAAATTCAAGCTTCCATCAATCTTTCCGGGGACTTGGGCACTGGAAAGCATGGATCCGATAGATGTTCCGTTGTTAGCGTTTGAGGTGCTGTCCTTCATCTGAGGAGCAACCCCGGCAGGATTTTCTTCCAAATGCCATACTGCCCTATAATTTGAGTTCCAAGTGCTGGTGCTATTTTCTTGGTCAGGAGCGGTGCTCGAGCCGTAGTACATATATATCTGGGTATCAGCAGATGACGAAAGAGACGGAATATTGACCCAGGCATTAAGGGCTCCGGTACTGCTTGAATATGATTCTCGCTGGTATGGAAGAGTGGTGGTGCCGTTTGATGATGTGAAAACTATGTCATTGCCGCTTGACTCTGCGTGAGAAGCGAGATCTGAATCGGTCAAACTGATAAGGGCTGGAAAATTCGCATACGAAGCGCTGTTGCTGCTCACTTTCGTATGATCGATAGTGATAAGCTTTCGGTATGGAAAACTCGTATTGTACCAATTAGTTGATGAAACGGCGGACGAACCAGTGGCTTGCGTGCTGCTCAAAGTTCCGGTATTGAATTGCGCGCTTGATGTCTGGAACCAATCAGGATTTCCTGTAGGAGATGATGAGGCATATGTGAATGTCCAAGTCCCTGATGACCAGCTCCCATAAGTGCCTCCTCCGTCATTAGAAGCTCTTGCGCGGACATAATATGTTTCCCCATCCGTTGTAGACAGAGCAGGCGAAAGGCTTGCGGCTGAAAGATTATAAGCGGTGCCTGAAGTATATGTTCCTGAAAAAGTTTCCCTGTGAGCCGTTCCGGTGAAATCAGATACGTCATTGAGTTCAATCTGAAAACTGTTGGAGCTTATGGAACTTGTGGCTGATACTCTGAAAATCGGCGTGGTCGTAGCCTGCCTTATATTATTGAAAGCGATTTGGTTTGAACCTCCATCATCATTATAAAACACAGGGGCATTAGGAGCTGTCACAGTCTTATAAGCAACTGTCCAGTCATTAAGAGTGGCTCCGGATGTGATGGAAGCTTTCAAGCAAATGGTTGAATAAGTCGAGGTGCTGAGCCCGGAAAGATTTATTGGGCTGCTTGCAAAACCCGTGCTGTTTCCCGAGAGATCGCCGTCTGGAATTATTGTGCTGCAGCTAGCTCCATAATAGACCTGCATGGATACGGTTCCTGAAGTTGCGGTTTTTGACCATGATGCAGAATCCCAGCTCGTCGCGCCTGGTACGAAACTATAATTTATCGGGGATGACATAATGGAACCAGAACTGGAAGGATTAATTAAAACGGTTGCAGCATCGGGAGAGGTTGCTGAACCAGAAAGGGTCCAAGTATTTGATATGCCGGTCGATGTATCGGTCGTTAAAGCATTTCGTGAAGCTGCATAAGTTGCGTGATACTGCGGCCTTGCTGTTTGGTCTTCAGTCCAGCCTCCGCTGACGCTGCTGAGTGTCAGACCGCCGGCTGAGCCATCATCTGTTTCCATGCTCGACAAAGCCAAGGTGCCGATGACGCTTGGAGTAACCGTCGGTGAAGTTTGCGTGCCAGTATTTGAACTGCTTTGGTTTATGGGAGTAACCGAATTTTCACCTTGAATTTCATACAATACGCCAGACTGCCATTCAACTGTCCCGCTAATCGGAAAGGTATATCCTGTCCCGTCTCCTCCTTGAACTATTTTCCACCAAACAGTAAGCTGTGCGGTGCCGTTTGTTTGATCTTGAATCTTAGTCCAGGTTCCATCCGGAGCCGATGTGGTTCTGTCCAGCGAATAATCGGAATTTCCGACAAACGCGACCAAAAGATCTCCGACAGCCGGCTGCAAACTTAATGTAAACGGAACTGATGTCCCTGTTACAGCTGGTTCCCATTTTGTACTCTGGACTATTCCTAATGTCTGGCTGCTTGATACTCCGACTGAACCAGAACCTGTTGTTGTTGCAGAAGATAAAGTTCCTGTATTAAACTGCGCATCCGTAGTCTGAAACCATGCCGGACTGCCGCTTGATTCATAAGTGAAAGATTGCGTCGATGTCGACCAGTTGGAATAATTTGATCCGTCTGCCGATGCCCTTGCCCTTACATAATATGTGATTCCGTTTGTCGTAGGCAAGCTTGGCGACAAGCTTGACGCCAATAAATTGTATACCGTGCCTGAAGCGTATGTGCTTGAAAAAGTCTGGGAATATGTAGTTCCGCTGAAATTAGTGGTGGTGCTGAGCTGTAATTGGAAATTCGTGAAATTCGTAGGGCTTGTAGCCGAAACCCTGAACAAAGGAGTGGTCGTGCTTTGTATTATATTGTTGAATGCGATTTGGTTTGTTCCGTCACTGTTTGAAAAAGTCGGGGTGTTTGGTTTTATAATGGCAGAAGAATAAGTTACCGTCCAATCGTTAAGAGTGGCTCCGGATGTGATGGAAGCTTTCAAGCAAATGGTTGAATAAGTCGAGGTGCTGAGCCCGGAAAGATTTATTGGGCTGCTTGCAAAACCCGTGCTGTTTCCCGAGAGATCGCCGTCTGGAATTATTGTGCTGCAGCTAGCTCCATAATAGACTTGCATGGATACGGTTCCTGAAGTTTCTGTTTCCGACCATGTAGCCTGGCTCCATATTACCGAGCCGGGAACGAAACTGAAATTTATCGGGGATGACATTATCGTTCCGGTTGAAGATGTGGAATATGGATATTTGACTATTACGATTCCTGAGCCTCCGGCGCCTCCGGTGTCGCTTGATCCGGAACCATTTTGTCCAGCTCCTCCTCCTCCGCCTCCTGTATTAACAGTTCCCGCTGTTCCGCTTTGGCCGGTATTGCCTCCGGCTCCTCCTCCGCCAGCTCCTCCTGCTCCGGCATTTCCAGTTCCTGTGCCCAAATGCTGAAGTCCTCCGCCTCCGCCTCCGCCATAAGTAACAGAAGAACCTGAAATAGAAGTTGTGTAGCCGTCTCCGCCTTTTCCTGCCTGAGTGGCAACTCCATTAGCACCAACTTGCGTTGCTCCTCCTCCGCCTCCGGCGGCAAAAGTTCCGTTCGTTCCGTCTCCGCTGTCATAGCCGTTTCCTCCGGAATTTCCTTGCCCTGCCGTTCCGGCTTTACCGGAATCACCGGCATTGTGATATCCTCCTCCGCCGGAACCGCCGGCAGTCGCAGTTGAACCTTGTTGTCCGCCTCTGCCTCCGCCTATAGCCGTCAATGTTCCAAAAACAGAATTGCTGCCGGCAGTATTTGCCGCTCCTCCGCCTCCTATAGTAACCGTGTATGACTGCGGAGTTACCGCGTAAGAAGAATTATAAATGACTCCTCCGGCTCCTCCTCCGCCTCCGGTTCTGTCGGGATCATTTCCTCCTCCGCCTCCGCCGGCAACAACCAGCGCCTCGATATTTCCTGAACCGGATGTGACTTGGAATGTTCCGCTTGAAGTAAAAGAATGATAGCGATAGCCGCCTGTTGTGGTTATCGTGCCTCCGGTAGCGCTCATGAGAGGAAGCAAAATCACCTGATCGGAGCTTGCGACTGTTCCGGTTAATGTATCCGTATTGAATTGGGCATTAGCTGTCTGAAACCATGCCGGACTGCCGGATGATTCGTAAGTAAAAGTCTGGGTCGATGTAGACCAGCTGCCGTAAGTCGTTCCCCCGTCGGCTGAAGCGCGGGCACGTACGTAATAGGTCGCGCCATTCGTTGTCGGAAGGCTCGGCGAAAGGCTTGTTGCGGAAAGATTGTATACGGTGCCGGATGCATAGCTACTCGAATACGTTTCCGTATAAGCGGTGCCGCTGAAATCCGATGCGGTGTTCATCTCGATCTGGAAGCGGTTGAAAGCAGCCGAACTCGTAGCCGATACCCGGAAGATCGGCGTGGTCGTGCTTTGCATTATATTATTGAAAGCTATCTGGTTGGTGCCATCGGAATCGGAAAAAGATGGTGAGCCAGGAGGAGAAAGCCGGCTGATTACTATGCCTGTCTGAGATTTTAAACATGTTCCGCTCCATGTTGTTCCTCCGTCTTCTGTTGTATTTGAAGATGATGTTGCGAAAACTCCGACCGCATATCTCCATGCAGCGCTTGTGCCTGATGCACCGGTAACTTGAGTTACTGCAGATGTCCAATTTGTTCCGATGCTACTGATGGTTCTCGCCGTACCGCTTCCGGTTCTTAATCCGTTTGTTATTTTAATGGCTAAATTTCCGGCGTTTACATTAAGATTCGGACTAAAAACTATTGGGCTTGTGCCTGTTGTTGTAAGCTGGTTAACGTTTTGCGAATCAGCGATTGGGTTTGATGTATCGACTCCGCTGTATACCGCTTTAAATACGCTCGTATAGTAGTCGGTTCCGCCGCTCATAGAAATTGCCAAAGTTTTTGCGGTGCCATCCATGACCGCATTATCGGTCAGATAATATATATATGTATGCTGTTGTGCAGAAGATCCGGCGTCCCCCGCGGCAAGTGTCATTGCAACTCCTCCGTAAGTAACACTTGTCATTGTTTGCGTTCCGGCTGTCGATCTTGATGATGCTATTGCCACTACCAAAAGCCTGTTCGAACTTGTCGTCGATACAGCAAAAGATGCGGCTGTTGCTCCAGGATATGCAGTGGCTCCATAAACAGAAGCCCAGGCATCAAGCGTTGCCACTTCCGCGTTTGCATAATTCGGACTTGCAGGGAAATTCAACAAGCTCAAAAAACCCTGTCCGGAAAAGCCGATCGGATATTGGAATACCCAGCTGAAAATCAAAACAAAAATAAAAGCCGATTTAAACGTTTTCCTTATTATTTTGTTTATGAGTTTAAGCTTCATTTTTATGCTTAAATTATATCAATGGCGATTGATATTGTCTATTATTTGCTTATAAATAACGGCGACAGGCTTGATCCGACTGCATTTATAACGTTCACATATCCGTCAAATACCCTATTGACCGGAGAAACCAGCCATATAACTGAATCACCAAAAGCTATAACATGCTGTTCTAATTTAAGCCCGACATCGCCTCCTCCGCCTCCGTTTGAAGGCGGAGTGGTTGTTGAAACTGTCGTCGTTGCGGTTGATGAAGACTGCTCTGTGCCGCTTCCGCCGTTTTCGTTTCCTCCGGACTTGCCTGAATTTGCCGCCGCTGAAGACTCGACATTTTTTCCTCCCCTGTTTTTGACAACCGGCGCGACAACGGACACTTCCGGCAAATTGCCGTATACAAAATTTGACGAGTCGCCGGCGTTCGTTACCCTGAAGCAATAGGCCGATGATGTATCGATATTTGATATGGAATATATAGAATATTCAAGCTCTGTAAACTGAGAAGTTGTCAGGCTCATTGCCGTCGTCTGGTCTTCCTGCGTCTTTACATATCCAGGAACAAAAGTTTTTCCGGCTGGATCAGTAATTTTGGAAGAATTTGTCGTAGAAGTATTATTACCTACCTTTGATATGCTCATGGCCCATGGCCCCATCGTATTGTCGAAAGCCGGCACCGGATACCAGCTCGTGCATGAGTCATCGCTTGAAGCGTATTCAAGGCGGTATTGATAATTTGAAGCTATGCCCGTGCCGGTATTTGAAACCTGAATCCTGAGTCTCAATTGATCTCCCATATTTACTCCGGAAGTCAGCGGCGCATTTACCGAAGCATAGCTTTCGCTGTTTTGATTCGGATCATTCGTCCTCCAGCCGTAATTGTCTGTCTGAGTTATCTGCGCGGTTCCGCTAGCATTTCGCCAGCTTACAGACCAGTCATTTAATGATGGAGATGTTGTGCCTGTGCCGTTTAGAGTAGCTTTTAGGCATATACTATTATATGTGGTGGTGCTTAATCCTGATAAATCTAGGGGGCTCGTTGATGAAGAAAATCCTGCGCTGTTTCCGGAAAGCGCGCTGTCCGGAATAATCGTATCGCAAGGAGCCGTGCTTGAATAATAGACTTGGACTGAAGTAGATCCGTATGTCTCATCTGCCGACCAAGATGCCTGATTCCAAGAAATCATTCCTGGAACGTAATTGAAATTAACCGGCGGAGAGATGATCGAGCCTGTATCGGTGGCTGCGGAAATCGGCGCTGAACCTCCGCCTACATTTACGCCGAAAGCGCCGAAGCTCGTTCCGGTTGCCGCGGAAATTGAGCTCATGAGCCCTATCCATCCTGCGCTTGTGGTCGCGCTTGAAGTAGATTGAATATCCCAAGATGAAGGCTCATTGTCAGCCGCAAGCCAAGTCTTATATTTAAAATAATTTCCTGAAAAACTTGCGCGCGCTTTATACCATCTATTAGCCGAAGGGCTGAATGAAGAACTGGCATTTACAGCAGAACTACCTGAATCATAATATCCTATATCTTCCGTGCTTGATGAAGAATCATATCCTCCTATAACTCCCGTTGCGCTTACGTAACTCGTTCCCGAAGCCCTTGCCACGGCAAAAGCGTCGGTATTTGTCGCCGGGACTTTATAAATAAAAAATATATTCGCGTCTCCGGAAACGCCGTCTAGGACATTCCATGATAAAAGATTGAATGGGCTTGTCGTCGATTCTGAACGCAGAACCTTTCCTCCCGCTGCTGTCGCATCGTCCCGTATAAACCAGTCATTCGCGCTTGCAGACCACTTTTCCGTCCAATCACTTGGCTTTGAGCCTGTGGCATACCCTGAAAAATCAGTAAAATATATCTTGCTTGTATCCAAAAGGTCTGCTGTTCCGGAACTTGTCGTTTCAATGCTGCCGGACAAAGATCCGGTATTGAATTGCGGTCCCGTAGTCTCGAACCAGTCCGGATTGCCTCCTGTTTTATAAGTGAAAGATTGCGTAGCTGCAGACCAGGAAGAATAATTCGTTCCGCCGTCTGATGAAGCGCGCGCTCGGACATAGTAAGTTGCGCCATCTGTGGCAGGCAAGCTTGGCGACAATGCGGCTGCCAATAAATTGTATTTTGTTCCCGAGGCATACGCTCCTGAAAAAGTCTCCGTATACGATGTGCTGCTGAAATCGGATACGGAATTCAATTCCAATTGGAAAGCATCAAAAGAAGACGAAGAGACGGCAGATACGATAAAATCAGGAGTGGTAGTGCTCTCTCGTATATTGTTGAAAGAAATTTGGTTTGTTCCGTCGCTGTCCGAAAAGATCGGAGCGGACGGAGGGATTGCCAATGGCTTGATAGCTATAGTAAATGCTTCCGGGCTGTCTATCGTTCCGGAAGTCGTAAAAGTCCCCGGATCATCAGAAGAGGCGGTCAATGAACGATTGGCAGTTGAAACTCGCGAGCGAGAAGTCGCTCCAGATCCGTTCTCCGCTATCGTAATCAAATTGGAATAATTTGCAGGAGCTGCGGTTACTGAAGAGTTAGAAATGCGGTTTGTCATGCCGGCAATCCAAAGAGTATCTGCAGTTCCCCAAGACGGAGAAAGAGCCGGCGGATCATTTGTTGTGGATGTGGCTATTTCTGGTGTTCCGGTCCATCCGCTTATGCGGTATCCGATGGCGGCAACACGGATATTTGTGGATGTTATGGCAACTGTCGCTCCTTCCGATCCGCTTGCCGTTTTATACCATATATATGTATGGCCAAGAGTTGTTGAGTCTATGGAACTAAGCAAAGACCATCCGCTAGGCGTTGATGCGGTTGCAGTTGATCCTCCCCTAAAAACAAGCATGAGCAGATCGCCAGCCTGGATGCCGGAAGGCAAGGTGACATTGTTCGATGTCGCGGCGCTACTGTTTTGATATGTGCTCGTAGCTGCAATTGCAGGATAACCTGCTGCTAATGCATTGGCGTGAATATTGAATATTCCCAAAATAATAAAAACAAATATTGATTTTAAAAATAGCTTTTCCAAGTGATTGTTCATTTATTATCTTCTATTGATATAAATTTATTATTGGCTGGAGCTTGTAGCTTCTGTACTCGTGCTGTCTGTAGTGCCGGTTGTCGTCGCCTGTTCCGTTTGAACCGGTTCGGTAACATCCACTTCTCTCGTTGCTTTTGCATTATTACCTGCAGCATCTGTTGCGGAATACGTTATCGCATATGTTCCCGCTGTGCTCGTATCTACAGTTCCGGAAGTTGTAACGGAAACGTTTCCGTCGACATCATCTGTCGCTGTCGCGCCGGCATCCGCATATGTGTCGCCCACGGTAAGGTTTACAGGATTTGAACCGTTCAGTGTTATGACCGGAGCCGTGGTGTCGGCTGGCGCTGGCGGAGTGGTTGTAGCTTCCGTATCGGTAGTCGTCGATGTCGTATCTGTTGTTGAGGCTGTATCGTCAGCCGAAGTCGTATCCGTGCTCGTTGAAGTGGTGTCGGTGCTTGTCGATGTTGTATCGGTCGAAGTTGATGTCGTGGATGATGAAGTTTCCGAGGTATCGGACGACTGATCGCTTCCCTGTCCCATTGCCGGAGACGGCGATGAAGGAATTATGGACATAAAATCTTTTGCGCCTTTCACAGCAAATGCCGTCCAGCTGAACTCGATATCTTCGGGCGCAGGATTATTTATCATTATCGTGAATCCATTCGTTGATTTATCGGCCACCAAATATTTGATCTCATTGTTGAATATTGCGACAGAAACGGCGGCAGCATCAACTGAGCTGTCAAGAGAAATCGTGGCGTTCACTACAGGATCGACAAGATACGGCTTGTCGAATGTCACATCCACGCTGGTAGCGCCTTTATATATGGTGGCAAATCCTGCTGTATCGGAATTGAAGTAAGGAGTGCCGAAGAAAATGGTATCCGAATTGAACGAAATTGCGTCACTCAAAGAATTTACATGGTCTATCGTCAAGCCGTTTGCCGTTATCTGCGGCGTTATTATTTCCACTCCGGCGGCAAGCCTGCCGGTGAACAGTTCCGAGGAATTTTCTGCCGTTGATGTTCCGTTGAGAAGCTTGTCCAAAACTTGTTTTGCAAAATCGTCAGGATATATTCCATTGTCTATGTTTATTCCGGCAAATTCGCTTATGCTCTGTCCATTGTAATATCCTTGTTCAACATAAACCATTACCGTTGTCGATGTCGACGACGGAGACCATGAGCCGAGGGCTTTACCTATTACGAATCCCGCTCCGGTCGCTTTCATCGCTTTTCCAGGATCGTTTGAAGTCGTAAGATAATCTCCGGGATTTATTTCTTCCGAACTAGAGGAAATTTTTACAGGAACGCGTCCGTTAAGGGCTATCGGCATAGGATTGTCTTCCTTCTTTATATTATATCCGGCTGATGTGAAATTGCCGTGGTTGTCGGAAACTATTCCTACAGTATTTTTCTGGTAAGGGCTGTTTGATTTTACGAGCTCTGTGATCTGGCCGAGAACATTATTGTAGTCTACAGACGTATCGGTTGCTGTGCCGTATGTGTTTACCAATTGCGAGCCGGTAACGACTATGTCGCCGTATTCGGTTCCTGTGGCGACCGGATAATTTTCAGCGTAGTCGGCGGATGGCGCTGAACTGCAATCTCCGAGCGTATATATGCTGCCGGCCGAAGGAGATGTTCCTGTGGCCAATGTCGAACATACCGCCGTTGAAACGGTTGTAGTTGCAAGGCCGATGCTTACTATTCCATTGCTGTTTACTGTAAATAATGACGTGTCGTTTTTCTTAAGATCTATGAAGTTTCCTGTAAACGATCCTCCGCCTTTTCCGAAATTCATCGTAAGCCCTTCTCCGGAGAATGCGGAGGTTTCCTGATAAAAGCTTGCCACTGACGTAGCTGTCGTCATGGTATTGGTGTAAAGCCTCAAGACATCTCCTTGCGTAGTTCCGTCATTTTCTGCATACAGCGCAGCAGGTAAAAGAACTCCTCCAGCATTTCCGGCAGTGATTGCCTGCAAGCCGAATGTCGCGCCGGTGGTTCTGATGCCGGTATTCACGCCGGAAGTGTTTGAACCTGCGTTCGAGACTATTTCCATTCCGCGCGTAGTATTTGCAAGAGTGGTGTTATCAACCATTCTCATGATTTCTCCTACGACCGTATTTGCATTCGTGGTCGGCTGAACATTTACAACGAAACGGTTACCGACTTGAACGCCTCCGGCAGTAGGATTTACATTATAATTTCCATTGATACCGGCGATGGCATTTGTAGCGCCGTCAGCCGAAACCGAACCGTCTATCAAAAGTTTCGCCAGAGAAAAAGATGTCGTTGTACCTATCATCGCCTGGCCGCTTTGCGATATTGTGAAAAGATTTGCGCCTGTAGATGAGGAAACTGCGAACGGATTAATACCTGATGCTCCTTGTACCAAGAAACTTGATGTTGAAGTCGTGGCGTTCACGCCAGCAACTGTTCCGTTATCGAAAAGGACGCCGGAACTTAGAGTTGAAGTGGATGTCCAGCGCGCCACCTTTCCATTAGTGCCTCCTGAAAGAATTGGTGAGGTTGTTGAAATAACATTTCCGCTTCCATCAACTGCAAGGAATGAGCCGACAAGTCCGTTGCCGAGTTTAAGATTTGAGATTGTTGTTGTTGCAAGTGTCGTCGTTCCGTTAATGGTAACTGAACCTGTGAATGTTGCTCCTGTAAGAGCTGCGAAGGTCGATGAAGCGTAAGTATATGTCGGATAATTCGCGATTGTCGCATACGTTGATGTTCCATATGCGTATGTGGAGAATGTTGAAGATGCGTATGTGTATGTCGGATAATTCGTAAGGGTGCTAACGGTATTTGTTATGTATCCAGACGGATTAGATGCGAAATAATATGTGGAAGAAGCATAGCCAAATGATGGGAAGGTCGAGGATGCATACGTATATGTAGGAGTGTTTGCAAGAAGCGCATATGTGGAAGTTCCATAAGCATAAGTGACAAATGTTGATGATGCGTAAGTGAATGATGGGAAAGTTGAGGATGCGTATGTATTCGTAACATATCCGGACAAAAGATTTGCAGTCGAAGTTGCAATGACATTTCCCAAAGAATCAGCCGCGAGAAGAGTTGAAGCTATTCCGTTTCCTAGAGAAAGCTGGCTGATGCTTGTTGTAGCGAGATTAGAACTTCCTAAAACGCTTAATATGGATGAAAGATTAGCTGATCCTGAAATGGTTGTTGTGGAAAAAGTAGAAGTGCCGGAAACAGTAAGCTGATTTGAACCAAGATTTACATTGGAGCTTGCTCCCGTATAGGGAACATAATTGGCAAGCGCAGCAGAAGTTGCATATGTTGATGAGCCGTAAGCATATGTCACGAAAGTTGATGAAGCGTAAGTGAATGTCGGATATGTGGCTGTGGCGTTTGCGATTGTCAGGTATGTGGAAGCGGCGGAAGTGGTGGAAAGGTATCCTCCGAGTGTTGTTGCCAATGTTCCCGTGGAGACGTAATTGATGGCAGCCTGAAGCTGGGAAAGATATGTCGAAGATCCGTAAGTGAATGTCGGATATGTGGCTGTGGCGTTTGCGATTGTCAGGTATGTGGAAGCGGCGGAAGTGGTGGAAAGATACGGTGCGAGAGCGGAAGCCGTGATGAATCCTGAAGTAGAGTTGTCAGCGGTGGAAAGGTCTTGTCCGGAGATGTTTGAGATGTATCCAGACGGATTCGAAGCAAGGTAGAAGTCGGATGATGAAGCGCTTGGAATATACGGAAGCGATGTCGAAGCGGAAAGAGGAAGGTATGTTGCTGCTGCAGATGTTGTTGAAAGGTATCCTCCGAGTGTTGTTGCCAATGTTCCCGTGGAGACGTAATCGATGGCAGCCTGAAGCTGGGAAAGATATGTCGAAGATCCGTAAGTGAATGTCGGATATGTGGCTGTGGCGTTTGCGATTGTCAGGTATGTGGAAGCGGCGGAAGTGGTGGAAAGATACGGTGCGAGAGCGGAAGCCGTGATGAATCCTGAAGTAGAGTTGTCAGCGGTGGAAAGGTCTTGTCCGGAGATGTTTGAGATGTATCCAGACGGATTCGAAGCAAGGTAGAAGTCGGATGATGAAGCGCTTGGAATATACGGAAGCGATGTCGAAGCGGAAAGAGGAAGGTATGTTGCTGCTGCAGATGTTGTTGAAAGGTATCCTCCGAGTGTTGTTGCCAATGTTCCCGTGGAGACGTAATCGATGGCAGCCTGAAGCTGGGAAAGATATGTCGAAGATCCGTAAGTGAATGTCGGATATGTGGCTGTGGCGTTTGCGATTGTCAGGTATGTGGAAGCTGCGGAAGTGGTGGAAAGATACGGTGCGAGAGCGGAAGCCGTGATGAATCCTGAAGTAGAGTTGTCAGCGGTGGAAAGGTCTTGTCCGGAGATGTTTGAGATGTATCCAGACGGATTCGAAGCAAGGTAGAAGTCGGATGATGAAGCGCTTGGAATATACGGAAGCGATGTCGAAGCGGAAAGAGGAAGGTATGTTGCTGCTGCAGATGTTGTTGAAAGGTATCCTCCGAGTGTTGTTGCCAATGTTCCCGTGGAGACGTAATCGATGGCAGCCTGAAGCTGGGAAAGATATGTCGAAGATCCGTAAGTGAATGTCGGATATGTGGCTGTGGCGTTTGCGATTGTCAGGTATGTGGAAGCTGCGGAAGTGGTGGAAAGATACGGTGCGAGAGCGGAAGCCGTGATGAATCCTGAAGTAGAGTTGTCAGCGGTGGAAAGGTCTTGTCCGGAGATGTTTGAGATGTATCCAGACGGATTCGAAGCAAGGTAGAAGTCGGATGATGAAGCGCTTGGAATATACGGAAGCGATGTCGAAGCGGAAAGAGGAAGGTATGTTGCTGCTGCAGATGTTGTTGAAAGGTATCCTCCGAGTGTTGTTGCCAATGTTCCCGTGGAGACGTAATTGATGGCAGCCTGAAGCTGGGAAAGATATGTCGAAGATCCGTAAGTGAATGTCGGATATGTGGCTGTGGCGTTTGCGATTGTCAGGTATGTTGCTGCTGCAGATGTTGTTGAAAGGTATCCTCCGAGAGAAGAGATGGTTGCGAATGTCGTCGAAGCGTAAGTGAATGTCGGATATGTGGCTGTGGCGTTTGCGATTGTCAGGTATGTGGAAGCGGCGGAAGTGGTGGAAAGGTATCCTCCGAGAGAAGAGATGGTTGCGAATGTCGTCGAAGCGTAAGTGAATGTCGGATATGTGGCTGTGGCGTTTGCGATTGTCAGGTATGTGGAAGCGGCGGAAGTGGTGGAAAGTTTTGCATCAAGTGCGGCTTGCAAATCGGTTTGATCAGAAAGTAAACCGGTGATGGCTCCCCATGCGACGGTTGCTGACCCGCTTGAAGCAAAAGCCCAGGCATATCCGTTTGGTGCAGTGCTTGATGCCTGAAGAAATTGTCCGGCTGTTCCCGTTGCGATAGATGTAAGTCCTGAAGAAGAATTGAATATTGCGATTTGTCCTGCTGTTCCCGTCCCCGTTATCGGATTCGTAAGCGTAGTCTGATATGTCGAAGATCCGTAATCATATGTGACAAAAGTTGATGATGCGTATGTATATGGAACATATGTCGAAGCTGCCGTTGCCGAAGTAAGATACGGTGCGAGAGCTGATGAATCAATGTATCCAGACGGATTCGAAGCAAGGTAGAAGTCGGATGATGAAGCGCTTGGAATATACGGAAGCGATGTCGAAGCGGAAAGAGGAAGGTATGTTGCTGCTGCAGATGTTGTTGAAAGGTATCCTCCGAGAGAAGAGATGGTTGCGAATGTCGTCGAAGCGTAAGTGAATGTCGGATATGTGGCTGTGGCGTTTGCGATTGTCAGGTATGTGGAAGCTGCGGAAGTGGTGGAAAGATACGGTGCGAGAGCGGAAGCCGTGATGAATCCTGAAGTAGAGTTGTCAGCGGTGGAAAGGTCTTGTCCGGAGATGTTTGAGATGTATCCAGACGGATTCGAAGCAAGGTAGAAGTCGGATGATGAAGCGCTTGGAATATACGGAAGCGATGTCGAAGCGGAAAGAGGAAGGTATGTTGCTGCTGCAGATGTTGTTGAAAGGTATCCTCCGAGTGTTGTTGCCAATGTTCCCGTGGAGACGTAATCGATGGCAGCCTGAAGCTGGGAAAGATATGTCGAAGATCCGTAAGTGAATGTCGGATATGTGGCTGTGGCGTTTGCGATTGTCAGGTATGTGGAAGCTGCAGATGTTGTTGAAAGGTATCCTCCGAGAGAAGAGATGGTTGCGAATGTCGTCGAAGCGTAAGTGAATGTCGGATATGTGGCTGTGGCGTTTGCGATTGTCAGGTATGTGGAAGCGGCGGAAGTGGTGGAAAGATACGGTGCGAGAGCGGAAGCCGTGATGAATCCTGAAGTAGAGTTGTCAGCGGTGGAAAGGTCTTGTCCGGAGATGTTTGAGATGTATCCAGACGGATTCGAAGCAAGGTAGAAGTCGGATGATGAAGCGCTTGGAATATACGGAAGCGATGTCGAAGCGGAAAGAGGAAGGTATGTTGCTGCTGCAGATGTTGTTGAAAGGTATCCTCCGAGTGTTGTTGCCAATGTTCCCGTGGAGACGTAATCGATGGCAGCCTGAAGCTGGGAAAGATATGTCGAAGATCCGTAAGTGAATGTCGGATATGTGGCTGTGGCGTTTGCGATTGTCAGGTATGTTGCTGCTGCAGATGTTGTTGAAAGGTATCCTCCGAGAGAAGAGATGGTTGCGAATGTCGTCGAAGCGTAAGTGAATGTCGGATATGTGGCTGTGGCGTTTGCGATTGTCAGGTATGTGGAAGCGGCGGAAGTGGTGGAAAGTTTTGCATCAAGTGCGGCTTGCAAATCGGTTTGATCAGAAAGTAAACCGGTGATGGCTCCCCATGCGACGGTTGCTGACCCGCTTGAAGCAAAAGCCCAGGCATATCCGTTTGGTGCAGTGCTTGATGCCTGAAGAAATTGTCCGGCTGTTCCCGTTGCGATAGATGTAAGTCCTGAAGAAGAATTGAATATTGCGATTTGTCCTGCTGTTCCCGTCCCCGTTATCGGATTCGTAAGCGTAGTCTGATATGTCGAAGATCCGTAATCATATGTGACAAAAGTTGATGATGCGTATGTATATGGAACATATGTCGAAGCTGCCGTTGCTGAAGTAAGATACGGTGCGAGCGCTGATGAATCAATGTATCCAGACGGATTCGAAGCAAGGTAGAAGTCGGATGATGAAGCGCTTGGAATATACGGAAGCGATGTCGAAGCGGAAAGAGGAAGGTATGTTGCTGCTGCAGATGTTGTTGAAAGGTATCCTCCGAGTGTTGTTGCCAATGTTCCCGTGGAGACGTAATCGATGGCAGCCTGAAGCTGGGAAAGATATGTCGAAGATCCGTAAGTGAATGTCGGATATGTGGCTGTGGCGTTTGCGATTGTCAGGTATGTGGAAGCTGCAGATGTGGTTGAAAGGTATCCTCCGAGAGAAGAGATGGTTGCGAATGTCGTCGAAGCGTAAGTGAATGTCGGATATGTGGCTGTGGCGTTTGCGATTGTCAGGTATGTGGAAGCTGCGGAAGTGGTGGAAAGATACGGTGCGAGAGCGGAAGCCGTGATGAATCCTGAAGTAGAGTTGTCAGCGGTGGAAAGGTCTTGTCCGGAGATGTTTGAGATGTATCCAGACGGATTCGAAGCAAGGTAGAAGTCGGATGATGAAGCGCTTGGAATATACGGAAGCGATGTCGAAGCGGAAAGAGGAAGGTATGTTGCTGCTGCAGATGTTGTTGAAAGGTATCCTCCGAGTGTTGTTGCCAATGTTCCCGTGGAGACGTAATCGATGGCAGCCTGAAGCTGGGAAAGATATGTCGAAGATCCGTAAGTGAATGTCGGATATGTGGCTGTGGCGTTTGCGATTGTCAGGTATGTTGCTGCTGCAGATGTTGTTGAAAGGTATCCTCCGAGTGTTGTTGCCAATGTTCCCGTGGAGACGTAATCGATGGCAGCCTGAAGCTGGGAAAGATATGTCGAAGATCCGTAAGTGAATGTCGGATATGTGGCTGTGGCGTTTGCGATTGTCAGGTATGTGGAAGCTGCGGAAGTGGTGGAAAGTTTTGCATCAAGTGCGGCTTGCAAATCGGTTTGATTGGAAAGCGTACCAGTGATTGCACCCCACACTCCGTTTCCTCCACTACTGCTTGCAAGCACCCAATCATATCCAGTAGGAGAAGTTGAAGATGCTCTCAAAAACATTCCGTCTGTGGAAGTGCCTATGCTCGACAATGTTCCAGTTGCTGTCCAGTAAGAAAGTTGTCCTGCGACTCCGCTGCCGGAAATTTTATTATTAAAATTTGTCCAATCTGATGATGAAAGATATCCGTCATTTGTCGATGAGGCAATACCAAGCTTTGTTCTTATTGATGAAGAAGATTCATCTCCGGTATTTATTCCTGTTGAAGTTCCTGTAAAATTTGAAGCGGAAATATTTCCGGAAAAGTTTGCGTCCGCGGCGCTTAAAAGTCCATTGCTGTCTATGGAAAAAATATTTGTTCCTGTCGAATCTTGAATTTGAAAAATATTTGCAACCTGTCCCAGAAAAGCCCTGACGGTAAGCGCGGTGGAATCCGTGGATGTAGAAAGTATACTCACCACGGAATTATCTATTGGGGTTGTAGTTCCGAAAGATGATTGCCCTGCTCCGCTTACGGCTCCAGCCACCTGAGAAAATGCTGCGGAAGTTATTTTTTGTCTTGGGCTAAGAGTTTGGAATGTAACATTGTCGGAAGAAACTTCAATCTGCAGATATATGGAATTATTCGTATTGAAATTGTAATCCAAAATATCAGGGTAGCCGGCTACAGTATCTCCGATATTTACATTAAAAACTCCCTGGCGGACTTGCGAAGAAAAAGATGTTGGCGCCGATGCTGGCCAGAGTTTTGTGCCAGAACCGACGGTAGAATTATCCCAAATTGAAAATTTAAAATAATAATTTGTTCCGGTTCCTCCCAAAAGATTTCCGCTTGAATCCGCAAGCCTGCCTTGATAAGAAAGGATGGTAGGAACTCCATTTTGTGCAAAAACAAAATTTTCGCTTAATAACGGAGAAAAAGCGAAACAGAGGACAAACAATAAAATTAGTGATTTTTTATAGGTTTTTACCATACAAATAATGCCTGTACACTCAAATAAATGCCTTATTTGATCAACTGGCATTATTATAACACTGTATGCATAGAATATACAAATATATGTTGATAAAAATACGTTTAAAAATATGGATATTTTATTCCATTGACAAAAAAACCGGTTCTTAGCTTAAGAAATCCGGTTTTTTATTTTTTATGGCTTAAAATAAAGACTTATATGCAGGTCACTGAAGCGATTGAATCACCCTCATAAAGCTTCATTATTCTTACCCCCTGAGTCTGTCTTCCGAGCGAAGGAATCTCTTTCGCATTGATTCTTATGACTTGGCTTTTCTTGGAAATAGTCGCTACTTCTTCGACATCGTCGGTCAAAACTCTTGATGCGATTATTTCTCCGGTCTTCGGCGTAACTTTCATCGTCTTTATTCCTGATCCTCCTCTGCCTTGGACTTTGTATTCCTTGATAGCCGTTTTTTTCCCATAACCATTTTTACTGACTACGAAAAATTCAGGATTTTTCATTTCTTTATTTATGACATCGGCTCCGACAATATAATCGCCTTTACTAAGTTTCATTCCGCGGACTCCGGCGGCGCCTCTTCCCATAACCCTTATGTCTTTTCCTTTGAATCTTATGGACTGGCCTTTCGCTGAAGCAAGAATTACCTCATCTGTATCTGTCATGAAAAGCGCAGAGGAAAGTTCATCTCCGGTATCAAGTGATATAGCGATGAGTCCGCTTCTTCGTACATCCTTGAAACTGTCTGCATCGACTCTTTTCGTCGTTCCATTTTTTGTAATCAGGATGAGCGAGAGTTTTAAATTTTTCAAAGTTTTCGGCATCGCAAGAACAGAAGTTATTTTTTCATCGGCGGAAACTGCAAGATAATTTACGATGGCTTTTCCTTTCGTCGCCCGCTTGCCTTCCGGAAGTTCATACATCTTAAGCTGATATGCTTTTCCTTTGTTCGTAAAAAACAAAATATCATTGTGGGTTGTCGCAGTCAGGAAATGAGTTATGAAATCCTCCTCTTTGGTATCAAGATCGACAACGCCGACTCCTCCTCTTTTCTGTTTTTTGTATTCGTCGGGATTTGTCCTCTTTACGTATCCTCCGGCAGTAAGCACGAGCATCGAAGGTTCGTCTGCTATCAGATCTTCCTGAGAAAAAATCTTTGCTCCGCCTTTTACGACCTTGGTCAGCCTTTCATCGCCGTATTTTTCTTTTATTTCCTTAAGCTCGTCTTTTATGATCTGCAGAATCCTTTTCGGCTTTGACAAAATGTCTTTTAGATCTTTTATGAGGTTCTGCACTTCGAGAAGCTCGTCCTCCACTTTCTTCCTTTCAAGACCGGCAAGCTTCTGCAACCGCATTTCCAAAATGGCATTGGCCTGGATTTCCGAAAACTTGAAAGTTTTCATGAGGCTTGATCTCGCATCATCAACATCTTTTGATTTTTTTATGAGTTTTATTATTTCATCTATATGATCGAGGGCTTTCTTGAGTCCTAGAAGTATATGTTCCCTTGCTTCGGCTTTCCTCAAATCGTATTCTGTCCTTCTCTTTACAACGATTTTCCTGTGCACGATAAATTCGTCCAGGAATGTCTTGAGCGACAATGTCTTCGGGACTCCTCCGACAAGAGCTACCAGGTTGAAATGGAAAGCTTCCTCAAGCTGCGTATGCTTATACAAATAATTCAAAACTGAGTTCGGCTCGGCATTATTCTTGAGTTCAATGACAATTCTTATATCTTTTGCCGATTCGTCGCGAAGGCCCTTTATTCCCTCGACTTTCTTGTCGCGCACAAGATTTGCAATAGCTATGATGAGCTCGGCTTTATTAACCCTGTAAGGAATCGAGGATATTATTATCTGCATCTCCCCGCCTTTTTTTCCTTCCACTATTTCTGCATTTCCTCTTGTAACGACTCCTCCGCGGCCAGTAGCATAGGCATGATTTATATCTGTCTGATTGAAAATAGTTCCGCCAGTGGGAAAATCCGGGCCTTTTATGAATTCAAGAAGGTCTTCCGTGGTAGCCTCAGGATTATCTGCCAAATGGAGCGTTGCATCAACGACTTCATTTAGATTATGAGGAGGAATATTCGTAGCCATGCCTACGGCAATACCCAGAGTTCCATTCAGAAGAAGATTCGGCACTGCAGCAGGAAGAACATCCGGCTCTTTTTTCGTATTGTCATAGTTTGGCCTCCAGTCAACAGTATCTTTTTCAAGATCTTTAAGCATCTCTCCGGAAATCTTGGACATTTTTGCTTCTGTATACCTCATAGCGGCCGCTCCGTCTCCATCTATATTCCCAAAGTTTCCTTGTCCTATTATGAGAGGGTATCTGAAAGAAAAATCTTGGGCCATCTTTACCATGGATTCATAAATGGCGACGTCGCCATGAGGGTGGTAATTTCCCATGACTTCTCCTACTACAGTAGCGGATTTCCTTGTTTTTCCTCCAGATGTAATACCCATCTGACCCATCGCATACAAAATCCTCCTGTGAATCGGCTTTAGCCCGTCTCGTATATCCGGCAGCGCTCTCTGTGTAATGACTGACATGGCATAGTCCAAATACGACTCCTTCATTTCAGTCGTAATGCTCCTCGGAGAAATAGCTTTAGCTTCTATTTTTTTCTCTTCGTGTGAATCTTCCTTTTTCGTATTCGTCTTTGCCATTTTTTTATAATCTTATGATTTTTAATTATTTTGTGCTTGTTGCCGATGTGGCCGTATCCGTTGATTCCATTAAATCAGTACTGCTTGCCGTGCTCGTCCCAAAAAACTCATCCTTGGATTCATTCAATTTTTCAGAGAAATCCGATATGGACTGCTTGATATTTTCTAACCCTCTGTTGTCTGCCGGACTGCTTTCGTTGAAATAGCTTATCTGCGATTTCACGAAAAACCACCCTGCGGCAATGGCAATCGTAATCACGATTGCCGCCATTACGGAAAAATTTTTCTTTTTGCCGTCCGGCCAATTTTTCATGTCTTTGAACATCGGATTTCAATTATTACTGAACTGAAAGAACAACCACATCTCCTTCCCTTCCTTCCAAATCTTTTCTTTTTATCGTCAGCTTGTCCGTAGGCTTTACGCTCTCTTCTCCGGCTTCTTTCAAATATTTCTTGAGTGCGTCTTTGGCTCCGACTTCTCCCTGGCCGGACAGGCCGTAATGCATAGGTATGATTATTTTAGGCTCTATTTCCACCGAAAGCTTTTCAGCTTGCGCCGAATCTATTACCCCTTCTCCTCCGATAGGAAGAAACAATATATCCACATCACCCAATGATTCTTTTACATCACTTGAAAGATTTATATCGCTAAGCGCTCCAAGAAAACATATATTTATATTTTCAAGAGTAACGGAATAAATTGTATTTATCTTATCTTTGCCACCCTGGCCGGTCAGGCCATAATTTGATTTTGAAGCGAATCCCTTTATGAAAACATTTTTTGCTTCATATTCTCCTGGACCTGAAATGACTATTGGCTCTTTCCCATTATAGGATAAGTTTTCCGCGCCGTTCATATCTTTGTTATTCAGGCTTACAAGGGCGATATCGGCAAAAAACCTTGTAGTCTTGAATTTTGATTCTTTGGAAATAGGGTTAAAAGCGAGGGTAATATCGCCAAATTGGACTTTAAAAAACTCCACCCCTTGGTAAGTTATTATCATGCTGTAATTATAGCAAATATTGCGGCAGATTAAAAGGGAAAAATACTATTTTAAGTCTTTACAGCGGCTATTAATTCTGATAGCATGAGCCCATTATCAGGTTGCGCAAAAAGCTGACCTCATCAGGCCCGAGAGCGGATGAAACTTTTTGGCAAAGTTTGCGCGCCTTAACAGGCGCATTTTTTTATCAAATATATGGGTTTATTTTCAAAAAAAACAAAAGAAGAAAAAGAGGAAGTTAAAGAAACAAAGACAGCAAAGGTTTCTAAGACCGATACTGTAGTTTCCGAAAAAGCAATGAAGGATAGCGTGATGTCCAAATATTTCGCCGAAACGAAAAATCTTCCTATGCCGGGAGAAGTCGTTGAAGGAAAAGTTTCAGGAATAGAAAAAGCCAGGGTTTACGTCGATCTTACTCCTTACGGAACAGGCCTCATTTACGGAAAAGAATTCATAACGGCAAGAGACGTCATAAAAAAAATCGGCGTCGGAGATACCGTTTCCGCAAAAGTAGTTGATTACGCAAATAAAGAAGGATACATAGAGCTTTCGCTCAAAGAAGCCAGACAAGCGCAGATATGGGGAGAGGCGGAAAAAGGCATAAGAGAAAAAACTGTTTTCGAACTTCCTGTTGAGGAAGCTAACAAGGGTGGACTTATAGTTTCGTGGCAAGGAATAAAAGGATTTTTGCCTGCTTCACAGCTGAAAGCCGAACATTATCCGAAAGTAGAAGAAGGCGACAAGGATAAGATTCTTGATGAGCTAAAAAAGCTTGTCGGGCAGAAAATCGCCGTCAGCATCATTACTGCTGATCCTAAAGAAGGAAAGCTCATTTTTTCTGAAAAGAATCTCGAGAAGAAAGAGAAGCTTAAAATGGCTGACAAATATAAAGTCGGCGATGTTCTGGACGGCGTTGTAACTGGTGCCGTAGATTTCGGAGTATTCGTAAAGCTTGAAGACGGCCTTGAAGGACTTGTTCATATTTCTGAAATAGACTGGGGACTTGTTGAAGATCCTAAAATAATGTTCAAAGTCGGAGACAAGGTTAAAGTCAAAGTCATAGACGTCAAAGACGGAAAAGTTTCGCTTTCCATAAAAGCCCTTAAAACCAATCCTTGGGTTGAGGCCGAGAAAAAATACAAGAAAGGAGACGAAGTTGAAGGCGTCATAATAAAATTCAACAAATACGGAGCCCTTGCTTCAATTGAGGAAGGAGTTTCCGGGCTTGTCCATGTTTCCGATTTCGGTTCGGAAACGAAGATGAAAGAAGCCATCAGCCTTGGAAAAAGCTATAAATTCAAAATAAATCTTTTTGAGCCTAAAAATCAGAAGATGGGATTGAGTTTTGCAAAGTAACTGTAAAAATAAAAAGCGGCGCCTTACGGCGTCGCTTTTTATTTTTTATTATTAGTTTCCAGAATTGACCTGTGCAGTTGCAATATCTCTTCCTTCTTTCAAAAGAGTTTCGAGCCCCTCCGCCGCTCTTTTCATTATTTTTTTCAGCTCATCCTGCTCGCTTGGCTTGAATTTTCCTAGAATAAAATCTCCCACTGCTTTTTCTCCCTGAGGTTTTTTTACCATACCTTTTGCATTAGCCGGAGAAATTCCTATTCTCATTCTTATGAATCCTTCCGTTTTAACTGCTTTGATTATGGATTCCACTCCTCTGTGCCCGCCGGAGCTTTTGTTGTATGAAAGTTTTATTTTTCCGAAAGGAATATCCATGTCGTCGTGAATGACTACCAGAGTTTCAGCCGCTTTCTTGCTTTTTATGAGCGATCTGACGGCATCGCCTGATTTGTTCATGAAAGTATTTGGCTTTATCAATGTCACAGTATTTTTCCCGACTTTCGTTTTTGCGATTTCTGATTTTATTTTCTTGTCTTCCTTCCACTCATATACGCCTTCTTTTTTCGCAAAAGCATCCATTGCGATTCTTCCTGTATTGTGGCGCGTGCCTTCATATTCAGCGCCTGGATTTCCTAAACCAACTATTATGTAATTCATAGTTCATAATTTTAAGGCAAACAAAAAAGATGTAAAGGGTGTTTTTTCTTTAAAATTTTGCAAAATGGCATTTTTATGGTAAAATCTTCCTTTAACCTTAATTAAAGCCGCAAAAACAGGATGCAGAACGCAAAAAATTTTATAAAGGAAGTTGTTGGCATAGCTATTTTATCTTTCATAATAGTTCTTCCCATAAGAGTATTTATCGCTCAGCCATTTGTCGTATCCGGAGAATCGATGAGCCAGACTTTCCAAGACGGCAATTATCTTATAGTAAATGAGTTAGGCTATGATTTCCATAAGCCTGCCCGCGGAGACGTAATAGTGTTCAAAGTTCCTCCTGCCGGCCTTGCGCTTCAGAATGTCGATATAACAAAAACCGTTTACTATATAAAAAGAGTTATAGGTCTTCCTGGAGAAACCGTTGAAATAGACGGTGATGAAGTAAAGATTTACAATTCTGCAAATCCTGGCGGATTTGTGCTGGACGAACCTTACATATATATAGACAAAAGCGTAACATCCGCATTCTCGCAAATACATGAAAAGACTACTCTCGGACCGAACGAATATTTCGTCATGGGCGACAACAGGCATAACAGCTCTGATTCCAGATTATGGGGAATATTGCCTGGAGATAACATAAAAGGACAGGTTTTAGCCCGTCTATTCCCATTGAATGAAATTTCTATCTCGCCTGGAGAATTCAGCTTCGGTTCATCAACGCCGATTTCAACTTCAACATCAAAATAAATATGGCAAAAAAGAACAATAAACAAAAAATGAAAAAATCTTCTCCTAAAAAAGAATTCGTAAGCTTTTTGCCTGTAAATAAATCGGCCGAGGCGGCCCTATATTTTGGATTTACTCCGATAAAAACTCTCCGCATAGCAAAAGACGATATCAGCAAAGCATCGGCGCTTAAAGAAAGCTGGGCAAAAAACTGCGCCGGAATGCCCTGGCTTTTTTCTCAGCCTTTCGTGGAAGAAAGGATAGCCATGCTCCGCGAATATACCGACCAAAAAATGATTTCCCAGCCGCAGCCGGTAATGTTTATACATGAAACGGAAATAATAAAAGAAAGGGCAAAATCCACCATTAATCTTGAAGTCGTCGGAACGGAAAAAGCTATAGCCGAAGCTCTTCTCATAAAAACTACGGTTTCAATACTTAAAGACAGCGGCTATAAGAATATTTCCATAGAAATAAATTCCGTCGGGGACAAAGAATCGATAAGCAAGTTTTCAAGAGATCTTACGAATTATTACAAGAAAAATCTCAATCAGCTTGGAAGCCACTGCAGGCAGAACTTCAAGAAAGATTCATTTTATGTGCTTCCATGCTGCGAATGCGATCCCGCAGGAAAAATAAAAGAAGTCGCTCCAACGTCCATTGCTTCCCTTTCAGACATAAGCCGCCTGCAGTTCAAAGAAGTGCTCGAGTACATAGAGACTATGGAAATTCCGTACAAAATAAACAATTGCCTGGTGCCGGACAGGAAATACGGTTCAGGAACAGTCTTCGAAATAAGGGAGGTGTTGTCAGACGGCAAAGAAGGAGAAGTCATCGCTGTCGGCTTCAGATACGACGGCCTAGCGCAAAAGATAGGATATAAAAGGGATATTCCGGGAGCAGGCGTAAAGATATTCCTCAAGAAAAAAGCTTCCGTTAAAAAAATATCTAAGCTTCCTAAGCCAAATGCATTTTATATACAGCTAGGCGATGAAGCTAAGCACAAGAGCCTGCAAGTCATAGAAAGGCTCAGGAACGACGGCATTTTCATATACCATATGCTCGGACGAGATAAGTTCGGAAGCCAGTTCTCTCTTGTGGAAAAATCCAAAGTTCCATACGTCATAATCATGGGCAAAAAGGAATTTTTGGAAAACGCCGTTATGGTGCGCGACAATACCACGAGAATACAGGAAACCGTTCCCATAGAAAATCTATCGGAATACCTCAATAAGCTCAAGAAATAGGCTGTTGTTTTAAATCAACATTGCATTGATACTGAAAAAATGCTATTCTTTTTCGGCTATGATAACGAATATAGAAATAGACAAAAAATCCAACGAGAGCAATGCAAGCATGCTCAGGCGCTTTACGAAAGCCGTGCAAGGCTCGGGAATCTTGCCAAGAGTAAGATCTATCAGATATTCAACTAGAAAACTCTCCCACTACAAATTGAAGATGCAGAGGCTTTCCAAAATAGAGAAAAAAACAAAGATAGAAGAACTCATTAAGCTCGGCAAGATGGGCGAAAGGAATGAAAACCGCAGATAAGTTCGATGATAAATAATTTCTCCACAACAAATGAGACCAGAGGCAAGCTACCAAGCTTGCCTTTTGCCAAAATCAAAAATAAGATACTGGGAAAAGGCTACGATCTTTGCCTTATCTTTACCAGCCCGCAAAAAATTCGGAGGCTTAATAAGGTTTATAGAAAAATAAATAAGCCGACGGATATACTCAGCTTCCCTGTTTCAAGGAAATCCGGGGAGGTTTTTATCTGCCTTTCCGAAGCAAGGAAAGAAGCGGTCAGATTTGAAAGGGGGTATGAAAATTTCATTGCATTTCTGTTCATACACGGCTGCGTGCATCTTTTGGGATATGATCATGGAAGAAAAATGGAGAATCTGGAAAAAAAACGCAGAAAGGATTTCGGCGTCTGATATGCATATTTGTCCACACAGAGCTTTTCTCGCATTTAGAAAATAATTTTGCTAAAATAAGGCTAACTTAACCTTATTTTAAAAATGTCCAGAAAAATTTCAGTCGGAATAGGAATAGGAACATACCAGATAAAAGTGGTTGTTACCGAGGATATAAAGACTGAGAACGGAGAATTCAGCCCCCAAATAATTGGTACCGGAATTGCGGAATCCAAAGGACTCAGGCACGGCTACATAATAAACGTGAACGATGCGGTAAGATGCGTAAAGCATGCCGTGGCGCAAGCGGAAAAATCGTCGGGAATGAAAATAAAGAGAGCTTATATCGCCGTAGGAGGAATAGGCCTATCTTCCATAGTCAGCAAAAGCACTGTTCCGGTAGCTAAAGCCGATTCTGAAATAAGCGAACTTGATGTAAAAAATGCCATAGCGACTGCTGAAAATGATCTTCCTAAAAGCGTTCTCAATAATAAAAGAATACTGAATGCAATACCTATCGGCTATAAAATAGACAACGAGGCTGTAATGGGAAGGCCTGTAGGAATGCACGGCACGAAGCTCGAGGCAAAAGTCCTTTTTGTGCTTTGCATAGAACAGCATCTGAACGACTTGATATCGGCTGTTGAAACAGCCGGCATCGAAGTTGCAGACGTCGTAGCTTCTCCTATCGCCGCAAGCATAGTTAATCTTTCAAAAACACAGAAAATCGCCGGATGCGTTCTGGTAAATATCGGTGCCGAAACCGTTTCTCTTGTCGTATATGAAAACAATGTTCCCATTTCACTTGAAGTCTTCCCTATCGGCAGCGCAGACATAACGAATGATATCGCTTTGGGATTCAGAATCCCAATAGATGAGGCAGAGAACATAAAAATCGGTTCTGAAAATGGCAGCAAGCAGGAAAAGAAAAAACTGGATGAAATTATAGGAAGAAAACTTTCAGATATTTTCAACCTTGTAGAAGCTCATCTCAAGAAAATAGGCAGGAGCAATCTTCTGCCTGCCGGAATAGTCCTTACAGGAGGAGGCTCTCTTGTGGAATCTGTTGAAGAAATGGCAAAAACATCGCTAAAACTCCCGTCAAAGATAGCTTCGATTAACTTCGCGCCGAATATAAAAAATTTTCAGCTCAAGGATCCTTCGTGGTCTGTAGCTTACGGCCTGTCGATTCTCGGGCTTGAAAGCGACGACAGCTCCATAATCACGATAAAAAGAGGCGATGGAATAGGAAAAACTGTCGGCGGATGGTTCAAAAAGCTTCTCCCTTAAACTTTCCTTCCGCCGGTTTTCCGCAATTGTGCGAAAGACCGGCTTTTTCTTTCTTCAACACGAAAAAAAACTTAAGACAACATTTCCATTTTAGGCTGTTTTTTGATATTATATTGCTACAAATAAGTTGTTTAAATTATCAAGTTTATTAAATTTTGCTTAACGCTTAGGTTAGAAGACCGGAAGAGCTGAAAGCCGTTTTAAAAATGCCACAAATAAAACCAGACGTAGAGACTTTTGCCAGAATTAAAGTTATCGGTATCGGCGGATCGGGAAAAAATGCCACAAATCACATGATCAATTCCAAAGTAAAAGGAGTTGAGTTCATTGTCGTAAATACCGACGTGCAGGATCTCCACCATTCTCTTGCGCCAAAAAAGATTCATATAGGAAAAAATCTCACTCGAGGCCTCGGAACCGGAATGAACGCTGAGCTCGGTAAGCGCGCCGCTGAAGAGACTAAAGAAGAAATACAGGAGGCATTGAAGGGTGCGGATATGGTATTCATAGCCGGAGGAGAAGGAGGAGGGACATGCACTGGAGCTGCTCCGTTTGTGGCAAAAACCGCAAAAGAACTTGGCATACTTACGATAGCTGTGGTCACAAAGCCATTTTCTTTCGAAGGCGCCCAGAGAAGCAAGCTTGCTGAATTAGGAATAGACGAACTTCGAAAAAATGTCGACGCTATAATAGTGATACCTAACGACAGGATGATGGCGATGGTTGGTAAAGACGCTACCGTGAAATCAGCTTTTGCCATATGCGATGATGTCCTGAGGCAGGCTGTCGAAGGTATTTCTGACCTAATCACCACTCCTGGGACAATAAATATAGACTTTGCTGACATTAAAGCTGTCGTTGAAAATGCCGGCTCAGCGCTTATGGGAGTCGGCAAATCAACCGGAGAAAAGAGAGCAGAGGAAGCGGCAAAAATGGCCATCAATTCCCCTCTTCTCGAAGTTTCGATTAATGGGGCGAAAGGAGTTCTCTTCTCCATCGCGGGCGGCGACGATCTGACGCTTTTTGAAATCCAGGAAGCGGCAAAAATAATAACGGAATCCATAGATCCGAATGCGAAAGTCATTTTCGGCACGATTCATACGGACAAGCTCAAAAAGGGAGAGATTCAGATTACCGTCATAGCTTCTGGATTCTCCGGCGAGTATGTAAACAAGAAAACTTTGTTCTATTCCGCTGCGCCAAAAGAAGAAAAGGAAAGCAAGATAGAAAAGCTTTTTTCAGCTTCCCCGGCAAGCATGCCAGAAATGAAAGAAACGAAAGAAACTAAAGCCGAGCCGCAAGCTCAGACTGAAAACAAGAAAACGGTAAAAATAGACAATGAAGACGATGACTGGGGCCCAGTTCCGTCATTTTTAAGGCGTTCAAAAAAATAAAATAATATGACTTACGATTTAGCCATTATCGGCGCCGGACCCGCTGGAATCGCAGCCGGAGTCTATGCTGCCAGAAAAAAACTCAAGACTGTTTTTATAACGAAAAACTTTGAAAATCAGAGCATTGTTTCAGATAATATACAAAATTGGATAGGAACTGTTTCCATTCCTGGAGCCGAGCTTGCAAAAAACCTGGAAAATCACCTGCGGGCTTACGCGAAAGATTCTGTTGACATAAAAACTGGAGAAACCGCAGAAGAAATAAGAAAGGACGCTGGAGCATTTAAAATAAAAACCGGCTCAAATGAATACGCCGCAAAAACCGTTCTTATAACGACCGGCAGCATGAGAAAAAAACTCACAGTGAAAGGGGCGGATGTGTTCGACAACAAAGGAATCACCTACTGCGCCACATGCGATGCGCCTTTTTTTGAAGACATGGATGTTGCCGTTATAGGAGGAGGAAATGCCGCATTTGAAACGGCGATGCAGCTCGTTGATATAGCAAAAAGCGTAACCATACTCCAAAGAAGCAAATTTAAAGCTGATCCGGTAACGGCAGAAAAAGTCCTTTCAAATCCTAAAGTCAAAGGCTACGAAAATGCCGATCTTATGGAAATAAAGGGTGACAAATTCGTTACAGGGCTTGTTTACAAGAAAAAAGATACAGGAGAAACAGTTGAGCTTCCCATACAAGGTGTTTTCGCAGAAATCGGCTCCGTTCCTTCGGTAAATTTCCTTAAAAACGGAATCGTCAAGCTGAACGAATTCAGCCAGATAATCACCGATCCGAAAAACCAGCGCACTTCTGAGCCCGGCATCTGGGCTGCCGGCGACTGCACCGACGGGCTATATCATCAGAACAATATAGCCGCAGGAGATGCCGTAAAAGCACTCGAGGACGCTTACTACTATCTGAGAGGATAAATAAAAAGCCGACCGTAAAAACCGGCCGGCTTTTAAAAATCTCTGATATTGCTTATGCGCTGTATCTGCACATCGCCTTTAAGGCTTTCCTGGCGCGGACCATATACAGCCTTACCAAAAATCTTCTGTCCGCCAAGAACGATCGGAACCCAATACTTATCCGCAAGCATCATCCTATCAAAAGGCAGGTTGTCTATGAGGCATAAGTTTGGCTCCGACATTTCGTCGCTTGGCACGATAGTGCCGGTCCATTTTTTTGTAACATAAACATGGACCTTGCAGACGAATGTGATTTTCTCTTCCGTGGTATTGCGGAAGAACATTACGGCGAATTTTTCCAGATCTTTTTCTTCGATATCGACTCCTCCGATATCTCCGTTTGATGTTTCCTGGAAGACTTCACGTATGGCTGCCTGCTTCGGCGTTTCACCCTCTTCGATTCCGCCGCCATATCCATTCAGCTTGCCGGCGCCGATTCCCTTATTCTTAACCGCAAGAGTCACATAGCGGCCAGAAACAAGAAAAATCAAAACGGCATCGCGCAGAATCTTTTCCTTTTCCCTTGTTTTCATAGAGCTCACCTCCTTTCTTTTTAAATAAGCATCACTCCTGATTATTAGACTATAACTTATTCGGCATTTGTAAAGCAAAATCAAAAAACGGCCTTCCGGCCGTTTTTTGATTTTACATCTGCGCTGTCTTGTTTCCGACAACCATATTGTAAATCCAAGCCACTATTGCAGCTCCGATTCCCCAGTCGAAGAATCCCCAGATGCCTCCGATGATTCCTCCGACAAATGTCGGGGCATATCCTATATAAAGCGGCGATAGCAAATTAACTATGCTGTTTCCCCAGCCATATGAAGCAAGCCATCCGAGAATCATTATCCAAAGACCGAATGATAGCCCCCCAAGCAAGAGCGAAAGCTTTTACGTTAAGTTTCATAAACAAAGTCAATTAAACTTATAATGAATCAACCGCATTAATTATACAAAGATGATTTTTTACGCACAAATAGCTATTGTTAATAAAAAATCCGCCGGAGCGGATTATTTTGTGGGCGGTACAGGATTCGAACCTATGACCCTCTCTACGTCAAAGAGATGCTCTACCAACTGAGCTAACCGCCCATATTATTTTTCTTTTTAAATTTGCTTCGCGATATTATCTGCCAGAACAGCTAACCGCCCAAAATATAAAATTACCTAAAAGATACTAGCATAAAAAATTCAAAAGACAATTTTTGAATTTAAATCTCTATTTTGGAGAATGACCAGCTTCCCAGCACCAAAAATACCAGTGTAAATAAAGAGAGGACGAGTATATCAAGTCCCAGCCCGAAATGAGTTGCGCCATCCAGAAGAGTCCTGAAAGCGTCTATTCCATATGAAAGAGGGTCCAGCCTGGCAAGAATATCTATGACTTTAGGAAGGCCGTCGAGCGGAAAGATGGCGCCTGAGAGAAAGAATAATGGCATTATCAAAAAGTTTGATATGAGCTGGAATCCCTGCATATCATCAAGGTGGGATGCTATGAGAGTTCCGAGACAATTGAAGAGAAGTGCCACGAGAAACATTATGAATATTGCCGGAATAAGCATCAGCCAATTCCCTGGCCTGAAGCCTACGAAAAGCGATAGGAAAAATACGACAAGGCCCTGAAGGGTCGAGGTCGTTGCCCCGCCCATGGTCCTTCCTATCATTATATTGAATCTTGAAACGGGGGCGGCCAACGTTTCCTTAAGGAAACCGAATTGCTTATCCCATATTACCTCTATACCGGAAAAGAAAGATGAGAAAATTATTCCCATGCCGATGATTCCCGGGACAAGAAAGCTCAGGTAATTCCCTTCTCCGGCTTTTTGGAAAACTGGGCCGAGTCCAAATCCTAAAGCCACCATGAAAAGAAGCGGCTGCGCCAAAGAACCGAGCATCCTCGATTTTGACCTGAAATATCTTTTAACCTGCCTAAGCCATAAAATGTAAATCGCTCTCATATTTTTTATTATCGTTTATTCCCGCCTCCCCACATTCTCCTTCCCATCCTCATATGGTCGACTCCCTTCGCTTCCTCTTCCCTTATCACTTTTCCTGTAAGCGAAAGAAAAGCTTCTTCCAAGCTGTTTGTGCCGGTTTTTTGTTTTAATTCCGACGAAGAACCCATGGCGATGATTTTACCGTGGTCTATGACGGCTATCCTTTGCGCCACTTTGTCGGCTTCTTCCATATAATGAGTCGTAAAGAAAATCGTAGTTCCTTCCGTCCTATTGAGTTCTTTGAGGTATTCCCACATGTGATTTCTGGTCTGCGGATCAAGGCCGAGCGTAGGTTCATCCAGAAACATTACTTTTGGGTGATGCAAAAGCCCCCGTGCAATCTCCAATCTTCTTTTCATTCCTCCGGAAAAAGTTTTTACAAGACTGTCCTTCCTGTCCCAAAGTTCCACAAAATTCATAAGCTTCTCTATTCTTTCTTTTATGGTCTTCCTATCCATGCCGTAAAGCACCCCGTGAAATTCCATATTTTCATATGCCGTAAGCTCATCATCAAGAGATGGATCCTGAAAAACTATTCCGAAAGAATGCCTTACGCCGTTTGGATCTTCCTGAACATTAAAACTGTTCAATGTTATGTGTCCGGATGTCGGAGAAAGCAATGTGGTGAGTATCTTTATAGTGGTGGATTTTCCGGCGCCATTCGGGCCCAAAAACGCAAATATCTCTCCTTTGGCTACGGAGAAAGAGATATTATCTACCGCGGTAAAATCTCCGAATTTCTTTGTTAGATTTTCAACTTTGATTATGCTCATTATTGTTTAGTACGTTCCATTCTTAAAACAGATGCTTATATCTTATCATAAAAACTGCGGAGAGGGGGAGATTCGAAGCTTACAGCTTCAGTACCCTCATTGGATATTTTACTTCATTGTATTCGTAAAATATACACAATGAGGTTTCGAATCTCGCACGGAAGCGCCCCGCGCTTCCTCCTCTCGAAGTTTTTACACTGCGTTTAAAAAACTGCGGAGAGGGGGAGATTCGAACTCCCGAGACCCTTTCGAGCCTACCGCTTTTCGAGAGCGGCGCTTTCAACCACTCAGCCACCTCTCCAGTGTTAAGTGAACCGAAAAACATTAGCATTTTTTTGCCTTTTTTACAAAAAGTTGTTATATTATCTCGGCTGTTTGGCCCTATCGTCTAACGGTTAGGACACGGCCTTTTCAAGGCTGTAATCGGGGTTCGATTCCCCGTAGGGTCACCACTAGTATTTAAATACCAGTATTAAAATAAGACTATGGATTTCAAAGTAAAATGTGAAAATTGTGGAAAGATAACTCCACACACCCAAAGAGGTGAAGCTGTACAAAATGATGAGATAGATTGGGGGGAAGATGAACCAGCCCAAGAAATACATTGGAACAATCTTTTATTACAATGCGACCTATGTGAAAGTGTTTCTTTGCACTATTTTTCTCCAGAAGTACGCGAGGAGTTAACTCAACAGTTTCCCATTATAAAAAATTTAAATGGTGTACCTGCTAATGTGGCGAAATCTTATTCGGAAGCAAAAAAGGTAAAAAATATCTCGTCTTTAGCTTTTTCAACGTTAATAAGAAGAGCTTTAGAATCTGTATGTATAGACCAAAAGGCTGTAGGGAAAGATTTAAATAAAAAACTAGAAGATCTGGGTAAAAAAGGAATTATTCCTCAAACTCTATCAAAAATGTCTCATGCGATAAGATATTTTGGAAATATCGGCGCTCATGCTTCAGATATTGAAATTAGTGTTGAAGAAGTTCAAACCATGGATGATTTTTTTGTAGCAGTGCTAGAGTACGTATATATAGCTCCTCAGAAATTAAAAAGAGTAGAAGAACTTATGAAAAAGAAGAATAAATAGTTTTATAGATTACTTACAAATATTTTAATGAGTAACAAAAATGAACAGATTACAGAAGATCAACATTATGTTCCCCAATTTTATCTAAGGCAGTGGCTGGATGAAACCGGCGGTTTCTATCCTGTAAAGATTGAAGAAAAACAACCTCCAAAATTAAAAATCTTTTCTGATAAATCAGATCAGAGTAGGTTTTGTTACGAAAACTTCTTCTATGCCCAACACACAGGAGTTGAAGATGAAATAAGTCAAATTATTGAAAAGGAATTTGCAAAGATTGAAACAATATTTTCTCAAGAATTACCAGTTCTTGAGAAGAAGATTTTGAATTATGAGCATATTAACAATGGTGTTGTAGGAGATACCGGATAATCTGGATAGATCCTCTTGATACAGACCTTTCTCTTTCCTATACCTCCGTATTGCCTCACCTATATGGTTTTCATTGTTCATAGGATGAATTGTAGTTAGTTAATAAAAAAATGGTAAGACTGTGAAATGTATCCATTTGGACATGTTTTGTGGATAACTTTATTAGCTTTAAGAACAAATACTATGATTAGTCTTGAACAATTGAGAGAAGTTGAGCCTGCATTAAAAGATATGTTTGATAAAGAGGTAGAGCGTATTCGGGATCTCCTCTATGCCCAAGCCAAGATGGCCCTTGAATGCTTCCTGGAAGAGAAAACTGGTACTAAACAAGAGGTGCATGTTCCTGATTTTAGTTTTGACTCAAGAGAACGGGATGCACTCAAACGCTGTCAGGAGATTATGGATCTGAAAAAGAAAAAATAGTGCTGTTGAGCGGATTTTGACTTTATTTTCCTATCCTATACAATTGGATTAACACCACAATTTTTTTCCTCTGCATTTGGGCATAATGCAAACACTGTAGATTTAGGTGTTCGGGAAAAGTGGTGCTGGACCTAGCCCAAGTGGAGCCAACCATAAAAAAGCTAGCCGACTAAGCGTGTAGTCTAGACTCTAAGCTTATAGGCGAAATAAAATAGGAGTCACTTACTGGTGCCAATGCAGTTAAAAGGGGCTAGCCTCGTTAGCGATTTGGGAGACGATTTCCGGCTTTCTCTGAGGCGAAAAAAACAGGAAACAGTATAGTCCGTTGCTTTAGCCTTTGTGCTCGTACAAACAAAGGTAGCGGGGTTTTAACCTTTGTGTACCCGACTAAACGACAAAGGGAAGGGATTTTCTCTCTCTTGTATCCAGCGAACCAAACAAGTGAGAAAAAAGTTTATCTCTTGTACTGAACAAGGATAGCCAAAGAAGCGGCTCACGGCTTTAGGGCGAAACAGACAGTGGCTTCGGTTATTGCGTATAAGCTGAGCGCAATACATGATGAGCAAAACCCAGTTCTCGAGAACTGGGTTTATTTATTCCCCGAAACAGATATCTACTTTTTCTTTCTGCATGAAATTCTGGAAACTACGGAGATGTATTATAATGGCGTTCCAATTCTGGATAACGAGGGTCACCAACGTTGATATTGTGTGTAAAAATTCAATAATACCTTGCAACTAAGCCACCCTTAAGGGGTTCCAAATCCAATTTTTCAAAAAGAGATTATTTAATTCTCTTAGTGATTAAAGGATACCCCTTCGGGGATTGGAACCGATAGCTAACTAAGGAGGATTGGAACTACTATTTTTTGATGTTAAACATCAGACCTTCTTTTTCAGAAAAAGGTTGCAAGATCGCAGTATTCAACTCCCTGTTCTTTACATAACGGAGGTATTTTTGGCTTGTTTTGATTGCAATCTGGTATCTCATATGTAACAAGAATACATTTGTGGATATATGCTACCGCAACCGCAAATGTGTCGGCGCTATAAACTTTTGGATCTTTATACTCAGAAATTTGAGGGTATTTATAGACCATGTTCTCTGAGTTTCAAGATAATCTCTATAAAGGCCAATTAAATTTAATCTGAAAATATCATCGTTTTCTGGTTTAAATCTTGAAATTATGGATTCAAAAACATCATAAAGAAAAATACCTGTTTTCTCACGTAATTTTTTGCTTTTATCCTTCGTTCTCACACCCCAACTGTAATTCCAACCAATACTAGACAAAGCTTTTAAAAGTAAATTACGATTCTCTTGTTCAAATTCACTCTCAAAAAACCTTTTTATATTCTCAAAAAATGCAAAAATAAGATCATCATTATAATCAAGTTTTTTCTCATAACCCTCCTGGTTGTGAGCCATGTTCGCTCTGTGAATAAGTTCAAAATAATGACCGGCAAGTTTAATAAATGAAATTTTTCCATCAATACCAAGACCATTAAAACTGATTTCCTCAAATAGAAAATGAGAATGGTCAATTTCAGGATGCTTAACAAAAAGTTCGTCTAGATAAAATGACGAATTTGGATATATATGTTCATCTAGATAACCATTAAGGAATGATTTCTGATTGTTCAAAGACAAGACAAAAAGATTGTTTGTGAATTGATTGATATGACGTAGTTTTTCCAAGGGAGTAGTTTTTATTTTTTTGAAGCCAAATTCTAAAGTTTTTTCAAAAAGAAAAGCATGCTCAGAAAATAATGTTAATAATAAATTACTTCTGAAATAAGTAATAAAAACGGTCCTGGCATCATTATTTTCCAAAGAAAACTCTAAAAGAGAATCGTAAAAATAAACTATGTCGCCAAGATATTTCAGTACATCTTCCCCGTTTTTTTGTGTAAGTAATTTATTCAAATCTATAATAAAAAGTTTGATGTTGTACTTATTAAATTTTTTGAATGGTATAAATACAACAGAAGCATAAATAGTTATAGAACCTAACATGAAAATTCCACCCGTTATTTGGAGAAGAAATGGCTGAAAAATTTGAGTAAATTCAGCTAATAGAGTTGCTAGGACACTTGCTATACAAAAATAAATTGCAATAGAAACTGATATTTTTCTAAGTTTAAATCGTAAACCAAGTCGCGTATCAAGCGACAAACCGATAAGGGAAACTAAAATGGAGATTGCAGTTATAGCGACACCTAAATTAAAAGAAGAGACCGTTTCTTGTATTATTTTAATGCCCTAATTCAAAATCTTTTAATAATTCAAGATATTTGGCTTTTATATGTCGCTCTACCCAATTATCTGAAAGCTGACTTATTTCGCCGTTACTGCTGACAATTGAACTGCATGGCGCAAAATAAGAATCCCGAGTTGGTGTTGCGATAGAATAACCATGAAGGATCCGCATGTTTTCATGAGTCTGTTCTAGACAATTTCCTTTATTTCCTTCGGATGCAAACTTGATGCTATATTTTACCTCTACAGATAGAAAACGTTCAACTTTCCATCAGTTTTCTTTATCAATAAGAATGAAGTCGGGGGCATTTCTGAATATTGATTTAACGACTTTTTTAACTTCTACCGAAGTTTTGATATTGGGCTAACTCAGGAAGTGTGTATTCATAAGCAAAACGAAGTATGGTAAATTTCCCAACATCTCTGAACATAAGTGCGAAGATTAGTTCAGCGACTTTCCCTTTGATAAGGTCATGCGAAAATTTTTCAGTAGATTCCATTTATTTAGTAATTTAAAGTCCAATAGCTTTAATTTTCTCGTCAATTATAGCTGAACCTTTTGATTCCCGAGGAAATGAACCATCCTTATTGAAAAGGAAATTTCATGAGATGGGTGATTAACTTTCTTTGGAAATAGGGATGTAATTTTTTCAATATCAGTAAATGGTGCCACTTCTAACTTTTCTCCTGCAACTGCTGAAGTATGGCGACCAGAGGAGAGTGACCCCGTATTTGGGTTTTCCTCTATAAGTTTTCCCATTTCCGTGGCAGCTAACTGCCAATAGGTAGTAAGGGCTATTTCGTGTTCAGTGATAGACCCTTCATGAAATTTTTCGAGATGTTCTAATAACTCTTTCGTAGCATTCCAGAGAGAATCGTATTTCATTGATCCATCAGAGCTGAATCAATTCGTTGTCGATTCGACTCTACCATGAGAAAAAACATAACCTTTAACGAAAGGAATTCCATTTTTTACATCTAATTCAAATACTTGGATCCAACTGTCATCGATTTTTCCAAATAGGTGAGGATAATCGTTTAAACATTTTGCTTTCTGAGTTTCTCAGTGCTCGCGATTCAGCAGATGCAAACTCGTCTACGTGTAGCAATTGCGTTCTTTCTCGTCGTCTTTCTGACGATAAATACGATACGACCGTACCCACTTCAAGCGTATGCATGCGCCACAACAAAGGACTATAAGTGTTGTCCAAGTTCGACGGAGGATTTATGTCCTATTAGTTCAATTATAAGTTTTTTCGTAGAAAAATCGCAAATGTTGTCTATGTAGAATTGCAATACGGGATTAGACTGTTCTGACAAAGGTTACCAAGTTTGGTAACTTTCGACCCCTTGGCAAAAATTTCTTCAGGAGTATAGATCCAAATGAAGGAAGATATTTAGTCAACCAGTTTTTGGCAGGTCATTATCCTCATGTTTCTCAGAATCTTTAAAATGTAAAAAGTTTTTGACCTGTCTCCAAATCTGGTTCCAATTTTCTAAACAGAGTGTCACCAATGAGAATACTTGGAATTGAAACTTCGTGCGACGAAACTGCCGTCTGTATCATTGAAACGGGCGGCGATTTTCCTGAATCAAAAATAAAAATCCTGGGAAATGAGCTGTATTCTCAGATTGCCTTGCATGCGCAATATGGCGGAGTCTTCCCTAATCTTGCAAAAAGAGAACATGAGAAAAATCTTGTTCCCCTGCTTTTGAAATGCCTTGAAGAAGCCGGCTTACTTAAACTGAATACCGACGCTTTGGTCGGGACTACGACCAAAAGCGTCGGAGAAATAAAAGAAATGCTTTCCCATGAAAAAGAGCTTTTTGAAGCTCTTCAAAAAGAAGTTTTCAAAATCGGCAAGCCTGAAATAGATCTTATTGCCGTCACAAACGGCCCTGGCCTTGAGCCGGCGCTATGGGTCGGAGTAAATTTTGCAAAAGCATTGTCGCAGATATGGGGCATTCCAGTTATGCCCGTAAACCATATGGAAGGACACATTGTGGTTGCAGCGCTTGAACAAATAAAAAAAACTGAATATGAAATGAGGGCTGTAAACTTTCCAGCGATGGCGCTTCTAATAAGCGGCGGTCATACGCAGCTTGTTCTTGTGAAAGATTGGCTTCATTACGAAATAGTCGGCAATACCAAAGACGATGCGGTCGGCGAAGCTTTCGACAAAGTCGCTCGTATTCTCGGGCTTCCTTATCCGGGCGGACCTGAAATATCAAAGCTTGCGGAAAAAGAAAGGACTGAATATACCGGCAAAAAAACTCCCTATCCGCTGACAAGGCCGATGATTCACTCAAAGGATCTTAATTTTTCTTTTTCCGGAATAAAGACAGCTGTTCTTTATCTGACAAAAAAGATTCCGGATATGACGGATGTAATAAGGCAAGAAATCGCAAAAGAGTTCGAAGATGCCGTAACGGAAATACTTGTAAAAAAAACAAGTGAAGCTGCGGAAGAATATAATGCCAAAACAATAATCCTAGGCGGAGGAGTGAGCGCAAACAAAAAAATAAGGGCTGATTTTATAGCTCTTGCCGGAGAATTAGGCTTAAATCTCATGATACCTGAAATAAGTGCTTCCACCGACAATGCCCTCATGATAGCCGTTGCCGGATATTTTAACGCCAAAAATGGCAAAAAAACGTCTTCAGACTTCGAAGCTGACGGTAATTTGTCTTTATAACCTGGCACTTGATTTTTTTCTTGCCATCAATTATGATACTGGCAGACAGACATCGAACCGGGGTCTTTGGCTGGAGACCCGGAAGAGGATAGCCCACACTTCCCTCTTTCAACGACAAAACGGCAAGAGCCCGTTGAGTTTTCTTTCAGGGAGAAAACGCAACCTAGCGCTCGGGGCCCTACCGACTCGGAGGGCCCTTTTTTATTGCGACAGAATATAAAAATATTTCCAAAAAACATTATTTTTGCTAATATAAGCTGAAATGAATGAAAAGTTTTTAAAGCCGTACGACCCGAAAGAAACTGAACCGAGAATATACAAAACCTGGGAAAATTCAGGATTTTTTAATCCTGACAATCTTCCAAAAAGTCATAAGGAAAAATATTCGATAATAATGCCTCCTCCGAATGCAACCGGCGTGCTTCATATGGGCCATGCTCTTGGAATGACCATTGAAGATCTTATGATCCGTTATCAAAGAATGCGCGGCAAAAAAGCACTCTGGCTGCCAGGCACTGACCATGCAGCTATGGCCACTCAGTCAAAAGTCGAAAAAGACATAAGAAAAAAAGAAAATAAATCCAGATACGATCTCGGCCGCGAAGAGCTTCTGAGAAGGATAGACGAATTCGTCGAAGGAAGCAGAAATACCATGACTTCCCAGATGAGGATTATGGGTGCGTCTTGCGACTGGTCGCGGGAAGCTTTCACGCTGGATGAAAAAAGAAGCTTTGCTGTCCGCACTGTTTTCAAAAAAATGTACGATGACGGGCTTATTTACCGCGGATACAGGATAGTGAACTGGGATCCTAAAGGCCAGACGACTATTTCCGACGACGAGATAGACCACGAGGAACGAGACGCAAAAATGTATACCTTCAAATACTCTAAAGACTTCCCTATTTCCATTTCAACAACAAGGCCGGAAACGAAAGTCGGCGATGTCGCCGTTGCGGTCCATCCTGAAGATCCGAGATACGAAAAATTCGTAGGAAAGGAATATGACGCCGTTTTCTGCTCCGTTCCCATACACATAAAAATTATTGCCGATAAGGAAGTGGACAAGGATTTCGGCACGGGCGCTCTTGGCGTCACTCCTGCGCATAGCATGATCGACTGGGAGATGGCTGAGAGGCATGATCTTCCTAAAGATAAAATAGTAATAGATGAAAGAGCAAGGATGACGGTCGGAGATGAAAATATAAAGGAAAAGAAAACGACTGAAGCGAGAGAAGCCGTAGTCGAATGGCTTAAAAAAGAAGGGCTGCTGGAGAAGGAGGAAACAATAAAGCAGAATGTTTCGCTTTCGGACAGGACGGGGGCCTTGGTTGAACCGCTTCCAAAGCTTCAATGGTTTATCGGGGTTAACAAGCCTTTCAAGATTGAACACTCGGAAATACAAGGCATAAAATCAGGGCAAGAAACTACGCTGAAAGATATGATGAAAAACTCCGTGGAAAGCGGGCAGATTAAGATAATTCCAGATTATTTTTCAAAAACTTATTTCCATTGGGTGAATAATCTGCGCGACTGGTGCATTTCTAGGCAAATCTGGTATGGACACAGGATTCCAGTCTGGTATAAGGGCGATTCTATTTATTGCGGAATTGAAGCTCCAAAAGGCGACGGCTGGACTCAAGACGAGGATACTTTGGATACCTGGTTTTCTTCCGCTCTTTGGACATTCTCCACGCTCGGCTGGCCGGAAAAAACCGAAGACCTGAAAATCTATCATCCCACTGATGTTATGGAAACAGGCTATGATATTTTGCCTATCTGGGTGGCAAAAATGATACTGATGACGAATTATAATCTTGGCACTATACCCTTCAGCAAAGTCTATCTTCATGGCATAGTCCGCGATTCAAAAGGCAGAAAAATGTCCAAATCCCTGGATAACAATGTCGATCCCATAGATGTGGTGAATAAATTTGGCGCCGATGCCGCAAGAATGGCGCTCATCGTCGGCAATACTCCGGGCACGGATTCAAAATGGTCGGAAGACAAAGTAAAGGGATATAAAAATTTTGCCAATAAGATATGGAATATATCCAGATTCGTGCTCGAATCGGCCACTGATGAAAAATTTGACGAGAAATTCAGCGCATACTCTGATAACGATTCCAAGCTCGTAAAAGAAAGGGATGATTTTATTTCGGATGTAACCAAAGACATGGAAGAATACAGGTTCTATATGGCTTCGGAAAAGATATATCATTATGTCTGGCATAATTTTGCTGACAAGATACTGGAGGACAGCAAAAAGATTTTCAAAGAAGGAAGCGATAAAGAAAAAGTTTCCAGAAAACAGTTTCTTCTCGGCACGCTGAAAAATATGGTTGTCATACTCCATCCCTTCATGCCTTTCGTTACGGAAGAGATATGGAACCTTGCGGAATTTTCCAAAAACCTGCTTATTATAGAAAAGTGGCCTGTTTCTTTTTAAAATACCGGAAAATCTGTTAAAATAAGGCTAATGACTGCGATACTGAATTTCATTTCATCGGCATTCTTCGCTTTTCTCGGCGGCATAATACCGACGCTCGTTTGGCTTTATTTTTGGGACAGAGAAGACAGCAAAAATCCCGAACCTAAAGGCCTCATACTCCTGGCATTTTTAGGCGGAATAATAGCGGTTATCATTTCGCTTATTTTTGAAAAAATCGCGTTTGAAAACGGCCAGAATTTCCTTTCTTCGTTTAAAATTTTCGGCCCTCTGCTCGTATGGCTCAAAAATGTTGCAGTTACAAACAATATAGACATGAACAAGCTTATACTTGTGTCCATTTTTGCGCCTTTTATAGAGGAAATATCGAAATTTTTTATGGCTTTTGTCTTCGTTTTAAGGTCCAAGGAAGATAGGTGGCCTATAGACCCGGTAATACTTATGATAACCACTGCCTTGGGCTTTTCGGCGCTTGAAAACTCCTTATTCCTTATGGGACCTATAGCGAGCGGAAATGTTATAACAAGCATCATAACCGGAAACCTTAGGTTCATAGGGGCTACACTGCTTCATACCATATCTTCTGCAACTATCGGATTCTTTATAGGATTCAATTTCTTCGACAAGAAATACAAGGAGGTGCTGTGGACTTTCCTTGGAATAATATGTGCTATAATAGTTCATGCTACATTCAATTTCCTTATGATAGGAAGCAGTGAGAGCTCGTTTATCGCGCTTGAAATAATATGGGTTGCGGTAATAATAGTGCTTATGGCTTTCGAAAAGATAAAAAAGATAAGATTGGAAAAAATAAATCCTTAAACTTGGGTCATATTATAAGAATAATAAACAATCAATAAAAATGGCGAGGAATTTTTTTGAAAAGCTGACCGGCATGGGCAAATCGGACAATAAAGTGTCCAAAGGTCCGGATGAAATGGAAAAAGAACTCGGAGAAATGGCCGAGGAAACCGAAGGCGAACTTGCCATAGATATGTATCAGACTCCTGCCGACATAGTAGTGAAAACGATGGTTGCCGGCGTCAGGCCAGAGGATCTCGACATAACCATAACAAGGGATATGGTTACTGTTAAAGGCAAAAGGGAAGAATCGAATGATTATTCTGAGGATGATTTCTTCCATAAGGAACTCTACTGGGGAACTTTTTCCAGAACCGTAGTTCTTCCCCAAGAAATAGAAGTGGAAGAAGCCGAAGCAACCAACAAAAACGGTCTTCTCACTATTACCCTTCCAAAGCTCGATAAGAACAAACAAGCTAAAGTTAAAGTAAAAAGCCTATAAGAAAAAACCGCTGCAAAGCGGTTTTTATATGTGCCGAGGGCCGGACTTGAACCGGCGACCACATCCTCTTCAGGGACATGCTCTACCAACTGAGCTACCTCGGCATATTAAACTAATGAGGTAATTGCTTTGCGATGTTATCTGCCAAAACAGCTACCTCGGCATAATAAAAATACCTATAAGATATTACACTATTTTATTAATTTTTCCAGAGTTTAATTTCCAGAATTGGTAATTTTACCGGTGACAGTTTTTATAGAGTTCAAATCGGTCTGTATGCCGCTGTACGCTTTAGATAAGACATTTATATATGGCTGTATATAATAAAAGGCCCCGACTGAAATGCCGACTATTATTATCCAATAAAAAATTCTGAAAACTGCTGACCATCTGTTTGAACTTCTTATGCCGCGAAGAATCTTATTGTTTTCTTCGGCAAGGTCATGGGTTTTTTGCAAAAGCTGATTATCTTCTGGATTCATATAATTATTATAACACAATTAAATGCCTGCAATTTGTGCCCGCAGTAGGAATCGAACCTACATCTATTCCTTAGGACGGAACTGTTCTATCCATTGAACTATGTGGGCAGCAAAAGAAAATATAGCACGTAAAACATAAAATAAAAACCCGCCTCATCGGCGGTTTTTTATTTATATTCCCAGGAGTTTTTTTATCTGGCCTTCATCGAAGCCCACGACTAGCTTGTCATCTATGTATATCACCGGAACTCCCATCTGGCCGCTTTTTTCAACCATTTCTTTCCTTTTTTTGAGATCTGATTGAACGTCAAATTCCTCATAAGCCACTCCGTTGGCCTTAAAAAAAGCCTTGGCTTCGCCGCAGTAATGGCATGTTGGCGTTGAATATATGGTTACCTTTTTCATATCTTTTTAATTAAATGATTAACTTTGTTATTATACCATATCTGTGCGGGTGGCGGTAATCGAAACCGCGCCTCAACCTTGGGAAGGTCATATTCTGCCACTAAACTACACCCGCTTTTATTTGAACCAGTTTAATATACTCTGCCAGAAACCGACATTTTGGGAAGAATTGCCGCTAGATGAAGCGTCATTTTGACCAACCACTACTACTACGGTTTCTCCGGGCTTTGCCACATCGAATTTACTTCTTATCTCCTCGTCTACGCCTGTATCCGTATTAAGCTTGGTTATTGCTGTGCCAAGCATGTCTTCCCTGCTTTTAAGACTATCGTACTGATTCTTTACTTCATCAAAACCTTCAGTGCTTATCTTCTCTTTCTGGTATATCTCATATGTGGCTTTAGCAAGTATGAATATAAGAACTAGCAAAATAACCAGTGCTGTCTTAGAATATAGCATTTTCCTTACCTTTCGTTTTTGTTGAAAATCCAGCATTTTTATGTAATATTAAGAGATATACAAAAGTAATTTTATACGATTAATCGAAAAATAACAAAGATGCTTTTTCATAAAAAAACAAGAAAATACATAAACATAATTTGGTCTATAGTGGCGTTTCTCGTCATAATAAGCATGATAATACTCTATACTCCTTTCTGGAGATAAAGGTTTTCACGTACTGATTCTAAAAAAGCGTGGCTCGTGCCCCGCTTTTTTAGAATCAGTCGTTTTTCATCATCTTGAGAAACACGTCGTGATCTATGTTTACTCTTCCTCTTTCCTTCATCTTCTTTTTTCCTTTTTTCTGCTTTTCGCGCAGTTTCATTTTTCTTGTTATATCTCCGCCGTAAAGATAATCGGTAACGTCTTTTTTCATCGCCGACATGTGCTTTGAAGCGATTATCCTTCCCATTGCTTTGGCCTGGATTTTAAAACTGAACATTTCCCTGGACATAACTTTTTCAAGCTTCTCCACCGCCTCTTCGCCTTCTTCCTGGACCCTTCTTCTTGCCACAATCCTTGTGAATGCGGCTACTGGCTCATCGGCAACAAGTATTTCAAGCTTCACCACGTCTGCTTCCTTGCTTCCCATCATTTCATAAGAAATAGAAGCGTAACCGGATGTTATGCTTTTAAGCTCGTTGAAAAAATTCCTCATAAGCTCGCGAAGCGGCATTTCAAGCGTGAGCGATGTCCTGTTATCACCGAAACTTTCGGAATCTCCTATCACGGCTTCATGGTCGTAAAGCTGCTGCATTATTGCGCCTATGTATTGCTCCGGGGTGATGATCCTTACCCTTACCCATGGTTCCATGACTTTTTCTATAAGATAATCCTCAGGGAAAAGCGATGGGGAAAAAATCGTTTCTTTCTTTCCATTTTTGAAAGTTATTTCATAATTAATGCTTGGTGTAGTGACAATTAGCCTTAGATTGAATTCTCTTTTCAATCTTTCAACTATGATTTCAAGATGGAGCATCCCGAGGAAACCGCAGCGAAATCCCCTACCTAAAGTTCCTGATGTTTCTTCGTCATATGTAAATGATGAATCGGAAAGCCTGAGCTTGCCTAATGCTAATTTGAGCATGGCGAAATCATCTGCGCCTTCAGGATAAATAGATGCCCAAACTACTGGTGAAGGCCTGAAATATCCGTGAAGCGGCGGCAAAGTATCGTTTATATATGCGATAGTGTCTCCTACCGATGCTATGTCCGATTCTTTTATTCCGGTCGTTATGTATCCTATTTCTCCGGCAGACAATGTCTCTTTTGGCACTTCTGAAGGAGAAAATATTCCCACTTCCGTTGCCGTAAAAGATTTTCCGGAAACCTTGAAAATGAGCTGCGTATTCTTTTTCGCTTCTCCGTTGAAAACCCTTACGAAAACCGTAACTCCGCTGTGATTTGAATATTTGAAATCAAAAACCAAAGCCCTGAAGGATTTTTCGTCAATTTCCATCTTATAATTCTTTTCTCCTGATTCTCCTTTCGGTTCCGGAATCTTTTTTATTATCTCGTCCAAAAGCTCTCTCACCCCCTGTCCGGTTTTTCCGGAAACCTCGAGAATTTCGCTCTCATCTATTTTAAGAAGTTCGGCTATCTCTTCTTTTGTTTCCTTTATTCTTGCGAGAGGAGAATCTATCTTGCTTATGACAGGAATTATTACCAAATCTGATTCTTTTGCCATATTAAGAGTAGTGAGCGTCTGCGCTTGCACGCCCTGCGTCGCATCAACAAGAAGAATAGAGCCCTCAACGGCCTTAAGCGCGCGCGAAACCTCGTAAGAAAAATCTATGTGTCCTGGGGTATCTATCAGGTTCAATATGTATTCCTCGCCACAGTTTTTCCACTTCATCCTTACGGGCTGCATCTTTATCGTTATTCCTCTTTCTCTTTCAAGCTCCATGGAATCAAGCACCTGGTTCATCATCTTTCTCTTTTCTATGGTTCCGGTAATCTCAAGCATGCGGTCGGCTAAAGTCGACTTTCCATGGTCAATATGGGCTATAATGCTGAAATTTCGTATATTCATCAGTTCGAATAGTAGCAAAAAACTGGTAAAAATAAAGCTTATTTTTCATTGAAAAAAAATCTTAAAATGATATTATGCTTTGTGTTGCGCAGGTGGCGGAGTGGTCAATCGCAATTGACTGTAAATCAATCGCCCATTGGGCTACGTAGGTTCAAATCCTACCCTGCGCACAAAAAATAAAAACCCGAAAGGGTTTTTATTTTTTGTGCGCATAAGTCTTGTCTTTTGCTCTTAATTTTTAGATTCGAAAACGTCTTCGGAAATAAGATTCATGTTTTCTATTTCCCTTTCTATTATCGAGCCTCTTCTGCCTTTTTTTACTTCGAATGTAAGCTCATACCCCTTGGTTCCTATGGCAACAGATCCTCCTTTCACAATTCCTCCGGAAATTATCAGGGAAGAGATCGGATTCAAAATCCTGTCCTGTATGAGCCTTTTCAGCGGCCTTGCTCCGTATTGCGGATTATAGCCTTCCTTGGCCAGATAATCGGATGCTTTGTCTGAAATATCCAAAGTTATTTCTTTAATGGAAAGCCTTTCTCTAACCTGTGCGATTTGTATGTCTACAATTTTTCTCACGGCTTCATGGCTGAGTATGTCGAATACTATGATTTCATCGAGTCGATTCAGGAATTCCGGCCTGAAATGATCTTTCAGCGATGCCATGACTTTTTCCTTGATTGTATTGTATTCTGAAACTTTTTCCTTCGATGTCGTGAATCCTATCTGCTCCATCTTGTCTATGAATTGAGCGCCTATATTGGATGTCATTATAATAACTGTATTTTTGAAATTCACTACCCTGCCTTTAGAATCCGTAAGCCTTCCGTTGTCGAGCACCTGCAGAAGAAGATTGAATACTTCCGGATGCGCCTTTTCGATTTCATCGAACAGGACAACGGAGTATGGCCTGTGCCTGACGGTTTCGGTCAGAGTTCCACCTTCTTCGTATCCCACGTATCCTGGCGGAGATCCTATGAGCTTCGATGTCGAATGCTTTTCCATAAACTCTGACATATCTACTCTTACCAATGCTTTGTCGTCATCAAAAAGGAATTCGGTAAGAGCTTTTGTGAGTTCTGTTTTTCCTACGCCGGTCGGTCCAAGAAATATGAACGAGCCTATAGGCCTGTTGGGATCGCTGATTCCAGCCCTCGATCTTTTTATCGTATCGGAAATTTTCCTAACGGCTTCATCCTGTCCTATGATTCTTTTCCTGATCTCCTCTTCCATCCTGACAAGCTTATTTGCTTCAGATTCAAGCATTCTCGACACAGGAATACCTGTCCACTTTGAAACTACGGTGGCTATGTCTTCTTCGTTTATTTCTTCTTTAAGGATTCTTCTTGATATCTGAAGTTTTTTTAATTTTTTAAGTTTCAAATCAAGATCTTTTTCCGCCTGAGGAATCTTTCCGTATCTTATCTCGGCTGCCTTTGACAAATCTGCCCGTATTTCGGCATTATCTGCATCGATTCTAAATATTTCAAGCTGTTTTTTAAGATCCTTTATTCCTGAAAGTATCTCTTTTTCAGTTGTCCAGCGCAGCTCCACATCTTTTGTCTTTTCTTTAAGGTCAGCGATTTCTTTTTCTATCACGTCCACTCTTTTCTTCGTCTCTTTCTTTTTTTCTCCGTCCATTTCCTTTTTAAGCGCTTCTTTTTCTATTTCCAGGCGCATAACCCTTCTTCTGGCTTCTTCAAGCACCGGCGGCATATTTTCAAGAGAAATTTTAAGCATCGATGACGCTTCGTCTATGAGGTCTACGGCTTTGTCGGGCAAAAACCTGTCCGTTATATATCTCGAGCTCAGATTAACCGCGGCCAAAATGGCGTCATCAGTAATCCTGACCCCGTGATACAGTTCGTATTTTTCCTTGAGTCCGCGCAAAATCGCTATAGCATCATCTATGGACGGCTCACTGACGAGAACTGGCTGGAATCTCCTGGTAAGCGCTGAGTCCTTCTCTATCTTCTGGTATTCCTTTAGCGTAGTTGAACCTATAGTCCTGAGCTCGCCTCTTGCAAGGGCTGGCTTCAGCATATTCGACGCATCCATGGAACCCTCAGCGCTTCCGGCTCCAACTATGGTATGTATTTCATCTATGAAAAGTATCAGCTTGCCGTCAGATTTTTCTATTTCCTTAACTATTGCTTTCAGCCTTTCCTCAAACTCCCCCCGGTATTTTGTGCCTGCAATCAAGAGGCCAAGATCCAAAGAAACCAATTCTTTGTCTTTCAGTGATTCCGGAACATCTCCGGAAGCTATCCGTGCGGCAAGACCTTCCACTATTGCTGTTTTTCCCACGCCTGCTTCTCCTATGAGTATAGGATTATTTTTCGTCCTTCTAGAAAGTATTTGTATTATTCTTGAAATCTCTACGTCCCTTCCTATTACGGGATCCAGCTTGTTGTCGCGGGCCAGCTTGGTCATGTTTCTGGTATATTTCAAAATCGCTCGGTATTTTTTCGGCTGGCTTGTTTCATCTCCTTTCAAAGTTTTCAATTCCGACAGGATTTTCAATATAGTTGCCTTGTCTATCTTGAATTTTACGAGCATATCCCGTGCCGAAGACGGCGCATCCGTTATGGCAAGAAAAAGATGTTCGGTTGAAATAAATTCGTCTTTCAAATCACTTGCTTCCCTGCCGGAAAGGTCTAGAATCTGCGCAAGCTCGGGAGTCAGGTAAATCTGATGCGGGCTCGAAAGCGTCGTGCCAGAACTTGATGATTCGATCATTTCTATAATGGTATCGGTAAACAATACTATGTCGATATCAAGCCTATCCAATATCGAGGAGACTACCGATTCTTCCTGAAGGATAAGTGCGGCAAGCAAATGCAAAGGATTGACGTGGTTTTGTCCGCGCTCTATTGCAAGCTCATGAGCTCTCCTTATGGCTTCTTTTGCTTTTGTGGTGAAATTATTGAATGGGGGCATATATTTTTAAGTTTAAGGCAAAAATCAAAATTGTAAAACCAATCGTGAAAGAAGATTATAGATACGGCTTTAAAAAAGTCAAACTAGCCTTATTTTACTGGTTATTTGAGGAAGTTGCGATGGCATCAAGCGCATCTTGTATATCGCTTGCAGGAGCAAAAAGATCATTTTGGGCACTGCTTAGATATGTGGTTTTTATTCCCACTAAATCGCCGGAAAGATCGAGAAGTATGGATCCGGGAACAAAATTTTGCGACACGGAAGTTTCTATGTAGCTTAGCGCTGGGGCCGTCGAATCGGTGCTTGAAACCTGGCCGGCATCTTTAGTTCCAATAGATGAGACTATTCCTGTGGCAACAGTATTTTTTGAACTTCCGCCTATATATACTACTGATTGGCCGAGCTTTACATCCTCGCTTGATAAATTTGCCTTAACAAAAGGAGTGGATGAGCTTGTATCCGGCTTAATTTTAAGCAGAGCGATCTGCTCGCCGGAAACGGAGCGCAATATGGAAATTTCGTGAAGCTGTCCGTCATCTGTCGGTGTAAAATATCTTCCACTATCCTTCGTTATTATATTCTCATCAGTTGCTATTATTCCGTCATCAGTAACTACGACTCCGAGGCCAACAAGATTCATGGAGCTTAAGCCGAGCGACGGATCGCTATTGGTCCTGTATAACCTGACCAGGCTTTTGGTATTCTTATCGACTGCGCTAACAACTGCGTCGTCGGAATTAACTATGACCGTCTCTTTCACTATTTGTTGTCCTGTATTTGAAGTTGATGTGGCCGGTTGAGATACTATTTTTTCTACAGTTGTCTGAACCACCCTGTTTATCGTTTGCGTCACGCCCACTGGAGCTTGATTCATGAGAGCAACAGCGACTATTCCGGTAGCCATGGAAGTAACGAAGCTTACGAGAAGCGTAAGTAATACTATTTGGTGTCTAGTTAGGTTTTCCATATATTTCACTGAATAATATGATAAAAAACCGCTACTTGCAAATGCCTGAGAGTTTTTTCAAAAGATACTCAATGTTGGAATTTTTTGTCGCGCGGCCCATTGAAATCCTGAGAGTGGATTTGACCCTCAAATTGATCTCTTCTTTTGTGGCATCGGTCTTTTCAGCTATATTCCTAACTACATAAGATTCCTCCTCCCCACTTGTGCAGGCGCTTGCCGAAGAAACTATGATTCCGGCCTCATCAAGCCGCAGCACGAGCATTTCCCCGTCTTCCCCAGGAATTGAAATGTCGATATTGTTTGGCAAGCGATTCTCCGAACAGCCGTTTATAATCACTCGCAGAATAATATTAATTATCTGGCTAAAAAAATAATCTCTTATTTTTGAAAGCCTTGCTGATTCTTTTTCTTTTAGTTTTTCAGTTATTCTTAAGGCTTCGGCAAATCCGACTATCAAAGGAATGTTTTCGGTGCCGCTGCGCAGACTGTTTTCCTGGCCTCCGCCGAAAATAACCGGTGAAATTTTTACGCCATCCCTCACATATAATGCGCCTATTCCTTTTGGCCCATAAATCTTCTGAGCATCTATGGTTATGAAATCCGCACCAAGTTCTTCGGCATTCATGTTCAAATATTGCGCAGCTTGAGACGCATCGATATGAAAATACGGGTAATCTACTCTTTCCACGCCAAAATCTTTTCTCTTGTGCCTTATTTCCTTTATGATTTCCCTTACCGGCTGGATAACCCCTATTTCTCCGTTTGCATATCCAACCGAAATCAAAACGGTCTCGGGTCTTACCATTTCCCTAAGATCTTTCGGATTTACAAGGCCATATTCATCAACCTTAAGGTAATCGACTTCGCATCCTTCCTTCTCAAGTTCTTTGAAGCATTCGAGCACTGAGCTATGTTCTATTTCGGTAGTTATAAAATGGGCTTTTTTGTTGCTTTCAAGGAAATGCCTTGCTGAGCCGAGAATGGCAAGATTATTTGCTTCTGTTCCTCCTGAAGTGAATATTATCTCCCTGGAATGTGCATTCAGAAAATCCGCGACGGTCTTTCTGGCCTCTGCCATTGCCTTTTTTGCCGATACGCCAAGAGAATGGATCGAGCTCGGATTGCCGAAATCATCGCTCCAAAAACCTTTCATTGCTTTGACTACCTTCTTCTCGCAAGGCGTGGTAGCGGAATAATCCAGGTATATCTTTTTCATGAGAAAAACTATAGCAACTGGAGCGGACATTTACAATCTGACGGACTTTGAACAAAAATATAAAAAATGTATAATGCATCTGTTAAATAATTAGCAAAAAAATAATAACTCTGAATAAATGTCTTACGATATGTATACGATAATTGGGACAATTGCGGTAATAGTGCTTCTAATAATCTGGGTCATGATCCTAGAAATGAAACTGAAAAAACTTCTTGGCAGAAAAAGCGGAACGCTCGATGATGCTCTTGATAATCTCAGAAAGGATGTGGAGTACCTGAAAAAATATTCTGAGAAATCTTCGGATAAATTCGATATCATAGAAAAAAGACTGGCAAAAACAGTATCGGGAAATGAAACGATCCGATTCAACCCGTTCAAAGGAGACGGTTCCGGCGGAAACCAGAGCTTCGCCACGGCTCTTATAAACAGCACAGGTGACGGAGTTATAATATCAAGCATTTATTCAAGAGACAGGATGAGCGTTTTCGCTAAGCCAATAAAAAATATGCGTTCGGAATACGAACTTACTGACGAGGAAAAAGAAATTCTGAAAAAAGCGAAAGACAGCCTTTTATAAATAAAAATTGAGCGGCGCAGGCCTTCGGCCTGCGCCGCTTTTTTATTTTTAATTTCGTGTTATATTGGAAATATAAAAAACTGCGATGGAACAAATGCCATCTTTTTTAATTCCAAAAGAAAAATATGCCAAACAATGCCTCAAAAAGCATAGTGAAGCGTCCTACCATTGTCTGTATAATGGGGCATATTGATCATGGAAAATCCACTCTCCTCGACTATATAAGAAAAACCAATATCGTAGATACGGAAGCCGGCGGAATCACCCAGCGTATTTCGGCTTATGAAGTAGTGCATAAAACTCCGCAAGGCAAGGAAGAAAAAATAACGTTCCTGGATACTCCCGGACATGAAGCATTCGGAACAATGAGGGTCTCTGGAACGAGCGTATCGGATATAGCCGTGCTTGTAGTTTCAGCGGAAGAAGGAGTGAAAAAACAGACTATGGAAGCATGGAAAGCCATAGAAAATGCGGGCATACCCTACATAGTCGCAATCAATAAGATAGACAAGCCTGGAGCAAACGTAGAGAAGACAAAAAACAGCCTTGTTGAAAACGGAATTTATATAGAAGGATACGGAGGAAATGTCCCATCCGTGGTAATTTCCGCAAAAACAGGGCAAGGCGTTCCTGAACTCTTGGATATGATACTTTTGGTTGCCGAAATATCAGAACTCAAAGGAGATGCTGAAAAGCTTGCGGAAGGGATAGTCATGGAAGCTCATCTCGACAAGCAGAAAGGGATTACGGCAGTTCTTATAATAAAAAACGGCTCGTTAAAAACAGGAATGTACGTGACCTCCGGAGGAGCTGTTGCTCCGACAAGGATAATGGAAAATTTTCTGAGTAAAAAGATAACCGAGGCCTCATTCTCTTCCCCTGTCCGCATAATAGGATTTGACAAGATGCCTGAGGTCGGAAAGCCGTTTAAAACATTCTTAAGCAAAAAAGAAGCTGAGGCTTATATAGAAGAAGAGATGGATAAGGTTATCAAGGAGCCGGCCAAAAAACAGGAAAATCCTGAAGAAAATCCGGATGAAGTGGTTGTTAGAATAATGATACGAGCTCAAGTTGCCGGTGCTATACCGGCAATAGAGCACGAGATAAACAAGGTCATAAATGACCCTGAAGTATTTGGAAAAATAAAAATTAAGATTGTCGGTTCTGGAATCGGAAATATAACCGAAAATGACGTTAAGCTGGCTTCGGGAAGAAATCCGGCAGCTATAGTAGGATTTGATGTGGAAACAGATTCTCCGGCAAAAACCCTTGCGGAAAGACTTGGAGTAGATATAAGGACATTTGATATAATTTACAAGATATCCGAATGGATAAAAGAAGAAGCTGTTAAAAAAATACCTAAACAAATGATAGAAGAGATTGTAGCGGAAGCAAAGATACTGAAAGTTTTCAGTTCAATGAAAGACAAATACGTAATCGGCGTAAGAGCCGAGAAAGGATTCATTTCAGTCGGACAAGAAGCCAAGATAATAAGGAAAGACGAGGAAATAGGAATAGGAAAGATAAAAGACTTGGAGAGAGATAGGACAAAAGTAAGCGAGGTTAAAGAAGGCATGGAATTCGGCTGCCAGTTCAAATCGGATATAGTTCCTGCCGCCGGAGACAAGCTTAGAATTACAAGGATTGTGGAAAAATAAGCCATGTCAGAAACAAGAGACGAAAAAATAATAAAAATCATCAAGATAGCGGCTGCAAATTTTCTTGAAAGAGAGTCGAATGGATCATCCCTAATAACCGTAACGGACGTCAAACTTTCAAACGACGGCAAATATGCTACGATATTGTTTACTGTTTTGCCGGAAGACAAGCAGGATGCCGCTCTTGAATTTGCCAAAAGAATGCGCAGCGAATTCAAGGATTACATAAAGAAAAATACCAAGATCGGCATTATTCCCATGTTTGATTTCGCCATAGACCTCGGCGAAAAACATAGGCAGAGGATAGACGAGATTTCTTCAAAAATATAAGGCCCAGTAGCCAAGTGGTAAGGCAGAGATCTGCAAAATCTCTATGCGGCGGTTCAATTCCGCCCTGGGCCTCCAGAATTTTACAAAGTAAAATTCGGCGGAATTGCCCGGGTGGTGGAATTGGTATACACGCACGACTTAAAATCGTGTCTCGAAAGAGATGTGGGTTCGATGCCCACCCCGGGCACATATTATAAAACCCGGCTTTAAACCAGGTTTTAATTTTATACCTCCCTTTTATTCAATAATAATATCGAGTGACGGCTCTAACTTTTTGCATGCTTCTGCAATAAGACGCCGATGACAAAATTCTGGTGATATTTCAACGCATAAAATTGTAACATCGCGCTTGCAAGAAATCGCGTTCAATTCAGCCAGCCTTTTCTGAACCTTCGACATTTGCAAATACTCATTGAATTTTTCTGCAAATGCTTCCCAAGATAACTTGCCTTTGTAATATGATCCGACCAAAACAGGTCCTGGTGACAAATCCTGCCACCATTCATCAAAAGACTCTTTTGTAATATCTGAATCATGGGTGATGCCGTCACTTAAAGTATGGCGGCTCATGACTGATATGCGCAATTCATCTTTAGCTAATTTTTCAGCTTTTATGCATTTTGTTTTTAGCGCCATTGTCTTTCTCCTTGGAATAAAAGGGCTTTCCTTTCTTATAAATAACATAAATGGCATGTATTATCAATACAACTATGGCTTCATTCATTGCCTTTTCCAATTTTCTCTGTTATTTTAATAAGCTGATGCACCCATAGCTCAGTTGGTAGAGCAGATCCCTCTTAAGGATACGGTCGTAGGTTCGATCCCTACTGGGTGCACATTGGGCGGGTGGTGAAATGGTAGACACGCTAGCCTTAGGAGCTAGTGCCGCAAGGCATGGAGGTTCAAGTCCTCTCCCGCCCACTAATGTTTTCTTGACTTTAACCTGTATAAAAACTAAAATCTTATCAGGCTGATCTTATCCTTTAAGGAGGTTAAAAGTGTCTCAATTAAGCAAGGAGCGCATACTGGATTTTTCACGTGTAAGCTTGCTGGTTTTCGGAGAAAATTTTGATGCCGAAAATAAAAATTTATTTGATATCCTCGTAATCCATACTTATGTCTCCGGGCATAAGACGCGAATCTTCAACGCTATCGTTGTGGCTCTCAGCAACAACGTCATGCTATACGCGGGATTCAAGGAGATTGAAAAATTTGTCACGATACTTGAAAAAGGCATCGTGGAACACGGCAAGAAACTGCATCGCAAAGAACACAACAGTAAAAAATAAAAATCGCCGCATCTTCTATGGTATGGCGATTTTTTTATTATTTGATTAAGCTATTTCGCAAGTTCCCCCAACACAAGCCAATTCTTTCTTTACATCGGTCTCATCCCTTTTCTCGTACGTGATGATCTTTGAATAATCAATGTGCTCGAATTTCTTTATCATTTCCTTGTATCTCTTTTCATCTATCTCTTCATAAGGCGCAAGCTGGTATACGTGATTGTCGCGCGGCAAGAATGAAAGCCCGCCGAGAATATCCCAGTTTTCATAAAGCCAGTTTGCCACCTCTATCCATTCGCCGTCTCCGACAGAAACGGTAACGGAAGGATTGTGCTCGGTAAAATTCAATTTGACCATCTTCCAATGCTCAAGCTGCTGCAAAGCTGTCTGGTCATCTTTGAATATCGAGCCTTTCGGAGATTTGACCGGAAATTCGAACACGAAAGTATTTGCTGTTTCTTTTGTCTGACCCACTTCAGGGAAATAAGGGACTCCCTGGTCGCGAAGCATTTTGAAAAGCGAATCTGTCGCGGAAATCCTGACTCTTCTTATATAATATGGCGCATATCTAGGATGCATTCCTGAAGAAAAGTTGAAAGTCTGGGAAGAATTTCCATCCGGCTTCACGCATGTAATCGCGGTTGAAGGAGTGACGCCGAATCTTTTGGCAAAAATTTTATTGGTTTTTATCGTTTCGTCCCTCATTTTCTGGAGCATTTTCGGAGTTCGCACCAGTTCGCAGTCCCATTGCCCTGCAAGACCCACGCCGAGCAATCTTTCCCTTTCGCAATTCTCTTTCCATTCCTTTGACAGATATGGGAAATTAGTAAGGGTAGACTGATAGGTGCCTATTATGGTGGCTATCCTTGTTTTTCTGAGTATTGAAGCTTCTGTATCGCCTTCCCTGGCTATTACATTCGTAAGGTTGCAGAATTGCTTGGATTGCAGGATTATTTCACCGCAAGGATTAACGCCTATAAGCGGCTTATTGGTAAGCGCATGGCCGTCATATACGCCATCCTGCTTCCAGATTTTCAGCCTCCTTTCCGGAAGAGTATTCGGTATGCTACCCCTGTTGAATATTCCCCTTTCTCCTGTGCCGGATTTCATAAGGGCAATCCATTCGTCCATGAATTCCTCTTCTGTCGGCTTTTGCATATAAACTGCAGAGTTGTTGGCTAGAGACCTTTGGCCTTCCGTAAGATAAAACTGGCCTTTTTTGGCATCGCGTATCTTTTCATCCTCCAAATCAGAAAGAGAAATCATGGCGCTTCTTCTGACACCGCCGGAAACGACAATTTCTCCGATTTTGCACATGATGTCATGCGCGTCTATATTTTCCAATCTCTTTCCCTGTCTTTTCAATATCTTGGCGCGCGCGAAATCCAAAAGATTTCTGAGAGGATCGGGTCCCGAAGATTTTCCTCCCATAGTTTTAAGCCTGGCTCCTGCCGGGCGGAGTTTTGAATAATCGAATTCTATGTCCATTCCATCTGCCCAAGTTTTGAGACCGAGAGTCAGAGAATCGCACCAGCCTTCTTTGCTGTCATCAACAATATGCGTAGGCAATTTTTTCCCGGTCTGTCTCTGGATTTGTGGTAAAGCCTGGATGTTCAAACTCTCAGCCGACCATCCTACTCCTGTACCGCACATGCAGATGTACATTATCTCCGCAAAATCCTGCCACTTGTTCGGAGCAATGTAAGAGCAATTGTATGCACAGACATTTGTCCTGTCCGCTGCTGGTCCGGCAAATTGCAAAAGCCTCATCGAAGGCATTGCTTCCTGTTTCAGGATAGCTTCGCGGATTTCTTTGTATTCGGCATCTGTAAGTTTTTTTCCGAGATTTTTTTTCATGAAGGCCATGTATCTGTCCACGGTTTCAATCCAAGTTTCCCTCCTTTCCTCTTCCGGAATCCATTTTGAATATGTCCTGTAATAAACGAATTCGCCTAAAGGATTGCTGAAATATTTTTTGCTTTCTTCGGCAAGTTTTTTAAGATGAGGAGGAACAACCAAGCCTTGTGATCTTATACTGTTTCTTTCCTGTCTGTATAATATGTATTCTTTCGATGATTTTACGTATTCTGAAAGTATGAGTTCCTTTTCCACTATATCCTGTATTCCTTCAACGTCCGGCAAAAAATCCTTGAATTTCTTGGCTATTCTGACAAGTTCGGCTAAAACCTTATTCGCAACAAGCTCGGCTTCTTCAGTGGATCCCTCACCGCTTACCGCCATCGCTTTGCTTATGGCATTTGTGATTTTTTGAAGATTAAAAGGGACTACCTGACCGTCTCTTTTCTTGATGCTCTTTATAAGGTGAGATCTGCCTGCTCCAGTTTTTACCATTTTTTTAAAATTATTTTGCCGTTTGCTTGCACAAGTTCGCTTCGGGCTTGTTTGTAAATTGTTTTAATAATTTTAACCCAACAACAGAAAGAAAAAAACATAAAATGGCTGTTTTTTAGGAAAATAAATTAAAAATCTGACAGTGTAAAGAACCTCACTGTAATACGCCTTAAAAATATGGAGATTTTAGGGTGTTTTTTTACAAAAAGCCTTCCGGCTCTTTTTTATTTTATGTTTTAAAATGAAAAATGCCGGTTTGAACGGCATTTTTCTTAAAAAATCCGGTAAATCTTATAAAAATTTCATACTATCACCTACTTTTATATTATTTTTATCTGAAAATCCGGCTGGCACTTCCAAAACATATCTTGCTTCATAATTTTCTCCGAAAACCGTCGGGTAAGTATCCGTCGCCAGATTTTTTTCAACTCCAACTACTGAGAAGCTATCAGAAATCCATAAAATATCCAGCGGAAATTCCATATCCTTCATCCAAAATCCGTAATTCCCCGGCTTATCAAAGGCAAAGAGCATTCCTTCATCAGCATTCAATCCGGTTTTTCCAGAAAGGCCGAGCGTAAGCTTGCAATAATCGTCTGCAATAATTGTTTTTAGATTTTTGTTTCCCAAAATAATATCCTGTTCTGAATAATTTCCGCATTCGCTCGTATATATAGGCCCAGTTATGAAATTCCTATAGACAAAAATCCCTAGTATAAAAATAATCAGAATTCCGAGTATAACGGCTAAGATTTTGTTTTTCATGATATCAATTTATTCTGGCGGAGGGTGCGAGATTCGAACTCGCGGTGGATTGCTCCACACAGACTTTCCAGGTCTGCGCACTAGACCAACTATGCGAACCCTCCATACACCGCATCATACTTGAAAAAAATATTTTTTCAATTGAGTTTTGGCAAACTGGCTGAAAAATTATTCAGATAGAACGGTAGACTATAAGGCTGAGAACTGCAAAAAATATCGCCGTATATAAAGTATATGTTGCCATTAGCAGGCTGAATTGGCTTCCCGTCATGAGAAATAGAAAGATAAATCCAACTCCTACGCTTTCAAGAACCATTTTTATTTTTCCTATTGTCTTTGCGGGCACCACCTTTCCTTTGAATCTGTAATATGCGGAAGCAATGAGCAATAATTCTATAGAAATTATTGCGATCGCTATCCTTGGGCTCAAAAATTCAAAAATTACTGTTCCGCCGACAATTCCTATAAGAAGCTTATCTGTGATAGGGTCGAATACTATTCCCCAATCAGTAATTTTTTTTCTTGTTCTTGCTATGGCGCCATCAAGCGCGTCCGAAAAGGCCGATATAACAAAAAGTACCGTGGCTGTTTCATATTGTCCGGTATTCAGCAGCCATAATATGAAAGGAATGGAAACGAATCTGAAAACAGTCACATAATTCGGCCTTACCCATGAAGGGAAAGCCCAAAGAAAAAGGCTATCTATTATTCTGTCGGTAAAAGTCACCTTGGCTATATATTCCGGCCTAGGATCGTCAAAAACCCTGAAAAGGAGCCTCTTTATATCGATTTTTTGAGCTACCTTCTGTGCAACTTTTCCCTTGAAAACAAGCTTTTTATCTGGATTTTCGTTTTGCATTTCTCTTTATCTTTTTTTTCATGCGTGAAGAAATATTTTGAAGATCGCTGTATTTTACAGTCTTATTTTTGCCGGTTACCTTGGCTTTGTACATCGCCGTATCAGCTTCCTTTACGACTTTTTCCGCCGAGATGCCGCTTGCCTGCGCTACTCCTATACTCACGGTAACTTTTATCTTATCGTAATCCGGAATCTTTATTTCATTTATCTTCAATCTGAGTCCCTCAGCCTTATCATACGCTTCATTTTCATCGGCACCCAATAGCATGACACCCATCTCTTCTCCTCCAAGCCTTGCCGGAAAATCCCTGTCCCATATCTTTCTTTTTAAAACGCCGGCGACAGTTTTTAAAACCCTGTCCCCTATGGCATGTCCGTAAGTATCGTTTATTTTTTTGAAATTATCTATGTCTATGAACAAGACGGATATCTTGGTGAAACCGAAATGCTCGTGCCTTTCGTGGTGATCCTTATGAAAGATCATGCTTAGATTTTTTACCAGCTCTTCGTAAAAAAATTGCCTTGTTTTCAGTCCCGTCAGGCTGTCATGTATGATGTCCTGTTCCAAAGTCTTTATCTTTTTTTTCAATTGGAAATTTTCCTTCTGCAGATTGACCACCTGGAAAAACATCTTTAGCTTGTCTACATTTGATAATTCTTTTGCCATATTTAATTCATATTAGTTAATGCCTTGATTCTTTCTTCAACCGGCGGATGAGTGCTGAAAAGATTTGAGACCTTCTTGCCTGCATTGCCGAAAGGATTCGCTATGAAAAGATGCGCTGTGGCGTGATTTGGATTTTTCATCGGAATATTTGCAGCGGAAATCTTACGCAATGCCGAAGCAAGTCCTTCAGGATATCTTGTCAGAAGCGCCCCCGATGCGTCCGCTAAAAACTCCCTTTTTCTGGATATGGCAAGCTGTATAAGCGTAGCCGCAATCGGTGATAATATTATAAAAATAATTCCTATAATCTGCAAAATGCCTCCGCCCTTCTCCTCGTCGCTTCTTCCGAAAAACATTCCTCTTGTGAAAATATTGGCAAGGATTGATACGAATCCTACAAGAACAACTACTATAGTGGAAAGCAGTATATCCCTGTTCCCTATATGAGAAAGCTCGTGCGCTATAACTCCTTCAAGCTCATTTTTATCAAGTATTTTCAAAAGACCGGTTGTTACGCATACGGTAGCGTGATTTTTATCCCTGCCGGTAGCAAAAGCGTTAGGAGAAGGATCGCTTATTATGAAAACTTTCGGCATAGGCAGCCCAGCTGTAATGGAAAGATTCTGCACATCATTATAAAGGTCGAAATATTCTTCCCTTTTAGCTTCTTTTGCTCCGGACATCGAAAGGACTATTTTGTCTGAATACCAATATCCGGCTATATTCATTAAGACGCTGAAGATTATGGCTATGTACAATATGCTTTCGTCATTATAGTAATAGCTTATGAAATATCCTATTCCTATGACTAAAGATAAAAACATGGCCATTAAAAACCATGTTTTTGTTACATTCTTTGACTGTTGTGTATACAGCGTCGCCACTTTAATTTTTACTTAACTATGCTATATGATGCGCCTGATGATGGTATTCCGACTTTCCGAAACCTAAGATAGGATAAAATATGAATGGAAGAAAAATCAACCCTAGAGTGAACCATATTCCTCTTTTGAAGACTTTCGAGAGTTCATAAACGACTATCAATCCCACGACCATATTCACAAATGGAACGAAATACAGCAGAACCCACCACAGCGGCCTGTTTATGACTTCAAGCATCACTACAAGATTGTATATCGGAACGATTGAGGCCCATCCGGGCTTGCCGGCTTTTTTGAAGATCCTCCATATTCCTGCAATAGTAAAAATTGAAACCAAAAATGTTATGAGGAATATGAACGGCGTGAGCCATACTATTCCGATGAATGCTAATGCTTCTTTCTGGCAAGGGACCATCTGCCCGTTTACCCAGCAGAAAACATTCGGATGGTTAGACCAGGAATATGCGGAAGCGAATAAACTTGAAAATGAATTCATAATATTTTTAAATTAAAGCTTATAATTTAAAACTTTACATCAACGGGCTTTTTTGCTGCAGCATCTGATTCATCAAGGGTGAACATTTCCATCTTCATGAAGTGAAAAACTTTGGCTACCATATTGCTCGGAAAAGAATCTATGGCTATGTTTAAGTCCCTTACATTGCCGTTATAAAACCTTCTTGCAGACTGTATCTTGTTTTCGGTATCGGAAAGCTCCGCCTGCAAAGACAGGAAGTTCTGGTTGGCCTTAAGATCCGGATATGCTTCTGCAATGGCAAAGACGCTTTTCAGCGCGCTTGCAAGAGCGTTTTCTGTTTTGCCTTTGTCTACTATGTTCTGCGCTCCCATTGCCGCAGCCCTTGCCTTTGTAACATTTTCAAATGCCTCGCTTTCATGAGCGGCATAACCTTTTACGGTATTTACAAGATTCGGAATAAGGTCGTATCTCCTTTTAAGCTGTACATCTATGTCAGACCAGGCTTCCTTTGCCCTGTTTATGAAAGTTATGAATTTATTGTATGAATAAATTCCCCATACAACGATGACCAATAAAATAACCAATAATATATTACCCATAACGATTGAAATAATTGCAAATAAATGAGCGTTTTAGTTCTAAATTAGATTGCACTGCTCAAAAAGCATTATATCATAACCGGCCGGAATATGAACAGGCTCTTGAAATTGTCGCATTAAGCCTGTCTTTGACTTTGAAATATTCTTTTGCTATACTTCCAGAGACAATGATATTCTTACCGTATTTACAGATAATTCTTGCCGTACTTCTTGTCGCGGCTATCTTAATGCAGAGATCCGAAGCTTCAACCGGAGGAATTTTTGGCGGTACTGACAATTGGAATGCCGCTTATCACACGAGACGCGGGTTCGAAAAGACGCTTTTCGATATAACAATAGCTCTCGGCGTACTCTTTACGATTGCTTCGGTTTTGGCTCTTATATTGAAATAATATTCGCCAAGCACGCCACTGAATAATATTGTTGCACGTTATTGCTGATTCATTACGTATAGTATATATATTATAAAAATAATTTTAATCTAAAAGAGGTTTGGCCATAATTACGGCCCGAATCGCACTCCTATAAGAAGAATGAAAAAAGAAATAAAACAAATCCTTAATAAGAGATGGGATATTGAATTTTTCGGAGAATTATCAAAAACGATATCCGCATTCAGCCTGACCGAAAAAATAATATTTTATGCTCTGATCGGATTATTCGTAATATCAGGAATCTTCCTCTTAAATGATGTGAGCAAATCATATACCTTGAATGTGCCTGTTAACGGAGGGCAGCTGAAGGAAGGAATAGTCGGTTCGCCGAGATTCATAAACCCTGTCCTTGCTGTTTCAGATGTTGATCATGATCTTACTCAGCTCGTATATTCCGGCCTTGTAAAAATAACTCCGGAAAATGATATTGTTCCGGATTTGGCCAAAGATTACCAGATATCATCTGACGGCCTCACATACACATTCGACCTGAAAGACGATCTTTATTTCCAGGACGGAACAAAGCTCACGACTGATGATGTGGTATTCACAATAAATGAAATCCAGGACGGAACCATAAAAAGCCCGCTAAGGCCTGAGTTTTACGATGTGCAGGTTCAAAAGATAGACGACAAAAAAATACAATTTATCCTTAAAAAGCCTTATGCTCCTTTTCTGGAAAATCTTACTGTGGGCATCTTGCCTAAGCATATATGGGGCAATCTTTCATCGGAGGAATTTCCTCTGAGCCAGTACAATCTTGAACCTGTGGGATCCGGGCCTTATGAAATAAGCAAAATGTACACGACGCAAAAAGATATGCTTCTTATACCTACTTATTACGAACTTGAGCCTTTCGACAAGTATGCTTCCGGCAAGCCTTATATAGACAGCTTGGTAATAAATTTCTATAAGGACGAAAAATCTCTTATAACGGCATATGATAATGGCGACATAGAAGCGATAAATTCGATTTCTCCGGACGGAATGGGTTCAGTTAAGGAACAAAGCGGAGCGGTAATAAAAACGGCTCCCCTTCCTAAAGAATTCATGGTCTTTTTCAATCAGAACCAGTCTGAGGCGCTTTCTTATCCTGAAGTCAGGCAGGCGCTAAGCGAATCTGTCGACAGAAATCAGCTGGTAGATCAAGTGCTAGACGGCTATGGCATACCTCTATACGGCCCGATACCCGTAGGATTTCTTGGAAATGAACAAGCGACCAATACGAATAGCTATAATCTCGCCGATGCACAAGCGCTTCTTGCAAAAAACGGATGGACGATGTCTACGACAACGGGCGATTTGGTAAAAAAAGTCAGCAAGACAAAAACAGTGGAGCTTTCAATGACTCTGGCGACCCTGAACAGCCCTAACCTTGAAGAAGCCGCGAATCTGGTAAAGGCGAACTGGGAAAAGCTTGGCGCCAAAGTCGACGTCCAGGAATTCGATTTCGGAAGCCTTCAGCAAAACGTAATAAGGCCGAGAAAATTCGATGCTCTTCTTTACGGGCTTGTCGTCGGAAGAGATATGGATTTCTTCGCATTCTGGCATTCATCGCAAAGAAATGACCCGGGCCTCAATATATCAATGTATGCGAACAGCAAAGTAGACAAGCTTCTTGAAGATGCCCGGGCTACGCTTGATCAGACAGAACGCACAAATGACTATATGTCTTTCCAGAACGACATAGAAAATGACAATCCTGCCGTTTTCCTTTATTCTCCGGAATTCACGTATATAGTTCCTGGCAATATACAGAATATGGATATCAATACAATAACCATGCCTTCTGAAAGATTCTTGAATGTTAACGAATGGTATATAGAAACCAATAACCTTTGGAAGATATTCGCCAAATAAAATAATCCTTCAGGATTGTTTTACCAGGCAAAAAATTTATAAGTTTAATTTTATCAAAGCCGCCGATAGCGGAAAAAATATGTTAAGAAACCAATTTAATCAGCACGATAACAGAAGAAGAATGGGCCATAGGCCGCACAAGACAGCCGGGCCGGCAAGGCCGGGCGATAATCTTCCGCCAAGAAGATCTTTTTCTCCGCTTGCGGAAGATCAGGCGGCTATTTTCGACAAAAATCTGTCCGGAATCCTAAGCGATAACAATGCCGGCGGTCATGAGCACCGGGACGGAAGAATGCCTTTTCAAAAAAGAAGGCCTTTCAACAGAAACCCTAGGAGAGGTGAAAAGCCCAAAGTAGGCCTTATAAGAAAGGTCACTTCGGAAACTGCCAAGAAAAATGAAGAGATAGTTCCTCCTATAGAAAAAGGCATAGTAAGAATAATACCTCTTGGAGGAGTTGAGGAGGTTGGAAAAAATATGACTGCCGTGGAATACGGCGACGACATAATCGTTATCGATGCCGGAATGCAGTTCAAGACTGAAGAGACTCCCGGCATAGATTTCATGCTTCCTAACACTAAATACCTGGAACAGAGAAAGCATAAGATCAAAGCTCTGGTCATAACTCATGGACACCTAGACCATATAGGAGCTATACCATTCATAATGGAGCCTCTTGGAAATCCTCCGATTTACACAAGAGAATTCGGCGCGCTTATAATCAAAAAAAGGCAGTCTGAATTCCCTCACCTTCCGGAATTAAATATGAAAATAGTTGAGCAGACTACAGATTTTCTTCCAATAACGGAAAATATAAAAATAAGATTTTTCGGAATCACACATTCCATACCTGAGTCCACCGGAGTAATAATAAATACGCCTGTAGGAGACATAGTTACCACGGGCGATGTAAGGCTTGATAATGTGGACGGCGTGCCCACGGAAGAAGAAATCGAACAGTATGAGCTCTTTCAGAAAAGAGAAGCTTTGCTTCTGCTTGTCGATTCTACGGGAATCGAAAGACCGGGATGGGGCATCTCCGAAGAAGTGGTTGTAAAGACGATAAGTGATATTGTAAGCAATGCACCGGCAAGGATAATAATCGCGACATTCGCTTCGCAAGTCGAAAGAATAATAAAATTCATAGAAATAGCCAAAAATTTCAACAGAAAGGTTGTTATTGAAGGAAGAAGCATGAAAAACAATGTGGAAGTCATAAAATTCCTTAAGCTTGCGGATACGAGCCATATAATCCCGATAGAAGAAATGGAAAATCATCCGCCTCATAAGCTCATGATACTTTCTACCGGAGCGCAGGGAGAAGAATTCGCTGCACTCATGAGAATGGCCAATGATTCGCACAAATACATAAAGCTTAACAAAACGGATACGATAGTCCTTTCATCATCGGTAATTCCCGGCAATGAAAGAGCTATAGCGACGCTCAAAGACAATCTTTACAGGCATGATTCAAGGATAATCACGTATGCCGAAAGCGATGTGCATGCTGGAGGACACGGAAAGCGCGGAGAGCTTGAGTGGATTCACAGGCATATTCCCCACAGATTCCTAATGCCGGTACATGGACACCACTTCATGCTTAAGATGCATGCGGAGCTTGCCGTTTCTGTCGGCATGCCGAGAGAAAATGTCGTTGTTCCGGATAATGGAAGCATAATAGAGATATACGACAACGGATCAAAAATCAGGATAAGGAAAGAGAAAGCGCCTTCAGGAATAGTCATGGTCGACGGTTTTTCCGTCGGAGACGTCCAAGAAGTAGTCATAAGGGACAGGCAGATGCTCGCTAAGGACGGAATGTTCGTAATCATTGCAAGCATAGATGTAAGCACAGGAAGACTTAGAAAATCACCGGATATAATATCCAGAGGATTCATCTATCTGAAAGAATCTCAGGATCTACTTAAGAATGCGAGGCTTATAATAAAGAAGACTGTGGAGGAAGGGGCGCACGGAAATCCTATAAATTTCGAAATGATAAAGGATGAGATAACCGACAATATAAGCAGATATCTCTTCCAGCAGACAGCAAAGAGGCCGATGGTAATACCTGTGGTAATAGGAGTATAGCCAATAATATAAAATCTCAAAAAGCGGCGCCCGAAGGCGCCGCTTTTTTATAATAAAAATCAAAGAGTGTCTTTTATGGACAAGCTATACCTTATTCCGAAAAGCATTATGAATGCGAGCGCAAAGAAAAGATACTGAAAATTGAAATATGCTAGAAACAAGGTCGCAACAAGCGGAGCTATTATGTATGTAAGCGGTATCATCGATCTGTACAAACTTATTATATTCGCATCCTTATCCCCTATTTTTTTGAAAAAATAAGTATCAGTCATAACCTCAACCATGGAAGATCCTACTCTGGTTATGAATAAAACTATGGCCCAAACCCAAAAATTTTTATTGCTTATGAACGGTATGAAAGCAGTAGAAAAAGCTATTATTATAAAACCGGCAGTAAGTATCTCCTTTTCGCCAAGCACCTTGTCGGCAATCCATCCGAGCGGAGGCTCTAGTATGACGAAAGGCAGAAGCATTACAGTGAATATTTTACCTATCGTAAGCCAATCGAAACCCATATTTATATTCATATATATGGGCATATATATCGTCATCCAGGCGTAAAAAAACTGCAAAAGAAAAAAAGATGCCGTTATAAACTGGACGTCTTTCATTCCCAAGATCTCTTTAGCTGTATTTAATATATCAAACTCCTTGTATTCCGGATCTTTGAAATCTTTCATTTCCCAGAACAATATGAAAATTATCGGTATCATAAAAAGCGCTGCGACTAAAAATGCATTGTGATAGCCGGATTGCCCTACTATAAGACCGGAAAGAAATGGGCATATGAGCCAGGCAAAATTTTCTATGGAAAGGTAAACTCCTCTTATGTCTCCGGTATTTATGTTTGCAGAGTCATGTTCAACGAATATATCCAAAGAAAGGCTTATTATGCCGGAAGCGGCAGAACTTATTATATAGAAAAGTATTATGGGCCATATGCTTTTTAAAATACCCATAGCCAAAAGAGACAAAAGGGTGAGGCAGGAAGCAAAGATGGCTGTCTTGTAGTTTCCATATCTCTTAAGAATCTTTGGCATCAATAGAAACGTTACCAGCGAAACAACGGAAGCGCCGGCAAAAACATAACCAACCGTTTTTTCTCCGATGATAGCGCTAAAAAAGCTCGAAGTTATATATGATGGTATGGCAAAACGAAAAGAAATTATAAATCCCAGGACGTACAATGACAGCAAAGAAGATTTTCTTAAGATTGGCTTGATGTCCGGAATCATGTGTATATAATAGCGGAAAAAAAATTATTTTAATTTAACCGGCACGAAAAAAGATTTTGAGAAAGAAGGATCACCTGATGGATTGTCGTTTGAAAATACCAGGAGCCCGCTGCCGGTGCTTGTGGAATTGTCATATGTTATTTCGGCAGTGAAGTTCACGAAACTTGTCGTAGCCCAGTCGCTCTCAGCAGTGGCAATCCCCGATCCTATGATATTTTCATTTTCATCATACAGCTTTACTGGAAAACTTGCCTCAAAAAACCAATTGCCTTTCGCTTTACCGGATATTTTTATCGGGCTTGAGACCGTATCGTTCGGCTTAGGATAAAATACGGATATCTCCGAACTTGTGGATTCTGTCTGCTGATAACTATTTAATGGGGTTAAATTACTATTTCTTCCCCAATCAAAGACAAGCGCCGCTATAAAAAATAATATAGCCAGGATAACTATGTAAAAAATTATTTTCCACTTGATATTCATTGGTTTTTATTGCGGCAATTCGCAGCCTGTGGCATCGGAGAGCTGTTGGAGAGTCTGGCCTTCAACAAATCCCTCTATTCTCGTGCTTGTGCCTACAATCCATGTAGGAAAGCCTTGAATGCCCTTGTCTGTGCAAAGCTGTGTCTGTTCCGTGCATTCAACATAGTTTATATACTGAACTGAATCGCCCAAAGCCGCCTTATTTGCCTGGCAATGAGGGCACCAATAGGCTCCGTACATGACGGCCCCTTTTTGTGTAAGACACTGGGTAAAAGCATCATATTTTCCAGGTTCTGGAGCTTTCTTAGTTCCCATAAATGACAAGACCGTTACAAGTATTATTACTATGACAGTTCCCCAAATTATTATTTTATTTTCTTTTTTCATGTTTGTCGTTAAATTAAAATTTATTTATTCTTTGCAGCAATCGACTAGCTTACCCATTATGTCATTCATCGTCCAGGGTTTTTCTTCTTCTGCCGTCTTTTTCAAGCCTTCTATATTTATAAGCTTGAGCCTTAGGGCAAAGAACATATTGAACATCTTATAAGCTTCTCCGAAAACCTCTTTGGCTTCATCCTTTTTGCCGTCAGCCTGCAATTTTGTCCCCACTTCAAAAAGCCTCATGGAAGTGGCGAGCAGATGTTTTGATGCGCACCATGTCTCACCTTCAGTTTTCTCTATCATTTTTGCCAGAAGTTTAGCTCTGGTAGCGCGGACTTCCGTAAGAAAATCGAAATATTCCGGCTTGTTTGTCTTTGCTCCGGTAAAGAAAAAATGCTCTTCAAGGCTTATAAGATTCATTATGGCTATAGCCAGATCTTCCTCGGTGGAAAGGTCGAATTTTTTGCCTTTTTTAAGCTCATCGATCTTCTTGAGGACCTCTTCGTAATTCATCTCATTTTTCATAATATATTTCCTGAAAGGCCTATTGTATCACAAAGATAAGCATACCCAAAAGAATCATCGCTAATGACAGCCATATCCTTGCTTCCTTAGTTTCAGCCCTTCTCACTTCGTCCATAGCTTCCAGAACTTTCTTGTTTGAAGCTATTATAAGGGCAATGAACAGGGGCAGAACAAATACTATGTTATAGAAAAATAGATAGCCAAGGCCTTTTATAAAGGTGGCATGATCGTGCAAAAGCCCGAGGACGAACAAATACGGGCCTCCGGTGCAGGGAAATTCGAATATTCCAACGATGAAACCTAGGAATAATGTCGTCGGTATAGTCGCTTTTTCTACAAGCGCAGCTATTTTGTTGTATGCAAATTCTGGAATCTTCAGCTTTATGGGAAAATGCGGAATGATCTGGTCGAGAAAGCCTGTCAGACCGAATGCGATGATGGCGCCTGCGCCGATTTTCGTCAAAAGATCTGGGACTTGGAATAAGGACAGGGCTTTAAGGAAACCGAGGCCTATAAGCACGTACGTTGCAAAAATACCGAATACGAATGAAAATCCGGCCCAAAAAATATTTTCTCTTGATCTGCCCAGGCTGAATAAGAATGCCATTGTAAGAAACAGGACAGAGAAAGCGCATGGATTCGTGCTGTCTATAAGAGCTGATACGGCGATAAGCCCGGGAAGCCAACCCTTGTATTCTTTTATCGTGGGAATCTTAAAATGAAAAACTCCGGAATACAGCAATGCAAGAAAAATTACAGCAAGTATGAGTATTATTATGGCGGTTCTTTTCCTGTTATTCATGATTATTTTTTAGCTTTCGGCAAATCTACGTAAAATGTCGTTCCCTTGCCCTCACCTTCAGAATCAAACCATACCTTGCCATTGTGTGATTTTATTACGCCTTTGACAAAGACCAGACCATAACCTGAACTCTGGACATTTACTTCTATTGAATCGCGTCCGACTCCGCCTGCTTTAAACAGCCTAGGCCTGTCCTCTTCCTTTACGCCTACTCCCGTATCTTTTATCGATACGAGCACTTCTCCGTATTTTTCGTAAAGATTTATATTTATGCTTCCTCTTGGCGTATAATTTATGGAATTATCTATCAGATTCCTAAAAGCCTCGCCAAGATATTTTTCGTCTCCCATTACATAATGATCGCCATCGTCTATATTCAATGTTATATTTAGGCCCTTTTTCTCAGCTGTCTGCTTGTTCTTTTCGAAAGTTTTTTTAAGAAGTTCTCCAAGGTCAATCTTTTTCATATCATAAATGAGAGTTCCGTTCTCTGCGCTTGCCCCCTGTAAAATCTGAGAAACGAATTCTACGCCGGTATTTGTCTGTTCCAAACCTTCCTTAAGAAGAGGAGCCGCGGACTTCGGCATATCTCCGTAATCTTCCGTCAAAAGCTCTGCAAAAATATCCTTGTTCTTCCCGAGATAGCCTTTTATCTGGTGATTCATTATATGAATAAGGGTCTTTTGGCCAGCATTTGCTGTTTCAAGTTCCTCCAGCAATGACGTCTCCTTTTTTATTCCTCGCACAAGAGTCAGGCCAAGAATACTGGATATTATAAGAGTTATGCCCGTAAGGACTTTTACTGTATCAGTCTGGCTTTCCAAATAAAAGAACTGGGAGCCGACCAAAATTATCAAAGCCCATACGAGCGCCTGGGCCCACAATAATTTAATATTAAACGCTTTGAATTTTACTATAGAGTAAGCCATGAAGCCTATGAATATGACCATGGCCAACAAACCGTATGATTCTACGACATAGCCGGATGATATGCCTTGATCTGTCAGATAACTAGAAATAAAGGCGGTTGTAAAGAAGCCTAGCAAAAAAAGAATGGCGCCGGAAGAGACAAGGATCACTTCTTTTTTTCTTTCTTTTTTGCTCTTTATGACCCCTTGCACAATAAGGAATAACAACCAAATACAAATGAAGATTTCGGAATAATGAAGATAGGTTATGAAGAACCCTGTATTGGCCCAGCAATTTAGATAATCGAAATTCAATAGATTATAAGTCGTCGGCGTCATTATTATAATCGGTAAAAATATTATTCCAAGGATTATTTTGTATGGGAACGGCAAATCTCTCTGATTTATAAATGCGTATGTAAAATAAAGGCCGCTTGCATAAATTAAAAACTCGAATATTCCCGTTGAAGCCCATGCGAACATGATGATTCTGCTGTCAAAACTGAGCCACGTAAATAGATCCAATACAGACCATATTGCAAAGCATATTGTCATCGATAAAAGAGCTTTGCTTACCAAAGATCTTTTATTTTTTATCAAGACTAAAATGCCTATCAATAAAGCGAGAATGACTGTCGGTATATGTGAATAATATAAAATACCGATGGAATTTCCATCTAAAACGCTGGATAATGAGGCTGAGCAGGTTGATAGGTTGGTAATAAAATTATATCCCATTTGGCAAAAAAAATTATTTGATCAATTCATCCATATACTTCGGATGGCTAGACCATATCTTATCATTTACTTCTTCGGATGGAACCCCTTCGACTATAAGAGGTTTGATGCCGAAATATTCTTCAATCTCCTTGAATGCCGGCTCTACTATGCGCTCAGTGAATCTGCCTTCCTTTCCATCTTTTATAAAATTCTCAAAAAGAATCCCATTTCTTATGAAAAGAGCAAGATACTTAGAATAATATTTATAGGCTTTTTTGCCCATAGCATTAAAAATGGGAGATGCGTCGAATAGTTCGATATCGGGAAATCTCGTTTTCAATATTCTATGGTGAAAATCCACCAGATTTTCTCCCCACAAGGTTGTTATATCGCTGAACTTCTTATTCTCTAGATTGCCGTTCTCCAAATCAACAACTTTTCTTGTCTTAAAAATTTTTTTGTTTGTTTTTTTATCAAATCTGTCGAAAATCCTCAATTTGACCAGATTAACCTTGCTGGGATTCGTTGAACAAAATAAATCGTCCAAATATTCATAACACAGAGGTTTAAGGCCGCATTTTATCGAAAAATCTATGAATCTGGTAAATTCAATGTCGGGAGACGCTATATTATGCACTATCAAAAGCTTTGGCTGATTTTTAATGACTTCTGGCATATCCATGTTTAAAAATGCATTAACTTTCTTCTCCAAATCGCCGTCATTCCATCTTTTCCATATTTCTTTTTTAGCCTCTTCAAGAGGGGTGTAAAAATCGAATTTTTCCTGCATAAGGCTTAATTTTCTAATTCGCTGCTGCATTCTATTCCATCCGCATTGCCGATCTGGCAAAGTTCATATGAACAGTTATCTTCTCCGGTATTGCACATCAATTCCGGGCAAGATATACCTCCGGACGCATCTTCATTGCATACGGCTGTAATATTATTGGCATTTTTATGTATCAATTTATAATAGCTTGTCTGTTCTGATGAATCTGAAGAACAAGAAGGGTCTACGGAAGGATCGCATTGATTAACAAAACAATTCTCAATTTTTGGATCACAAGATACCTGTGCGATAATCTGATAATCCTTCAGAACGAATAATTTTACGAAAGTGACCAGAAGAGAGATAAAAATAAGCGAGAAAAATATGATATAAAATATTTTGTCCGCTTTTCCGATTTTTTTTATTTCTTGTTCCATGATGCTGATTGCCTCTGATAATTATACATTAAAAACTGGATGAAAAAAGTCTAAAAACCGCGTAAAAACAATTTTTTAATAATTTCTCCCACTAATGACATCAAAAAACTCCAGGCGGTGCAGCTGATAATGGTGCTGACTATGAATATTTTCATGTCCTTGCGTTCTATTTTCCCGAATCTTCCCTTCCTCATAAAAACAGTGGTCTTGAAAGAATCCTGGAATATCGAAAAGACAAAAAATGTAAAAAATCCTTCATATTTTAAAGCCCATGATATGAATTTGGAGTTTTTCCCCTTTTCTTTCAGCTCTTCGTATGCCTCGACGCCGAACCAATCTATGCCCATTTTCTGATACCACAGGAAAAACCCCATATTTATAATAAGAGCGCCTATGGAAGCGACTACCGAGCCCCATAAAACACCGAGTTCAAATTGCAGCCAAATCCAAAATGGAAAATCATAGAGAAAATCTATCGCTTCCATGATTCCCCATCCGGCAGCCATAGTGATTATTTTTTTCCAATTTTTGGAAATAACGCAAAGGATAAGGAAAATCGTTGCTGAAAACCACACCGTTTGCTCGCTAACTAGAGCGATGATAATGGAAGAAACTATAAGCACAAGGAATATTGCGTAAAAAAGTCCGTCTTTCTTGCTCATCTTTTTTTCTTTCTGCATAAAAAATCTATTTGGATTTGATATCATTATAAGTTAGAAAACAAAAAATAAGAAATAGTGTTATAAACTATGATTCATTTACTAATATTTTTTATTATGATAATTTAGAATAAGCTGTACAAAAAATCCGGAAAAGGAGGCTGAACGTGCCTAAAAAGAATAAGGACAGGGTCGCTCTTCCTTTCCGTGTTGATCCGGATTGGCTGAAGAAAAAAACATATGTGCCAAACGGCGTAAAAATCGTTTTTACAGGCCGCTTGCCCATAAAATTCATGCAAATGAATATACTCGGCGGAAGCGGTCTTGAGATGTTTTTCAGGGGTTTTCCATTCACTTTCGAACAGAAAATGGCTGAAGACCTGATTAGAAAAGGCTTTGCCAAAAAGTTTATGGAAAAATCGAAAAGCCCCGGATGAACGGGGCTTTTTTTATATTTATTTAAGATAAACTATGATATCGAAAGTGTTTTTAGGATTTCCGCCCGGAACGAAATCGCTAAGCGTAAGCTTTATTGGCGTTCCTGAGGGAATTCCAAGAGCAACGCTGTTCAGGGAAATTATGGAAGATGCCACGTCCATCGTCGAAGTTGATATTGTTCCGCTTGAGAAAATGGAAACTGGAATTCCGGAAGGCCTCCATCCTGTTCCGTTCACATCATAAAATACCTGGACGGTTCCGGCTATTTGCTGAGTATCTGTCCATACGCAAGGGTATTTGCTCTCGCCCGCTATATCAAGAGTCCCTTTTATTGTAAGCGGAAATCCTATGCTGCTTCCGGAAACCGGATATGATACGTGAAGATTGCATTTTTGATTGGCTGACTGAGCGGTGTTTGTTGTAGTAGTTGTTTTAACTGGAGCATTTGAACCTGATGTTGTTTTTGTATTTGTTTCAGCAACATTTGTAGAACTCGCCTGCTGTACGCTCGGAACAGTGTACGAAGCTTTATTACCGCCTGTCAAAAATAAGAGTATCAGAAGTATGACTAAAGCGCCGGCAATTAATAAATATTTTGCTTGTTTTTGATTAAGTTTTTCCATAGATAATATTATAACTCTCTTTCCCATTTTTATACAACCAGCTTAAAAATTAATTTAAACCTTGAATTTATTGGGCTTTTCAAGTATCCTAGGACGTATTGCGGGATCGTCCCTGGCCGGGCAGGCTAATGGTAGGACACAAATGCAGTATTATTTATATATTTTAAAAAGTTTGAAAGATAGTAAGCACTACGTTGGCATTACTTCAAATTTAGAAGATAGATTAAAATATCATAATGCAGGCAAAGTTAAATCAACCAAAAGCAGAAGACCATTCATTATTCTATATATTGAAAAATATAGTAGTAGAATTGAAGCAAGAAAAAGAGAAGTGTATTTGAAAAGTTACAAAGGCAGCAAAGAAAAATTGACCTTGATCGAAAATTGCGGGATCGTCTAATGGTAGGACACATCCCTCTGGAGGATGTTATCTTGGTTCGAGTCCAAGTCCCGCAGCAAAAATGAACGCAGTGATTTTTTGCTGCGGGAAGAAGCTCTGGGAGAGCTTCTTCTTGGACTCGAAGCCCGATTGAGCATATTTTATGAGTAAAGCGAAATAAAATATCCAATCGGGATACTGAGTCTGTAAGACTCGAGTCCAAGTCCCGCAGCAAATAATTTTTCCTATAGATCTATGTCGGTAAATAGTATTGTGCAACTAAATAAAAAGTCCCTCAGTAAATGAAGGACTTGTAATCTTAAAAATCTTTTGAGGGGATGAGCTTACGGCTCATCCTCTTTATTATGTTTGACATAGTGATTTTATCGTGTTAATTTTAAATAGGACGACTTATCGTAAGTTAGGGGGAAAAATGCTATTTTCAAATAAAAGGCATCCTGAACTTGGTCCGGATGAAGTCTGGATAACGAACACTGATCTTGAAGGTTTTTCCAAAATTAAATGGAAAACCAAAAGAATGGGAGACTTAGCATATGATTTATACGGCAAGATCATAAACGGATACAATGGGTCAAAAGTTTTGCCGGTTTTCGTCAAGAAATCCGAGATTATGCTGAAAAAGCCTCAGCTTCTCAAAGAGCTCGGGATATGAATTTAAAAGCGCAATACATGAAAATATTGCGCTTTTTTTTATTTAAATCAAAAACCTTTCCAGGTATTTAGAAACCTTTCCCTCTCCTCTTTATTGCGCTCCCTCCAGATAAGCCATGCTATGAGGAAAAATATGAAAAGCAAGATTATGATTGCGAATAATATTATGAGCAAATCCATATATGGATTGCTGACGGAACTGACATCAAATTTTCCCTGGCTTGCGAATACCGGCTCATTTTTTGAATTGTATCCGGTTATATAAAATGAATAAAGCGTATCTTTAGGGAAATTCTGTATGACGGCCTGGAATGTCTTTCCCTTGATATCGTTATTGAAAAGATAAGAGAAGGTCTTGCTGGAATCAGCGGCATCCACTACCGTAAGCACAATTGATTTTATGCCCGCCGGCATTTTGCTTGCATCCGTAGTTATTATAAGCGGGGTCTTTGCGTCTACCGTTATGGTGCTAGATGATATCTTCAGATTCGAACTTTGCTGCGTAAAAACAAAACTTGGATATGAAGTGGTTGAAGATGCTGATGACGTCGTGGAAGCCTGGCCTCCTGCACCAGAAGGAACAGTTGTCGTTCCTGTGCCTGATACCGGATATATTGGAAATACCGGAACAGTGGATGAAGGAGATGATATAGGAATTGTGCTTGTCGTTCCGGAAGGTGGCACCAGATAAATCTTGGTTATAAGAGCATTGGAAAGGTTCCCATTCCTATTGTAAGAAAAGGCGGAATAATAATATGTTTTTCCATATGAAAGATTAAAGTCTATGGCGCTCTCCCCTGTTCCCGAATAAACCAGGAATCCGTCAACCGGATTTGCAGGAAAGAAAGTATCTGACCTGACTATCTTAACGCTTCCGAAATCCACGCTGTTAGGATTATTCCAGCTAAGCATCGCATTATTAAGATTCTGCGTGGCCGTAAAATTTAGAATTGTCGGCGTGACTACTATTCCGCCTACTCCGGCATTTACCGGCGAAGCGGGCGGCGTCGAAGTGCTTGATGTGGAAATGACGCAGCTGTATGTAGTAAGAAGTTCAAGGCGCACTACAGATGTGGCTCCGCTTCCGCTTAGATTTATCGTCGTAGTCGGGCAAGACGGGCTTGAAACCGAATATGAATTTGACCCGGAAATTTTCGTCACTTTGAAATAAACGCCGGATGTAGACGCGACGAATGTGACGTCCGAAGAATTGTCCAAGGTCACGTCGGCATAATTTGAATTCACGTCTATATTAGTGAATTGGCCTGATGTGGCAAAAATGATGCCTGGTGAGGCGGTATCAGACGTCAAAAAAGAAAAGTTTGTTGTTCCAGATATCTGAGCATCGTTAACCGCAAGCGCCATAATCGGCGCAAGAAGGAATCCGATTGAAACGATTGATATTTTTTTAAGCATTATTTTGAATTGGTTCCGGAAGCATTCAGGATGACGGGATTTGAAACGGGTATTTTCTGTATATTTATTATCTGATTTTTAGCGTAATCGTAAATTATGGTTATGTCCGGATATATTATCACCCTGTCCCCGTCCTCGGCGTTTGCAAAAAGCGTCGGAGACAATTGTTTTGCGGCATTTATATCTGTGATGACTGCCATGCTCGGAGCCGTGTTCTCATTAAGCAGCATGATTGAACCGAGCCTTAAAAGAACTGATGCATCGGATGCCGTAGGCTTATGGGAAAAAGCGTAATAAAGCCAGATGACCACGAGTATGGTTATGAGCAAGGTCAGGGTTGTTTTGAGATAATTTTTCATATTTTTTATTTAGTTACTTAGGCTTCTATCCGAGTAATTTTATTAATTGGCCATTATACTTGCACCAATTACGTTGCTAGGAGATGCGCCTGTACCAGTACATGTATTCAACATATCTAGCACATCTCCCGCAGAAGCTGACACCGTATGCGTTGTATCATGACAAGCGCTCGCACCTGCTGCTATAGTGCATGTAAGTGCCGTGCTTGCTCCATTTAGCCTAAGAACATATACTTCTGAGTCATTTACCGGAACATTAGAACGAGTTACTACATAAAGTTTGCTCAAAGTTGTAGCCACAGGCAATGGCGTAGGAATAACGCTAGTTTCGGTGCTGCTATCATCAGCCGCACCAAAGTAAGTGGCGAATCCTCCTCCCGAACAACTAATGCTGCCATAGTTCTGGGTATTGCCAAATCGAATCATAGAACCAATGCCGACTGTATTTCCGGTTCCTCCGTTTGCAATAGGAAGGGTACCGGTAACAGCGCTTGCCGATGCTAGGTTCACTTGGCCAAACGCAAGCGCAGTGCCTCCAGTATTAACTACCAAAACTTGATTGGCCGTGCCCTGTATAGAAGCATTGTCTGCTGTAGCGTTTCCTGTAACCCCAAGAACGGATCTCGCGGAACCCTGTGTAAGATTAGCAAACGGAAGACGTCCAGTTACTCCATTTGCAAGATTTATTTGCGCCCATGCCGGATTATTAGAAGTGCCCGTATTAGAAAGATAACTTGTTGCGGATGTATTTTTTGCTAATGCCGAAATTGTATTTGCCGCCGAACCGTAAAGGATATCGCCTTGCGATGCTGCATTCGGAAGCACGAGCGTTGACCATGCAGGCGCTGTTCCCGCTCCGCCGGAACGCAAGAATGAACCGGCCGTAACATCTATTAGTTTTGAAAGCGTTGTTGCAGCACTTGCATAAAGAATATCGCCGGTTGTATAAGTTGTTTGTCCTGTTCCTCCGTTTGCCGCTATCAAACTTCCGCCGGAAAGTGAAAGTGTTCCTGATGTTGTAATAGGTGTGCCGGTAAACGTAAGGCCGATAGTCGAAGATGCAGCAACGCTTGTAACTGTTCCTCCAGCAGAGCTAGAAGTAGAAATAACATTTCCATTTGCATCTACTCCGAGAAAAGAGTTCGCTAGATTTAAAATTTTTAAACCGTTTGTAGTTGTAGTGCCTGTTACAGAAAGAGCTGTATTCGGAGTGGATGTGCCTATTCCTACATTACCATTCAAAAGCTCGATATTTCCTGAATTATCAAGAAGGATTTTTTCATTGCTCGATGTAGATGTTCCGCCTTGGAATAATGCGACTGAAGTCGAAGACTGCCTTGATGCGATTACAAATTGATTGGTGAAGAAAGTTGCGGATGGATTTCCATATTGGAAAGATGCCGATAGAGTGCCATTCGAATCATACATATTCATACCAGCATACGAGGTGTTTAAAGTTGATTGATTCCTTATTGTCGCATCCCCGGAAGAAGCTATTGTGAGAGGAGCTGCGGTTATAGTGCTCGTACCAATACTGACATTTCCTCCGGCTGCGTAATAAATATTATTTCCGGATGTCGTCCACTGGGATGAGGTAATACCGAGCGTTGAAGTTGACATCCATGCCAAGCCATCCGTTGCCGTGGAACTCGCCGCAAGAATCTGTCCATCTGAACCTATACCCAGACGGACATTGTTTGATCCGTCGCTTGAAATCAAGTCTCCTTTTGTTGTTATTGGAGAAAGGCTATTGAAAGCCGAAGTAGCCGTGGTTTGGCCCGTGCCGCCCTGGCTGATTCCGACCGTTCCCGTTGAAGTGAGATTTTTTGAACTGTCAGTGAAAATAGCTGCTGATGCGGCAAGACCTGGATAATTGGCGGTGCCGCTTATTGTTGTCGTTATACCTGATCTGCCTATGGAAACTGAAGTCGATGTTGATGCTCCGAGGTTTAATGCTCCCGCGGAATAAATATTGAGCGAACCTGCGCCGGTGGACCAAGTCGATGTCGCCCCGCCGGTGAGCGTCAATGCTCCCCCGGAAGTAAAACTGGAAGCTCCAGTAGGAGTTAACAACACTGATCCTGCACCTGAAGCGGTAAAATTTCCTGATGTAAGGGTCAAGGCAATATTTGTAGAAGCGGCTGTAGTGATTGACGAGCCTCCGTCATAAGCGCTTTGCAATGTCGGCGAAGATATCGATGACCATTTTATGCCGCTTGCTTGGGTTGAATCAACGGTTAAAACCTGTCCATTGGTTCCAGAAACCGGCAATCTTATATTATTTGTTCCATTATGAACTATGATATCGCCTTTTGTCGTAAGCGGAGACAATGCATTAAATCCTGCTGTCTGTGTTGTCTGACCTGTGCCGCCATTTGTAATTCCCAAAGTTCCAGACAGAGTCAATGTTCCAGAATCCGTAATCGGGCTTCCGGAGAATGAGAGTCCGGACAATGTCGTTGAAGCTGCAACGCTTGTCACTGTTCCTGAATTTCCATCTGCCCAGGCAAGGCCGGTTGAAGCACCTGAGCTTGCAATGAGAAATTGTCCGTTTGAACCGACACTGAGTTTCACATTATCTGAACCATCACTTGAAATTATGTCGCCTTTCGCAGTAATCGGAGACAAATTATTAAATGCGGTCGTGGTTGCCGCAGCTCCGGTTCCGCCATTTGCAACATTTAATGTTCCTGTAAGGACTAAAGTTCCTGAAGTTGAAACTGGTCCGCCAGTAAATGTAAATCCTGTAGTTCCCCCTGATGCATCAACACTCATTACAGTTCCGTTGTCTTCATCATCTCCCCAATCAAAGCCGGTCGGTGAAGTTGAAGAGGCACGTAAAAATAAGCCATCAGTACCGGTTGCAAGAGCTGTAATTGTATCCGGAGAGGACCAGTAAGCCAGAGTATTTGTTGCTCCGGATCCTGAATTAACTATAAATGTTGAAGATGCATATGAGAAAGAAGGAAAGGCGGATGAAGCGTAAGTGAAAGACGGATATGTCGAGGTTGCATCTGCGATTGAGAGATATGTCGCTGCGGCGGAGGTTGTGGAAAGTTTTGCATCAAGCGTTGCTTGCAGATCTGCTTGGTCAGAAAGAAGGCCTGTGATGGATCCCCAGCTTACAGCAGCGGCAGATGTGGCCGACCAGTCGAAACCTGTCGGAGAAGTGGACGAGGCTCGCAAAAATTGTCCTGGAAGTCCGGTTGTGATGGTTCCGAGTCCATGCAAAGAAGACCAATATGTAATCGTATTCGTGGCACCGGTTCCATTTGCAAAAGTGGACGATGCATATGGGAATGAAACATATGTCGCCGCGGCGGAAGTCGTGGAAAGATAGCCGCCGAGAGAAGATTGCGTCGCATATGTTGAAGAACCGTAATCGTAAGTGACGAAAGTGGATGATGCGTAAGTGAAAGACGGATATGTCGAGGTTGCATCCGCGATTGAGAGATATGTCGCTGCGGCGGAGGTTGTGGAAAGTTTTGCATCAAGCGTTGCTTGCAGATCTGCTTGGTCAGAAAGAAGGCCTGTGATGGATCCCCAATCAACGGTTGTTGTTGTGGTAGCCACCCAGTCAAAACCGCTTGCGGATGTTGAAGATGCGGTAAGGAAATATCCTGGCGTTCCGCTTGGAATAGTTCCCAGAGTTCCTGTCCCGCTCCAATAAGGAATGGTTTTTGCAACGCCATTCCCTGCTCCGGCTACAAAAGTCGATGAAGCGTTCGTGATAGTCAGATATGTCGCCGCGGCGGAAGTCGTGGAAAGATAGCCGCCGAGAGAAGATTGCGTCGCATATGTTGATGAACCGTAATCATAAGTTGCGAAGGCCGAAGAAGCATAGGCGAAAGACGGATATGTAGACGTGGCGTCTGATATCGCAAGGTATGTGCTTGCGGCGGAAGTCGTGGAAAGATAGCCGTCAAGGCTTGTCGTCGAAATATAGCCTGCCGGATTTGAAGAGAGATAATATGTCGATGATGCCTCATCTATAGACAGATAAGTCGATGATGCGTATGTAAACGAAACATATGTTGCTGCGGCGGAAGTCGTGGAAAGAAAACCTACCGAAGAAGTTGGCGAAGTCCATGACAAACTGCCGGAGCCGTCGGTAGTCAAAACATAACCGGCTGAACCGTCTGAATCCGGAAAGGTGTATGTTGTAGAGCTTGTAATCGAATTCGGAATAAATCCGACATAGCCAGAAGTGGAAGCCGAGAGCCTCAGTTCTCCTTTTACATCAAGGGCTGATCCGGGAATTGTCGTGCCTATGCCGACATTGCCATCGCCATCGATTATCATGCGCTCATTTGTCGTATCGGCGCCGCCGGTGATAAATTTTATTGAGGAATCGCCGCCGGTTAAAGCTGAAGGGAAAAGCGTGCCGATTACAAGATCATTTCCTCCGCTCACTAAAAATCCGTTATCCGGGCCTCCAAGCGGAAACGTAGGATTGTTATATCCGGAAGATGTTATGCCCATTGTCATGGAATTTTGTTGCGGATAGGGACTGTCATGATTGTCGGCGCCCGCAGATAAGACAGAAGCTGCTGCGTTGCCTGCATTCCTGTTGGTAACATTCAAAAACAAGTTGTCATTGATATCTCCGTTGCCGGTTATGGTTCCTGGGTTTCCTGGGTCAGCTTCGACTCTGAATTTTTCTGTTCCGAAAGAATCCGATCCTACGAGGACCTGGCCTGCATTATTTATTATAAAAGGCGTAGTATCATTTGGTTCATCGTCTACTTGGAAACTGTTTCCGTCGCCAAGATTTTTTACATATAATGGCATCGCCGTGGAACCTGCTTGGGTTCTTACCTCCACTATAGCCGGGTTTCCAGTCGCTGTTGACGGAGAGCTCTCGCCAAAAACCATTCCTGTCTGATCCGGACTTGCCAAAGACCAGTTCCATGCCTGAGGATTGTCTCCATTATCTATCGTATTGCCTGCGGTTGCCGCAAACAAAGAAGAAAGCGTTGTGGCTGGAGTTGAGGAACTGAGAAGTTCCAGCCAGTTTGAAAGAGTACTCGGCGGAGTAGCTGAAAGTATGTAAGATTTGTTTTCATCGGTCCTTATGGCGACATCTCCCACATCGGCTGAAAGCGCAAGCATAGATGCTTCATCGCTGACTACATAGGTATGCGTAATGACAAGAGATGGCAATTGAGAAGCGAAAACTTGGCCGTTTCCATCAAGCGTAGCTACTCCGCCAGGAACACCTACCGGCAAATTGCTCATCGGCACGACTCCGGACGAATCGAGAGGAGCTATACCGTTTGCATCGCCTACTCCGAGCCCGGCATTCGATAAAGCATTGGTGACTGAAACCCAAATGGCATTCCCGGATGAATCTGAAGACAATATGAAATTATTATTCGCTCCGCTTTCGAATTTTAAAGCGCCGGAAACGGTAAGGCTTCCGCCTGTTGAAATATTCGTACCTATTGTAGTAGCTGCAAAAACCAAAGCAGGAGCGATGGCCAATCCCATCGATAATGAAACTGAAAACAAAATTTTATATGTTTTTATTTTCATTTTTTAATTTTTATCCGATGTCCTTATCGTTATATTCGTGGAACCGGAAAGCGAAGTTGAAGAACCCGGTTCTGGCAATGTCAGATTGGCATCATTATTTCCCGATGAATCTTTTATCGTTCCTCCGTTTAATTCGAGAGAAGATGAGTTTTGGTAATCCAGAGGAGAGGCAGAATCACCCTGCTTTATGTAATACAAGAATATGATGAATCTGGAGCCTGAACCGCTCAGATAAGATACGGCTGAAGTCTGTGAATCTCCGGTCACAAGCATAAGCTCCGGCTTGCCGGAAACATACACTGGACGATTGAAAGAAACTATTACCGGAATCCTTCCTGATTTGAAGGTTCCGCTGAGTATCGGGGAAATTACGGAAGTTACAGTTGCTCCGATATTTGAGACATCCTGTTTCGTATCTTTCATGTTCTGTGTTTCCGAATCGGCTTCGCTTGAAGTCGAGACCGAATCATTTTGATTATCTTCGACAGGAACGGTGGTTGTTGATATTTCCGTCGAAGTTGCGTCGCTTGCTTCGGTTGATGAGGAAACATCGGCATTCTCTGTGCTTGTGGAATTAGATTCATCCGAAACGGTGGAAGTCGCAGTCGATGTGCTTGCCGAATTATCGCTATCGCTTGATGTCGCCTGAGTTTCATCAAAAGAATTTTCCGTGCTTGTAGAAGACTGCAAATCTTGCGCGGAAGTCGAGGATGCGGTGACGGCCGTTGATGTCGCATCGGAAGATGAGGCTGCAGAAACGGAATCGGAACTCGTGCTCGTCGGATCTGTCGATGTTGAAGAATCTCCCGGCAATACCGGAGCATTATCCGTAGTCGTAGATTCCGCTCCGTTTCCGTCGCCGGAAACAGGAGCGGTTATTTCCGAAAAAGTATCTCCTATCGAATCATCGATTACCGAAGTCGTCGATATAGAATCGCTTGAAGTCAGGTCGTTTATCGTGGATGTGGAAATGATGCTTTCTATGGTGCCGGTCGCCGATTCTTCATCTGCAAAGGCGAAGCCGTTTTTTGACAGGGCCACGCTGAATAAATTGTAAGCAAAAATAAAGACAAATATGGCCAGAATGGTCCTGTAAAAATAGCTACTATCTGCAATTATTTTTCTTAGTTTATGTGGATACATACTATGCTCTAAATTATATCAATAAAGCGTTCTATAATAAAGGGGTTTGGCGGCAGTTGATAACTATTAATTTAAGCTTGGCTTATGCCTGTTATAATAAGCCTGTGATAAGAAAAATATTCTATAAATTCTTCAGGAATTTGGCCATGTTTTGGAGCGGATACAACCTGATTTTTCAGGCAATCGCTATCCTCCTTACTTACTTTATAGTCACAAGCGATTTTGACTGGAAATTTTTTGAATTCACAAGAATCATTCCTACATCTGTCTACTTCCCTGCTATCATTATGGGCGGGCTTTTGCCTATTTTCATTCCGATTTTTTTCCTGGGATACGGAAATGCTAAAAACGATAAAAGTATTTCTTTATCTGGGGTAGCTCTCGGCCAATCGGCAATAATAGGGCTTCTGATTTCCGGGTTCTATAAAATCTTTACCGGAAGAATCCAGCCGAACCTTTACAATACCGTCACCGATATAAGCAAGGAATTCAATTTTGGATTCATGAGGCACGGAGTTTTTTGGGGGTGGCCTTCAAGCCACACTACTGTGGCTTTCGCCATGGCCATAACCCTTATTTATCTTTATCCAAAAAATAAAGCTTTGATTGTACTCTCGCTCATATATGCATTTTATGTGGGAATAGCCGTATCGATGAGCATACATTGGTTTTCGGAATTCGTGGCCGGAGCTATATTCGGAACCATTATAGGAATGATAGTCGGAAAGACTTTTGCCGATTATAAAAAAACCTCCGCATAGGCGGAGGTTTTTTTATTTAATTTTTAAGATATTTCTGGACAGCCAGGTAGCTCGCTATCGAACCGAGAAGAACTCCGGATCCGAACAAGATTCCGAAAATAATGAAGAAATTCTGCATATAATAATCGAAAATATCAAAACCTACAAAGTAGGTGCCGTAATACATGTTTAAGAAATATGTCGAAGCGGCAAAAAAAGTTATGACAAGAAATGCGGAAATCACTCCGCAGAATATTCCGCTGACGACAAACGGCCCTTTGATGAATTTTCTCGATGCACCGACGAGATGCATTACGGAAATCTCGTCTCTCGACATGTAGATGGAAAGCTTTATGGTATTGAAAACTATGAGTATGGATATGGCTATGAAAATGATGGCCAGCCAAAGGCCGATAGAATCCACGGAATTCAATATTTTGGAAGCGCGGTCTATTATAAGCTTATTTTTGGAATAATTTACACTGTCTATTATTTTTGTGCTGCTTGCCGAGAGAAGCTCATTGCTGTCAGAATTCAGGAAATCGGCTATGCCTTCGTATTGCGACGGATCTTTTGCTTTTATATTGAGTGATGCGCCGAGCGGATTCGTGCCGAGCTCATCGAGAGCTTGCAAAGTGAGCTGGTCTCCTTGATTTTTTGTCTTGAAATCAGCAAGCGCCTGGTCAGCCGAAACATATTCTACGGAAGATACTTCGGGAAGCGCTTCTAGAGATTTCTTCACGGCAAGAACATCCGGCTCTGTAGCATCAGTGACGAAATAGACGCTTATATCGACTTTATCCTTCACTTGGTTGACTCCGTAATTCACGAGTCCGCTCATCAGTACTGTGCCTGAAATTATAAAAAGGGTTATCGTCATGATGACGACTGAAGATAAGGAAACGAATCCGTTCCTGAAGAAATTCTGCAATCCAGATTTCCAAACCCTTTTTGTATTTAGCCAGAACATTTTTTTTATTATAGCATTAAATGACGTATTTTCCCGTTGGATCGTCCCTTATGATTTTTCCGTTTTCTATGGTAATGACTCTTTTTTCCAGGGAATCTATGACCCCCTTGTTGTGCGTGGTCAAGATTATCGTCGTTCCCAGATCGTTTATCTTTTTTAGAATCCTGATGACTTCGTTCGTATTTATAGGATCGAGATTCCCAGTAGGTTCATCGGCGATTATTATATCCGGCTGGTTCACTATGGCTCTTGCTATGGCCACCCTCTGCTTTTCCCCGCCGGAAAGCTCACCGGGAAAATTCAATGCCTTGCTCGCAAGATCTACAAGCTCAAGAACATGCGGGACGTCCGCCTGTATCTCTTCTTCACTTCTTCCTGAAACTTCCATGGCGAAAGCTATGTTTTCATAAACCGTCTTATTGGACAGGAGCTTGAAATCCTGGAATATCGTGCCGATTTTCCTTCTGAAATGAGGGATTTCGTTTTTCTTAAGCTTGTGCACGTCTATCGATTCATAAAAAACCCTTCCGCTCGTAGGCTTTTCTTCGGCTAAAAGCATCTTTATCATAGTAGTCTTGCCGGCTCCAGAATGTCCTACGATAGAAACGAATTCTTTAGGTTCAATTTTTGTAGTTGCTTCATCCAGCGCTACCGTTCCGTCAGGATAAACCTTGGTAACTTTCTCGAAAATTATCATAAGCAATCATTATAACATCTGGATATATCAATTCAACTTTATTTAATTCAACTGCCGGCCATTTTTAGCTATTATTTCAGTTCCCTTTCCGCTTCTATGAATTCATCAAGGTCGCCGCCTAAAACTTTTTCTATGTTAGCAGTTTCCACATTGGTCCTATGGTCCTTTATCATCTTATACGGATGAAAAACGTACGAGCGTATCTGGTTTCCCCAGTTTATGGATATGGTTTTGCTTATATGCATGCCGCTTCGTTCGGCTTTTTTCTCTTCTTCCTTTAGCTTGTAAAGCTTTCCTTTCAAAATCTGCATTGCTTTTTCCTTGTTCTGGACCTGAGATCTTTGCGAAGCGCTTCGTACTGAAATTCCCGTCGGAATATGCGTGATTCTGACAGCCGTTTCTCTCTTGTTTACATTCTGTCCGCCAGGGCCTCCCGCCTTTGACATCTCAATCTTAAGATCGCTTTCGTTAATTGGGATTTCGCCGTCTTTTTCTATTTTCGGAAGCACCTCTACCATTGAAAATGAAGTTTGCCTTAGATTTTTGGAATTAAATGGCGACAAACGCACCAGCCGGTGCACTCCCGACTCGTTTTTCAAAAGGCCGTAGGCATTCGGGCCGGTTATCTCAGCGGTAACATTCCTGTATCCGCCATGGTCGTTTTCCGATTCGTCTATTATATGGAAGTTCCAATTTTTCCTTTCCGCATATTTCCTGTACATATCCAAGAGAATCCTGGAAAAATCCTCGGCATCGTCTCCGCCTGCGCCTGAAAATATATTCATTATGGCGTGTCCGGAATCATATTTGTTTTTTCCGGAAATCTCGGATTTAAGAAAATTTATTTCCTTCAGCACTGCCTGGGCCTTGTTCTTATCGTTCCAAAAATCTGGGTTTTTAATCTCTTCTTCCAGCTGTTTTAGCTTTTGTTCCATTTCATTCATGGTTTGAATTATAACAGAATTTTTTTATAAAATTAAAAAATAAAAACCCCCTTGGATTCAACCAAGGGGGCGAAGAAGTTCTTATTAGGTGTGGGGCATCGCCTGACAACTTACGGCATCTACCTGATCGATAGCGATTTTTTAATTCGCCGATGGAACAGTCGCCTGTGCACGCGGTCATTTTACCGCAGCAAAAGTTGTCTTACAGCCGTGGGATTCCTCCCTAACAGAGAGAATATCTCCGTAGTCCGGCAGTTGACGCCTAACTTCTTGCGGATCAACAGTAATGTTGATATCTTCCACTAAACTTTTAAGATGCAAAAGCGATTATCGGCTTTGTTTTACCGGTATGCCGATGCCTTAAAAGTGCCCTAAAAGAACGTTCATACTTTTTACCACATTTAAATTATTATGCAAGGGCTGTTTATTCTTTGCAAAAAATAGGAAAATCGCTTAAGATTCAAATTGTTTTTGCAGCCAAGCCGTTGTAGCTCAGTCGGTAGAGCACGTCATTGGTAATGACGAGGTCACCGGTTCGATCCCGGTCAACGGCTCCATTTTAAAAAATGTTAGTTTTTAAAATGATGCCTATAAGTAGCTGTTCTGGCAGGTATCACCGCGAAGCAGATTAACAATTTGGGAAATAATGCCGAAGTAGCTCAGTTGGTAGAGCACATCTTTCGTAAAGATGGGGTCGCCGGTTCGATCCCGGCCTTCGGCTCAAATTATCTTTTGGACTTGTTTATGCTATTATAACCGCATATGTTTTGGAGCAGAATGGGTTTCAGGACTTTCATACTTTATTTGGTAAAAGGGATACTGCCCGGAATTTTTCTGATGATACTGTCTGTTTTTCTTCTTTTGATAAAAAGCTATCTCGTAAGCGGAGCTAATTCAGAAATAATACAGCTGGGAAATTCGTATCAGATAATAATAACCGTTGCAGGCATACTTATGATTGCAGCGTTTCCCATCATAGCTCTCGGAATAATAATAAATATGTGGCGCTATTGGAGAATCCAATACAAGCTGGAAGATGATGTGCTCAGATTCAACCGAGGAATAATAAGCGTTAAAGAACTCTCCATACCGTATACAAAAATAGAAGACGTGGACCTTGATCAGAGCGTTCTCGGGAGAATTTTCGGAGTCGCAAGATTATCCATAATAACATCAGGACGCGAAGAAAAAGGAGCCACTAGCGAAACGGAAATGATTTTCAATATGATAGACATAGGTAAAGCCAGGGATCTCCAAAAAGAACTGATATCAAGAGGAAGTGTGCAAAAAGTCAAAGAAATTTAAAACCGCCCAAAAGGCGGTTTTTTCATGCGCGGGTGACCGGACTCGAACCGGCGACCTCTCCCGTGACAGGGGAGCGTTCTAACCAACTGAACTACACCCGCAAACGTTTAAAAAGGATATCAGAAATTTTTATTTCTTCAATTCCTTTTGTGTCGACGGGTGGATTCGAGTCTTACAGACTCAGTACCCCGATTGGATTTTTCCGTTCATTTTCATTCCGGAAAAATTCTCAATCGGGCTTCGAATCCACCACGAAACTGCCATCCGGCAGTTTCTCGTCTGCACAAATATAAAACAATAAATTGTCTTATATTTTGTGTCGACGGGTGGATTCGAACCACCGACCTTAGCTTTATGAGTGCTACGCTCTAACCACCTGAGCTACGCCGACATTAAAAATTTCACCGAGTTAATATAGCATTTTTTACCGTGTTTTCAAATTAAATGCCGATTTCGTTTTGCCGAAATCGGCATTTAATTTTTCTATTGTTGCGGGGGCCCGAGTTGCACGGACATCTCAAGGTTATGAGCCTCGCGAATTACTGTTACTCTACCCCGCTATTTAGGCTTAATATGCTACAGAAAAAATACCAAAAAGTCAATTTTTTGTATTAATAAACGGAGAAAAAATATTATATTATTTCAAATTCGCTGAAAACTTTTTCGTAAAGTCCTATCACTCTTTTTGCTTCCCTTTGGCTCAGCATGAAATCAGATCCCTCATGCGCAATCGCATTCCTTATCTTATGGGCTTCCCAGGCATCTTCAATGCTTTGAAAATCTGAAGGGTCTACGGCCTTAAGCTTGTCGCCCATATTCTCTCCCGGAAGCTCGAGCTGATCAAGAAGATCGCTCAAAATTATATCCGCTTCTATTATGGCGAATTTCCATTTATTCGGATCTTCCGAATTTATATTGTCCAAAACCACTTTCCATTTCGGATGCTGGTTTTCATTTGCAAAAACTTCAGCACCGGCTCCTTCCGGCGGAAGGACTTTTGATATGACGGCTTCCCTCATCTTATGGTATCTATGCACGTAAATGGCAAGGACTATGACTGCTGCAGCCGAAAACAATGCCGAGACGATGGCAAATTTTGCAAAATAATTCAAAAAATAATATGAGATGACGTTATAGTAGGAAGTCAGCTTGTCTTTATTAAGGCTAAGCCAGACTGCGGCCGAACTTATCAAACTCAAAGCTATAAAAGCTATAACTGCTAGTTCTAGCGGAGTATCTATATGACTTGGACCTGGAGCTTTTGGAGCTTTTTCTGCCATATTTTTACCCTGTTAAATAAGATTTGATTCTTTTTCTAATAAATGACTTGCCATGATATGTTTTAAGATATTTTTCTCGATGCGTTGCGTCTTGTTGATTATGGCAAACTTCATAATATACAAGTTTAAACGGTTTTCTATCTTTTGTCGAATTAACGTTCCCTTTATTATGTTCATCAAATCTTAACTTTAAATTTTTAGTGAAACCTGTATAAAACTTCTTATCTTTTTGTGATTGCAGTACATATGTATAATACATGAGTAATGAAATTTAAAGCTATTTAACAGGGTGAATTATAGCACTAGAATTATTTTTCATCCAAGAAACTTTTGGAAACAGCGAAAAGCGTGCCCTCTCCGAGATGATCCGCTATTAACTGAATTCCGATAGGCATTTTCTTTCCGCCAATATCCTTGAATCCGGCCGGAACGGATATGGCAGGGATTCCGGCAAGGTTTATCGGCACGGTAAAAATATCTTCAAGATACATGGCGAGTGGATCGTTGACTTTCTCCCCGATTTTGAAAGCTACCGATGGAGCAGTCGGAGTAGCTATCACATCGACTTTTTCAAAAGCTTTTTTATAATCTTCTTTTATGAGTTCGCGCACAAGATTGGCTTTATTGTAATATGCATCGTAATAGCCGGAAGAAAGAACATAAGTTCCGAGAATTATCCTTCTTTTGACTTCCCTGCCTAGGCCATTTTGCCTGGAGAGGAAATAATCTTCGATTCCTGTTTTGCCGGAAACCCTTTCGCCGTATCTCATGCCGTCAAAGCGCGCCATGTTCGATGAAACTTCTGCAGGAACTATTACGTAATAAACCGCCAGGGAATATTTAAGATTCGGCAATTTTATATCGATGATTTCATGACCAAGTTTTTTTAATTTTTCCAGAGACGCTTCAAAAGCTTCCAGAACATCTTTATCTATTCCGCCGACATTCAAAAAATCTCTCGGAACTCCTATTTTAAATTTCTTGCTTGATGAGATTTCTGGAGATTTTTTATTCGGAAGCGAAGTGCTGTCCATCTTATCGTGCCCCTTTATTGCTTCATACAGAATTTCCGCATCCTCTATGTTTTTTCCAAAAGTTCCTATTTGATCGAGAGATGAGCCCATGGCCATGAGGCCGTATCTTGAGACAGCGCCATATGTAGGCTTGAGCCCGACTATTCCGCAAAAGCTTGCCGGCTGCCTTATGGAGCCGCCGGTATCGGAGCCTAAAGCTACAAGAGCTTCGTCCGCCGCAACGGCGGCGGCAGAACCTCCGCTCGAGCCGCCTGGAACTCTTTCATTGTCTATAGGATTTTTTGTAACTCCGTATGCTGAATTTTCGGTTGAACCGCCCATTGCGAATTCATCCATATTTGTCCTGCCGATGATCACCGCTCCGTGCTCGCGCTGCAATTTTTCTATGACTGTTGCATCATATGTGGCTTTGTAGTTTTCAAGAATTTTGGAGGCGGAGCTGGCTATTTTTCCTTTTACTAAAATATTATCTTTTACGGCAATAGGAATTCCCATCAGAAGCGGAAAATCTTTTTTGACTTTGTTCGCTTCCGATATCGCTTTGTCAGCAAAGCTAGCTTGCTCAAGCACATTGTCATAAACTTCAAGGTACGCATGAATATCTTTGTCCTTTTTCTTTATTTCATCCAGATACGCTTTGGCGAGATCGCTTGCCGAATACTCTCCTTTCTTGAAGGCTTCATGGGCTTTTTTTATAGTAAGATTTTTTAAATCAATAGGCATCAGAGTATTTTTTTGACTTTAAGATAATTATCCTGTGATTCCGGCATGTCTGCGACTATATCTTTTGTATTTTTTCCGCTCTCAGCAGGATTTTCATCAAGCCTTGTGACATTTCTGTGTTCGCCGGCCTTTTTCTCTTCGCTCATCGTCGAAGCTACATCTTTTATCTGGGAAACATAGCCTAAAATAGAGCCTATGTCTTTAAGAAGGCTTTTCTTCTCATTTTCGGAGAGCTCGATTCTGGCAAGCTTAGCCAAGTGTTCTATATCTTTTATTTCCAACATAAAATCAATACTAGCACTTTAGGAAACCATCTTCAAGAATTCCTTTTCATTCAAAGTTTTAACTCCGAGCTCCTTGGCTTTTTCTGATTTGGAGCCGGGGTTTTCACCGACAACAACATATGAAGTCTTGGAAGAAACAGATTCGGAAATATCTCCGCCATGTTCCCTGATTTTCCCCTTAGCTTCATCGCGGGACATATTGGAAAGCGTTCCAGTAACGACAAAAGAAAGTCCGGCAAGCTTTCTGGCTTTTGCGCCGGCTTCTTTCTTGACCTCGGCAATATGCACCTGCCTAAGAAGCTTGTCGACAAGTTTTTTATTGGCGCTTTCAGAAAACCAGTCATGGACGGACTTTCCAACGATATCGCCAACGCCATTTATCTTCTGTAAATCTTCAGATTTTGCATTTTCAATTTTTTCAATACTCCTGAAATTATTAGCCAAATCGATTGCCGTTTCTTCCCCGACCTGAGGTATGGAAAGTGAAACGATGAATCTAGCCAAGCTGACTTTCCTGGCTTTTTCTATGGATTCAAGTAAGTTGTCCGCAGATTTTTCGGCAAATCTCGGAAGAGCAAGGAGATCGCCGCGCTTAAGCGTAAACAAATCGTAATAATTTGATATTAGATTATGATTCATAAGAAGCTCTATTATTTTTGGCCCGCAGCCGTCTATATTGAAAGCTATCTTCGAAGCGAAGTGCGCAAATTTCCTTTTCTTCTGCACATAAGAATCTTTCAAGACGCATTTCCAGGCAGCCTGTCCGGGAATTCTTTCTATCTTTCCGTCCCCTCCGCATTCGGCGATATGTGTCGGCCAAATGAAAGGCTTTGATTTTGCCGGGCGCAATTCTTTTATAACCTCGACAATGTCCGGTATCACGTCTCCTGCTTTTTGTAGCACCACTGTGTCGCCGACTCTTATATCAAGCCTTTTTATTTCGTCTTCATTGTGAAGAGTTGCGCGGGAAACAGTCGAGCCGGCCACTTCCACAGGCCGCAGATGCGCAACGGGAGTTATGACTCCTGTCCTGCCGACCTGAAACCCTATGTCTTCAACGACTGTCGTAACCTGAGCGGCCGGAAATTTATAAGCTATTCCCCATCTCGGGGCCTTGCCTGTATATCCGAGCGCATCTTGTATTTTTCTTGAATTTATTTTTATCACGATTCCGTCGAGGCCGTAATCCAGCTTATCTCGGAGCTTTTCCCATTTATCATGGTATTTTTTTATTCCTTCAAGCGTTTGAACGACTTCATGGTTAGGATTGACCTTGAATTCGAGTTCGGCCAGAAGTTTGAGCTCTTCTTCCTGCGTCGGCGGAAATTTTCCTTCGATCTTGTCTATATCGTATATGAAAGAAACCAGGTGCCTTTTGGCGGTAATCTTCGGATCAAGCTGCCTTATGGAACCAGCGGCGATATTTCTTGTATTTGCGTAGGGCTCTAAACCTTCGGCGGTTCTCTCCTTGTTTATATCTTTAAGTCCTTTTCTTGAAAACCAGCATTCTCCCACGGCTATTATATCGAGCGGCTTCGGCAATATGAAAGGAATGCTTCTTAAGGTTTTAAGATTTTCCGTCACGTCTTCCCCTATTTCTCCGTCTCCGCGGGTGGCGCCTTGGACGAATTTTCCTTTTTCGTATCTGAGCACTATCTTGAGCCCGTCGATCTTAAGTTCGCAGCAGTATTCCAGCTTCTCGTCCTTAAGGCTCGGCTCTTTTTCTATGAGCCTTTCCACTTTTTCTTCCCATCTTTTCAAGTCTTCAAAATTGAAAACGTCGTCGAAAGACCATTGCTTGACTATGTGCCTGACTTTTTTGAATTCCGAAAGAGGTTTTCCGCCGATTCTCTGCGACGGAGAAAGGGGTGTCCTGAGCTCCGGATATTTTTCCTCCATCTTTATGAGCTCCTGCATCAGCGAATCGTACGATTCATCCGTTATTTCCGGCTTGTCGAGAACGTGGTAAAGATACCTGTAATGGTCTATTGTTTTTGCAAGCTTACCGTACCTTTCAAGCACTTCTTTTGGAATTTTGGAATCTGTTTTATCCATCCTATTGCAAAATTACTGGATATAAGAAAAACTCATACCTCTTTCAACTCTTCTTCCCGCAATCTGGGAATTGTGGCCAAATGTCTCTATTGTCGTATCGACGGTTCCATTTGTGGCATTGTATATCTTGCTTATATATATATCGGAAGCGGGATCGAGAGGATTGCTGGAAAATTTGAAAAAATTCACCATTGGGTTTTGAGAAAAATAACCGAGGCCGGATTCCACAAAATTCAGGCTTGCCGGGTCTGTGCTTCCGCTTAAATCCACATTCACCGTATTGCCAGCGCAAGTTATCTGCGTCGCGGCGACATTTATTCCGCAATCAGCAGTGCTTTGATCTATACAGGCCGGAATCGCGCCTTTGACTATATCCCAGTAAATGGCGCATTCTCTTGCACTGTCGGCGGCATAATATGCCTGAGCAGAATCCCTTGCGGAAGTCGCAATATCTATTTCCTTAAGCGAAATATTGAAAATGGAAAGGCCGAGAGATATGAGAACGCTCGAAAGAAGCACGGCGAAAAGCAGGGCGAATCCTGATTCTTTTGTTGCTGATGCGGCTTTTTTTGTATCAGATAAAATCATCTGTTTGAAAATCTGTGCTTACTGTATTTTACGATATTTTTAAAAATAAAGCTAAAATTATAATCGCTTTGGAAATAATCGGTCTGCTGCCTAATACTTGATATATCTCATTTATTGTAGTATAACATCGCCAGGACCTTAAAATCATTTTTGTTTGGTTTAAGGAAGTTCTTATCCAACTCAATATCTTTTCACAGTCAACTTTCTTCAAAAAGGAGTGTAAGATGAAAAAAGCTTTGCTTTGTTTTGCCGTATTCGTTGCCGTCTTTTCGGCAGCGATTGTCATGACCTCGTGCGGAGGAGGTAATCCTGCCGGACCGGGAGGCGGAGGAAGCAGCCAGACGCCGGGAATAACCTGCATCAATAATCAGGGAACGGTGGTGCCATGCGCTCCATCTTTCACGGCAACGCCGACGCCTACCGGAACATGGTATACGCCGACGCCGACGGACACGATGACTCCCTGCTTTATTTCAACGGGGACTCCTTGCGGACCGGGTATACCGACTATACCGCCGACTGGTACCTTTACGATGACACCTACTATCACGTCTACGGTTACTAAAACGCCGACGGCAACTCCGACTTCGACTCCCTCGAGCCACAATGTATATTTTGTGATTTCGGGAACTTTTGTCGGAGGAGGAACGATCAATACGTCGAATTCCACAGCAGGTTCATCTGAAGAAGTGGATGAGACGGTGTCGCCGATTTCACGAACATCATCGACGTATGCGTTTAATTCCGGAGATTTGATTTTTGCGTCAATCGGAAACATACCGCCTGGACCATATTACAATATGTCTAATTCGACTGTTGAAATATGGGTTGACGGATCGCTTTGGCGCTCTGCTTCATTGCCTTCAGGTGTGGCTACAGGAAATAATGTATTATTAAATGAGACTGTTCCTGTGGATACATCGAGTACGCCTGCCGGAACTCCGGTAAACGTATCATATACGGTTACATCGAATAATCCTGGGGATTTTTCCGTAACATATAATCTGCCGGACGGAGGACAAGTATCGGTTTCTCAAAATGAATCCTTTACTTCGGGAACTCTTCAGTTTTATCCGGGAGAAGTGGCGAAAATCGAAGGGACGAGCTTGAGCGGAAGGACGGATAATTTTACGTCTACGATTCTGGTGAGTAGTTCATCTGTTGCTCAGATAACCGCTGCAAGCGATGCGGTTACAGAGTACACGATGCCTTGATCCAAAGTCATGCGGGCCCGGTTCATATTATGAACCGGGCTTTTTTATTAAATAATTATTTCAAATAAAGAAGAGCGAAAATATGCCAAGTTTTTATATCACCTTTCATAGTCAAACCTTTTCCAAAATCTTCAGAAGTAAAATATGGTTTTTTATCCAAAATGCCAAGCGCTTCTGTTTTTGAATAGAAACTCATCGTATTGGCATGAATATCAACCCATTCATCTTCAACGCCAAAAAGAGTGAAATAAATAAAGCCTCCGGTTTTAAGATTATCAAAGGCTGTTTTTACTATCCTTTTTACTTCTGATTTATCGTGAATAAACGGCAAGATATTTGACATGATGATGCCATCGAAACTCTTATCAAAATCAAATTTTTCTACGGGTTCGTTTATAAGTTCATAATCGTTATCTTTAACCTTATGAAATCTACCATCCGCAAGAGAAAGTTTTTCTTTATCTTTATCTACAAGCAAAACATGGTATCCTGATTCAAAAAAAGGTTCTGAAACCGAACCATCGCCGCAGCCCAAATCCGCTAAAAACCCGTGTTTCTTGAGCATATGTTCTTTTTGAAGTTTTTTGAATAAAGCTATCACTAAAATATACTCGATTATCTACAATTTTATTAGCGAATCTTTTAGCACATCGAGATGTCCCCTCCCATATACCACGAAAACATCCTTATCAGATTTTAAATTTTCCTCAATGGCTTTTAGTAAATACTCATTTCTTAATTCTGTTCTTTTTGAAACAATCTCATTGATAATCGTATCTTTTTTTCTTGGATCAGATATTGAAGAAATAAATTTTTTATCTTCCAATTTTTGTTCGCCAAACAGTTTTTTATGCCTGCCATAAAACCAATCAGTTGTAGGGGTAAATTTATAAATATCAGAAAATTTCGTCTCTTTTTCTATGGAATTTTTTTCCAATGATTGCTCAAGAGTAAGTTTTCGTTCTGTGCGGAACCATATTAATAAGCTTTGAATTATAAATGCATAAGCTACATCTTGCGGATCAAATAATTCACATAATTTTCTGCGCTGTTCTTCACCATTTGGTTCAGGATATATAACTTTGGCATTACCTTCATGGGCAAGACAATACGCCGCTCCGATTTCTCCGTATAAATTTATCGCCTCTTGAAAATTATTTATGCTTTTAAGATTTTGTTCGCTCTTTTTATTGCTTTCTACAATGACAACTTTGTTTTTTGAACTGTTATTTATAAAAAATTTCCATGTATTCGATAGAAGATCAAATTGGGGATGCTTGGTATCATTAGAATGAAGAGCACCAAAAAAACATAGTGTGCTTCCATTTTCGGCATATTTAACTAATATAGAATTGAAATTATCGTTATAGGCCATAAAAAATCGGATAGTATATAGAATATACTATCCGATTTGGCAAGAATTCTCAAACCTCACTGATCAGTGTTGTCGAGATATTCATCACCATACTGGATATCCGGATAAGTATAATCATCATACTCATCCGAACTCATCCGAGTACTTGCCGTTGGTAATGGCAACCGGTCAACACGCGAAAAAGCTCCGCGTAATGCCTTAATGCCTTTTTCTTCTGCAAGAACTGACATGCTTTCCTCCTTAATGAAATCAAAGCAAGTTTGTTGCTATATATTTACACGATAGCATTCGTAACTGCCGGATGCGCTTTCAGATACTTGCTTATATGCTCATAAAATGCCAAACGGCTGCCGCAATATGCATAATGCGGAGAAATGTCGCCATCGTCGATACGGTGAGCAACGCAACCGTTATGGCAAAATGTCTGCATGGGACATAACTTGCACTTATCAGGCATTCTAAACGTTTGCTCTGAGAATACCCTGTGTTCTTGTGATTCAAGAACTTCAGCAAAAGATTTTGCCTCAGTTATTTGTCCAAAACACACAGATCTTCCTAAGCGTTCGCATGGATAAACTTTGCCATCATAATCTACGAGCATCCAACTGGAACAAGTCCCGCGAAAGGTACACAACTGAGCAGCACGGTTCCTGGTCCAAGCTAGAATTCCATCTATTTCACGCACCCGTATATCCGGACGATCAAGTGAGATCCATTCTTCAAAGATATTCTTTAAAAAATTAGTCCACGCATCGTCACTTATAGCAAACTTATCGCGTTCAAAATCTGTAGCTGTATTGTAAAAGGCATTGAACGCAATGCTTGTAAAACCAGATTCGACTAGTCCGCGAAGCATTTCTGCTCCGCGTTCCGAATTGCGTTTTGTTACAACACAGATAACTGATGGTTTTATTCCTGACTCACGAAGAATTCTTACGCCGTTCATTACTCTTGAATATGAACCGTGACCATAAAAACTTACCCTGTCAGCATCGTGCGTTTGGGAAATTCCATCAACACTAACACCAACCTTGAAATCATTGGAAAGTAAGAAATCAGCCCATTCGCGATTTATAAGTGTCGCATTAGTCTGAATCGTATTTTTCCACTGCTTATCTGGATGTTTTCTTTGAAGCTGAATCACTTCTTTGAAAAAATCTAGGCCGGCTAACGTTGGTTCTCCGCCAAGCCAATGCATTCGTTGGATTTTCTGTGGCAACTGTGCCAAAGAATTTATGAGTGCTTTAAGAATTTCATAAGGCATAATGCGTTTACTGCCCTGATCAAAATCACGATCACGGCAATATGTACATCGAAGATTACAAAAATCTCCAACTATTTTAGCTTGAATTGCTGGCATTTTAGTTCACCACCTTTCATTATTTAAAAGAACTTAGGAAAAAACTCTTTGGATGTGCCTAAATATTCAAGCTTACCGAAAGAGTTATTTTCTGATTCAATTTTAACAATCAATTTAATCTTGTCAAACCGTGGTTCAAAAACCCTTTATTTATGGCCCTAAAATTGGCTTATCCACAGGGATTTGACTTTTTATTATTTAATAGTATAATATTGACAAGGCTAAAGAGTTGTTCTTTAGTTAAGTTGTACCTTCAAAACTTAATACTACGACTACAAATAAATTTCCGAGGAGGAAAATTATGAAGAGAATTATGCTTTTGCTGCTTCTGATTCTCCCGGTTGTCTTTCTTTCCGCCTCGTGCGCTCAGAAAGATAATCCGGCTGGACCAGGTCCGAGTAATACGCCGACGGCAACGCCGGTGGTAAGTGCAACGCCAAGCGTTTCAGCCACTGCTACGCCCACCACTACGGTGACGTACAGTGTCCGAGTTCAGATGAGCGGTGATTTCACCGCTGCTGGTGGAATTGATGTGAATTCCTTAGATGGGATACATCATTTTTCCACTTCGCCGTTTTCCTACGATGCGACCTTTACAAGGGTCTATTCAGCGGCAACGACGCTCCATCTGTCTTGTGATACCACTGATGGGACATATACCATGAACAATGCCGTGATAACGGTATCGTTCAATGGAGTAGAGTGGGCACCCACTTTACCCTACGTCCTGACAAATGGTAATTACCTCGGTTTAGAAGGTCCTATCCCAGCAAGCTTGACGGTAGTCAATACCGGCTCGCCTGTCGATGTCTATTACACGGATACTGGGTCTTCAGGAACTTCTTGGTGGTTAGCAAACGGCTGGACCATGGGTGTCGTTACCGCTGGTCCTGTTACGTCTCCGACGTATCAGTTCTATAGCGGAGATATGGCACGTCTGGTGACGTGCACCGGCGGTGGCGGATGCAATGATACCGCAACCATTTATGCCGGAGGCTCCCCAGTAACAACCAACACCTACCTTTACGGAAATGATATCAGTTATACCATTCCGTAAAAATAAAAGTCGTAAGTTTTAGTTTCAAAAAGGCCCTGTATCGAAAGATACAGGGCCTATTTTTTATATTTTAATTCACAATGTAAGGATTGTTCGAGTAGTTGTATATATAATCCTCGAGGTTTATGTAGTTTTGTGATGGATTGATTCCCCATTCTACTCTTATACGCACCAGGGCTTCCCCTGGAGTTGTGGTAGTAGAAATATTCAGATATCGGTTAAAACCTGATGGTATTCCTTGTGATAAATTATAATTTACAAAATTTCCTTGCGGATCATTTGTTATTCTTAATGTATGGGCAATCTGAGTTTTATTGATGGCATTAGAAAGATTTAACTGAGTTGTATCTATATTGCAAGATTTTTTTCTTGTCTGAATATTTACCGTATCTAAACTACATGCACTCTCGTTTCCAACACAAAAACAAGAATAGCCGTCACCGCTATCAGCAAACGGCCAGAGCCAAAACGTATTAGTCGTAGCATTCGAAAGCGCCACTTCATCGCGGATATTTTTTACCGCTTCCATGGCATCCTGCGCCATGTATGCGGCAATCATCTGGTCTGTGGACTGCGTGGCCGACTGAGTTCCCCTCTGCGCCAAGCTCATAGGCCCGGCGATGGCGACCATAAGAATGGAAATCGCCACAAGCGCTTCTACAAGCGTGAATCCTTTTATTTTTTTGCTGAATGTTTTTTTCATAATAAAATTTATTAAATGCTGGGGTTTATCTCGATCTCTGAGAAATCGTCGTCTGAAGGGCAAAGGTGACATTTCCGATTTTGGACTCGACGGAACCCTGAAGCGTTATCAAGACTCTCGGCTGTGTGCCGGCATCAATGGAAGGATCAGAATTATAAACATAAAACTTCATGCTGGTTATGTTCACCGTCGATGTCGGAGCGGTCAGGCTCTGCCATGCTCCTGTCTGAGCGCAATTGAAATTGCTTTTCGTGGCATCGCACATCTGTATATTGCCGTCGCCCGCTGAAAGCATCGAGGATGGAACGAATTTGTAATATATAACATCTCCGGGAACCAGATTGCCGAGCGCATCCAAAGACGGAGTCGCCGTGTATACGATGCCTGTTCCGCCACTTGTGCAATCGGTATTTTGAGTGAAAGAATTGCTGTCCGCGGAACATCCATAATGCGTGCCTGTCCTCATATCCCTTGAAATGCTGTCTAATGCGAAGGAAACATTGTCCACGACAGTCTTTATAGCTTCATTTTTTTTATTGGTATTTATAACCGTAAACAAAGCACCTACGGAAATGACCATGACAGACATGAAAACAGCGATGGCGACAAGCATCTCTACAAGAGTAAAACCTTTATTCTTTTTTATGAAACTATCTTTGAACATAAATTTGTCCGAGTCCCGTTACCACAATGCTTGATGTCGCACCATCAGCGGAAGAAACAGTAATTTTTGCATAATTTTGGGCTTTTGTCGTGTTGCCGCCGGCATCCGTATATATAAGGGCGTTCGGAGAAGGCCTTTTGAAAATTATATATAAATCGTTTGCCGGCCCGAGAATATTGTTCTTGCAATCCGTTTCATTATCCCCTACGCATATCTGTGATATGAAAAAACCGTTTTTTACATTGTATTTTTGGATGCATTGCAAATCGTTTATCGTGCATTGGAACGAGGTGTTGTTATTTGAGATATCAAAATACGGCCAAGCGGTTATCGTATCGGGAACGGAAAAAACCATGAAGCTGTCATTGCCAAGATTGGACGGGCTGAAATATACTCCATACGAAGGGAAAGATGATGTGTGTATGGATTCCTGCACTCCAGATCCGTATACTTGTGTCTGCCTGATGGTCAAAGACATATCATATACGAGATTATTTAGAAGTATGGAATTATTGAATCCGCCTTGCGTAAAAAGCACAACCGTAGTGAGTAAAACGAAAATGACTATGGTTACCATGAGCTCTATGAGTGTAAATCCCTTTTTCAATCCGGCTCTTTTTTTATTTTTTAGAAAATGTTTCATACAAAAATTTTTAAAAACCTATGAGGCTTCCGAGATTCCATCCTGTGATTATCTGGAGCAAGACCCCGAGAGCTATGAACGGAGCAAAAGGTATCTCGCTCTTAATCGTGATATGATGGCGCTTCAGAATTTTAAGCTTCTCAAACGCAATCAGGATAAGGCTCCATATGGCACCTATCCAGAAAGCGGAGATTATAGCAAAAATTCCGCCGGAAAATCCCAGCATCCATCCGACTCCGAGAGCAAGCTTTGCGTCGCCGAAGCCCATCCATCTGCCTTCCGACACGAGCCATAATGCCCCGAAAAAAGCGAATAGGATTATTCCTCCAAGAAAATCCATGCCGGCCTGGCCGGAAAAAATATTCAGGAATCCGTAGCTGAAGAATATTATAAGGGCGGCAATGGCATTGAAAGGATAAACGAATCCGTCAGGAATTATCTTGTGTCCCAAATCGTATGCGGTTATGACTATGAGTAATGATGCTGCCAAAAGATAAAGTATGAGTATCCAAGAAAATCCTATCTGCCAGAAAAGCGCCGCGTATGAAAGGCCGGTAAAAAACTCAATCCAGAAATATTGGGCGGATATCTTGCTATTGCAGTTCAGGCATCTTCCTTTCAAAAAAATAAAGCTCCACAGAGGCACAAGCTCATACCAAAAAAGGTGCTTGCCGCAGCTCAGGCATTTTGACCTGCCGCTCATGAAAGACATGTTCGTGTTGTAGCGGAAAACGACTACATTTAAGAAGCTTCCTATTATGGTGCCGAATATGAAAAAAATTATAATGTTGAACAGCATTTTTATTTTACAAAGGCATTACATCGTAAATCTTCGGATTGGAAGACGCGTCGACTCTCTGGCTTTCATCGGCTCCGGAGCACTCCAGAAAATTCGTTCCTCCGTCATCAGTTGAAGTTATGCCTGTGGAATCCAGGCCTTTTTTCTGCAAAAGAATCTGGTTGTTTGTTTCGAGCGTAGTCCAGAGCTGATAAAAAGTGCAATATGTGTTAAAAGACGATGAGCTGTCTTTTGCCACAAGCGGAAAATATCCGTACGGACTTTGGGTGGACGGATCGGCAGGAACGGACGGCAAAAATCCAGCGGTAACCAAATCTTGCAAAGCCGGAGGATACTGGTGATTCTTATTGTAATACTCTTCAAGGGAAAGCTTGATGAGGCTTATGTCGGATATTCTGGTGCTATCCCTTCCCTGCGCCTTCGAAGCGTCAAAAGCGGAATAGGTAATGGTAGTGAGTATGCCTATGATTGCAACTACGACCAGAATCTCTATCAAAGTGAAGCCTTTTTGTTTTTTAAAACGCAACATTATTCTTTGATTATACCAATCATTGCCATAAAAAACAAAAACCCCTTGCGGGGCTTTTGTTAATAAAATCCGTTAAGAGATTCTATTGGCAATCAGTCGATGAGGCAACATTGGCTGTTGTGCCTTTTGAAGCACCTGAGCTTCCAGCACACCAGTATGTGTCGCTTCCTTCGGCAACCTTGAGAGGCGCTGAAGCTGACCAATCATTTGCGGTAGCAATACACATGCCTGCACCACCTCCTGTTGAAGTGGCATTTGCAAACATATTTGCAAATGTCGTATCACCGCACAAGCCTGTATAGCTGTTTGGTGTTTGGCTGCTGTAATACAATTCTCCTTGGGCTCTCATAGAGGCCAATTCTGATTTGACTGCAGCATTTGCACCCTTTGCTCTTGCGGAGTTAAGCGATGCCAAGACCACCGATGAAAGAATACCGATGATGGCGATAACCACCAAAAGTTCGATCAATGTAAAACCTTTTTGATATTTTCTCATAAAGTGTTTAATTCCTATCGATAAAAATTAACTTTGATAAACGCTTTTTCAAAACCAATCCGCTTGCTCAAGGCGGATAAAATTTGAAAAACTGATTTTTCGCGAAAAATCAGAAAGCTTGCCTGTAATTATAGCGTATATTTTTTCAAAAATGAAAAGCTGTCATGTGGATAAGAGAAAATGCGGCGCCGTAAGGCGCCGCATTTTTACTTTCTACTCAGAACTTTATTAACTTAATCTTATGCTCCTGCCGATATGGAATAAATAGGAACGAGAACGGCAGCCATGAGGAAAGCCACACCAAGACCTAAGATCACTATCATTGAAGGTTCGATAAGGCCGACTATGGAATCTATGGAGTTGGTGACTTCCCTGTTATAAAAACTTGCGAGAGTCTTGAGGATATTGCCGAGCTGTCCTGTTTCTTCGCCTATCTTCACCATCTGCACGAATATTCCCGGAATCTCTTTGTGCTTGCCGAGAGCTTCGGAAACGGAACTTCCGGATTTAACATCCTCTTCAGTTCTCTGCATGATTGATTTGAAAACGCTGTTTCCTACGATGCTTGAAGTTATGTCGAGAACTCTGACCATAGGTATTCCGGAGACGATCATAGTATTCATATTATCGGCTATTCTTGCCAGATACAATTTCAGATATAAATCTTTTACCAAAGGGACGCTGATTTTAGCTTCATCATAAGACATCTTTCCGGCATTGGTTTTCAGATATCTCCAAAGGAAAAAACCGGCGATTACGAGAGCTATCAGAAGTATGATTCCGTAATTGACAAAAAAACTTGAAATACCGAGAACCACCTGCGTATAAAACGGTATAGCCTGGCCGGATTGGGTAAGAATATCGCTTATCTTAGGTATTACGAAAGTAAGCATAAGAATCATGACTACGATAAAAGTGCATACGACAAATGCGGGATAGATAAGTGCTGTTTCCACTTTTGATGTTACTTCGTAAGTCCTGTCGAGATAATCGGCCAGATACATGAATGTCTGGTCGAGCTTTCCCGATTCTTCTCCGGATTTGACCATGTTTATATAGAAATCAGAAAATGCTTCCGGATGCTTTGATAGCGCCGTGGAGATGGGGGTTCCTCCTTGAAGATCGTCGGCTACTTCTTTGAGTATTCTTCGCAAAATCGGCTTTTCCGACTGCGCGGCAAGAAGCTGAAAAACTCTTAGAGCAGAAACCTGGGCTTCAAAAAGGGTGGAAATCTGTCTTGAAAGTATGACTACGTCCTTGTTTGAAACTCTGTCAAAAAAAGTTATGTTCTTTGACAAAAGCGATCCAGATTCTTCTTCCGGCTTTATAGTGACTATGGACAAGCCTCTTTTCTGCAAAGCGCTTATGGCCAAGTCAATATTCACTGCATCAACCGTCCCTTCTTTTGAAGCGCCTGTCTGATCCAATGCTTTGTATCTAAAAGTCATATTTTTATTTTAATCTTAATTTATAGCATTCTCTGCAAAATCTTCGAATCCGTAGCATAAACATATGCATTCTCAACAGTTATTTCTCCCCTGGCAACAAGTTCCGCCAGGCTTCTGTTCATATCAACCATTCCTTCCTGCGAACTTGTTTCTATGACTGAATTTATTTCATGAATCCTGTTTTCCCTGATGAGATTTGATACGGCATTATTATTCATCAAAAGTTCGTATGCAGGAATAAGGCCGCCGGAAACTCTTGGAATAAGCCTTTGCGAAAGTATTCCCATCAAGCTTCCGGCCAGCTGGATTCTTATCTGTCCCTGCTGTTCGGCAGGAAAAGAATCTATGATTCTTGAAATTGTCTGCGCCGCGGAATTCGTATGAAGCGTGGAAAAAACCAAATGCCCGGTTTCCGCAGCGGTCACAGCTGTGCCTATGGTGTCTATCCCTCTCATCTCTCCGATCATAGCCACATTTATGTCTTCCCTGAACATGCTCTGCAGGGCTGTAGGGAAATCTTTCGTATCAAGCCTTATTTCTCTCTGATCCACTATGGATTTTTTCTGTTCGAAAACATACTCGATGGGATCTTCGATTGTTATTATATGTTCGGTTCTGGATTCATTTATCTCTTCTATCATTGCGGCGAGCGTAGTGGTTTTTCCATGGCCTATCGGTCCGACGACAAGGAAGAATCCCTGTGGCTTTTCAGTGAAAGATTTGAGTATGTCGGGAAGATTGAGCTCTTTGAAATTCCTGATCTTTTTAGGAATGAGTCTCAGCGCTATGCCTATTTTCCCTTGCTGGAAGAAACAATTGCCCCTGAACCTGTTTCCGTTTTCTGCTCCGTAAGAAAAATCAAATTCTTTTTTATTCAGGAATTCATCAAAATTTTCCTTTCCTATGAGCTCGTTCAGAAGCCCTCTTACTTCATCTGAGCTGAATTCTTCTTTCTTTACAAGAGGAAGAAGAAGGCCTGTAACCCTTATTATGGGCTTTCTTCCTTCTCCTATGTGCAGGTCCGAAGCTCCTTCTTCTGAAACTATCTTGACCAGGTCATTTAATTCTTCTTTGTAATTCATCAATTTTTTGTTATTTTTTCGGTTAAAAATTTTCTGGCTACTCCATCGTCTTATCGTAAATCTTGAAAACTTCGTCTACGACTTCCGAAGGTATTGTGGTGGCCTTTATTATATAGCCGTTGAAGCCCATTTCTTTTGCCCTTTCTATGTCTGCCGATGTTCCTTGATTCGTCAAAATGACCGAGACCATGCTATTTACAAGATTTCCTTTCTTCATCTCGTCGTATATGGCGAAACCGTCCATATTCGGCATAACGAGATCAATTATCAGTATATCGGGCTTGAAATCCCCTTTCAATATGGAAATTGCGTCCTGTCCGTTATCAGCCGTCTTGACGTCGCAATTATTTTTTTCAAACTTCATCGCATACATGCCGAGAAGAAAGTTGTCGTCATCGACTATTAAAATCTTTTTCTTTTCTGCCATAATTATACTCGGCTAATTATATCACTTATAAAGAACGAATTACAATTGATTCACTTCCTCGAATGGTATTTCTTTGTTTACTGACTTTATTATCGCGTCTTCTTTCATCGTAAGAAGGCCTTGTTTTCTTGCCACCTTGAATACTTCCGATTCTACCGGATTTTTCAGAATGACATCTTCTATTTCCGGGCTCATCTTGAACATTTCAAATACGCCTATCCTGCCTTTGACTCCAGTAGGGCATTGCGGAGTCGATTCGGCTTCATATATTTGTTTGCCTGTAGGAATTTCATCCCTGAAAGCCGATGGAACGTCTTGGAATTGCTTATCTATCATGGACTGAATGCTTTCCGTAATAGGCGCCGGCTTCCCGGTATCCGGGCAAAGCTTCCTGACAAGCCTTTGGGCAACCGCCAATATAAGAGTGGGCGGAATAAGATATGGATCAACGCCCATATCTATAAGTCTTGGAACAACTCCTGTTGCGCTGTTTGTGTGTATTGTTGAGAGAACCAAGTGTCCGGTAAGCGCCGCTTGCACAGCAAGCTGGGCAGTTTCTTTGTCTCTGATTTCTCCGACCATTATGATGTTGGGGTCTTGCCTTAATGTAGTACGCAGGCCGTTTGCGAAATCGTATCCGATTTCCGGAAAAACCTGCGACTGGCTTACGCCGTCTATATTGTATTCGATAGGATCTTCAAGAGAAAGTACGTTCTGGGTATTTTTGTCTATTTCTTCAAGAATCGCATAAAGCGTAGTCGTCTTACCGGAACCGGTCGGACCTGAAATCAAAATCATTCCATACGGCCTCTGCGTGGCATCTCGGAGCATCTTAAGATATCTTTTGGAAAATCCCATTTCTTCGAGCTTCCTTATTCCTCTTTCCTGATCAAGTATCCTCATAACGACTTTTTCGCCGTAATACGTGGGGAAAGTCGAAACACGGAAATCTATTTTCCTTCCTTCTATTTTTGCGGAAAATCTTCCGTCTTGCGGCTTTCTTTTTTCGTCGAGGCGCATATTGGAAAGTATTTTTATCCTGGCAACCACAGCCTGGTGAACTTCAAGCGGCAATACGAGGCTGGTATTAAGGATTCCATCCACCCTGAATCTGACGCGGATTTTATCCGACATGGCTTCGATATGAACGTCTGACGCATTGCCTTCTGTCGCATATCTGAGTATTGTGGCTACGATCTTCGTGACCGGAGCGTCTTCTATTATCTTTGTTTCTACTTTTTTATCTTTATCCTTGTCGGAAGTTATTTCTATATTTTCAAGATCAGTCGAAAGCTCAGATTCAAGCTCGGTAAGGGCCTTGGTGACTTCCCCGGAAAGGCCTTTGTAGCTGCTGATGACTTTCTTGTAATCCTTTTCTGAAATTATGAAAATCTTATACGGAATATTCAGCTTGCCGACGATAAAATTTATGGCGTCTCTGGCTTCTATGTTTTCCGGATCGACTATTCCAAGCTCAAGAACTCCGTCTTTAAGAGCTATAGGAACAAAGCCGTAATGCGTTGCCGCGTCTTCGGAAACATATTTGAGTATGGCAAAAGGAATGTCTTTCCCTTCAAGATTCTGTGTGGGGATATTGTAATATTCCCCCTTTGCATCGAGGATTTTTCCTTGCGATATGCCAATGTCTTCAAGTACTTCTTCTGTTGTTTTTCCGCTTGTTAACCTTTGCTTTTCTATCTTTGGTATATCGCCTTTTTTTATTAATCCCTTATTAGATAAAATTTCTAAGACATTCATAACAAAATTATTTCAAAAAACCCTTCCTATTGCCCCGATGAGACCGTGCCGAGAGATCCAACGGGTGCGAAAGGATTGCTTCTTCCGGAAGGAGGCGCCGTAAGGGTGACGGTATTGTCTTTCAAGCTTGTGAATACGGAGTTATAGAATATGGAATTATCCAATTTTGCGGTATTCATCTCTTGGAGAAGATTATATATGTCTTTGGCATTGGAAGTTTGTGTCGTCTGCACTTGCGCAGTCAAAGAGCCGGTATTTGCCGCATTATTGCTGCTCAAATACCACAAACCCATCGAACCTATAACCAGAACCACTAATAATGTTATGACTTTTTTCATTTTAATTTTTTATTTAAGCCAATATGTGTTTATGCTTACATTGAAATCATAAAGTCCGCTGTTTGTCGAAGAAAAACTTATTCCGGTCACATCTATGAGCCTCAGATTGCTTTCAAGGTCGCTTAGGAAATTAAGAAAATTGCCATAGGTGGTGGTGACGGTAAATTTAAGGTTAAGTGTTCCGTAAGCTTGCGTACTTATTGCATTCTGGTTTGCTCCTTGTTCTGAGAAAGATATGTTCTTTATGGATATGCCTTTTTGGGAAGCTATATTATTTATTTCTATAATGAGCCTTATATTGTCTATATTGCTCGGGAGCATGACAGCAAGCTTATCCTGATCGTCAACAGAAATGCTGTTTTTCTGGGCTATGAGAGAATCTCTCTTGTCTTTGACTTGCTGTGAAGAAGTCTCTATCTGCTGAAAATTTCCAAGCTCGCCTTGGAGTGCGCTTACGCTGTATGTGCTGTAATCGCCCGGAGTATATGATGATCCTTTGTAATTCGGATCGACGTAGCCGAAAAATATTCCGAGAGAAGATATTAATAAGATGATTGGAATTATTAGACCCATATATTTTTTATTATTGCTGCGATCCCTGCGATTTCAGGTTCTGCTCGTAAGAAATAAGATTCGGCAAGACAGTAGCTGAAAGCAGGAAGGAAATACTGCCATCGGAATTCACGCTGAGGTTGGAAATCTTCGTTCCTGTTATTATGTTCTTCCAGGTCGAGGTGCCGAATTCATCCGCCTGTGATGCTACCGTGGCAAAATCTTTTGCCGTTCCGTTCATCTCTATATTCAAAACGGTCTGGCCATTTGCATTTGACGAACCGGTAAAGCTGAAATCCTTGAATTGCACGTTCGACAATGTCGCCTGATTCAGAAAATTAAAAACCGGCGTTACGGCAACATGATTCGCCAACAAAGTATTGCCTACGGCTATCCTTGAACTAAGCTCCACTATGCTTTCTATTGTCGGCGTATCGAAACTGCTTTGATTCGTGGCTATATTGGCCTGGCTTGTTGCGATCTCTTTTACGAGAAGCTGCTTGTCTAGATAGACAAAAGCGGCAAATCCTACCGAAAGGAAGAAAATTATGATAGATACGAACAAAAAAATTCCTATGCCGCCTCTTTTGGCTTTAGGCTCCACCATCGTGGCTTTAGGAATAAAAGATGTTTGAAATTTTGGTTCAGCCATAATTGCAACTTAACTCCAATCATTATAACTCAATTGCCGAAAATAATACAATGATGACGGCCTGTGGATTAGAATGCTATCTTTTGCCGATTGCTTTCATGATTTCTCCGTAGCATTTCCTGCACAAATGAAATTTCTTGACGTCATTTCCCTTCGGCGGACTAAGCAGGATTCCGCCGAATTCCTTCAATTCTTTTCCGCATTTGTCGCATTTTGGTTTTATAGCCATGATTATTTTACGGAAAACCTGTTATATTTCCTGGAGCTTCCTTATGGCGAGGCCTATGGCCACGGAAAATTCCGGGCCGGCTGTTTTTAGGACTTCCTCCAGAAAAGCCGGGTATTCCACCTTTGAAAACGGGTCTGTAAGCTCGATCTGTGTTTCAAAAGATTTTTCCGCCCTTTCTTTTATCCCTTTTAAAAGGGAGCCGCCGCCTGACAGGACCACTTTATTAAGTTTTTTGCCGTACTTTTTATAAAAATTCAGGACGAACCTTTCTGTTTCTGCCATTATATAGTCCATCGTAACCGATGAAAGCTCAGAAACAGTTTTATTTTCACCCTCTTCGGACATACCGTAAGTCTTTTTTATTTTTTCCGCTTCATCAAAAGAAGTGTTCATTGATTTTGAAATCGCCAGAGTTATGTCCTGGCCTCCCCTGTTTATAACATGCGATGCTTTCAGCACCC
>CAWJAN010000002.1:0-31407 GCA_963840885.1 uncultured bacterium
AATAAAACCAAGAATGGTCATTCTTTATGAGAAAGAACCGTATGAAGTAATTTCTAGCCAAATCGGTTCGAAAGGCGGTTATAAAGCGGTGAATGTCACTAAACTCAAGCACCTTATTACCGGAAGGGTAGTGGAGAATTCTTTTCACCAGTCAGAAAGAGTGGAAGAAGCCGAAATAGAATACAAAGATGCAAAATTTCTTTACAAGGACAATAAGGGTATGTATTGGTTTTCCGATCCGAATGATCCGAAGAACCGCTTCAGCCTTGAGGAAGATGTCATAGGAACGCCGGCAAAATTTATGAAGACTAATTCCATAGTCGAAACCATGATTTTTGAAGAAAAAGTCATAGGCGTTCATCTGCCTATAAAAGTAGACTTGAAAGTCACTGAAGCTCCTCCGGCAGTAAAGGGAAATACTTCGGCTAATGCCAATAAGCAGATTACGCTTGAGACAGGAGCCGTCATAAATGCGCCGATGTTCATAACAGATGGGGAAATGATTACGGTAAACACCGAAACAGGGGACTACGTCTCAAGAGCTGGAAAATAAAATATAAAATAAAAAACCGGCCTGCAGGCCGGTTTTTTATTTGAAAAGATTTTTTGCCAGGCCGAATACTCCTATTACCAAGACGATTGCGCCAAGAGATACCGAAGGTATATTTATATTTATCTGCGGTATATATGACATAGCTATGCCAAGAATTATTATGAGCACCCAATATGATGATTTCATCCCGTTAGAGACAGGTCGCGATCTTTTCGCTTCCTATCAAATATTATTTTTTTTAATTAAACGACCTTTAAAGTTTATTCATTAAACTCCGATAGCGACCGCGGTCTCTAACGGGATTCATTCCCACTATAGTTCCTTAAGCTTTACTCTTATAGATTTTAGAATTTCATTCGCGACTTTCGGATTTTCTTTAAGAAATGTCCTTGCCGAATCGTATCCTCGGCCGATTTTTTCGCCATTGTATTCATAAGACGAGCCGGATTTCTTTATAAGCTCCATCTTTTCTCCAAGAGCAAGGATTTCTCCTTCTTTGGAAATTCCTTCATTATACATAAGGTCGAATTCTGTCTGTTTGAAAGGTGCCGCCACCTTATTCTTTACGACTTTTACCCTGACTCTTCCGCCCATTATTTCATCTCCTTTCTTGATCTGGGCGATTCTTCTTATATCGAGCCTTACGGAAGTGTAGAACTTAAGCGCTTTTCCTCCGGGCGTGGTTTCCGGATTCCCGAACATCACGCCAATCTGCATCCTGATCTGATTTATAAAAATAACTATAGTCTTTGATTTTGCGACTATCGAGGTGAGTTTTCGCAGGGCCTGCGACATGAGACGAGCCTGTTTACCGACATGATATGCACCCATATCACCTTCGATTTCGTCTTTAGGAGTGAGGGCGGCGACAGAATCTATGACTATGACATCCATTTTTCCGCTTCGTACTAGCGATTCTACTATATCAAGCGCTTGTTCGCCGGTATCCGGCTGAGAAATAAGAAGCTGGTCTATCTTTACTCCGAGCTTTTTTGCATATTCCGGATCCATAGCATGCTCGGCATCTATGTATGCGCATATGCCGCCCATTTTCTGTGCCTCGGCAACGACATGAAGGGCGAGGGTGGTTTTTCCGGAAGATTCAGGGCCAAATATTTCAACCATTCTTCCTCGCGGAAGTCCGCCTACGCCAAGAGCAGCATCAAGGCCGATCGAGCCAGTAGGTATGACGTTTACGTTCACTCTCGGCTTTTCTCCGAGCATCATTATGGATTCGTCCCCAAATTTTGTTTTTATGGATTTGAGCGCATCTTCTATGCTCTCGGCGTTCTTTTTTGCTGATTTTTTTCCGGTACCCTCATCTTCCGAAGTTTCTTCCGCAACCATATCTTCGCCGCCTTCCTTCTTTGCTTTTGCTTTTTTCGCCATCGTTTTGATTTAAACTGTTAATTTTTATCAATTATACCATAATCTATTTGTATATGACCTCAAGTATTTTTTCCGTTTTACTGCCAAATCTGTCCGTTGCATCTATTTTTATTACATTATATCCGTATGACAGAAGTATTTTTTCGTCGAAATTGCCGTTCTCATCCACAAATATCTTATTATCATCAAGGCTTATATCGTTTATATTCTGTGCCACGCCTTTTATTTCAAGCAGGGGATCAGATACAAGCGCGCCATTTTGCGGATAATTTACGGTTATTTTAGGGCCAAATACTATCTTTTTTATTTCATATCCTGTATATCCGACAAGTATAAGTATTAAAAGCGATATTATGGCCCACTTTACATATTTTTTTGTCTTGTATCTTTCCGTCATTCGGCTTTATAGGTAATCTCCCTCATCTCTCATTTCATCCAGATGTTTTTTGGTATTCTCATCCGGTTCATAGGAATCTTCGGATTCTTTTACCGTGCCGGATCCGATGACTTCTCTCGGCTTGGCCCCGTCCGCTGGGCCAACGATTCCTCTTTGCTCAAGAAGATCTACAAGTCTGGCGGCTCTTGCATATCCGACTCTCAATTTTCTTTGTATGTATGAAGTCGATGCTTTTCCCGCCCTTAAGACTTCGTCTTTTGCCTGCTCGTAAAGATCATCGTCATCGCCGACATCGCCATTCATTGAAATCAAGTCCGTTCCGTTATTTTCGCCTGGCGCAGCTGCCGTAAAGTCCAGTTCTCCGCCGATAAGCTCATCCTCATAAGATTTTGCCAGATATTTTACAATATCCTTAACTTCTTTTTCAGAAATGAAAGCTGACTGGATTCTGACGGGTTTTGACATCTCGCCACCTATATAAAGCATGTCTCCCGCGCCTAACAGCTTTTCCGCTCCAACAGTATCAAGAATAGTTCTTGAATCCACCTGAGAAACGACTTGAAGAGCGATTCTTGCCGGAACATTGGCTTTGATAAGACCGGTAATGACGTTTACTGAAGGCCTTTGCGTAGAAAGTATAAGGTGAATTCCAACGGCTCGGCTCATTTGCGCCAAGCGCACAATATTTGCCTCAAGCTCCTTGGGATAGGTGGCCATAATATCGGCAAGCTCGTCTATTACTATCACTATATAAGGCATAAGCTCCGGCGCCGGATTCTTTTCAGGGTCATATGTTCCTTTCTTTTTCAGCTCGTCTATCTTTTTGAGTGCGGGGGCCAGGATGTTCTTATGATAAGAATCTATGTCTTTAACGGCATGGGATTCAAGAACATCATATCTGCGGTCCATTTCTTTAGTTGACCATTTTAACGCAAGGATTGTTTTTTTTGCGTCCGTTATTACCGGAGTGAGAAGATGCGGAATCTTATTGTATAGCGTGAGCTCGACGCGCTTCGGATCAACCATTATAAATCTCAGATCTTCCGGTCCGTTCCTGTAAAGCAATGATGTGATGATTGCGTGTATCGTGACTGATTTTCCAGAACCGGTTGACCCGGCAACAAGCACGTGAGGCATTTTTGCCAGGTTCGCATAATGGGATTTTCCGGAAATTCCTTTTCCGAGGGATACGAGAAGCGGCTTGTCGGAATGCTGGAATTCATCAGCGCTGAGAAGCGCAGCAAGACCGACTGTAGATTTTACAGAATTAGGAATCTCGATTCCGACAAGCGACTTGCCGGGAATAGGTGCTTCAATTCTGAGAGGGTGGGCGGCAAGGGCAAGAGACAAATCATTTTGCAGGGTTATTATTTTTGAAAGCTTGACCCCTTCCGCCGGTTTTAGCGCATATCTTGTAACTGACGGCCCTATTGAAACCTCATCCATTTCCACATCGATGCCAAAATTCTGCAGAGTTCTTTTTATTATATTTGCATTTGCTTTTATATCTCCGGCCACAACTCTGCCTTTATCGTCTTCAAGAAGCGAAAGAGGAGGAGGAACATATTTTCCGTGGCTTATAAGTTTCTGCGACGGCTTGAAATCGTATTTTTCATCGTCTTCTTTTGAAGTTCCGGCAACCTTTACTTTTTTATTCGTTTTTATTTCTTCCTTTTCCTCGTCTTCTTTTTCCGGTTCCGCCGCTCTTTCTTTTGCCGGTTTCTGTTCGATGACTTTCAAATGCCTGACATCGTCGTCATCTTTGTTTTCTTTGGATTTTTTCCAGAACATCATCGAGTCTACGGTAAATTTCGTTTCAAAAAGCACCAAGCATGAAATTATAAGCAGGGCTATCAATATTATTATTCCCGCATCAAAGCCAAAGAGCTTCAGTAGGGGAATGGATATCAGCCAGCCGACTTCTCCGCCGTTTGAAAATAAAAGTTCAATGATACCGAGACCGGACACAAAAAACAGTATTCCTCCGAGTATTTTAAGCTTGTTGAAATTCCTGTCTTCAACAATAAAAAAAGAAATTCCCAAAGCCAAAAAGAATGCGGGAATGAGGTAATATCCTATACCGAATAGTTTTGAAAAGAAGGCATAGGCCTGATCTCCGACAACCCCGGCTTTTGAAAGAGGCGCCAATATGGATATCACCGAAAGAAGGAAAAAAATAACCGCAAATATACCTTGTTTGGTTTCGTTTTTTATATAGCTTGCTATGCTTTTGTTGCTCGGATTATTCCTGATCCTTTCCTTTTGTTTTTTCGCCATTTCATATCATATTATATCATAAATTGACGGTATTTTTTAATCGTTAAAAAATTTTTCTTCTTACTCGGACAGTCAAAATACGGCTTATTTTATGGTTATTTTTTATTCATAAAATTAGCTCTTTACAAATTTATTTTACGGGTGTATCATTAAGGACATAAGAATTATTACTAGGTGTCCTTAAAAGAATGTAAAGGACAGGAGATAAAAGTCATATTTTCATCAAAACTCTGTATCAGACAAAATAGGGTGAAATATAAATAAATTTATATGAACAGCGAAGAAAATAAAAAAGACGTGACCAATATGAATAATCAAAATAGCCTTTCAATTAAAGCGGATGTCGGTTTGCTTTTTGCTGGTGATCCATACGGTCTTTTTGTCTTTAATAAAACAGAAAGACTTGTTACCGCAGTTTATCTTTTGACTGGACTTATGTCCGATAAAGAACCAATGAAAGAAAGACTGAGAAGTCTGTCAACGGAAATGCTCCTGACCGCTCTATCAATGTCCGAGAGAGTTTGGGGAGAAGATAGTTTCCAGAAAAATCTACTCAGCTCGATTTTTGAAATTTCGGTCCTTTTTGATATAGCTGAAACAGCAAAAATGATATCGAAAATGAATCACGGAATAATAAATTCTGAATTGAAAAAACTTTCAAATTTCCTTGTAACTTCGGCATCAAATTACTCATCGGCAAAAATCGCAATCGAACCGGGATTATTCGATGGAGATTATAATTTCACTCCTGATCAAAGAAGCATGAACTTCGGACAAAAAATTCCCGAAGCGCAAACCGCACAGGAAGAACCTTTTTCTAAAGGACAAAATGTAATAAAAGACAATTCAAATAATAATGTCCTTGATAAAGTGTCTGATAAAAAAACAAAAATAGAAAAATTTGAAAAGAAATCTATAAAGGACAAAAGCGATAGGCAAGATGTTATAAAATCTATGCTGAGTAGCGGTATTAAGCTTACAATAAAGGATTTCGCTAAGAATATAAAAGACTGCAGCGAAAAAACCATACAAAGGGAACTGGTAGATATGGTTGAAAATGGAATACTTAAGAAAGAAGGGGAAAGAAGGTGGTCTAAATATTTTTTGGCCTAAAAGACATAAATACGCTAATTAATATAATTAAATAAGAAATAAAAAAGCTCTGCTATACAGCAGGGCTTTTTTATGTCTGAATATGGTTTTAGTTCTTGTTAGAGGCCTTTTTCTATGCTAATTTTATCTTCGTGGATAAATAATTTACTAAAAGGCTTTCTCGGTATTTTACGGCATCATATGACGGAAAATAATGATGAAAAGCTGTTTTTAGTTATCCACACGTATATATTTTGCGAGTTTAATCTCCAAGATATATAATGGTTTACAAGAGGTTTATGAAGTTGCAACACAAAGGCACTTTAGTTTATTCCTCGAAAAGCAAAGAGCCGAAAAGCCCTTTGCTTAAGGCGGCTTAATTTGCTATCGCAACTAAATCCGCTAAAAACTAGTACTACAGATAATCTGATTCCCGAGTTTGCTCAAACTCGAGTTGTCAGTGGTCGAGAACTTTGACAATTGAATATTCAGAAATACGGAAAATCAGTTTTAAGTTTATTGAAACTAATCCATCTTTTTGTGTCGAACCCGGATGCACAAAAACTTTTATTCGCTCAAAATAAAAGCGCATCAGGGAATATGAAATGATGGAATAGTAGGATAAGTCGCGTGAAGTTTGTCGCTTGCGCGTTATCTTCATTTAATTTTGTAAACAATCTTAAATGAAGTACAGAGACAATCATCGGCCTTAGAAGGGAAAATTTTTAGTCGAAATGACTCTTCTTAACTCTTGGTCGTCCGCTTTGCGGATATAAAAAGAGTTCGTCGATGAAAAAACTTAGGGAAAAAACTTTCCAAGATTATTAGTTCATTATTAGTTAATCGGAAAAGTGCTTCTCTAATTAATTTCGAAATTAATTATAAATATGAGTAATAGAAAATTAGGATCATTGGTAAGCCTTGTTGCAGGTGCAGCAGTCGCTTTCTCAATGGTTGGCGGAATGGTTGCGCAAGCAGCCTCCGCTCTTACGCAGAGCCAGATAACGGCTATCGTCAGCTTGCTCCAGTCATTCGGAGCTGATGCTGGAACGGTTGCCAATGTTACTGCCGCTTTAAACGGCCAGGCAACAACTGGTACTGTTTCAACTCCAGTCATGACCGGCGGATACAACTTCGCAACGAATTTGACCGTTGGTTCGACAGGAGCTGATGTCACAGCATTGCAGCAATTTCTCGTAGCCCAGAGCGACCTTGTAATGCCAGCAGGCACTGCATACGGTTACTTCGGTTCAGTTACGAAAGCTGCAGTTATAAAATTCCAGTTGGCTAAAGGCATAAGCCCAGCAGCTGGTTATGTCGGTTCAATCACAAGAGGCGTCCTCAATTCGATGGGCGGTTCTATGACGACAACGACAGGAGGAACAACAACATTCGTACCAAACGGTACATCTTTGAATGTTTCTCTTGCCCCAACATCACCTGCATCAGGTTCAATCGTAGCCGGACAGGCAGCAGCAGATTTGGCTGAATACACATTCACCAATACTTCAGCTACGCCTGCAGTCGTTACGAATGTAACTTTGCAGAAAGTTGGAGTTGTTGCCGATACAGCATTTGACAATATCTATTTGTACCAAGGTGCAACTAGATTGACGGATGCAGCTTCGATATCATCAGGAAAGATTTCATTCAATTCCGGATCAGGACTCTTCACGGTTCCTGCCGGATCTTCAATCACGGTTTCCGTAAAAGTTGATGTTGATTCATCAGCCAACGGCCAATTGATGGGTGTATCTCTCACAGGTATCACAGCAAACGTTCCAGTTTCAGCTGTTTACCCAATCTCAGGAGCAACAATGTCAACATTCACAGCTTCTGACTTGGCTTCAGCAGCTCTCGGAACAATCACCCCATCCAGCGCTGTCAACGTAAATGCCGGAACATTGAATTATTCAATCTTCTCGGCTCCTTTGACAATTTCTGGAAAGGATACATGGCTCACAAGAGCAAGCTTCAAAGTTATCGGATCACTTCCAACTGACGCTCTTCAGAACATAGGACTCTATGTTTCCGGAGTTAAAGTCGCAACAGCTTCAGGAATTGATGCGAACGATTACATTACGTTTGATCTTTCATCGAATCCTTACAAGATTCAGACAGGTTCTAAGACTCTCGAAGTCAGAGCAGATGTTATAAAGGGTACAGACAGATCCTTTACAGTATCTATTCAGAACACGTCAGATCTCGGACTCGTTGACTCAAATTACAACGTAGGAATTGCAGCTTCAGGCATCGGTGCTACAGCCCAGATGAGCGTTTCTCTTGGAAACATTGCTTTCACACAAGATTCAACACTCAGCTCGGGTGACGTAGTTGCCGGCGCTTCAAATATAGCTTTGGGAAGATACGATCTTAAAGCTTACGGTGAAGATGTTAAAATTACTGAACTTCATGTAGCTATACAGGAAACAGGTTCAACATCAACAATGCCTCTTACAAACGTTTCTTTGTACGCTAATGGCTCACAAGTCGGAAGCTCAAAGACCGTTACACCTGGCACTGATGGTGATTACACCCTAGGTTCTTCTCTTGTCATTCCAGCCGGCCAGACGGTCGTCTTGGAAGTCAGAGGTGATTTGAAAGATGCTTCTGGTAACAATGTTGCCACAGGTACTCAGATAATCGCGGTAGTTAAAGGTGTTACCGGAAATGCTCAAGGTTTGTCATCCAACATGATTGTTGGACCATATCCTGATACAGCCGGTTCACAAGGACAAGGTCCTGCTCTGAACGTTGTTGGTGCCGGTCTTACCGTTGCCAAGAACGCTTCAGTCAATGACTCTTCAGCAATGCCAAACGGATCAAATCAGCTCGTAGGCTCATTTGTTCTCCAGGCAAATTCTTCGGAAGCCGAAGTTATCACAGGTTTGAAAGTTACATTTGGCGGATCAATCGATTCTTCAATCTTCCTTTCGAATCTTACGGTAAATGTTTCTGGGGTAGGCTCAACACAGCCTATTCAGCCTTTGGCCACTGGTACAGTCAATAACCTTACGATTTCACAGTTCACCATTCCGGTAAACGGATCGGTCACTGTTAACGTATACGCAGATATTGGCAACACATCAGGTACAACGACAGTTTCATCTCTCGCTGTTACAGGATATGGTGCTTCATCTAACGTTGACTTGTCAGGTTCAACAGGAGGTCAGGTCTTGACAGTCGCTGCCGGTGCAATCGGTACGCCAATCTTGACTCAGACATCGCCTGCTTCACAGATTCTTTTGGGCGGAGTTACAAATAGCACAATAGCTATATTCAACGCCACATCATCTGTCGGTTCAGCTTACATAACCGAACTTCAGTTCAACACAACAGGAAATGCTATCGCATCTATCACTGTTGGCGGAACAACGAAATCGGTTTCATCAGGTGCTACAACGACTGTTACCCTCGCAACTCCAATAAGAGTTGATTCAGGATACGTCGGAGTAAACATCCCTGTATATGTAAACTACACACAGGTTGGTGGAAACGGAGGAGTCACTTCGAACCAAGCAAACAACATTGCCCTTAATGCAATCAAGTACACTTCAGGTAATACTTCAACAACTACATACATGAACGCTACATCAGCTACAATGTATCCGGTTGCTGGTATGCCAAGCGTCTCGGTTGTTACAGGTTCAAGACTCGGTCTTACAGGAGGCAGCGTAAAGCTTGCTGATGTTAGAATCGCAGCTCTTGGAAATGCTGTAAGGCTTGTTCAGCTTCCAGTTAACGTTACAACTTCCGGTCCTGCCTCTTCAACTGACGATTCTCTTACTGTTTATGACAACAGTTTGAATCAGATTGTTGCTACAGGTACGGTCAGCGGTAATACAGTAACATTTAGCTATGGAGGACAGGCTGGTTACACAATCTACCCAGCAGATGGTACACATACATTCAGCATCTATACGAATGCTGGTGTTAATACCTCAGGAGGAGCAGGAACCGTTTCGTTTACAACGGATATCGGTACTCCAAGCGCCTTCAACTGGTATGATGTTCAGGGTCAACAGGCTGTTACAGGAAGCACTTTGCTTCTCGGATATCCTAAGACATCTGACAACTCAGTTATCGGAAACTAACCACTTGTGGTCTCTCTGCCTAAAAAACAGTTAGATGGTTAAACAAAAACCGCCCGAAAGGGCGGTTTTTGTATTGCCAAAATTTAAAGAGCGAGGGAAACTTGAGCAGTTGGGAAAGTTATCCACAGCAGGCCGGTATCTCCGAAAAATCGGATGATAAAATATCCGCGGGATGAATTTTAAAACAAGATTTTTCATATTTTTTGCCATTGCCGCATCTTTTATTTTTATCGGTACTAAAAATTCTTATGCTGACACGAATATTTCTTTATTCACTCTGAATGGAAGTGCAGAAGATATGTCTTTCAATCCCCAAAGCGGAGAAAAGATGACTATAGGCATAACGACAAACACTCCTGTAAAATTCAATACTATTGCCATTTGTTCTTTATCTGACGAAGTGTGTTCAAGAACGACAGCAGTAAAATATTTTACTCAGACATCCAGCTACTCCTCTTCAGTTTCAAAGGATTGGGACGGCAAGTCCGGCGGTTCATCTCCTGATTTTGTTGCAGAAGGAATATACAAGGTAAATATAACTATGGCCGATGAGTCCGGCGGCTCTTATATAGAAACAGGACAGCATTCAATAACAATAGACAATAGCTTGGCGGCTAGTGATTCTGGCGGCACATCGGATACTGGAGGCGCATCCGGAGATTTGACAGGCCAGGATGCGAGCTCATCCCAGGATAATTCTGCAAACTCTGCAAAAACAGTTGTGCGCACGGTATATATTTCCACGCATTCGGATCCGGCTGATTTGAGCGATTTTTCCTCAGATTCTTCTTTTATTACGTCTGCCGGCAGGGAAAGGGTTGCTTATGTAGGAGTTCCAGTGGAGTTTGCGGCTGATTATAAGGCGGATATGGGCGCTTTTGCCCCTAATTTTCGGCGATGGACTGAACGCTTTGGGAGATAAGGTATCTCACGTATACAAGTATAGAGGGACATATAATGTGGTGCTTAACGGAATTTCCGGCACAGATCATTCAGTTTCGAGGACAAAGGTTACGGTCCTTGAGCCAGATGTGTCGATTTCTGAAATGCCGGAAGGAGTAATAAATATAGCCAATAATGGGAATACGGAGATAAATCTTGGAGGTTGGAAAATAATGGAAGGATGGGATTCTTTCTCCATATCAAGCGATACCATAGTGGATGCAGGAAAAAATATTTCCATTTCAATTGAAGATACCAAGCTTCCGATATCGTCAGACCCGATTCGCATTGATGATCCGTCCGGCAATGAAGTAGCAGCGGCATCTTCCATATCTGGACAGACAGTGGCTTCAGAAGAAAGCACAGTTCAAGAAACATACGGCACAAGTACTGACAAAACCAATGGCATTGTCAGCGATAACAATGAATCATTATCATACGAACAATCTCCGGCAACCGGCACATCACAGTCCGAATCACATGCTGACAATCAAGTTTATAGCGAGCCGGCCGCAGTTATTTCAGCCACGTCCGATGTTCCCACCAAAAGCCTATTTGAAAAAATAATAAGTTTTCCTATAGATGCCGTAAAATCTATAGCCAGGCTTTTTTATAGCTTTTAATCGTGATATCATTACTTGGAAAATATGCTTGATAAGACCTTCCTGAAATTCTTAATAGCTTTTATTTTAATATTATCAGTAAGCTTTTTGGTTATGGGAATTGTCGGCAAATACGGAAATCAAAGTAGCGTAAGCGACGGAGGTGGACACGTTTTTTCTGCCGTAGGGTCAAATTAATCCATTTATGATTCTTTAGCCGAATATAGCCGCTTTGGGAAGGCAAAACTCATTGACAATATGCCAGTTTTTGCTAATATCCCTTTAAAGCTCATCTGGGCTTATTTGTTTTTATCTGAAAAATTTTCATGGCTAGATCGCTTAAAAAAGGTCCATATACAGACGAAAAACTTCTAAAAAAAATAGAAGGAAAGAAACCGCTTGATACCGGCGTTATTAAAACGTGGTCAAGAAGAAGCCAAATCACGCCTGAAATGGTAGGATTTACTTTCGGCGTATACAATGGAAGGGCCCATATAGAAGTATTGGTCAATGAGGATATGGTAGGACACAGGCTCGGAGAATTTTCTTTAACCAGGAAATTCACGAAACACGGCGGCAAAATGCAGAAAGAAATAGAGACGGCCGCAAAAGAATCCGAAATGGCTGCGGCAAAAGCTGCAAAGTCCGCCACGGAAGCAAAGAAATAATTTCAATAAAAAAATCACGTCACAGCCTCGGGCTCCCAGTGATTTCAAATGAGTAAAGCAAAATCATGCAAATAACAGCAAAGCTAAATGAATACAGGCAATCACCCAGAAAAGTAAGGCTGGTCGCCAATCTTATAAAAGGCAAAAAAGTTGCTGAAGCTCAGGATGTTTTGGCTTTTCTAGTTAAAAGGGCTTCAAATCCGATTTCAAAATTGATAGACTCTGCCGTAGCCAATGCGGAAAACAATTTCAATATATCGAAAGACAATCTTTTCGTAAGGAATATGAGGGTTGATGAGGGAGTTGTCTTAAAAAGAAGAAGACCGAGAGCCAGAGGAATGGCATATCCAATAAATAAGAGGACAAGCAAAGTGATGATAGAGCTTGATACGCTCGACAATATGCCGGCAAAATCCAAAAAATCTCCTAAAACCAAGGAATTAAAATTGAATAAATAAAACCATGTCGAAAACAGTCCATCCATACGCACATAGGCTAGGAATAATCAGAGATTGGAAATCCCGCTGGTTTTCTACTGGCTCGAAATATAAGGATTTTTTAAGAGCCGATCTTCTTCTTAGGGAATATCTGGAAGAAAAAATGAGAGGACAGTACGTGGCTTCCATAGAAATGGAAAGAAACGACAAGACATTCAGGCTTATAATAAAAACATCAAGGCCGGGCCTTGTGATAGGCAGAAGCGGAGAAGGATCGGTAAAATTGAGGAACGATGTCATGAAATTTGCCAAGAAGCACAAGCTTTCCATACCGGCAGATTTCAAATTGGATATAGAAGAAGTCAAATCTCCGGAATCAAATGCCAAGATAGTTTCCGAAATGATAGCAGAAGGCCTTGAAAAGAGGCTTCCTTTCAGGAGAGTGATGAAACAGACGATAGAGAAGGTTATGGCGAACCGTGATGTAAAAGGCGTCAGGGTATATTGCGGAGGAAGGCTGGGAGGTTCGGAAATTGCAAGATCCGAAGAGCTTAAGAAGGGAAGAATCCCTCTTCAGACTTTGAGAGCCGATATAGATTACGCGGAAGAAAGAGCCCATATGACATATGGGGATCTTGGAATAAAGGTCTGGATATACAAGGGAGAGATTTTTAATAAGGATAAAAAGCAATCTTAAAGCCATGTTGTTACCTAAAAAAGTAAAATACAGAAAGGCTTTCACTTTCCGGGAAAACCAAGGAAAGATAGGCGTGTCGACAAGAGGAACCAGGGTTTCATTTGGATCATACGGCCTGAAAACTCTTGAAGGCGGAAGAATCAAATCAAACCAGATAGAGGCCGCAAGAAAGACTATTGCGCACTCAATGTCAAAAAGCGGAAAGATCTGGGTCAGGATATTCCCTGATCATCCATATACGAAAAAGCCGGCCGAAGTAAAAATGGGAAAAGGAAAAGGCGAGCTTGAAGGATACGTAGCGATAGTGAAGCCGGGAAGAGTCCTTTTTGAAGTTGATGGCATAAGCGAAGAAGCGGCAAAAGAGATGCTTAGAAAAGGAGGCACAAAGCTTCCGGTAAAGACAAAATTTATCGGCAGATATTAATCGGCAAAATATGAAAATAAAAGAACTCAGAAAAAAGAATATCGCCGACCTTAAAGGCTATCTCGAAGAAAAAAGAAAGGCACTTGCTGATATCCGTTTCGGGACATCAGGAAGCAAGGCGAAAAATGTCAAAAGCAATAAGAATTTGAGAAAAGACATAGCCCAGACAATGACACTCATGAACGAAGCGAAGAAAACAAAATAAAATAAATGCAAAAAGCAACGGAAAAAAAGAATAACGGAAAGGTTTTGAAAGGAAAAGTCGTTTCTTCCAAGATGAAGGACACGGTTGTTATTCTGATTGAATCTTTCAAAAAGCATCCAAAATACGAAAAATTCATCAAAAGACAGAGAAAGATTATGGCTCATGATGAAGGAAATAAGCACAAAGAAGGCGAAATCATCGAGATTGTCGAAACAAGCCCTATTTCAAAGAACAAAAGATTCAAAGTTTTGGAAAAGTAAAAAATAAAAAGCCATGATACAAGATAAGACAATAGTAAGAATATCGGACAACTCAGGAGCTAAAATCGGCAGAATCTTTAAAGTGCTTGGAAGCTCGAAAAAGAGATGGGCCGAAATCGGAGAAGTCGTTGTCCTTTCAGTGCAAAAAGCCGAACCCAGAAAGCAGGTAAAAAAGAAGGATATCCTTTACGGAGTTGTAGTTAGGCAGAGAAAGCCTTTCAGGAGAGCTGACGGTTCATATATAAGGTTTGACGAGAATGCCGTTGTCATAATAGAAAAAGGTAAGAAAGAGCCTATAGCGGGAAGAATTTTCGGCCCTATTCCGAGAGAGCTTTCGGAACTCGGCTTCAAAAAGATAGCTTCTCTTGCTCCTGAAACCGTATAAAGGCCGGAATAAAATAAAATCAATATGAAAATCAAGAAAGGAGACAATGTAATAGTCATAGCAGGAAAAGACAAAGGGAAAACTGGAAAAGTCCTCAAGGCTTTTCCTAAACTCAATAAAATTTTGGTTGAGGGCGTAAATATCCATAAAAAACACCAGAAAAAGAGGACTTCAGATTCAAAAGGCCAGGTGGTGGATAAAGCCATGCCTATAGATGCATCAAATGTGCTCATATACCAGGATGGCAAGAGAGCCAGAATCGGCAAAAAGATAGTCGGCGGCAAGATGGTCAGGATAAACAAGAAAACTGGAAGGGAAGTTTAAATAAGATAAATATAGAAATATGATTTCATTAAAAGAAAAACAGAATAAGGCATATGATGCTTTGAAAGAGAAGCTTTCCATAAAGAACAGGATGCAGACTCCGAAGGTTGTTAAGGTTGTTGTCGGTTCCGGAACTGGTTCTTTTAAAGACAAGAACAAAAATAAGATTGTCGATGACAGGCTTACAAAAATTACGGGACAGAAAGCCATCTTGAAAGCTGCAAAAAAATCCATAGCCTCATTCAAGGTAAGGGAAGGAGATCCTGTCGGATATCAGGTGACTCTAAGAGGCCCTAGAATGTTCGACTTTTTGAACAAGCTTGTTTACATAGCGCTTCCCAGAACAAAAGATTTCCGAGGCCTTTCCTCAAACGGAATAGACGAGATGGGCAATTTTACTCTTGGAATAAAGGAAAATACTATTTTTCCTGAATCATCAGATGAAGAATTGAAGGATGTATTCGGTCTTGGCGTTACGATAGTAACTACAGCAAAGGACAAAAATTCAGCTAAAGCGTTCCTCGAATATCTAGGTTTTCCTTTCAAGAAAGGAGAAGAAGCTCCTGTAAGAAAAAGCAAAAAAAGAAGAAAATAAAAAATCCCGCCGAAAAAATCGGCGGGTTTTTTGTCCGGCAAGCCTTTTATTCATAATCGGCTTCCACTTTTGTACCGGTACTGTCTTTTATGAAATGCCTTGTCCGTATCGGACCAAGCGCTCCCATATAAACGACACCGTTTTTGTCTTCCTTAATAATAGTTCCTATAGGGACTTGTTCCTCCACAGGTTTTTTGGAATCTGGCATGCTTTGAGACATCGCGGCCTCCTTATAAAGATCACTTATTTTTTATAATGAATCAAGGAAGACGTAAAGTCAATATAGCGTCATATTTATATGCAAAACATGCTTGCTTTTGTAAGGGTTTCTTGCTAGTATCTTTTCACAAGCTTTTTCAAGCTTATTTATTTTTTATGGCCAAAAAGTCAGTCATAGCAAGATCAAAAAAGAAGCCGAAATTTTCCTCAAGAGTCGTGAGGAGATGTTTTAGATGCGGAAGAAAACACGGATATATGAGAGACTTTGATCTGTGCAGAATATGCTTCAGGGAATTCGCCAATGAAGGCAAGATACCGGGAGTAAAAAAATCATCATGGTAACGGACAATGTCGGAGATTTTATAATACGCTTGAAGAACGCAAACCTTGCAAGAAAGGAATCGATTTCTATTTACTCTTCAAAAAACAAAGAAGCCATAGCCGAAGCGCTTCAGAGAGCCGGTTTCATAAAATCATTTTCAAAAGATAAGGACGGCAAGATGCTCGATGTCGTACTGGCGTATGAAGGAAAGATGCCGAAAATAACAAACGTATCGAGGGTTTCAAAACCATCAAGAAGGATTTACAAAGGAGTATCGGAAATAAAACCGAGCACAAACAAGGTAGGCATACTCATGCTCTCGACTCCTTCAGGAATACTTTCAAACAAAGAAGCTTACAAACAGAAGGTTGGCGGCGAAGTAATGTTCAGAATCTGGTAATAAACATATTATGTCGAGACTTGGAAAAAAAGGAATAGAAATACCGGCAAAAACCGAAGTTAAGATAAACAACGGCGTAGTCACCGTCAAAGGCCCTCTTGGAGAACTCTCAAGGGCTTTCAAGAAGAATATATCTATTTTTTTAAACGGAAATAAGATAGAGCTGAAGCCTGAAGCCGATACTTTGGAAAACAAAGCTCTTTGGGGAACTTATTATTCCCATATAAAAAATATGGTTGACGGAGTGAATACCGGATATACAAAAAGAATGATTGTTGAGGGAATCGGCTATAAAGGCGATGTATCGCCAAAAGAAATAGTATTCAAAGTCGGTTTTTCCCATCCGGTAAAAGTCAGCATACCAAGTAATCTCAAAGTGACTTCGGATAAAGGAGTCATCATAATAAACGGCATTGATAAGGAACTCGTATCCAGATTCGCTTCCGATTTAAAATCAATAAAGAAACCCGAACCATATAAAGGAAAAGGGATAAGATTTGAAGGGGAATTCGTAAGAAGGAAGGAAGGAAAGAAGACCGCATAATCCGATAATTTAAGCTTAAAATGAAAAGAGGACAAAATAACAAAAGATCAAAGATAGCGATACGCCATGCAAGGATAAGGGCGAAGATTTCAGGCACAAAAGAAATGCCAAGGCTTTCTGTTTATAAATCCAATACCGCCGTTTACGGTCAGATCATAGACGATAAAAAAGGAATAACGGTCGTTGCTATTTCCACGGACAAAGCCAAAGGAAAAACCACACTCGAAAGAGCTTTCAATGCAGGCAAAGATATGGCCAAACTTGCGATAGACAGCGGAATAAAGAAAGTCGTTTTTGACAGGGGAGGATTCATTTATGCGGGAAAGATAAAATCTTTTGCCGATGGGGCGAGAGAGGGAGGATTGAAGTTTTAATAATAACAGAAAACCATGGATACAACAGAAGTTAAAAAAACTGAAAATACGGAAATGCCAAATACAGCTGCGGAAACAAAGCCTGAAGTTTCAAGCGCCCAGGCTTCTGCTCCAAAAGCCAGATTTCAAAGGCCCCAGAGGAGCTTTGGAGACAGGGCAAAAAATCCAAGAAAACCTTCCGGAAGAAATACCGAAAGAATCAAGCCGGAGTTTGACCAGAAAATTTTGAATATAAGAAGAGTTACCAGGGTCACCAAAGGCGGAAAAAGGATGAACTTCAGCGTTCATATGGTCATAGGCAATAAGAAAGGATCAGTTGGCGTAGGAACAGGAAAAGCCAATGATACATCTCTCGCAATAGACAAGGCATACAGGAATGCCAAGAAAAATATTCTCAGCCTTTCGCTGACGAAAGACATGTCTATTTTCCACACCGTTAGCGCAAAGTATTCAAGCGGAAGAGTCGTCATAATGCCTGCAAAAGGAAGAGGTGTAAGAGCCGGAAGCGCGGTAAAGACTGTCCTTGAACTTGCCGGAATAAAGGATGTCACCGCAAAAATAATTTCTCCTTCCAAGAATAAACTCAATATTGCAAGATCAACTCTTATGGCATTGTCGGTTTTCGACAAGAAAAAAGGCGCATCTTTTGCAAAAGAAATGAAGCAGGAAGAATCAAAGAAGGAATCCGAAGAGAATTAAAATAAAAAGAATATGAGAATACACGAATTAAAAAGAAAAGTGAAAAATCAGAAGCATATCCTTGTGGGAAGAGGCGGAAAAAGAGGAAAGACTTCAGGACGCGGCGGAAAGGGCCAGACGGCAAGAGCCGGACACAAGGCCAGGCCGGTAATGAGGGATATCATAAAAAAGATGCCCAAGCTGAGAGGCTATACTTTCAATACCATACAGAAAAAGCCAATGGTATTGAATTTGGCTGACATAGAATTTGCGTATTCAAGCGGCGAAAAAGTAAATCCAAAAACTTTGGTAGCAAAGGGCCTCATAAACGTTTATGGAGGAAAAAAGCCACAGGTAAAGATACTAGCAATGGGCGATATGACAAAAAAAGTCGCAGTTTCCGGATGCCTCGTGTCGTCTGAAGCTAAAGCAAAGATAGAAAAAGCAGGAGGATCGGTTAAATAAATTCTCATATGAAATTCGGGGAAAAAATAAAGATGATTTGGCAGGACAAAGGTCTTCGTGGAAGGCTGTTGTTTCTTCTTGCCGCACTTTTTTTCTCCAGGCTTTTGGCCAGTATTCCTATTCCAGGAATAGATGCAGCAAAGCTCAATGCCCTTTTTTCCGGAAGCGAATTTTTGGGATTCTTGAACATATTTTCTGGAGGAGGACTTTCCAATCTTTCCATAGTGATGCTCGGCGTCGGTCCATACATAACAGGATCAATCATAATGCAGCTTTTGACAATGGTCTCGCCTAAGATAAAAGCCATGTACAATGAAGAAGGAGAAGCAGGCAGGACAAAATTTTCGCAATACTCAAGAATCATTTCCGTGCCGATAGCTTTTGTGCAGGGAATAGGCTTTCTTGCGCTGCTTACGAATTCCGGAGTTCTTCCTAGCCTGAACATTATTTCAACCATAACTAATGTCCTTATAATCGTAGCTGGCTCGACATTCCTTATGTGGCTCGGAGAGCTCATGACCGAATTCGGCATTGGAAACGGAATTTCCCTTTTGATCTTTGCCGGCATAGTTGCAAGATTGCCGAAAGAACTTTCCCAGACAAGCCTTACTTTTGATGTTTCGCAGATACCGACCTACCTTCTTTTCATAGCTTTGGCGCTTGCAGTCATATATGCCGTGGTTTTCATATCGGAAGCGGAAAGGCCTGTGCCGGTGACTTATGCAAAGAGAGTGAGGGGCTCTCAGGTTTCCGGCGGAGTTTCTACGTATTTGCCGCTCCGCGTAAATCAGGCAGGAGTCATGCCTATAATCTTCGGTATGTCTCTTCTTCTGATACCTCAGATGCTTTTCAAATTCCTTTCAGGGGCCGTTTCATTGGCTTCTCTTAAGAGCGTGCTTCTTTACTTAAGCAATCTGTTTGCCAACAATTGGTTTTATGGAATAGCGTATTTTATCCTGGTTTTCCTTTTCACGTATTTCTATACAGCCATAACTTTCGATCCGGAGCAGATATCAAAAAATTTGCAGCAGAGCGGGGCTTTCATTCCGGGCGTAAGGCCGGGCCAGTCCACGGAAGAATATCTAGGAAAGGTTCTTACGAGAGTGACTTTGTTCGGCGCGCTTTTTCTTGGCGCGCTTGCCGTATTACCTATAATAGTTAAGTCCATGACGGGCATAACCCAGATAGCTTTGGGCGGAACGGCTCTCCTTATCGTAGTCCAAGTCGTCATAGACCTTATAAAGAAAGTGGAGGCACAGGTAACAATGAGAGAATACTAAGAAATAAAAAATATATTTTCATCAGAAAAATTTCGCTAACGCGGAATTTTTTTGTTATAATATAATTTATGGAAAATATCGAAACAAGGCAAGAACCCATGGCCTTTATTTTTATCGGAAGATCAGGCTGCGGGAAGGGCACCCAAGTCGAGCTTTTCAAAAAAATTCTCGGCGAAAAAAGCAAACTGAAGATACTTGATGTTGAAACAGGTTCGCTCCTCAGAAACTTTACTAAAGACAGCAAATCATACACTTCAGAAAAGACGGCTAATGTGATATATACCGGCGGCCTTATGCCGGAATCAGTCGTCATTTATCTTTGGATGGATTATCTCGTCAACAATTTCAGCGGGAAAGAAAATTTGGTTTTCGACGGTGCACCAAGAAAGATAAATGAAGCCGTTCTCCTTGACGGTACGCTTAAATTTTACGGCATAGAAAGATATAAAGTCGTATATATAAACGTGTCCAGGCAGTGGGCGACAGAAAGGCTGCTTAACAGGCAAAGAAAGGATGATAATGCTGATGCCATAAGGAAAAGGATGGACTGGTTTGAAAATGACGTTATGCAGTCGGTAGATTTTTTCAAAGTTGACCAGCACGGCGAATTTATAGAGATAAACGGAGAACAGGAAATAGACGAAGTGCACAAAGAAATAGCGGAAAAGGTCAAAATACAATAAAAATGCTGGCACCATGCAGGTCCGCTTTTCTTTTCCTTATTTAAAGAGTATATTGTTTTCATATGGCGGTTACCGTGAAGACAAAGGAAGAGATAGAAAAATTAAGGGAAGGCGGAAAACGCCTGGCTTTCATATTGAAGGAAGTAGGGAATGCCGTTAAGCCGGGCATTTCCACGGATGAGCTGAACGACTTGGCGACCAAACTCGCGCTTGAAGATGGCGATAAGCCGTCGCTCCTCAATTACAAGCCAAGAGGAGCCAAAAGGCCTTATCCCGCTTCGATTTGCATTTCAATAAATGACGAAGTCGTCCATGGAATACCGAATGAAAATCCAAAAATAATAAAAGAAGGCGACTTGGTAAAGCTCGATATGTGCCTGACCCACAAAAGTCTTATAACGGATGCAACGATAACCGTGCCTGCGGGCGAAACGGACAAGGAATCAAAAAAGCTGATGAATGTTTCGCGCGATGCCCTATATGCCGGAATAAAAGCCGCAAAAGGCGGAAAGTATACCGGAGACATAGGTTTTGCCATAGAGAGAGTTGCAAAAGCTAACGGTTTCGGAGTAGTCGAAGAGCTTTGCGGACACGGCGTCGGATACAAAGTGCACGAAGATCCGTATATCCCAAATTATGGAGAAAAAGGGGCGGGCGATAAATTAAAGCCGGGAATGGTCCTTGCTCTTGAGCCGATGCTTAATGCCGGAGCTAAAGACGTATATCTTGCGAAAGACGGATACACATACAAGACGCGCGACGGCAAAAGAAGCGCGCATTTCGAGCATACGATTCTCATTACGAGCGGCGAGCCTGAGATTTTAACGGAATTATAATAAAATCTATCAATGAATCCTGAAAATTTTGGCAATGAAGAGATAAAATTCAAGAATGAGCTCGACCAAATGGAGGCAAAAGCATCTACTTTTGTCTTGTTTCCGGAATTTGCCGAAAGTTTTATAAATAGGGAACCTAAGATAAATTTCTCCCATTTATTGAATGAAGCTGGCATTACGAAAAATGAGCTTCAAATGATCATAGATGCTGCAAATAAAATAAATGACGGGGATTATGCGCTGTTAGACAAAGAAATAGAATATACTCCCAAATTGAATGAAATAAAGGAAAGATTAAGAAAAGTTCTTGTTATATAGCGTCTTGAGCTGAAACCTCATCTTTCATAATGCATAGCTAATGATATAATGTACGTCAAATGACGGAGGTTTTCAGTCCAGAAAGAATTGAGCAAAAGTTCAAGACTCCAGAAGAGGAACTGGCTTTTTTGCGTGAACAGATAGTACGCAAGGAGAAAGAAATCCTTAAGATGAACCAAACCCCTGTAAGAGAGGAGGTTATAAAATCTCAGATTGAAGAACACAAGCAAAAAGCTCCGGAAGAAGTCCTTGAAAGCAATTATGCCTTTAAGAAAAAGGAGGTGGAAGCAATAGTTTTAGACCTTGCTCCGGAAGAACATGATGATAAGATGGCCGAGCTTGTAAACATACTTCAGGAAAAAGGAGTGATTAATGCTATTTCCGTTGTCGAAGCCCTGAAGGATCCGCATCTGGATGACGATTTTCATCGGTTTTTGGTCCAATATATAAAAGCCGGATTTTCAGTAAAGAATTCCGAGGAAAAAAGCCCTATCTTCAAAGCGCTCAAGATGACGCTCTTTGAAGTTTCTTTGCCGTCGGATTCAAAAGACGAAACCCAGAAGAACAAAAATCTGAAAGAGGCCATATCTAAAATGGAGCAGTTTTATTCCGGCATGCTTTCTGTGGGAAGCGACGAATCTAGCGCCGGATATTTTACGATAGAGCTTGCCAATTCCATCGCCAGCAACGAGATAGTTTTTTATATTTCCGTTCCGGATTCCAAAAAATCTCTTTTTGAAAGGCAGGCGCAATCCATTTTTCCGGACATAAAAATTACCGAGAAGAAAGACGATTATAATGTGTTCTCAGAATATGGGGATTATTCCGGTTCCATCGCCGAATTTTCCGCGCATGATATCTTTCCGATAAAGACATATGACCAGTATGATTATGATCCATTGAATGTTATATTGAACGGATTTTCAAAAATCAAGAAAGATGATGAAGCAGCAGCCGTTCAGATAATAGTCAAACCAGCTTCAGGTGAGACGACAGCTTTTTATAAAAGAGTACTTAAGGAAATGGAAAAAGGCTTGAAGTTCAAAGATGCTCTGGCAAAAGCCGATATTTCTTTTGCCGGCATATTCAAGCAGATAGGAAAGCAGATAGTCACAAGCGAAACCAAAGAAGGAAATGATAAGAAAAAAGCCGATTCGGCAGCAGGCAACCAGACTCCGATGGAAAATATCAAAGCCAAGCTAGCAAGCCCGCTTTCAAGCGTGAACATAAGGATAATTTCTTCCGGTACGACCAAAGAGGAAGCCGATTCAATACTTTCAGACATAGAATCTTCGTTCAATCAGTTCGAAAATACTAACGGCAATAAATTTGTTTTCAGGAGGCTTAGCGGAAGGGAACTTCTGAATCTGACCAGAATTTTTTCTTTCAGGCTTTGGAGCGACCAAGATGAACTTGAAATGAATCTAAAGGAGCTTACTACAGCCATACATTTGCCGGAAGTGAATTTCGGCGTTATTTCCGAACTCAGGCAAACAAAAGCCAATACTGCGCCCGCTCCTCTCGATCTGCCGAAAGCCGGAATCTTGCTCGGTAAAAATGTATACAGGAATATTGAAACTCCGATATACATGACTCCGGAAGACAGGCTCAGGCATTTTTACGTAATAGGACAGACCGGTACAGGCAAATCAACCATGCTTAAGACTATGGTCCGCCAGGATATCTTGAATGGCGAAGGCGTATGCATGATAGATCCGCACGGCTCGGATATCCAGGAAATTCTTTCTTATGTTCCGCCGGAAAGATACGAAGACGTGATTTATTTCGATCCGAGTTACACTGAGCGCCCGATGGGCCTCAATATGCTCGAGTACGACCGCAGATTTCCGGAGCAGAAGACGTTCGTGGTGAACGAAATGCTTTCCATCTTCAACAAACTTTTTGATATGAAAACGGCAGGCGGCCCGATGTTCGAGCAGTATTTCCGGAATGCGGTGATGCTCGTGATCGAAGATCCGGAGACCGGCTCGACGCTGCTCGATGTTTCGCGCGTGCTTTCCGACAAAACGTACCGCGAGCTGAAACTTTCCAAATGCAAAAATCCGATCGTCATCCAGTTCTGGCGGGAGATCGCGGGCAAGGCGGGCGGGGAGGCATCGCTCGCCAATATCGTTCCGTATATTACGAGCAAATTCGACGTTTTCCTGTCCAACGAGATCATGCGGCCGATCGTCTCGCAGGAGAAGTCCGCATTCGATTTCCGCGACATCATGGACAACAAAAAGATATTGCTGGTGAATCTTGCAAAAGGCCGGCTCGGAGACATCAACTCAAACCTCATCGGTCTCATTGTCGTGGGAAAAATTTTGATGGCTGCGCTTTCCCGCGTGGACTCGTTCGGCGCTGATCTTTCGCCTTTCTATCTTTATATCGATGAGTTCCAGAACGTCACCACCGACTCGATCTCGACCATCCTCTCGGAAGCCCGCAAATACAAGCTCTCGCTCACGGTCGCGCATCAGTTCATCGCCCAGCTCGATGAGAAGATCAAGAATTCCGTCTTCGGCAACGTCGGCTCGATGGCGGTGTTCCGCGTTTCCTCGGAGGATTCCGAATATCTGGTGAAACAATTTGCACCGGTATTCACGGCGAACGATCTCATGAACATCGACAACCACAATTCATATGTGAAGCTGCTTGCCAACGGCCGTCCGGCAAAGCCGTTTTCCATGGAGACCAACTTGCCTCCGCGCGGCAACAAGTTCTTGCTTGATAAAATCAAGGAAATCTCGTATCGTACCTACGGCCGCGACCGAAACGAAGTCGAGGAGGAAGTTTTGGCAAAATACAAAAAGCCGGAGCCGGTCCTGCCGAAAATATAAACATGGAAAAGTTCAAATCAAAAGAAGAGAATGCTATTGAATCGAACTTTGAGAAAAAACAAGGTATTTTTAGTGCGATAGAAGCTTTCGAGAAAAAATTCAAGCTCCCTTTGGCTCTAGCGTCGTTTTTAACTCTAACATCGACCACCGGTGTTTTTGCTGAATCTTTCGCTGAATCTGCAGAAAAAAGTGAATTGACTCCGCAACAAGTAGCAGAGCTTTTTAAAATTCCATCAGATTCTATTTATTCCGTTGAGATCGGCGATAAGCAATCAAATTCAAAAGGTAATATTTTAGGTCTTGAGGGGAAAACTCTTTCAGGCAAAGATATTTCTTATCTGCACGTTTTTGATCGAAAGTCGGAATTCAGAGATTTACTCACCGTTTCCTCAACGGAAGATAAAGATTTAAAATTGGTCAATGTTGTGAATGTCGAAGGTATTGGTGATACTCGGGAAGAGGCAGTCGCGAACGCCGTTTCAAATAGTATCAGGACAACTGAACTATATATCTCCAAATCGCTCCTTAGTGTCGATTCGGAAAGATCCTCCTTCCTTGAAATATCCGAACTTTCTTTATCCGCCAAAGAGATTTTTAAGTTTAGAATAGAGGGTTATAGTACCTATGAAAACCCGTATGATCATGGCAAAAGTATCACAGCAAAAGTTAGCGTTTCAATCTATTTTGACCCAAATAAGGTTCCAGAGAAAAATTTATGATAACGCATGCACAGGCAAAAATTCTTACCATAATCACGAACGCAAAAATTTCTCGAGAGAAAAAGGATATTCTTGTAAATTATATTTATACTCTTACTGATGACAATATTTTCATATTGATCGGTATTTTTATGACGTACCCGAAGGCAGTAGAGATATATGCTGATTATCTTGAAAAACTTCACCAGGGAAATGAACCGATTACCAAAGAAAAAACAGTTGAAATTTTAACATCATTACTAAATTCTTCTAAAGAAGCATTGCACAAATAAAAGAATTATCTTATTATCTGTTTATGAAAAAAGAACGAACATTTATCATCATCAAACCGGACGGAGTGCAGAGATCACTTGTCGGAGAAATCCTAAGAAGGATTGAAAAGACCGGGCTGAAAATAGTCTCGATGAAAATGACCGTGCTTGATGCCGACAGATGCTGGAAGCATTACAACAAAAACGATGCATGGTTTTCGGAAAAAGGAGCAAGAATAATAGATGAGCGGAAAAAACGCGGAGCGGAAGTTACGAAACCGGCTATTGAATACGGAAAAGATATAATCGGCAGGCTCATAAAATATATGACAGTCGGTCCCGTTGTCATGTTTGTTGTGGAAGGAAACCAAGCTGTCGGAATAGTAAAGAAACTTGTAGGAGGGACTGAGCCTTTGACATCTGACGTCGGAACGATAAGAGGAGACCTTACTTTAGATTCTTATGCTCTTGCTGATCTCGATGAAAGAGCCATAAGGAATTTGATACATTGTTCGGATAAGCCGGAAGAAGCGCAAAGGGAAATGGAACTATGGCTTAAGCCAGAAGAGATTATCAAATACGCTTCAATACAGGAAAAAATGCTTTATGATGTGAATTTGGACGGAATTATGGAATAAAAACTATTGATGACCGATAAAAATCGCCGACTAAGGCGATTTTTCATATAAAATACGTTGCAAATACTGGATATTTTGGCAATACACAGTTTTTCCCCAGCACCTTAGGCATTTTACCCTTATTTTCCTTGACTTTGTTCGGACTTCATATATACTGACTCCTACACGGAATATGTTGTATAAAAACCAATCTTTAAAGCGGAAATTATAGTCAGCATTTTTAATGTTGTCTCTAGGAGCCGCTCGAAGAAAGCGGTTTTTTTAACGGAAAGATTGAAACTTGAAAAATAAGATTTTAGTTTGAAAAATTCTCTTTTTAAGAGGATGGTTAAAATTTAAATCTTCATTCTGCCGCGATATCACCAATTTTCCTTCTGCTTTTTAGCGGGAGGTTATGGGTCTTTTATAGATACCGCAGGCAGGCAGGTAACCAATCAAATTTTTTGAAGAGATTTGGTTGGTTCGACTGTTATGTGATTGATTTCATATAACAGGTTAAAAACTTGTCCGGCATCCTTCCTCAAAAGAGGATGCCGGATAAATTGTGGTTTTTAAATTTCCTAATAGGAAATTTAAGGGCGTATGGTGGATGCCTTGACTCTAAAAGGCGATGAAGGACGTGGCGTGGCTGCGATAAGCTTCGGGGAGGTGCCTAGCAACCTTTGATCCGGAGATTTCCGAATGGGGAAACCCCATCGAGTAAACCTCGATGATCTTTTAGCTTAATGCTAAAGGAGCGCACCCTGGGAAGTAAAACATTTCAGTACCAGGAGGAAAAGAAACAAATATGTATTTCCTTAGTAGCGGCGAGCGAAAAGGAAAAAGCCCAAACTCGATCACAAATCTGTGATGCGCAATCTTTGTGCATAGAGTTTGTGATCGGGGGTTGTAAGGCAGTAACGTCGATTTTAAATCGAGAAAAGTTACAAAATATTTTGTTAGCGGAATCTGCTGGAAAGCAGAACCCCAGAGGGTGATAGCCCCGTAGGCGAAAATAAAATATCTTTTTTGTTATTGTTCTTGAGTACCTCGAGGACACGAATAGCTCGGGGGAATCTGCCGGAACTAACCGGTAAGGCTAAATACTCTTAGAGATCGATAGTGAACTAGTACCGTGAGGGAAAGGTGAAAAGCAGCCCGGTGAGGGCGGTGAAATAGACCTGAAACCATATGCCTACAAGGAGTCGGAGCGGGTGCTTAGATCCGTCGACGGCGTGCCTATTGAAGAATGAGCCAACGAGTTTATGCATGCTGCGCATGGCTAAGTCCGTTGAGCGGCTGGAGCCGCAGGGAAACCGAGTGTGAATAGCGCGTTTGTAGCATGCATACAGACCCGAAGCCAGGTGAGCTTGCCATGAGCAGGGTGAAGTTGCTCGAAAGACGGATGGAGGCCCGAACCGGTGAGTTGTGCAACACTCTCGGATGACTTGTGGTAAGGAGTGAAAAGCTAATCGAACCTGGTAATAGCTGGTTCTCTCCGAAATAGCTTTTGGGCTAGCGTCGCGTGTTCCTTCTGGGGGTAGAGCACTGGAAGGTCTCGACAGGGCGAAATCTCGCGAGACCTATCAAACTCCGAATACCAGAGAGTCATAGCACGGCAGTTAGACTGTGGGGGCTAAGCTCCATTGGTCAAAAGGGAAACAGCCCAGATCTCAATTTAAGGTCCCTAAATCTATGCTAAGTGCACATAAGGTGGTGAAATTTCTTAGACAATGAGGAGGTTGGCTTAGAAGCAGCCATCATTTAAAGAAAGCGTAACAGCTCACTCATCGAGAGATTTTGCGCCGCAAATAATCGGGGCTAAGCATAGTACCGAAACTGAGGATTGTATATTGTCTTCGGACGATGTACAGTGGTAGGAGAGTATTCGCATCTGCGGTGAAGGCAAAGGGGTGACCCATGCTGGAGCGTTGCGAAGTAAGAATGTTGGCACAAGTAACCACAATGCGGGTGAGAACCCCGCACGCCGAAAGACCAAGGTTTCCTTGGCAATGGCAATCAGCCAAGGGTTAGTCGGGCCTAAGGGAATGGCGAAAGCCGCACCCGATGGACACACGGTTAATATTCCATGACTTTCGTATGTATGCGATGGAGAGGACGGAGTGTAGTATGTATCGCGCATTATTGGATTTGACGTTCGTGGCTGTAAGGATGGTGTCCTAGGTAAATCCGGACACTGCCTTTAATGGCGAATCCAAGCAGTAGCGAAAATGCTGCGGTTCGCCGAGGGAAATGATACAAAGCACGCTTCCAAGAAAATCTTCTAAACTTAATATATATAGAATCCGTACCGCAAACCGACACAGGTGATCAGGTCGAGTAGACCAAGGCGAACGAGTGAGAGGTCCCCAAGGAACTCGGCAAAAAAGCAGCCGTAACTTCGGAATAAGGCTTGCCCTCTATTCGCAAGTTGAGGGGCCGCAGCGAAAGTATCTCTGGCAACTGTTTACCAAAAACACAGCTCCCTGCGAACTCGTAAGAGGATGTATAGGGGGTGACACCTGACCAATGCCAGAAGGTCAAATATCGGCGGTTGTGTATGTCGCAAGATGTACTGGCTGACTGTATATAAGCCCTGGTGAATGTCGGCGATAACTATAACCGTCCTAAGGTAGCGAAATTCCTTGTCGGGTAAGTTCCGACGCGCACGAATGGTGTAATGACTGGAGAACTGTCTCGGAGGACTAGCTCGGTGAAAATACAATACCGGTGAAGATGCCGGTTACCTGCAGTTAGACGAAAAGACCCCAGAAGCTTTACTGCAGCTTGGTATTGAGTATACGGTTTTGACTGCGTAGCATAGATGGGAGAGGTTTGAAGCATCGGTTTCGGCTGGCGTGGACTCGTCAGTGAAATACCATTCTTTTTGAATGTATGTTCTAACCTCGTGCGGCAAAAACGCATGGAGACAGTATCTGGTGGGCAGTTTTAGTGGGGCGCTATCCTCCTAAAAAGTAACGGAGGAGTTTATTAAGGTCAGCTAGGCGCGAATGGAAACCGTGCCGATAGTGTAATGGCACAAGCTGGCTTGACTGCAAGACGTACATGTCGAGCAGATGCGAAAGCAGAACATAGTGAACCGACCGTCCGCATTAGACGCGGCGGAAGATTATCGGATAAAAGCTACTCTGGGGATAACAGGCTAGTTCCGCCTAAGCGTCCATATCGACGGCGGAGTTCGGCACCTCGATGTCGGCTCACCTTATCCTGGGGGTGGAGAAGCTCCCAAGGGTTTGGCTGTTCGCCAATTAAAAAGGTACGCGAGCTGGGTTCAGACCGTGAAGGAATCGAAATTCGATTTTTTCACAGTTTGAATCCCATCAAGAATTGTTATACAAGAACTAGAAATTTTTTTCGTCTATAAACTCACAACAGGATGAGTAATTTTGTTGTGAATATAAAAGATAGAAAGACACAATCATATCACGGCGGTTCCGCATTTTGTATAAATAGCGGAAGACAAGCTGATTTATATCGGTGAAGTCCAATGAAATGTGGATAATACCGAGGGAAGTTTGTGAATTTCGTTGAGGTTACTTTCATTTTGATTGTGGCAGACCAGTAGCTCAGCCTGGAAGAGCGCTTACGCTAAATGCGTAAGAGGTCGCAGGTTCAAGTCCTGCCTGGTCGTCCAGAATCAAAATAGTTTTTCAAATCATAACCATGCGGTTATGTTGCCAACCTTATGGTTGGCACCTCAACGAAATTCATAAGCGCCCGTAGAGACTAAACATCAGCAGTCCAAACTTTGCAAAAAAGTTTTAGGATGAAGCTATAGTCCAATGCACCGAGCAATCGGTGAGTAACATGCGTGAGACAGGTTGGTCTCCTATCTACTGCAGGCGTTGAATTCTTGAGGGGATTTGACTTTAGTACGAGAGGACCGAGTTGAACTGACCTCTGGTCTATCAGCTGTTCCTGCCAAGGGCAACGCTGAGTAGCTATGTCGGGAACGGATAAACTCTGAAAGCATCTAAGAGTGAAGCCGTCCCCAAGATTAGGAATCGTTTGAGGCTCCTGAGAGATGATCAGGTTGATAGGCTCCAGCTGTAAGTCGAGTAATCGATTGAGGCGAGGAATACTAATTACCCGATTCTTATTAGGAAATTTAAAATTATCACAATTAAAAAAGTTTTTAACCTGTTATGTGGAATGAATTTAAATTTATTCCGCAAATGTTTTTTCGAATTTTTTGTTCTGGTGGTTTGTCGCCGGGGTCACACCTGATCTCATTCCGAACTCAGAAGTTAAGCCTGGTTGAGGCGATGATAGTCCTTATGGGCAAAAGTAGCTAGCCGCCGGAACAAAGAATTTGAAATACTCCTCAACAAACAACAACTCCCATTATCGGGAGTTTTTTGGTATAATGTCGCTTAATATGAGTTGGTCCAGCAGGAGAAAATCAATTTATACGCTGTCTTTTATTATAATTGCGCTTGCAATATGCGCTTTTGTTTTTTTCAATTTTTTCTATAAGAAAGCCACATGTACGGACGGAATACAGAATCAGAATGAATTAGGAGTGGATTGCGGGGGAATTTGTCCCACTTTGTGCGTGAATTACAATAATCCGTCAATACTTTGGACAAGGTGGTCAGAATCGGCGAATACCGGAACTTATACGATACTCGCATACGGGCAGAATCCAAACGTAGGCGCCGGCGCCGTAAACGTTCCTTATTCCTATAAGATATACGACAAGCAGGATCTTTTGCTTTACGAAAATTCTGGAACGGCTTATATCCCTCCGCTGAATAATTTCGTGATTTATGACGATTCCATATTTATAGGCGACAAGGTTCCTGCCAGGGTAGATGTGACGATTTCCACTTCAAGCATTGCCTGGCAAAAAAATTCCGGCCAGGAGCTCGGCATTACGACTATTTCACAAAATCTGGTCAATGCCGATACGAAGCCAAAGCTGTATGCTACTCTTAAGAACAGCACCCTTCTTCCTATACAGAATATAGAATCCTATGCGATTTTATACGATGAAAATAACAATGCCGTGGCGTTTTCCAAGACGAAGACTGATGTTATAGATAAAAACAGTACAGCCAACATAGTTTTTACATGGCCAGATGCGTTCACATCGAATATAGTGAAGACAGATATCGTATCCGAAGTCATTCCTAAATAATATGCCGGAAATTCAAGTTTCAAAAAATCACAGCCTCCTTTCCTTTTTCAATAGACTGAAGATAGACTGGATATTGTTTTTTTCCGCTATAACGATATCCTGCTTCGGACTTCTTACTATGGCTTCTTTCGTGGAAGACGATACATATCTGATAAGGCAGATAGCGTGGCTTCTCATATCCATAGCAGTTTTTTTCTTTCTTAGTTCCGTGGACTATTCATTTCTTAAGAAAACAAAAGTGGTCGTTGCCATATATCTTTTTTCGGTTTTTCTTCTGGCGGTTCTTTTCGTTGTCGGGCATGTAGCCAAGGGAGCGCAGAGCAAGACGCTGAGCTGTAGCAAACACTACAAAACAT
>CAWJAN010000003.1:0-50340 GCA_963840885.1 uncultured bacterium
TTGAATATAAAGGATTCGTATCCCAGAAGGAAAAGTTTGAATTGTTACAAAGAGCATGGCTCCTTATTCATCCGTCCAAGGGTGAAGGGTGGGGATTAGAGCGATTGAAGCGAACTCGTTGAGTACACCTGTTATCGGCTACGATGTCGAATGGCCTGCGTGATTCAATAAAAAGCGGAGAAACAGGCATTTTAACACCAATGAGACCGGAATTACTCGCGGATGAAACAATGAAAGTTTTGGAAGACAAAAAGCTTTTTTCAGAGATGAGCAGGAACGCGCAACAATGGGCATATACCTTTAATTGGGAAAAAAGCGGATGGGAAAGCTGGCAGATCATTAATCAAATATTGAATACATGAAAAGCAAAACCCTCGTTTCTATTATTATTGCAACTAAGAACGAAGAAAAAAATATGTAGTTACGTGTCTCAAATCTCTTCAAGAACAAACATATCAAAATATAGAGATTATCGTTGTTGATAATAACTCCATCGATACTACTGTCATTTTAACAAAAAAGTTTTCGAAGAATGTCTACGTACATGGGGATGAGAGAAGTGAGCAAAGAAACTTTGGCGCTTATCGATCTAAAGGGGAATACTTGCTGTTTATCGATGCGGATATGATACTGACAAATGTTGTGGTCCAAAGTTGTATTAATCAAATTACATCACATAGTAATGCAGTCGCCGTTATAATCCCGGAACGATCAATTGGCGAGGGGTTTTGGGCAAGATGTAAGACTTTTGAAAAAACTTTTTATATTGGGAACAATGAAATTGAGGCCTCGCGATTCTTCAAAAGGGAAATATTTCTTACATCCGGAGGCTATGATAAAGCCTTAATTAGTGGTGAAGACTGGGAATTAGGAAGACGCATTAGAAAATATGGCGATGTGATTCGCATAAATGAGTATATTATTCATAACGAAGGAAAGCTGACTTTCTTTGGTTCTCTGCGGAAGAAGTTATATTATGCAAAGAAATACCGTCAGTATGAGAAAAAGGTTGGTACAACCAAAGAGAAACAACGAACCGTTCTTCATAGATATCAGTTATACTTTTCCCAGCCAAAGAAACTCCTCACGCATCCATTACTGACAATAGGGATGTTGTTTGAAAACGAGCGAATTTAGTGTCGGCGCACTAGGCTATATTGGGTCGGTATCACAACAAAATGATATGGAACTTTCAATAATTATCAATACTAGGGATCGGAAAGATATGCTTTATGCACTGCTTGAGAATGTAAAGCAGTGTGTTTTGCCCTTCAGCTATGAAGTCATTGTAGTAGAGGATGCATCGCCCGACGACTACTCCCGTGAAATGAAAATGAAATTTCCCAAGGTTCGATTTATAAGAAATACGAAGAGATTATTTCTTATAGAATCGAGAACATTGGTTGGAAAAACGCAAAGGGAACTTTCATCTTTTTTATAGATGATGACAATGAGATAAAAGATAAAAACCTTTTTACAAAAGCAAGAAAGATACTCGACGCAAATGGAACTATTGGGGTGCTGGGATGCAGAACATACTATTTTGATGATCCGAAACGAATAATGATCGGGCTGAATAGTTTTAATAAGATGACCGGTAAAACGACATTCATAGGTATGAATCAGATAGATGTCGGCCAGTTGGATGGCATAAGAGACACAAACGACAACCCAAACGCTTTTTTTTTACCAAAAAAGAATATCTCGAAAAATTGGGCGGTTTTTCTCCTGAAATAGTTCAGACATTTTTTTCCGAGGCTGATTATTCGGAGCGAATGAGGTCGCTCGGATTACGAGTTGTCCAGGCATCCGATCTAAAGGTATACCATAAATCTCCGGTTATTAATTTCAAGAAAATGACTGTGCGGAGTATGGGCGGAAGCCCGGAGCGGTTTTATTATCTTATGCGGAACAGATTTTTGTTCATCCATAAATTTGGAACAGTTTCAGAGAAGATACTTTTTACTCTTGTGTTTTCTCACATATATACGCTATATTATTTGGTATCACTTTTGCGTTTAAAAAACTACCCTATGATCTATTCCGGAATACGGGGAATACGGGATGGCTACATAATTATGTTGACAAATAGAATACCGAATTATTATTCGAAAATGTATGATATACACTAAAAAACCAATTATTTGTCTAGTCGGATTAGGGTATGTGGGTCTACCGCTTGCAGTATTATTCGGTAAAACCGGTCTGAAAACATACGGATACACGAGAAGCAAGAAGAGAGTCGAGGAATTAAAGAAGACAAATGATCGTACCAAGGAGCTTTCGAAAAAACAATTAGAGACTACGAAGATTGAATATTCGAATGATCCTGAAATTATCAAAAAGGCCAATTTTATTATCGTAGCAGTTCCGACTCCGGTGGATGAAGCAAATAATCCGGATTTATCACCTGTCATTAGCGCGTCGGAGCTGGTTGGAAGAAATCTTCAGAAGAACAGCGTGGTAGTCTTCGAATCAACAGTATACCCCGGCGTGACTGAGGACATTTGCGTTCCGATTATTGAGAAATTTTCAAACCTGAAATGCGGAAAAGATTGGGTAGTTGGATATAGCCCAGAGCGGACAAATCCCGGGGATCACACCCATACTCCCGATATGATCGTGAAGGTAACTTCCGGTATGGATGAAGCTAGTTCAGAATATATTGATAACATATACCAAAAGATTATTACAGCAGGAACATTTAAAGCGAAGAATATAAAAGTAGCTGAAGCGTCCAAGGTGATAGAGAACACGCAGCGGGATATTAATATTGCTGTCATGAATGAGTTATCAATGATCTTCGATCGTCTGGGGATTAATACCTTTGATGTATTGGAAGCGTCTGGAACAAAATGGACTTTTCTCCATTTAAGCCCGGACTTGTCGGCGGCCACTGTATCGGAGTTGATCCGTACTATCTCGTTCAAAAAGCAGTAATCGAAGGTACCATCCACAACTGATTAGTGCTGCAAGAAGGATAAACGATAGTATGGCTTCGCATGTAGCTACCCAAATTGTAAAACTCCTTATTTCTTCGGGAAAAGAAGTTTCAGGAAGTAAAATTCTTATTATGGGGGCGACATTTAAAGAAGACGTAAAAGATAATCGTAACAGTAAAGTTGCAGATCTGATAAAGGAATTGAAAGACTACAATATAGAAGTTGATTTATATGAACCGGTATTGACAATTGATGAACTGGGTCACGAATTTGAATTAGATAAGGAACATTTCACTTGGTATCTTGATAAGAAAAATAGGTACGATGGTATCTGTTATGCTGTTAATCATGAAGTTTTCCAAAAATATGAGTTAAAAGATCTCAAGGAGTTTTGCAAAAGGAAATCAGTTTTTTTTGATATCAAGGGAGATTTGTTCATTCACCTGACCAATCACTCTTTCTCTATAAAAGTTTATAATTCCCGGTTTACTGTACTCTAAAGTCATGAAAATTACGTTTAACACCCATGAAAAGGCTCCACAATGGTGGGATCAAGAAGTGGAAAAACATAACGGCATTCTTTTGGGAACCTCGATGTGAGTAGGAATTTTATGAAAGCTTGGGACTCGGACAGGGACTATATCTTGAAGTTATCGTTGATAATAAGCGTACTATGCTTCTTGCGATTGGTGATGTTTTAATAGGTGGTCAGCTATTACTTTTTCTGCCAAAATCTATTCTCCGAATATTATCAAAGATTCCCTTCTTGTGCGGATATACTTTTCATTTGCAGCCAACAGTTCTGGATAGGCACTTAGTACATGATGAAGATAAACTACTGAAAATCTCGATAAAGGTATTGGATGAGTTAGAAAACGGCTCAAAAGTATCACAGAAATATTATGCCGGCAAGTTATATATGTTTTCCTAACAAGCAAACTGCGAAACTATTATATGACACGCGTGAGAAGTATTCATATGGCCCATTGGGGACAACTCGCATATCGCTCGTATCAGAGGAACATAATTACAGTCGACTATCCTACAGCGTCAGAAATAAAATATCGAAAGCAAAACGGTTGGGAATTACAAGTGAAATTTTAGACGCGAAGAATACCCATGTATATACCGAAGCTTTGTTAGAAAGTTGGAAGGCCAATAAATTAAGCGTCAATAACACCAAATACTTTTCCCTGTTGCAACAATATGCTCCTGATAATGTTGTTTTTATAGTTTCGTATCTGGATGGAAAAGTAGTTGCAGGCGCAGGACTCTTACAGTTTGGCCATACAATTATGGAATCAAGTATTTTTGTCACTCCAGAGGCACGTGATGCACATATTCCTGGAGGCGATTTTCTTCAATGGAGTATTATTCAGTATGGCATTAGTCATAAATATACGCTCCTCGATTTGAATATGATTGGTGTTACTTTTGATAGCGAGCTGGAAGAAAAGATCAAAAATGTTAACTATTTTAAGACAAAATGGGAAGGGGATACCATGTATGGATTAAACATTACAAAGATGAATGCATTTATGAAGCAAGTACAGGGACTTAAATATATATTTCTTGGAAAATGAATACAAAAAAAGATTTTTTTTGGAACAGTGATGAAAGCATACAAAGATATGCGAATGATGAATATTTTCTGTTTGACGTTGAAAAAGTCATGTTATTTGAAGCCATCATGCTGCTTCGCAAGAAAATATCCGATATTAAGGTATTAGATATCGGTTGCGGTGGGGGCAGAACAACTGTGCCGTTGCATAATATTGGACTTAAAGTCGTCGGGCTAGATCCAGCAGATAAATTGATTCGTTCTTTGCAAACCAAATACCCCTCAATTATCATCTGTCATTGGAAGTGCGGACAAGATCTCGTTTTTAAAAATAATTCTTTCGACATTGTGATATTTAGTCACAACAGTATTGACTATTTAAAGCCTTATAGGAATCGAGAAAGGGCATTGGATGAGATACACAGGGTGTTAAAAAAAGATGGATTTTTTATTTTTTCGTCACATGTTTTTCAATTTATTCCATATAACCTCACAATATTGCGAAACATTCTGAGAAATGCGACGGAATTTTCGATGCTCCGCAGCAAAGGTTACTTCCATGAAAAGATGAGTAATGGCATGACAGTCGATACGTATTCGATTACACGTGAAGAGAAAAAAAGGAGCTCGCATTGCATGGGTTTCATATGTTAAAATCATCTCGGATCAATATGTATAACAAGTCACCGATCCGCTTACTAATCGAAAATTATCTCAGTTGGGAACAATACTATCTAACACAAAAAACTCCTCATGAGTAAAGAAATTGCGAATACACAATACTATAACCAAGGATTCGAGATCCCGTCAAGTTCTTGCGGATCGAAAAGGTTTTTAATTTCATCACAAGCAACTTTTCATTCTCGAAAAAAACCAAGATTCTGGATATAGGTTGCTACGGAAGTCATCTATTATACAAGCTGCATGCGAGGGGATACTCGCAACTCTTTGGTATAGATATTGTAAAACTGAAAAATGAATATGACTTTGAGTACAATTTCTCAAAAGAGGATATCGAAAAGAAAACGAGCTTTCCTGATAAAAACTTTGACATATGCGTAATGTCCCACGTTTTAGAACATTTGTATGATGTGCCGGCAGCCGTAAGAGAAATCAAACGAATTTTGAAGGTGAACGGAAGCTTCGTGTTGTGTCTTCCTCTAGATTCAAATTTATTCGCGCGTACCCGTTATTTATTCAATGCCCCTATTCATAACCCGTTCTCTACCGGAACACATATCAAGTTCTATAAATATAAAAAAGTATTAGAATATTTCAAGAAAATGGTTTTTCAATAGAAAATACTCAGATTTTCATCAATCCATTATGGTTTTATATGACAAAAAATATCCCTTTTTAAAAAAAATTGCATCTCTCTCTCCTGACAACTTTTCCAGTGAGATTGTGCTGCAGCTAAAGAAAATCACAGAATAGCAATGGATATTACATTACTGACGCGTAAGACAATACTTGTAACCGGCGGATGCGGCTTTCTCGGATCGAATCTTTGCGAAAAACTACTGAGTCTCGGGGCTTTTGTTGTTTGCGTAGACGATTTCTCTCAAGGAAAAGCTGCCAACGTAGCCGGCCTTATGACTCATCCGAATTTCGAGTGCATAGAAAGTGATTGCAATGTTAGGAAATCCATAACTCCTATATTTAAGAAGCACAAAATCGACTATGTTTTTCACTATGCAGCAACAGTGGGAGTTAAGCGTACGATAGAGAACCCCCTAGCGGTTTTGGAAGATGGAGAAGGGATTAGGAATATTTTCATGTTATCTCATGAAAATAAGGATTAAGAAGGTCGTCTTCGCATCGTCATCTGAAGTGTACGGTGAGCCCACTGAGCTTCCTGAGAAAGAAACGAGTCCCTTGGGTCCGGAGTTACCCTACGCGCTAGTGAAGTTGTTGGGCGAAAAATACTGTCTGGCATATTGGGAGAAGTATAGATTGCCTACCGTTGCTCTCCGATTCTTCAATGTATACGGCCCGAAACAGGAAGCATCCGACTATGGATTCGTGGTTGGAATTTTTATAAAGCAGGCATTGGAGAACGAAAATCTAACTATTTTCGGCGACGGTACGCAAACCAGGGATTTTGTCTTTATAGAAGATAATGTAAATGCCGCAATTCATTCGTTAATTTCTGATAAAGCAAACGGCGAAGCCATAAATGTTGGTACAGGGAAACCGGTAACGGTACTCGAGTTGGCAAAGAAAATTATAGCATTATCAGGAAATGATGCTTCGCTTTCTTTTCTATCAAAGCGAAAGCAGGGCGAAATAACCCATCGTTACCCTGATATCAGGAAAATGGAAACACTCCTGGATTATAAACCTAGCATTACATTGGATGAAGGTCTGTTAAAAACCCTGGAATGGTATAAAAACTATAGATCATTCTAATAAAAATACTCGTATTCTGTCCCCATTAAATCTCATGAATATTCGCGCACGACAGTATTGGCCATATATTGTGCTAACCATAGCAGCATGTCTGCCATTTTTCATATATGGAGGTCGTGTGATAAATTCTCCTTATTTAAATCTCAAGTATTTTTCTTTTCAACAATTCTTTGGAGTTTGGTCGCAAGCGAATAAAGGTGGATTTTCTTATTATTTTCTCCCGTTTGATATTGGCGTGTCCACTCTCATGCGCGTTATGCCTCAGTCCTACGTTATTGAATTTACCGATGCCATAGTGCTGTTCATAGCATTAATAAGTTCTTTTAAGTTATGTAAATATATATCTTCAAGCACTAAAATCGGACTGGTAGGAGCTTTTGTATATTCATATTCAATCTTCGGGCAGTTCATGAGTAACTGGACGAATTCCGTCAGGTTCAATTATTTTTTCACTGGCCCCATTATTTTTTTATTCTTTTCTGTCGGCAGACGAAAAAACGAATTTTATTAAAACCGGGATAGCGCTCGGATTATGGAGTATTTTATTTATCGATGTAAATATTACTTTCATAGCGTATTTATATTTTTTTCTCGTCAGTGCGATAGTATTTCGACTTCTTACCGAATCGAGACAAATAGCGAAAAACCTGACACTGACTCTTATTGTGTTTACTCTTTGTTATATCAGCATCAATAGTGTAGCGTTTATATCATTTTTTTCCGACAGTTTTTTGCAAAGATCATACTTAACAAATGTGCTTGCAGCCGAATCTGTGGATTGGAAATCTTCAACAAGCTATGTGCACGAATTGTTTCGAGAACTGGGTGCACTGAATTATTATTATATGTTCTTAAACATTCGCATATCCCAACGCGCAAGTTTATCAAACAAATCCATTAGTTATGCTCGCGAGCTATATGTTCCCGATTTTGGCGTTGATAAGTATTATTGTAAATCTTACTATTCCCAAGGTACGTGCGTTTATGACGTTCCTACTAGTTATGCTCCTTTTTTGTCTCTTCATGGCTATGGGAGTATTTCTCTTATCGCCGACACGATATATTTATAGTCTGTTAACATATATTCCATATTTTTCAATCTTTAGAGATACGTATAAGGTAATGTTTATCATAAACCTTATATACACAGTACTTATTGTGTACTTACTTATGTATATCAAGAATGTGCACAAAAATGTATTCAATATCTCGTTAGTGACAATCGTCGCGCTCGTTTTGATTAACTCTTACCAATATTGGACAGGCACTTTTTTAAATCAGGAACTCATCTCTATTCCGAAATACTGGTATGATTTCAGCACTTTTTATCGAACTGACTATAGCAACAGCTCCGTTCTTTTTATGCCTAGAGATTTCGTTTCCGGCATATACATTTACGGCAGATCGAGGAAAAGCTACGACATTTTTCCGACCGCTCGTGAATGATAATCAAATTAACAATATAGACATTGTAAAAACACTTACAAGCGAAGCGCTCGTGTATGCCTACAATCAATATGCGTCTAAAGATTTTTCTACCATATTAGGATTCTATGCGATTCCGACTGTCCTCGTTCAGCATGATGTCGACTGGACGATATATAAGGCGAATAATCCGCGTCGAATAGAGCAAAGCCTGAATCACAATGTTGATTTCGTAAAATCGTTTCAATAAATATGAATATACAACTCCGCCAATATCCATACGATAAAGATTGTACATTAGCTGTTACGCTCGATGATCTTCACCCCGAGGGAATAGAAAATTCGGATACATTGGATTTTGGTCATAATTTGAAAGGAGACTTCTGGACGAGAATCGATCATTTGGCGAAAACAATACCACTGATAAAAGTTACTATCTTTACAGTTGCTGATTGGCTTGACCGCAGCGATTTTCCTTCTGGAATTTTCCAGCCATTGAGAAGAGTACATCGCAAACGAAGATCATACATACCAGGCACATTCCGCCTGGATAGTCCGAAATATAAAAAATGGGTCTACGCGCTAAACAGTAAGATACAGAAAGGTACTATTGAAATAGCACTCCATGGATTAACGCATCACAATAATAATCCTGCATTCTCTTCCAGTACTGAATTTCTCGGCATATCAAAGCAGGCGACAAACCAGAAGATTATAAACATGGTAGATATATTTAAAAAATCAGGTTTACGGTTCGCTGCCGGTTTTCGGGCTCCCGGGTGGGGTGTTACAAAAGGTTTGGTCGATGATTTAGAACAAAACAAGATGACGTACACAGCGAATAGCGCCGGTTTGTATGTTTCTCTCCAAGGTAATACGTTAAGCAAAGTTGGCTTAAAGAACCAAAAACTCTACGAACCGAATTTCATAGGCAAAGGTTTGGTTAATTTCACCGCGAATTGTTATCCGTACCAATATCAGAGAGCAGTTGAGATTGCAAAAAGGAATGGAATTATCATAGTTCACGCACATATAGCGAAGACAATATTTGGTTTGAAATATGTCGATAAGAATTTTGTAAATAATGTTAAGAAAATCATCAATGAAATTTCTAATCAGACAATGCAGCATGTATGGTTTGCATCACTGTCTGAGATAGCAGAATTTTTATTAGCGAAGGAAAAAACAACACATACGAAAATTGATTCTGAAAAGATATCATTTACAAACAGAAGCAGTTTCGATCTGAAAGGTTTAACAATATATGTCAATAACGAACCCTTTGTTATTGATTTAATAAGAGCAAAATCAACACGCATATTGGACATATCCAAGTATAAAAACGAGAGGACGAAAGTTTCAATTATACTAACAGTCTATAATGGTGAGCAAAATGTTATTGAATCACTCGAATCATTGGTCCATCAAACGTATCATAATATCGAAATTATCGTTGTAAATGACGGTTCGAGAGATAAAACCCGGACTGTATTACAGAAATATGTTAAGCAAAGTAGCGATCAACGAATTTCTATTTTGAATCAAACGAACCAAGGGAGAGCACGGGCGAGAAATAATGGTTTTAAGAAAAGTTCAGGCGACATAGTTACATTTTGCGAGGATGACGCGAAATACGATAAAGATTATATTAAAAATGCGGTCGAAATATTCACTCGCGAGAAAGGAAAGTTGGGAGGAGTTATCGGACCGCATTATGTGTGGAATAAAAACGCAAGCATAAATACTCGCGCTAAGGATGTAGAACGGCGAAGGAACTTTATCGGATACAAACCATCCTCATGTTGGTTTTACAGAAGGGAAGATTTTATAAAAGCTGGAATGTTTGATGAGACATTAGAGATGGTAGACGATGTAGTCCCGGCGTACGTACTTAAAAAGAAAGGGTACCATTTTGTTTTCGCCGAAAACTGCAGATGGTTACATAAAGAGCCTGTAAATTTTAGGATGTATCTGCGAAGAAAGTTCAGGGGAGGGATGGGATTAGCATTACTTCAAAAGACAGGATGGAAAAAACAAATTGTTCCTTTCAAATATTGGCTTGCACTTGTTGGAATACTAACTATTGCAGTCGCTTGTATTCTATGGGAGCCTCTGTTATTTTTATTACTTCTGCCTGTTATGATGATAGCACTGGCAGTAATGCGGTCGGGTGATATCCGAAAGGTTCGATCGCACACAAATGAAACGCTTCCGTTCCTCGTGTTGGAAGTTTATATCGAATATATCTGGTGGTCTGCTACATTTCTTGGCTATTTATACGGCTTAACGTTATCCGTACATTCAATTGATACGTATTTGAAAGGAAGATGAAATTTTTTATTGCATCACTATTTTTGCTGTTTTTCGCTGTTACACCAGCATTCGCACAACTTGACTTTTATCGCGTCCCATCTCAGCAGATATATCCTGAAGTATATATCCCCCAAAAGATTCTCTACGTCAACTCATTGGATGAAATGAAGAAAAACCTTCTTAAAAATCCGAATACTCCTGTGGCTTATGTATTTAACACGCAGCAGCCGCAGGCTGACCTGAGAAACTATCATCTTAAAGCACTGCCGAGCTTAACGGTTCGAAAAATCAATAATTCCCGATATATACTAACCATAGATAACATGACCGGAGACATCGTATTGGTTTTCAACCAGAAGTACCATGCCGCGTGGGATATTTCTACGAATAATGACGATGTCAAATGCGGTCTGCCGATGACGGTATATAAAAAATTTAATGTTTATGTATGCAATGCTCTCAATATGAATTATAATATCATCGATGGACTTGAAGGGCTGGCGCAGAAGAAGCAAATCAAAGCCGAACACTTCTCGGTGAATGACTTAAGTAATGCGTGGCTCATCCATAGTACATCCCCGCATATGGATATCCTAATGGAGTTTGAAATTCAAAATTACTTTTACATCGGCTTTATCGTTTCATTTTTGGCCACCTGCTTTTGTATTGGGTACTTGATTACACATTTGAAAAAATAACATGAAAATATTATTGACAGGATCTGCTGGTTTTATAGGATTTCATACTGCAAGAAAGCTGCTTGATCTGGGATATGAGGTTGTTGGGATTGATAATTTTAACGATTATTATGATCCACAGATAAAACGCGATCGCAACAAACTTCTATGCGGGTATAAAAATTTCTACTCCTATGAGGAAAATATTGCCAATAAAGAAAAAGTTAAAAAAATCTGCACTGAACATACGATTAATAAAATATGCCATTTGGCAGCACAAGCAGGCGTCAGATATTCACTTATCGATCCATTTTCTTATGAAGAATCAAATGTAAAAGGTTTTTTGGTGATGTTGGAAGTCGCGCGCCATCATGATATACATGATTTTGTTTTCGCGTCCAGCGCATCAGTGTACGGAAACAATAAAATGCCGAAGAAAGGATTTTCTGAAAAAGATAGAGTAGATCATCCTATGTCAATATATGGCGCGACAAAGCGCGCGAACGAGCTCATGGCGTTTTCTTATCAGCATTTATTTGGAATTAATTGTACGGCTTTGAGGTTTTTTAGTGTTTATGGTCCATGGGGACGGCCTGATATGGCACTGTTTAAATTTACAAAAGCCATTCTCGCAAATGAGGAAGTCTCGGTATTTAACTATGGTAAGATGACAAGGAACTTCACATACATCGATGATATTGTTTCAGGTGTGCTTGCCGCACTACAGAAGCCCTTCCCATATGAGATTTTTAACTTAGGTAATAATAGGACCGTTCCGCTAACACATTTTATCACCCAGATTGAAAGCGAACTGCGAAAAAAGGCAAAAATAAAGTTAATGCCAATGCAGCAGGGAGACATCCCTGATTCGCTTGCAAACGTGACGCATGCGTATGAAGAATTGGGTTTTATACCTAAAACAAATGTTGAAGGTGGAATAAAGCAATTTATCGACTGGTATAAAGAATACTATCAGGTGAAATAAGTGCTATGATTCCACTGAAAAATATATATTTGAAATACTCCCGCAAAAAACAATTCCGCATCGCCAAGGATATTTTTGAAAAGTGCATTATACCCCTTACGCTATTTATTTTGTGGATCGTACTATCACTTTTTTTTAATTCTGAAGTTGGATTTTCTGTTCTCACGTATAACCAAGGAAACTCCGATTATGTGCAAATGCACACGGCAGAATTACTGGCGCATGAAAAAGTACATGGCCAGTTCGTCGCGGTGGAGAATAACGCGGGGATCGTTGCTGTTCGTTTTAATACCTATATTAGAATCAATAGTGATAGGCTTATTTTCCGCATTAAAGAAAGAGGAGCACATTCATGGTACTATGTGAATTCGTATAAGGTAGATCAATTTCAACCAAGTCAATTGTTCACGTTCGGGTTCCCTCTTATAAAAAATTCAAAAGGAAAAACATACCAATTTGAAATAGAGTCTACGAAGGGAACACCGGGTGATGCGGTTGCCATAAGTCCTATTCAGCCGGTTTTTGTAGTTAAGTATCAGTTTCCCCGAACCGAGTTGTTCCACAATAAACAAATTTTAACATACTTTTTATATAAGAAGCTCTTGAATTCATTTAGTAATATTATTTTTCTTCTTTATTCCATTTCATATTTGGTACCTTTACTATTTTATTTATTAATGAAGCTTTCTTATAAAAAATATGTTATAGCCAGTTATCTATTTTCTGTTCCATTCCTCCTTTTTATCTCGAGGGCAATCGTTGTCGACAGGAAATTGCCTATAGTCAGTAATCTACTTTTTATAGGAGTTTTTGTTTTAGTCGTATTTAATATCGTTCCATTGCTGCTCACCAAAGAGAAAAAATATGTAATCTCGCGATATATGATTTCTTTCATACTCCTATTTTGTCTGCTTTTTAACATCTTCATTCTGCCCGATCCTAACGTCTTGCTATATGTATTATTCTATCTTTACTGGCTTATCCTTATATTAGTAACACGCTTTGACGAAACCGTTACCTTATCTGCCGCGTTGCTATTTTTAGCTACATGCCCGTTCTTTCTTATCTTCAACATGCGGCTTAATGCAGAAAAGTCCGGAGGTTTAGCATACTTGCTTCTCATAATCGGAATTATTCAGATTTTTTACGATAACGCCTTTCATCCTAAAAACATGATACGCTATAAATCAATTCTTCCCATCCTTCGTAGAATATGACAAAAATCAAATACATACCCATCGTGTCCGCGGTAATGGTCGTTCTGTTCATATATAAACAATGGTTTCTTCCATCTCTTTTAAGTGGCGGGGATGCGACATATGTATATCGTATGGCATACAGTGATTTTTCTCTTTTCCCGCTTGCATGGCAGGAAGGGGTCAATAACGGATATGGAGGGTATGCGGTGCCATTTTTGACATCATTTCCGATGGACATACCGATCGTGCTATTTGGAAAGTATTTGCATTTTTCCTGGGATGTGATTCAGCGAATGCGACTGTTTTACCCATTCATTATTCTGGGGATTTCATCGTCCCTGATAGTTTTTAGAAAACTTTTTCCGAAAAATGATTTTTATTTTCTTACTCCAATTTTATTTTTATGCAATACATATATACTCATGCTTGTTGGCGGAGGGCAGTTGCTTCTTGGACTAGCGTATGCTTGTATCCCCGTCTTATTTTTTTTGGCATACATGATAACCATTCAAAAGAAAAGTTTCATGTATTTAATTGTCCTCGAAGGTATCTTCTTCGCTCTGCAGATGGTATTTGATCTGCGTATTACATACATAACATTTGGACTCGTGATATTTTTCTGGATTTTTCATAATCTAATCGTACATGAGACCCTATTAATTCGTATTCGTTCGTTCATGAAGGTGATTATTGTTCCGGCCTGCATTGTCGGCTTGATTCATGCATATTGGATTATCCCGGCGTTAGTCATTCACCAGAACACATTCGCTCAACTCGGCAGCGCGTACTCCTCGCAGAGTGCGGTGCAATTTTTTAGTTTTGCCACGTTTGAAAATGCTATTTCTCTTCTGCAGCCAAACTGGCCGAGTAACACTTTCGGAATTACCGGATTCATGAGACCTGAATATTTGATCTACCCGTTGATAGGTTTTTCTCCATTACTTTATATTTCCAAGAAGAAAAAAAAAGAATCAGAATTGGTATTATTCATGATGATTATCATTCTTCTCGCGTCATTTCTAGCAAAAGGATCAAATGAACCATTTGGGGTCTTGTATCTATGGGCATTTCAGCATGTTCCGGGTTTCATCCTATTCAGGGACCCGACCAAATGGTACACACTCATTGCGGTCGGCTATAGTTTTCTTATTCCTTATGCCATAAACGAGATATATAATTTTCTGATGCGGGAAAAACCTTATGAAAAATAGTAACATTGCTCTTGCCGCGGTTTGTGCTCTTATCTTACTGTTGTGTTTTAGCGTCCGTGATGCTTTTTTGGGAAACCTTAAGCAAACATTTTCTCATCACACCCTCCCGGGAGATTACATGAAGCTATCAGAATTTCTGAATACAAACGATTTTTCCAGGGGCTTATGGGTGCCCGCCATTCAGCGATATGGGTTTCATAGTACTATGCATCCGAGCGTGAACGCGAATGATCTCTTTTCCGCATATGATATGAAGTCGCTTGATAAGCAATTACCAACATCTGTCGCCGAGCGATTGATTCGTGACAGTTCCATTTCGTATATTGTTATCCCGGATGATACAGAAGGTGAGTTGTTTGTTCAGAACAGAAAATATGACGATTCGCAGTATAGAGAAGCAATCGGAACACTCGATAGCATCTCCTGGCTACATAGGAAGATTACTTTTGGAAAAATCATGGTGTATGAGGTAGCGCAGCCCTCCTCCCATTTTTCTTTTGCATCGCCGTCAGCCGCAACAGTACAAGCAAAGATGATAAACCCAACTGAATATGTTCTTAACGTCCACAATGTACAAAAAGGTGATCAGCTCATCTTTAGGGAGATATATGACACCCATTGGCAAATGAGTGACAATGGTAATTTGATTAATGCAGGCCTATATGATAAGCTATTTATGACTTTTATACTTCCAAGAAGCGGGTCGTATTCAGTTCCGTTGAAATACGAGCCGCAACAACTTTTGAATAGAAGTATGCTTATTAGTATATCTGCATTAGTATCTGCATTTGCGTTACTAGTTCTTTGTTACATCTGGAAAAAAGAAATATGATTAGTTTTATTATTCCACTTTTGAACGAAGAAGAAAATATTCCGCTCTTGTATAGCCGTCTACTAAAGGTGCTTCCTTCTTTGGATAAAACGCATGAACTTATCTTTATTGATGATGGTTCGCGTGACGGGTCTTTGGCAGTTTTAAAGAAACTGGGGGATAAAGATCGCACAATCCGCATTTTTTCCTTTAGACGAAATAGAGGGAAAGCTGAAGCGTTGACACTTGGCTTTCAAATGGCGAAAGGTAATATTATTGTAACCATGGATGCCGATCTTCAGGATATGCCCGAAGAAGTTGGGAAGCTGTTGAAAAAGCAGAAAGAAGGATATGATGTAGTTTCCGGATGGAAGAAAGAACGGCACGATCCGATATATAAGACGATTGCCTCACGTGTCTTCAATCGAATCGTCGGGATTATGTTCGGCTTACGGCTTCATGACTATAACTGCGGTCTAAAAGTGTATACGAAGGATGCGGCAAAGAGCTTGCGATTGTATGGGGGAATGTATCGATTTATTCCTCTTATGGCATATGAGCAGGGTTTCTCAGTAACCGAAGTTCCGGTTGAACATGCGAAGCGGCTTTATGGGAAGTCAAAATATGGATTTTCGAAGCTCTGGAAGGATCTTCCTGATCTCTTTACTATGTTATTTTTGACTCGCTATGGAAAGAGGCCACTTCATTTCTTCGGGACTATAGGAAGTATTGCATTTGTAATTGGGATAAGTTTATTGCTCTATCTGATGATATTGCAAACCTTTTATCATCAGGCTATCGGGAGACGCCCGCTTCTTTTCGGAAGTATTCTCCTCATCCTCAGCGGTCTCCAAATCGCATTTACCGGTTTTCTCGCGGATTTGATCATTAATGTTTTTCATAACCCACAACTGGAACGGGATCGTCTTCATTTTTATTTGAAATATGATAGTGATAAGGACGGCAGCGACGAGATTGTGGTGAAATGAGTATTAAGTATATAGTATTTAGTATAACAACTCTCTAGGTTTGTCATCCTGGCGCAGTCCAGGATCTCGGGGAACAGCAATGGACATTTTTAACCCTAAGGCTTGCAAGTCAAATGTACTTTAGGACTATCTGGTTAAAATAAAATACTGTTTGATTGACGAGATTCCGGACTTCGCCGGAATGACAAATAGCAACTAACATGAAAATTCAAGATATATTATTTTTCGCCATACTTTTATTCCTTCTTTTTAAACGAAAGAGTCAGTGGTTTGTTATTGGGGGGTTGGTTTGCCTGGCTGCATCAATTCCTCTCTTTGCTTTGAGGGTCTTCTTTACTGCTCAGCATTTGGTTTGGTATGCTGCCGGTTTCTTATTGGTTGCAATTGTTCTAAAATATAGAGAACTAGCATGAAAATCGGCATTGATATTTCCCAGATCGCTTATGAAGGAACCGGGGTAGGGAACCTTACCAGAAAACTAGTTGAGAACTTAATTCTATTGGATACGGATAACGAATATATTCTCTTTTATTCATCTCTGAGGCGGAATTTCAATTTTCAAATTTCAAATTTCCAATTAACACCAAACGCAAAAGTTAAAGAATTCAAGTTTCCACCAATATTCCTCGATTTTCTTTGGAATAAACTACATATTTTTCCTATTGAGTGGTTGATTGGGAAAGTTGACGTATTCCTCTCATCGGATTGGACTCAGCCCCCTACAAAGGCGAAAAAGGCTACAATTCTCTATGACCTCATTGTATATAAATATCCGAAGGAAACTCACGACCAGTTTAAGTTTGACTTTAAACGGCTTCGTATTATCCCAAATATCGTCGCTTCTCAAAAGAGACGATTGCATTGGGTGAAAAAAGAATGTGATACTATTATCTGTATATCAGAAGCAACGAAAAAGGACGCGATGGAGGTTTTAGGAATATCGGAGAATAAGTTGAAGGTGGTTTATCCGGGATTTTAAATAGTATTAAGTATATAGTATCTAGTATTTAGTATATGCAGAGAAGAATTAGCTCATTTACTGATTTAGTGTGTTGGCAGGAGGGACATAAACTAGTCTTGGATGTCTACAAAATAACCACAAATTTTCCTAAAACAGAAATTTATTGCTTAATTGACCAGATGAGGAGATGTGTGATTTCTATAACAAGTAACATAGCGGAGGGGTTCTCCAGGAGAAGTAAAAAGGAGAAAGACCAATTTTACTATATGGCATTGGGGTCATTAACTGAATTGCAAAATCAATTACTTGTTGCTAGAGATTTGAAGTATCTAACACCACAAGAGTTCTCTCGAATAGCAAGCCACACCGTACTCGTATCAAAACTCATTAGGGGGCTTTTAAAAAGTTCTGCTAATCATTCTTGATACTAAATACTAAATACTAAATACTTTATACTATTGTTATGATTATCGGAATAGATGGAAATGAAGCGAATGTGAAACGGAGGGTTGGTATTAGCGAATATGCGTACCAGCTTCTTTTGCAGTTTGTTAAGATCAGAACGAACGAAAAGTTTGTGATTTATTTGAAAGATCCTCCGTTGGAGGATTTTCCTGCCGAGACATTTTGGTGGAAGTATCAGATCGTGAAACCGAGGAAGTTATGGACGCAAATTGGATTGCCGTTACAGCTTTTTCTCGAACCCAGAAGACCAAACGTATTTTTTACCCCATCTCATTATGCGCCGAGATTTTCTCCTATGCCATGCGCCATCGCGATCATGGATGTCGCGTATTTCCGTTTTCCGGAATATTTCGATAAAAGAGATTTATACCAACTTACTAAATGGACTGCATACTCGGTAAAAAGAGCAAAGCGCATATTTACCATTAGTCAGGCCACGAAAAATGATATAATTGAGCAGTACAAAGTTCCTGAAGAAAGTGTCATCGTAACGTATCCCGGAATAAAAAAGAATTTGGATAAAACACAAGAAACTATGACAGACGTACGAGAAAAATATAAGATTTCGAAACAATACATTCTCTTTGTGGGAACTCTCCAGCCGAGAAAAAATATCGTCAGGCTCGTTGAGGCATTCGCTAAGATATTGGAGGATAAACAGCAGGAAGACTTAAATCTGGTCGTCGTCGGTAAAAAGGGATGGCTCTACGAAAAAATTCTTGAATCTCCCGGAAATTTAAAAATACTTGATAAAGTAAAATTTTTAGATTTCGTCCCCGATGAAGATCTCCCGTCGCTCTATAAGGATGCCTTGTGTTATGTCTTGCCGAGCTTGTATGAAGGATTTGGCTTACCTGTCCTGGAAGCGATGAAATATGGATGTCCCGTTATTACGAGTAACGTCAGCAGTCTGCCCGAGGCAGGCGGTGACGCAGCTCTCTATGTCGATCCGTTGAATACGGATGATATTGCAGAAAAAATTAAAGAAGTTATCGATAGTAAGAAGCTACGTGATGACATGCGTGAAAAAGGATATGCCCATCTGAAAAAATTCTCCTGGGAAAAGACTGCGAGAGAAACATTGAGGATTTTGGAAGAGATAGCAGCTAAATAGCCTTTCTTGTAGATAATATTTTTATTTGCTTATCACCAAATTGTTACATTGCTTCATTGTTTCATTGCTATAAAGAGCCATCTAATTGCATTAACAATGGAACAATCGAACAATGAAGCAATCGTTTATATATGAAAGATAAAACAGGTAAAGTGTTAACTCCTCAGGAAACTGCTCGCAAGATACTCAATAGGATATCTAATATTCTTCTTGAACTCGATATATTCCTGCTTTTTATCATCGGATGGGTTCCGATTCATCATGTCCGGCGGTTTTTCTATAGAGTTGCAGGAGTGAAAATTGGTCAGGGCTCGACCATCCATATGGGCACGGTATTTTATGATCCCAAGAATATTGAAGTTGGAAAGGATACTATCATTGGAGAAAGAGCCGTCTTGGATGGCCGGGCCATGCTTACTATCGGCGATCATGTGGATATCGCTTCGGAAGTCATGATCTATAATTCCCAGCATGATGTGAACAGCGAGCATTTTACTGCGATCACAAAACCTGTTATCATTCAAGACTACGTCTTTATCGGTCCGAGAGCAATTATTTTACCGGGAGTAACAATAGGGAAAGGCGCGGTAGTCGGTGCGGGAGCTGTTGTAACGAAAGATGTTGCTGATTTTTCAATTGTAGGTGGAGTGCCGGCGCAAGTCATTGGGGAAAGGAAGAATAAAGAATTGCATTATCGGTTAGGAAGAGCGAGATGGTTCAGGTAGGAAGTAGGTATATAGTATTAAGTATATAGTATTTAGTATTTTTTACATTATGAGCGAATCCCCTCCTCGGAGGGGACTACGAAGTAGAGGGGAGGGTTACGCAGGGTGAAAGATCGGTAAACTTTCCATTTAGAAAATATGAAAACATATGCATTTCGGATACAGCCTGGAAAAGATCTTAAAGTTGAGTTGAAAAAGTTTGCTGAGGAGAAAAATATAAAAGCAGGGATAATACTTACTGCTGTTGGGTGCTTGACTAGGGCGACTATTCGTATGGCAGGTGCGACATCGAGGAATCAGGAAGTTAAAGTATATAATGAAGACTTTGAAGTAGTTTCGCTCATAGGAACAATGTCTGTGCTCGCGAAAAATGATTCTCATTTACATATCGCGCTTTCAAATAAAACAGGACAAGTAATCGGAGGACATCTCAAAGACGGTAGTAGAATTGGGGTAACAATGGAAATAGTCATTGGGGAACTTGAGAATGTAGAATTTACAACAGAGCTTGATAACGGATCAGGATTTGATCTATTCAAAGTTATTGAAAAGTAAATATTTATGAAATTATCGATTATTACTATTAATACGAAAAAGAAGGAGTTGACGATTCAGTGTATGGAATCGTTGTACGACGTGTATAGGGCTGAATTTGAGAACGGGATTATGGAGTTGATTATCGTGGATAACAATTCTGACGATGATTCGGTTGCATCAATGAAAGCAGTGATTAAGAAAGGAAATTTTAAAAACTTCAATATTATCGAGAGTAATAAAAAGTTGGGGTTTGGATCGAATAATAATTTGGGTGTCAAGCAGGCCAAAGGTGAATATATTTTACTTTTGAACAACGATACTATTGTTAAGTCAGGCATAGTTGAAATGCTCGAGTATATGGAAAAGCATCCTGAAGCGGCAATTTTAGGGGGAAGTCTCAAGAACTTTGATGCAACCCCACAGCCTTCAGCGGGGAAGTTCTACACTCCTGTTAACGCAATCATGCTGATGCTAGGGATGCAGCGGTTCGACTTATTGGATACAAGTCCAAAAACGATTTCTCAAGTTGATTGGGTAAAAGGGGCGTTGCTTATGATTCGGAAAGATGTTTTTGACAAGCTTGGGGGATTTGATGAGAAAATATTCATGTATACCGAAGATATGGAACTTTGCTACAGAGCACATCTGGTCGGCTATAAAATCTTTTTCTATCCGGAGGTTGACGTAAGGCATAAAGACCAGGGAAGTTCGAACAGGACGTTCGCTATCGTAAATATCTACAAGAATCTTCAATATTTTTACAAAAAACATCGGCCTATTTGGGAATATTGGCTCATTAAATTCGTGTTACGGACCAAAGCATCTGCTTTGGTAGTTATCGGTAAGCTGCTCAGAAACACTTATCTTACTTCAACTTATGAAGAAGCTTTGGCAACTACTTGACGACTATCTGCTCAAATTTGGAGTCGCTGCACTCATCGTTTTTACAGCGCTCTATCCGAAACTCCCAAGTATACAGATCACACATACCTGGGTGTATATCCGTCTGGAGGATTTTGCTATCGCCACGGTAGTTATTATTTGGGTTATTCAGTTGCTGAGGAGAAAGGTATCGCTCCCTAAGCCTGAAGGTTTAGCTATATTGGCATATTGGCTTGCAGGCTTCATATCGCTGGTTTATTGCCTTTTGTTCATCGGTCCGCATCTTTCTAACTTTTTCCCGAAGATTGCTGCTTTACAGTATCTCCGCCGCATCGAGTACATGGTCCTTTTCTTCGTTGCGTTTTCAACTATTAAATCAAAAAAAGACATACGCGACTATGTTATAACCCTTTTTGTTACCGTTTCCGGGGTTATTCTCTATGGCCTTGGTCAGCGTACATACCTCATTCTTTGGCATGCGTTCCCGAGTTTTTTCGCCAAATATCCTTTCTGTTTTCCGGCATTCCTTACCGGGAATGAAGAGTTTGCAAAAGGGATTCCGCTTTGTCTTAATGAGGCGAATCGTATCGCCTCTACGTTCGGCGGGCATTATGATCTGGCTGCGTATCTTGTTTTCGTTGTCCCAATACTCATCGGAGTCTTTTTAATTGTAAAAAAATGGTATTGGAAAGTAATTACAGCTGTTGTGTCCTTATGCGCAGTCGAGCTTTTAAACTTTACGTCATCCAGAACATCGTTCGCGGCTTATCTAATGGGCGTTATCGCAATGTTACTCTTCTGGAAAAAGAAACGGTGGATTATCCCAGTAGTTGGACTCAGTATAGTAGTGAGCGCTTTTTTCGGAAACACAACGCTTCAGCGTTTCGCAAAAACAGTTCAAGTGGTAAAGGTGGTTACTATAAATAAAAACGGTAATAATTTGCCATCTAACCTCCAAAGCATTATCAATAAAACAAAGGATAATATAGAAAACCAAACGCCACAACAACCGGCGCCGGGAACTATTACCACAGCTATGCCTCAGGTCGCTACGGGGAGCGGAAATATAACGACAGTTGTAACGGATGCCGAGTTGAAAAAACTCATGGCAGAAGACACAGCGATCTCATCTGTTTCCGGAAGCTTTCTCATTCAGAAAGCATACGCGCTCGATATCTCATTTACCACACGGTTCCAGGCGGAGTGGCCGAGGGATTGGACTGCTTTCCAGAGTAAACCGATTTTAGGGACAGGATACTCTACGCTAACGCTCGCCTCTGATAATGATTATTTACGGGCATTAGGTGAAACGGGAGCGGTAGGATTTTTCGCGTTTTTCTTCATTTTCGTCATTTTCGGTATGTATATGAAGGAAACTATTCCATTTGTAAAGGATGATATGACAAAGGCATTCGTATTTGGATTGGCGGGCGGTGTTGTTGGCTTACTCTGTAACGCAGTCTTAATCGACGTTTTTGAAGCATCAAAGGTCGCAGAGCCGTTATGGCTGTTGTTGGGAATTGCCGTAGGTGGCTTAGCGCTCTATCAGAAAAAGCCGGTTGAGTATAAGCAGTTACTATTCAAATTCTTTACTTCAAGCTGGCTCATCGCACTGTATCTCCTGATCGTTCTTGGGATCGTTTACTTGCCATTGATTAATAATTTTTTCGTCGCGGACGACTTTACTTGGCTTCACTGGGCTGCCTCCGGATCATTTAGCGCAATTCCTCATTACTTTATCAACTCGTCAGGATTTTTCTATCGTCCTATTTCAAAGACTGTCATGCTTATTCTTTACACACTCTTCTCTTTCCAGCCCCAGGGATATCATATTTTCAACCTGTCTCTCCACTTCCTCGCGGCTTTCGCTGTCTATTTGCTCATGCAGCAGTTTTTCAAGAAAAAAGTTTTTTCAAGTCTCGCTGCATTCCTGTTTCTTATTTTGCCCGCGCAAGCTGAAAATGTTTTCTGGATTTCGACCATATCCACAAATCTTTCAACTGTTTTTATTCTTTACTCCATTATTGCATTTATTCGATTCAGAAAATCAGATTCAATACTCGCGTATTGCACTTCGCTGGTACTTGCCTTACTTGCCTTATTCTCTTATGAAGGGGCAATGATTGCCCCACTGCTTATCATCGCAACCGACGTTTATCTGAGTTCAAAAAAGTATTCAATGAAAAGTTTATGTATGCTATTCCGTTTGTGATCTTTTCGATCGGATACATCATTATTCATCAAGCCGTTCATGCCGTAGGTATGGGTGGCGATTACTCGTATAGCCTACTTCATTTACTCCCTAATACAGTCGGGAATTACATCGGATATTTGTCACTTTTCTTATTTGGTCAAAATGTACTACCTTTCTTTTCTTCATTGCGGCTCTCGCTGAAATCATACTCACTAGTGTTTGTAGGTGCAGGAGGTCTTGTTATAGCAGGATTGGTCTATCTCCTCGTAAAGCAGCAGAACAAACTTCGCTCAGTCTTGAGAAACAATCCCGGCAGGTTCGTAGTATTCACACTTTCATTTATATTCATTGCTCTCCTACCATTCTTGGGGCTGGGAAATATGTCGGAGCGATACGGCTATGTAGCATCTGTCGGATTCGTAATGCTCGTGAGTTATGTGCTGATGTGGATTGTTGAAACGTTTGCGAAGAAAAAAGAAAAAGTCATCATCATATCAGTGGTAATCATATTTACCGTAGTACTCTTTGCCACCTCCCTTATATCCCTCAGTAAAGAAGCCCAAGATTGGAATAAGGCTAGTAATGTTACCGCCTATACGTTACGCTACATGCATGTGTTGTATGGTGATATTCCGCCGGGATCGACACTTTATTTCGTAAATACTCCGATCCGGACAGGGAACGCGTGGGTATTTCCAGTAGGTCTTCCTGATGGACTGTGGTTTATTTATAGTGATGACACACAAGTGGTTAAAAATACAGGAACCGTAGAGGAGGCGAAAGCTGAAGCAGCGGGATCGAAGAGTAAATCGTATATTTTTGAGTTTGACAAGGATATGAAAATTAAAATTGCTCAGTGATGGCCGACTAACGATTATATAATTTTCATACTATGGTTTATTACATTATTGTTCCATTGTTCGATTGCTCCATTGCTGAAGTAACAATTGAACAATGAGCGTAGCGATAGCAATGAAACAATGGTGATGAATAACATTAAGCTTAAACAAAAGCTAGAAATAACGATTTTAGCTGTCATAATAATCCTGGCATTTACTGTCCGTTTATATCGGTTTAATAATCCGATAGCGGATTGGCACGCGTGGAGACAGGGAGATACCTCGGCAGTTTCGCGGAACTTTGTGGCCCATGGGTTTGACCTGCTCCATCCTCAGTACGATGATATCTCCAATGTTCAAACCGGCGTGGATAATCCCAAGGGATATCGGTTTTTGGAGTTCCCTCTGTATAACCTTTTCCAAGCTGGAGGATTTGTCATTTTCGGCGTATTTACTCTCGAAGAATGGGGCCGGCTCGTAACTATTCTGATCTCGATGCTCGCGATTGTCTTCGTATATCTTATCGGGAAACGCTATGCGAACAGTACGGTTGGTTTTATTTCGGCTGCATTTTTCGCATTTGTCCCGTATAACATTTACTATGATAGGACTATTCTGCCTGATCCTGCGATGACTATGGCAATTCTTGGGGGTATCTATTTTTTTGGAAAATGGATAGATACAATTTCAAATTTCAAATTTCAAATTTCAAATGAAAAAGGGAAAGGCAACAATGAAAATAAATCTCGTAAAGGTACGAATTTTTCCAAAGCGTCCCACCACAACGGCGATAACTTTTCCAAAGTGTCAGAAGTGAGCGTTCAGAGTTTTTCATTCTTACTATTAGCAATTATTTTTACTGCGTGCGCGTTGCTCTTTAAACCATTCGCGATATTCTTTGTTTTGCCGATGGTGTATCTGGCGTATAAGCGGTTCGGGTGGAAGATGATTCTCAGATGGGAACTATGGGTATTTACCATACTATCAGTCGCCCCTCTGGCATGGTGGCGGTTGTGGATGCAGCAATATCCAGAAGGAATACCTTCAAATACATGGCTTTTTAATGGCGGGAATGTGCGGTTTACGAGGTCATATTTCAGATGGGTCTTCGGTTTACGTATTGGAGGCTTAATTTCAGGGTGGTTTGGGTTACTTGTCCTCGCGATTGGGTTTATCAAACGGCCAAAAACGGACATGCTCTTTTTTTATTCTTTTGCACTCTCGGCATTAGTGTATATATTAGTAATTGCGCGCGGAAACTTACAGCATGATTATTATCAAATTATCATTATCCCTACCATTGCTTTCTTTTTCGGTCTTGGCGGTGATTATTTGTTGCATGCGAGGTCGAAGCTACTCCCGAATCTCTCGGTTGGGATAGGAATATTTGCTGCTTGTGTGCTGGTTGGATGGTGGATTGCCTGGTACCAAGTCCGGGACTACTTCAATATCAACAATCCGTCGCTTATCGTTGCAGGTAAAGCCGTAGACAGGCTTACTCCGAAGAATGCGCTGGTTATTGCTCCGTTAGATGGCGATACGACGTTTCTTTATCAAACGAAGCGTAAGGGGTGGCCGAGCTTTGAACATTCCCTCCCTGATCTGATACAATTAGGGGCAGATTATCTGGTTTTAGCGAACCCGCAGCCAAAAGATTACGATATTGGGAAAACATATAAAATTGTGTCAGCAAATAAAGATTATATCTTGTTTGATTTGCACAAAAAGCCCTGAACTGAATGCACGAGGTTTATGGTAAATCATTACGTAAAATGATGCTAATTCAAGCTTGGAGAAGATTGTTCCATTGCTAACGCTCACTATTGTTCGCTCATTGCTCCATTGTTGTTTTAACAATTGAACAATGAAACGAGTCCGACTCGGTGAAACAATTGAACAATTCTTACATTCCAATCGTGGATACAGTATGTTTCGGCAAATAATCAAATCATGAATATCTTAATTGTCTCTTCCTATCTTCCGTACCCTCTTATGGATGGGGGGAATGTTCGGTTGTTTAATATCATCAAGGAACTCTCGAAGAAAAATAAAATTACGCTTGTTTGTGAGATCCGAGCGAAACAGACAGAGACGGATGTAAAGGAAGTAAAAAAGTACTGTGAGGAAATAATTGTCGTTCCTCATAAAAAGCCATGGACTTTTGAAAATATCGTAAAATCGACTTTTTCTCCGTATCCGCTCCTCCTTGTCATGCATACCTTCCCGGAAATGAAGAAAAAAATTGTGGAGGTACTCAATCGGAAACGGTTTGATGTTATTCATGTCGAGACCTTTTATGTGTTTCAAAATCTCCCGAAAACGTATTTGCCCACAGTATTAGTAGAGCACAATATCGAATATCTCGTCTATTCGCGCTATGCGAAAACTGCCAGGCCATATCTTCGTCCGCTGCTATACGGAGATATTGCGAAAATAAAATACTGGGAACAGAAATTCTGGAAAAAGGCGACGAAAGTTTGTGCTGTAACAGAAGAAGAAAAACACAAAATGAATAGAAGTGATGTGTGCGTCGTCCCGAATGGAGTTGATACCCGTATCTATACATTGGCGCGTGCGAAGGATAGGAAAACGAAAAAAGTTTTGTTTATTGGGAGCTTCAAGTGGATACAAAACAGAGATTCGGTAAAGTGGATAATTAAGGATATTTGGCCAAAAATTGTCGAGAAGTTGGAATCAAAAAAAGCCACTATTACGCCAATTCTTTGGATTGTCGGGAGAAATATACCTGAAGATATTAAAGCGCTAAAAACAGATTCCATCGCATTCGAGGAGCACGCTGATGATACTGTAAAAGTTTACCAACAGAGCGATATTCTTCTCGCCCCGATAAAAGTCGGCGGCGGCAGCAGTTATAAAGTCATCGAGGCCATGGCCAGCGGTGTGCCGGTCGTTACGACGAATCTAGCTGCGGATGCATTAGGCGCCAAAAATGGGACGCAGATTATTACCGGCGAAACTGACGAAGAACTGGCTGATGCGACAGTCAATCTTTTGCAAAACGCTTCTTACTATGAAATAATCAGAAAGAATGCCAGAGGCCTGATAGAGCAGAAATATAACTGGGAGAGCATTACTAAGGCTCTAGAGAAGGTGTATTCCGACGTTTCACAGGAAGCTTGAAGGTTTTCTGCCAATAATATTACGTATTTCTAGAATTGTTCCATTGTTCGATTGTTTCATTGTTAAAGCGAAGCATAAAAAATCGCCTAGCAATTGAGCAATGAAGCAATGTAGCAATTGATTAAAGAAAAATGTTTATTAAAAGAGCGAATATGAATTAGCAATAAATCTCTATGAAGACTCCTGACTTATCAATCATAGTCCTTACCTACAACACCAAGCAAATAACATTGGATGCGGTGAAGTCGGTGGAAGAGAATTATCAGAAAGATGTGACTTCCGGGAATTTTGAACTCATCGTCTGCGATAATCAGTCGACAGACGGGACCCAAGACGCATTTGCTGAATATAAAAAGACAACAAAAATTAAAACATTTCACTTCGTAAATAATGGCGGCAACATCGGCTTTGGAGCAGGGAACAAAAAAGGACTCCCTTATGCAAAAGGAAGGTATATTTTGTTCTTAAATCCCGACACTATTTCATATCCAAAAACAATTTCGTATATGGTTGATTTTATGGATAACCACCCTGATGCAGGTGCAGCGTCGTGCAAGCTGATGAATAAAGATGGAAAGCTAGACTTTAATTGTCACCGTGGATTCCCTACCCCATGGAATGCATTTTGTTATTTTTTGGGATTACAGAGAATGTTTCCCAAGAGTCGGCTATTCGCGGGCTATACCCAAGGCTGGAAGGATTTATCGACCTCACATGAAGTTGACGCGATCGAGGGAGCGTTTATGATTATTCCCCGTGAAGTTGGAGAAAAAGTGGGTTGGTGGGACGAAGACTACTTCTTTAACGGCGAAGACATACAGCTCTGTATGGATATCAAAAAAGCAGGCTATAAGATCTATTATGTCGGGGAAGTAAATATCATGCATATCGGCGGTGTCGCGATGGGTACGAAAAAGGCTACCCAAAATATAACAACTGCGAACGTCGAGCAAAAACGAAAAATGCAAAACGCAAGATTCAGCGCGATGAAGATATTCTACGAAAAAAACTACGCCAAAGCCTATCCCCAGCCAGTCATGTGGGCAGTCTACAAAGGCATCGACTACCTCCATAAAAAAAACACTCCAAAAGTGCTTTCATAAAATGTGTTATTCTTAGAATGACTTACTTCAATCGCGCCACGTCATTGCGAATCAGTCCGCAGACTGGTGCGGCAATCTTATTAGGTTACATTTAATCTGGTTTTCACGAGATTGCCGCGTCGCTCGGATGCCGCTCCTCGCAATGACGAAAATTACGCTATAATAATAACCATGAGAGTAGGAATTGATGCGAGGTTGTGGGATGAGACGGGGATTGGGAGATATATTCGGAATTTAGTAAAGTATCTTCAGGAAGTTGATCAAGCGAATGAGTATGTTTTGTTCGTATTAGGTAAAGATTATGGGAATGTCAAAGCACTAATTTCTAATAAAAAATGGAAAGTAGTGATAGCTGATGTTCGGTGGCATAGTTTTGCAGAACAGATCAAGCTTTCAGGCATTTTATATAAGGAGAAGCTTGATCTGATGCACTTTCCCTATTATTCTTACCCCATTTTATATAGCGGAAAGTTTGTTGCCACTATTCATGACCTCATCCTTCTCCATTTTCCCACAGGAAAAGCGTCGAATTTGCCCCATGTTTTTTATAAAGCAAAACTATTCGCGTATAAATTGCTTACGAGGAACGCGGTGTTGCATGCTCAGCAAATTATTGCTGTATCAAATGCCACGAAACAGGAAATTGTAGATCACTACCATATTCCTAAAGATAAAATTACCGTAACATACGAAGGGGTAGATGAGCGCATGGATGGACAACAGAATAAGCTTGTTGATACTAGATACAAAATACTACATACTAAATACTTTCTTTACGTCGGGAACGCCTATCCTCACAAAAATCTTGAAAGACTTATCCAAGCGTTTGGGATATTTAAAAAAGATAATGGTTCAGATGTAAAGCTTATCTTAGTTGGTAAGAATAACTATTTTTATAAGCGGTTGGAGAAAACAATTGACGCGTATAGTCTGCGCTCTGATATATTGGTTTTCCACGACGTTAACGATGAAGCGCTTGGGTACTTATATAAAAATGCGATTGCAACGGTTATCCCATCGCTGATGGAGGGGTTCGGTCTTCCGGCTCTTGAGGCTATGAGTCAGAAATGCCTGGTAGTCGCGTCTGATATTCCATCAATCCGTGAAATTTGCGGAATAACGCGTTATACTTTGACCTAAAAGTGATAAAGGATATTGCCGGCACGCTTTCTATGGTATATAAGAAGAGGAATGATTTTTCGGCACAAAAAACAGATGGGGTGAAAAAAACATCTCAATTTTCCTGGAAGAAAATGGCTGCAGAAACAAAACAAGTTTATGAAAGTAGCGTTCGTATACGATAGAGTGAACAAATGGGGAGGAGCAGAGAGAGTGCTCCTGTCGCTTCGTGAAATTTTTCCTGACGCACCACTCTATACATCGGTGTACTCTCCAAACTCAGCTCAATGGGCAAACAAATTCAAAGTAATACCCTCTTTTTTGCAAAAGTTCCCCTTCGCATCCTCACGGCATGAGCTATTTCCTTATCTGATGCCGTTAGCCTTCGAAAGTTTTAATTTCGACCAATATGATTTGGTTATTTCTGTTACCAGTGAGGCTGCCATGGGAATTCTGACGAGACCACACACGAAACATATCTGTATATGTTTGACGCCCACGAGGTATCTCTGGAGCGGGTATGATGAGTACTTTGCAAATCCTATATTCCGATTCTTCACGAAGCCGATTATCACATATCTCCGAGCTTGGGATCAAATAGCTTCGCAGAGGCCGGATGTTTTTGTCTCAATCTCCGGGGAGGTTCAAAAGCGTGTCAAGAAATACTTCAATCGGGATTCGGAATTAATATATCCCGCAGTAACTCTCGGCGATGGGTTAAAAGCAAGATATCGCAAGAAGCAAGAAGCAAGGCGAGGATAGCGATTATTTTCTCTGTCGTCTCAAGGTTTGTTCCGTATAAGAGAATTGATCTAGCCATTCAGGCGTGCAATGAATTGAAGCTTCCGCTGAGAATAATCGGGAATGGGTCTGAGGAAAATCGATTGAGGTCCATGGCTGGCCCGACGATAGAATTTATAGGCAACTTGACGGATGAGGCCTTAATAAGGTATTATATGGGCTGTAAAGCCCTGCTATTCCCAGGCCATGAGGACCTGGGTTTGTCTATTATAGAAGTGCAGAAGTTCGGAAGACCGGTGATCGCATACAAAGCCGGTGGAGCATTGGAAACTGTGGTCGATGGAAAAACCGGCTATTTCTTTACTCCCCAAACAAAGTCTGCGTTGGTTAAGGCACTTAAAATGTTTATTGGACTCAACGGAGGTTTATCGAGAGGCGCTTTTGACAGAAAGTATAAAAGCGTATGTCAAAAGCAAGCACAAAAGTTTAGTCAAGAGAGTTTTCAAAAAGAAATAAGACAACTGGTCGAAAAAGTAATACAATAAAAATATGAGAATAATAATGTTCGCAGGAGGAGTTGGAAGTAGGCTATGGCCTATTTCCAGAAAAAATTCTCCTAAACAATTCGAGAAAATTATCGGAGACAAATCAATGCTGCAGATAGCAGTAAGCAAGTTGTTTCCTGATTTTAGCTGGAACGAAGTATATATTTCGACAGGGAAAAAATATCAAAATATGGTTCAATCGCAATTGCCTGACTTGCCGGGTGATCATATTATGGTAGAACCTGAAATGCGGGATGTTGGGCCGGCAGTCGGATTGATAGCTGCTCAGTTTGTAAAAATGTGCCCGGATGAACCGATTGCGCTTTTGTGGGGAAGTGATCATCTCGTGAGAAATGAAGAGCTGTTTCCGCAAAGCATTGAAAGTTGCAGAGAAGATGATTTTAGAAAACGGCAAAAAAATTGTCTTTGTAGGCCAAAAGCCCCGATTCGCCAATCAAAATGTCGGATACATTGAATTTGGGTCGGAAATAAAAAAGGTTGACGGGTTACCGATCCACGCATTTAAAAGCTTCGAATATCATCCGCATCTATCCCAAGCAGAGCAGTATGTGAAAGATGGGCGGCACGCATGGAATCTGGGATATTTTGTCACGACACCACGGTTCCTATGGAAACTATTCTCGGAATTTTCTCCGGTTTTATTTTCTCAACTGTTACAGATAAATAAAGCATTTGGAACACAAGATTTCCAGAAGGTACTCGATATCATTTATCCGACAGTTGAAAAAATATCCTTTGACAGTGCTGTACTGGAGAAAATGAACCCCAGAGACGGTGAGGTTTTGTCTGTTGATCTCGGGTGGAGTGATATTGGTGCGTGGGAAGCGTTAAAAGAAGCGTTAGCCAAGAGCGACGAAGAAAATGTGGTCAGAGGGAATGTGCTCGTTGAAGACTCTACCGATACACTTATTTTTAACTATAATAAGAGCCAACTGGTAGTAGGTATCGATATGAATGATATGGTAATCGTGAATACAAACGATGTGCTTCTGATTTGTCCAAAGAACTCCGTTCCAAAAATTAAGGAATTGGTGAAAAGCCTCGAGGGAACAACCAACGATCATTTAGCATAATATGTACTCTTCTTACTGCATTTTACAACTTATTGAATTATACTAGTTGTAAAATCAGTCTAGAAGAAGTTATGCCCTCTCAAAACTCAATTAGTTGGGTAGCTATTATGCCTATTTCTGAAAATAAAAAGAGCATTTACTACGAATCCGGGAAACGGATTATCGATTTTTTTTTATCCTCAATACTGCTTCTCATTTTTCTACCAATAATCATTATCGTATGTATTGCAATTAAGCTCGATACTCAAGGTCCTATTTTTGCTGATACTCCAGCCCGTGTCGGTCGAAAAGGGAAGTTATTTAAAATGTACAAATTCCGTTCAATGGTGCAAAATGCACATGAAATGTTGCGGGATAATCCTGAATACGCGAAGCTCCTGGATTCGTATAAACGAAGTAGTTATAAATTAAAGAATGATCCGCGGGTCACAAATGTTGGAAAGTTTATTCGCAAACACTCACTAGATGAAATCCCGCAATTTTTAAACGTATTACGTGGTCAAATGAGTTTGGTGGGCCCAAGGGCATACTATCCCGATGAGCTTCGTGAGCAACAGAAAAAATACCCACATACCCAGGAATCGGTAAAAGTTGTGCTGTCAGTCAAGCCGGGAATCACCGGATTCTGGCAGGTTTCCGGAAGAAGTGAAATTAACTTTGATAAACGTATCGAAATGGATGCAGAGTATGTAAAACGAAGGTCTATTCGTTACGATTTGTGGATATTAGCAAAAACCCCCTGGGCCATGGTTTCAGGAAAAGGAGCGTTGTAAAGAATAAGGCAGGATAGAGAACTCTACCCTGCTGCCGCTATGGTATTTCACTAAAATACTGCTGATATCCTTCCAGACAGCCGTTGAGAAGGACATCCTCGTTCATGTTTGCGAGGAGCGGCAGATTTGAAATTAGATCTGCAGCAATTCTTTGGATAAGTACATCATACTTATCAGTTATATTTACCGTGGCTATTAGCCCGTGCTGCTTACACCAATCGAAGGCTAGTTTTTTTACTAATTCCGTTGCCAAGATTTATTCTCCTAATCTCAATAGTTAACAAACATCCCAGAGTATTATACAACAATTTAAGTTTGATATAAATTATTTGACATTATTGGTCTTTGTCGGGTATGATAGACATAATGGATGGGTTTAAGAAGATAAGTTTGGGGCAAAATGATTTCGCTCAACAGAAATCACCTCCCTCCAGAAAACCTATGGCTCGCAAAAAATCACGAAGGAAATTTCTCTATATTGCTTGTGCAATTATTCTCGTTGTTATCCTCTTTACTGTATTCGGAGTGGTACTTCCCGCAAAAGCCGCGTACTCACATGCTAAATTAGCTATTGCTCAGGCGAAAATTGCGGCAACAGATTTGAAAACGCAGAATATTGCGGCAGCATCAGATGATTTAACGAAGACACAGGATGCATTGCTTGTCACCAAAAAGGATGTCGATGGGATGTGGTATATGCAATTTATCCCTATAGCAAATTGGTATTATGGGGATGTATACCATCTTTTAAATGCCGGAAATTATGGAATTAATGCAGGTCAGATTGCGATTGATGCCGTAAAACCATATGCTGATTTATTAGGTCTCAAAGGTCAGAAGTTTACCGGGGGTTCGGCTCAGGATAGAATCCAAACTGCTGTTTTAACAATGGGAAAGATTACCCCTCGAATCAACGATGTTGAAGCACAGCTCGTATTAGTAAAGAAAGAGATCGATCAGGTTGACCCAAATCATTATCCGTCTCTTTTCGGCGGTGGTAAAATAAAAAGCCAGCTGACGAGCGTTCGGACATACACGGACGAAGGCGTTGCATTTATTGAGCAAGCGAAGCCATTGATACAAGTTTTGCCATCAGCGCTCGGTGAGCCTACGCAACAGCATTACTTAGTTGTATTCCAAAACGATAAAGAACGACGTCCGACGGGTGGATTCCTCACCGCGTATTCTATTTTCAGTGTTAATAAAGGGATAATTCATGTTGATTCCTCAAACGATATTTATACTTTGGATGATACTATCTCCAATAAGCCAAATGCCCCGAGGCCGATTCTCCAATATCTTCCGAAAGTGTACCAATTGAACCTCCGCGATACGAATCTCTCGCCAGATTTCGTAACATCCATGGATGCCTTCAATGCGATGTATAAAACTGCTCCGGGATATCAGAAAGTAGATGGAATTATAGCTGTTGATACACAGGCACTTGTCGCAGCTATGAATATACTTGGAGATATAGATGCGGGTGGTGAAACGTTTACCACCAAAACAGACCCACGATGTAATTGCCCGGAAGTTATTTACTCGCTGGAATCAACTGCAGACAGGCCGGTAAATTATGTGAGGGGTGATAGAAAAAGCGTTATCGGAGAACTGATGTACGCTATTATGAATAAAGCATTTACGTCGTCTCCCCGGTTGTATTGGGGGCCTCTTTTCCAGGCGATGATTACCGAGACGACCCAAAAGCATATTCTGTTTGATCTTTATAATACTGATGCGCAAACAGGACTTGAGTCGTTGAATGCAAGCGGAAGAATTGCTCAGAATGTAAAAGGTGACTATCTCCACATTAATGAAGCGAATTTCGGAGGAGCGAAGTCGAATATGTATGTCAGTGAAGCAGTTGACCAAAAGTATGACGTCGCGAGTGATGGTACCATCACAAAGACAGTTACTGTGCATTATAAAAATCCGTTTCCACCATCCGACTGTAATTTGGAACATGGAAATCTTTGTCTCAATGCGCCATTACGAAATTGGGTTCGCGTCTATGTACCGCAGGGAAGCCAACTCGTTACTAGCAGCGGCTCTCAGGTAAAAGTCACGTCATATGATGAATTGGGTAAAACTGTTTTTGAAGGATTCCTTATTATTAATCCTCTCGGTACTGCGACATATACCGTAGCATATAAATTGCCGTTTAAGCTGGCAGATAATTCCCCATTGCCTCTTCTTATCCAGAAACAGCCTGGCGTAGATAGCCAGGATACCACCATATCTGTCGGAAGCAATCAGCTGGATTCATTTTCCCTGGCGTCAGATAAGCAGTTGATGCTGCAGCTTAAGTAAATACTCAAATAATACTAATACTCAAATACCCAAAGATTTACTCAAGAATACCCAAATGAAATCAGCAGACCACTCGTTCATTAGTGTATTTGTATATTAGATTATTTGGATATTAGTATATTATATGAGATCATATAAACTTGAGGGTATTATTATCAAGCGCAGGAATGTCGGCGAGGCTGATCGGATCTTAACAGTAATGACGAAGGAGAATGGAAAGATCCAGGTAAAAGCTGTAGGGGTTCGCAGGATTACATCAAGGCGCTCATCTCATGTAGAGATGTTAAATACGGTATCCATGACTCTCTATCGCGGTTCCCGCATGCCTCTGCTTACAGAAGTTGTTTCTCTCGAAGACTTTTCAGAAATTAAGTGTGACTTACGAAAAGTCGGTGTAGCCTATCATGTGTGTGAGTTGATAGATGCGTTATGTCCGGAAAATCAGGAAAATGAAGCTATTTATGTACTTTTTAAGGAATTAATAGAAAACTTCAGCGGTGATACTAATTTATATAAAGCAGTGTATCAATTTGAAGTAAAACTTCTCGAGCTTTTAGGATACTGGCCTCAAAATAACACACTCTCCGAATATGAAATTTCACCATTTATCGAGTCCATCCTCGAGCGTAAATTAAAAACTCGACAGATTCTTCCTCGTTTGCTATAATCCCATAGTTGAATGTTTATAGTGGTTTTCTGAAAGGAGCCATTTCATGAAGCAAAGTGAACGTTCTACTCAATCAGCGAAAAGGAATGAAGCAAAACCGGGAAAATACTGTGGATGTTATGGATTCCATCAGCCCTCGTTTTAGTGTTTTCAGTAGCACTTTTCATCTTCGCTACTAGTCAGCCAAATAATCCTGCTGGAGCGAAATCCGCGATGATCGTCGCGACTATACTTGCCCTAGTATTCGTTTTAAGCTTAGTTATAAATTCGATCTTGCAAGCCAGGAGAATAAACAGCGGTAAAATCAGTATAGAATACCATGGCATCTAGGTAAGAGGTGATATGTTACATATCACCTCATATTGCATACACAAAATATTGACATATGATTATATGTATGGTATTTTAAATAGAATTTGCGATGAAGAGGTTGACCTGCGAGCTAGAAAAAGAGTCCTCCTCTGGAACGGAAATGAGGGTGGAACCGCGGGTTTAAAACGACTCGTCCCTGTTGATTATTTGTTAATCGATAGAGACGAGTTTTTTTGTTGAAAAAAATTATGGATAATTTGATGGAGAAAATTACAGCATTAGCGAAGCGGAGGGGATTTATTTATCCCGGCTCCGAGATTTATGGCGGACTGGCCGGAACATGGGATTATGGTCCATTGGGCACTGAACTCAAGCGCAACATCAAAAATATCTGGTGGAAGAACGTGGTTCTTGAACGCGATGACATGGTTGGAATCGATGCCGCAATCATGATGAATCCCCGCGCCTGGGAAGCATCAGGTCATGTCGAGGCATTCACAGATCCTCTTGTCGAATGTAAAATTTGTCATTTGCGGTTTCGATCGGATAAACCTGACGAAATAAAGCAGCATGTTCAGACCCATAAAGGACAGGTTGTCGAATGGACAGAGCCTCAGCAATTCAACCTTTTAGTTAAGGCCTACTTAGGTGTTCTAGAGGGGAAACAAGCAGAGTTATATTTGCGTGGCGAAATTACAAATGGTGTCCACGTCAATTTTAAAAACGTGGTAAGTTCTTCCAGAGTCAAGATTCCCTTTGGTATTGCTCAAATCGGAAAAGCATTCAGGAACGAGATTACTCCGGGGAACTTTGTTTTCAGATCCAGAGAATTTGAGCAAATGGAAACTCAGTTTTATGTTAAACCGGTAGACATAGAAGGTAAAAAGTGGTTTGAGTATTGGAAGCAAAACCGACTTGAATGGTTCCTCTCTCTCGGCATCCGAAAAGAAAATATCCGTTTTAGAGATCATGCAGATGACGAACGGGCGCATTATGCGCGAGCAGCAACAGATTTGGAGTACAACGCTCCATGGGGTTGGCAAGAATTTATGGGAATTCATCACAGGGGTGATTGGGATTTAACCAGGCACCAAAAGTATAGCGGAAAGCCTATGACATATAATGATCCGGAATCTGGAGAAGAATATATACCGTGGGATATTGAGACATCTGCCGGGGTTGATAGATCATTATTATTCTTTTTGGTGGATGCATATAATGAAGAGGGAAAGCGTATCGTTTTAAAACTCCATCCAAAACTGGCACCGGTTAAGGCGGCGGTATTTCCCTTGTTAGCCAACAAACCGGAATTAACGAAAGTCGCGGAAAAAGTATATCGGGATTTGAAAAAGAATATCGATGGTGTGGTAGCCTGGGATGACCGGGGAAATATCGGAAAGCGATATTTATCGCAGGATGAGATAGGAACGCCATATTGTATTACCATTGATTTCCAGACACTGGAAGATCAAACTGTCACACTGAGAGACCGGGATACTACCAAGCAGGAACGGGTAAAAATTGAAGACCTTCTTACTCTACTTCAGAAGAAACTACAGTAAGGCCCTTCTACAGGCCGGAAAGGATTTGCAATCCTTTCTGTATGTTTTGTAAATCGCACAAATGTCATTTCAGTAAACTTTGTGCCACGTTCACTGACAATACTAAACTCGTGTAATGCATTCATATTTGGTGGATATTACAAAACGTTTCGGAATGGTTTACAAAACCATTCCGGCTACTGGACAGCTAAGAAGGGAAGTTTACTAACTCCTGTTTATGCTATACTCCGATCATGATTTCATATCGACAATTAGCCATTGATGCTGCGAAAGAGGCAGGGAAAGTATTGTTGGAATTATCCAAGAACGATATCCGGTATCGGATGAAGAATGAACATGATATTTTGGCTGAGGGAGACTTAAAATCGGAAGAGATAATCATAAAGAGAGATTAATACACATTTTCCTGATCACAGTATCTTATCCGAAGAGGCAGGCGCAGATCAAAATACTTCAGAGTATCTGTGGATTATCGACCCGATTGATGGGACAATTAATTTTTCTCGACATATTGAGGAGTATTGTATTTCTATCGGATTGAAGAAGGACGAGGACATAATTTTGGGACTTATTTACCAGCCTGCATTGGACAAGCTGTTTGTAGCTGAAAAAGGGAAGGGTGCATTTTTAAATCAGACAAAGATAGCGGTCTCACATGAATCTGAATTAATAAAATCACTTATCGCGACAGATAGTTCTTCGAAAATTGACAAACGCGAAGATTCATTCGCTGTCTTATCGAAAATCTGTGCAGATGTACGGCACATCAGGATATTTGGCAGCTGCGCGCTCCATATGAGCCGGGTGGCTCAAGGGCAACTGGATTTTTATTATAAATCCGGATTTAATTACTGGGATTATGCAGCCGGAATGCTCATCGTCGAAGCAGCCGGCGGAAAAGTAACAGATTTTGATGGTAATCCGATCACACAGAACAGTAAAAATATACTTGCCTCAAACTCACTTCTCCATGAAAAAGCCCTGAAACTTATTAATGGTTGATGTTGATATGCTAATCTAAGATAGGCTATTCCCCGGGCCGGAAAGGATTTGTAATCCTTTCTGTATAGTTAGTAAATCGCATAACATATCATTTCAGCAAAGTTTCGGAATGGTTTGCACCACAAGGGCACTAACTTCGCGGAAGTGTCGCAAAACCATTCCGGCTTCAGAATCCTTTGGCTCTTCTGGTACATTTGGTACCTTCGGCTCGTACTATATTTGACATAGTTTTAAAAAATTGTTACAGTAATCAAGATGTTTAAAAACAAAATCCTTATTACAGTCGTGGCAGTCGCTGTAGCGCTCATCGTTGTCGCGGGCGGCGGTTTCTATATTCTCTCAAAGAATTCATCACAATCTGCAGCTCCAACTCCGGGACCCGAAGCTCAGCAGCAAATTTTGACTATGAATCCTGAAGATATTGGGATGAAATTGTCACAAGTGACCTATACGAAAAAAAGTCCTCCAGGGCCAGCACTTCGTCTCGAAATAACCAAATTAGATGGTATTAAATCTATAGACTGTGAGATTCACTACAGCCATGCTACCGATACGGGAGATCGCACGACCGAAGGCTTGCTCTGCAATATCGATATCAAACCTGGAACATCAAGTATAACCCAGGATTTTCCTTATGCGACCTGTTCGGATGTATGCCACTACCAAAAAGATATAAAAGGAGTAGAAGCCATAGTAAAAGTTACCAAATCTGACGGAAAAATCTACCAGATAGACCAGAAACTCGCAGATCAGTAGTTTCTAGAATTCTTCCTTTTTCTTCACCTCTTAGATTTTCCCTATTCCTTTTTGCATTAAGATAGCATAGTATAATTTTGTCGTCCGACGTAATTACTAATATAGAAAGGGATATCGTGAAATTATTATGCGTCGACATACTTTGCTTAAATGGTCAACCAGCAGAGGGGGTGCAGATAATAGTTCCGTCTGACTTATCTTCTGAGGAAGAGCATTCTTTTATAACTTTAGAAATTCAACGATTAAACACGAGATTAACTTCTCGTGGTCAATGCGTTGGAAAGTCTACTACCAAGATCGTAGAGGATCTTCTATAGGGATCATGTTCCACACATGATCCCTTTTTCTTACTATTTTCTTTCTTGACAGAGCATGAAAATTGTACTTAAATAGAATAAGTAGTACAAAGTAGGAAAAAGTAGGAAATTCTCTTGTTCTGCCTGCAAGAGAATTAATAATCTATGCTTTTAGGACGATCTGAAGGAAAAATAAGCACCAAATTTCAGGCGGCGTTCCCAAAACGATTTAGGGAAGATACCGGTGATATTTTAATCGTAACGAAAGGACTGGAAAGCTGTCTTATTATCGTGTCTGAGGAAAACTGGAAAACGCTCCTGGAGGGAACTGAAGGAAGACCTTTTACAAATAAAGCAACCCGGGAGTTACAGCGTTTTCTTTTGGGAAATGCTGAACGAGTTGAGCTCGATTCAAAAGGACGGTTTGTTATTCCTGAATATTTACGGAAGCACGCGGGCATAACAGATGAAGTGATTTTTGCAGGACTTGAGAGGTTTGTGGAAGTGTGGGATAAGGATCAATGGGATAAGCATCAGAAAGTACTTTCCGACAATATCGCCTCGATCGCGGAAAGGTTAGGTGAGATTGAAGGGAAATGACCGAGTTCCATACAAGTGTACTTTTACAGGAAGCAATTGCAAGTCTGAATATTTCAGAAGGGAAGCGATATATTGATGCCACGCTTGGAGGAGGAGGGCACACGAGGGCGATCCTTGAGAAGGGTGGTCAAGTGTTGGGGATTGACCAAGATGAGGAAGCGATTGAACATGTTCGGGTAGAATTCAAAATTCAAAATTCAAAATTCAAAGTTGGTAAAGAATTAATTTTGATGTATGGAAACTTTAAAGATATAAGAGAGATCGCAGAGAAAAATGGATTTGGAAAAGTGGATGGGATTCTGTTTGACATTGGTATTTCCAGTCATCATGTCGATACGCCGGAGAGAGGATTTAGTTTTCAGACAGATGCACCGCTGGACATGAGGATGGATAGAAGTCTAGGTGTTACTGCAGCAGACTTGATAAATGGGTTGTGGAGAGAAGAATTAATCTCGTTATTTATGAAGCTGGGGGAAGAGTATCGTGCGAAAAAAAATAACGGAAGCAATAATACGCGCGAGAGAAGTTAAGCAAATTGAAACGACAAAGGAATTAGCTACGATCATTGAAAAAGCTGTTGGGGGACACGGGGTAGGAATACATCCTGCGACGAAAGTGTTTCAGGCATTAAGGATTGCTGTGAACGATGAATTGAACAGCTTAGAAGAGGGATTAAGCGGTGCAATTGATCTTTTACAGTCAAAGGGAAGGATCGTAGTTATATCATTTCACTCTCTGGAAGATAGGATTGTGAAGAATGCATTCTTAGAATTTGAAAATAAAGGGTTAGGAATAATTCTTACCAAGAAGCCTATGGTACCAAGCGGTGACGAACAGAAGCGAAACAAAAGAAGCAGAAGTGCGAAGATGAGAATTTTTGAGAGAGGGTAAAGCGTTAAGGGTAAAGGGAAAAGTGAAATGTTTAAGGTCTAATTTCTAATGCCTAAAGAAAACTACAGTGGCAAAGTTTATTAGATTTTAAAGCATTTGACATTTTATTAGAAATTAGGAATTAGACATTTGGCATTACTGTGGAGGACATTATAGATTAAGTTATTATATGAATAGAACAAAGATTTTTTTTGCATTGTTATTTGGTATCGTGGCTTTGTCGGCTGTTATTCAGGTATCGGCCTCAAATTTTCTGTCGACTGATGGAATAGATTTGGCTCAAGTTCAAAACAGAATCGAAGCGTTAAAAAAAGAAAATATTCTTTTGAAACAAAAGATTTATGCCAGTGCTTCCTTGACAGAAATCGCGTCTGAAGCTGCGACTCTTGGATTTATTCCAAGTAATGACACCGTGTTTATCGATACCTCCTCGCAGCCCATCGCTATTAAACCATGACATGGCGTTACCACCTTATTCTGCTTTTCTTCGGTCTGGCATTCATGGCTATCACAGCAAAGCTCTTCTGGTGGCAGGTCGTAAAAGCTGAAGAGCTTTCAGATCTAGGTCAGGCACAGTACTCAAAAAATCTCCAAATAGAACCCATTCGGGGTGACATAAAAGCATCAGACGATTTTCCTCTCGCGACAAATAAGCTATCATATCTTGTTTTCGCGAATCCGAAAGAAATTGGCGATAAAGAAGATACTGCAAATAAATTGGCACCCATTCTGGGCATGGACAGCGCGACTATAAGCGGGAAGTTGACTCAAGATAAATTTTGGGTTCCGATAAAACCGAGTATCGATGAAGATACCAGAAAGACAATTGATGCGCTCCGTATACCTGGTGTTGGTTTTCAGGAGGAATATGGCAGGCTTTATACTGAAGCGTCAACAGCTGCACAACTTCTTGGATTTGTTGGTAAGGATACATTCGGAAATGATAAAGGGTATTTTGGCTTAGAAGGGTATTACGATAGGCAATTACGTGGCAGAGCAGGACAGGCAGTTATCATTAACGATGCATTTGGGCGTCCTGTTTTATCGAAATTTGATGGTAGTTCCGGAGAGTTAGACGGCCGGTCATTTCTGACGCTCCATATTGATCGTGCTATCCAGTTCCTCGTTGAATCGAAATTAAAGGCAGGAATTAATAAATACGGTGCTGAAAGCGGTATGGCTGCGGTCATGGACCCGGCAACCGGGGGTATACTGGCTATGTCGGCATTTCCATCATTTGATCCGAGAAGCTATGGAAATTACGATGTTTCACTGTATAAAAATCCCTTTATCACGGATACGTACGAACCAGGATCTACGTTTAAGCCTCTTGTTATGGCGGCAGGAATGGAGTCTCATCTCATTACACCTACTTCGACCTGTCCTGTTTGCGGGGGTCCGGTTTCAAGTCGGAGGATACGATATCCATACTTGGAATGATCAGTATTTTGCTAACACCGATATGACGCACATCATGATTGACTCCAGACAATACCGGTATGGTGTATATTGCCCAAAGATTAGGCCTGGATCGTATGTTGTCGTATCTGGGTAAATATGGGATAGGAGATTCGACGGGGATAGATTTAGAAGGTGAGTTGGCACCGGGATTAAAACGCAACCGGATTGGTATCCGATTGATCTGGCGACCGCGGGATTCGGGTCAGGGAATTTCTGTCACCCCCATAGAGCTTCTGGACGCATTTGCTACTATCGCGAATAAGGGTCAGCGTATGGAACCTCATGTCGTGTCGGAGATTACCACTCCTGATGGTCAGCAGATAACTATCCCGCCGAAAGTACTGGACCAGCCAATTGCTGAAGGAACTGCGAAAGTCATGACTGAAATCTTAGTTCACGCAGTCGATGAGGGAGAGGCGAAGTTTGCCAGACTGGCAAAGGATATCGAATAGCCGGAAAGACCGGTACAGCGTCAATTCCACTGAACGGACATTATGATCCACGAAAACGATTGCTTCATTTATCGGATTCGCTCCAGCCGATAATCCAAAGTTTATTATGTTGGTTATCTTAAACAAGCCCACTGCTTCAATTTATGGCGCCGAAACCGCTGCGCCCATATTCTTCGACATCGCGAAAAACTTGCTGGTCTATTATGGAATTCCACCGAGTGGAGATTAATGTCTGTCATTCCGGCTTGTCCGGAATCTCATCGACTTACACGAGGATTGATGGATTGAGTTGGTGGTAAAGATCCTTGAAGGTTGGATTCATCAGTTGATATGAGTTCTAACTTTATCTTTTCGTGACATATTTTTGATTTGTTTCTCTCTGATGATTGCTTGTGATGATCCTTCTATTGCCTCGTAATATATTAAGTTGTGTAGGTTATATTTCTGAGTAAATCCCTTTATAATCTCCAAGCTTGTGTTCTTGGAGTTCTTCGAAGTAGCATTATTCGTGACACCAGTGTATAAACGGGGTTGTTGCTCTTGTTACCCATAATGTAGACAAACATGTACTTGCTAGTCATACCGATTCAATTTACAGTCTACCAGATTGAAGAGATTCCGGACAAGCCGGAATGACATATCATCAACGTATATTCGTTCCTGGGGGAGTTTTTTTAAGAGGTTTAAGCGGCAGTGGTACTTTTCCGTCTGCGGCGAGGATCATGCCTTCGGAGAATTCGCCCATCATCTTTCTGGGTTCTAAGTTGATTATGAAGACAAATGTTTTTCCTATAAGTTGCTCGGGGGTATAAAATTGTGAGATTCCGGAGAGGATGTTTCGCTGTCCTTCCGGACCGAAGTCGACTGTCAGACGAAGTAATTTGTTCGAACCCTCTTTGTGTTCACAGTTAAGAATTGTACCTACCCTGAGATCAAGTTTATCAAAATCTTCAAATGTAATAAGTGGTTTCATATGCTATTGCGGCAGCTCTTCTAAATATTTATCCAATCTCTTCTCGAGTTCTTTTATTTGTTGATTGTGGAGCTTTAGGAGTAACATGACGTCTAATATATCTTCACGAAGATCTTTTGTATTTTTATTCATATCCTTGAGATCCTTTCCATATATTCGGATATCTTTCCCGACAGATTTAATATCCTGCTTGGTTGCCAGCTTTCGAAGATCGAGAAGTAATGGCTGAAGCGCATGCTTAAAAATTTTTCGTATCGCGCCTCAAATCTTTCGTCGTCAACATAGTAGCATCATAAATGTTTTTCTCACTCGGCGCAATCGGCAAACTGGACAAAGTCCGAATCTTATAGTACAATACTTTCGTGCTCGTGTCTTGTGATTGTTTGCAGACGCGAGCATATTTTGGTTTACGTTTCACTGTCTGTAGCCGGAGCACATTTGCAATGTGCTACGAAACGTTTCGGACCAGGTTGCAAACCTGCTCCGGCCTCGATCGTGATATAATAATTTTATGTGGCAGAAGACGAAGAATATCTATCATTTATTCGTAGCTGTCCTCGCAAATGTCGTGTATCGTTTTCCCGGCCGTAAACTTACTGTTATCGGCGTTACAGGGACCGATGGAAAAACCACTACTGTCAATCTCATTTATCATATACTCAAATCTGCAGGAAAATCCGTATCCATGATTTCCACAGTTGGAGCAAGTATTCATGGAGAGATTTATATCCTCTGTGGATTTTCACGCTCACAATCACCCTGATTCATTCTTCATTGCAGAAAGTTTTTATCGAAAGCAGTAAAGGGGAGGAGAAAGCAAAGAGAACTTCATCTTGTTCTCGAAGTCTCCTCTCACGGGGCTTGATCAATATAAGCCATGGGGTATTCCATTTAAAGTCGGGGGTTATAACGAATATTACTAACGAGCATTTGGCATTATCATAAGACATATGATAATTATCTTCTCATGCGAAAGCAAAACTTCTCAAGAAAGCAAAGATCTGGGCACTCTTCTCAATAAGGATGATGGAGCTTTCGAAAAGCTGCAGCGAACACTTACACATCAGAAACTGGTTACGTATGGCATTCGCTCGGCTGTTGATGTTTCTCCGAAATCGTTTCCGTTTACATCCCGTCTGCCCGGCGAATTTAATACATACAATATGCTTGCCGCAATCGCAGTTTGTACATCTCTTGGTATTTCCAATGAAAAAATAAAAGACGGGTTAGCTTCGTTTACGCTACCCTTAGGCAGGATGAACATGATAAAAAACGGGATGGGAATGGATATATTTGTCGACTATGCACACACCCCAAATGCTCTCACTCAAGCATTAACGACGCTCAATTCGATGAGGAAGAAAAACTCAAAAATAATTTCGATCATCGGAGCGGAAGGGTATAGAGATATCAAGAAACGTCCAAAGTTGGGAGAAATTGCCATGTCCCTTTCTGATAGAGTTATTATTACATCGGTCGATCCGCGGGGACTGATGGATGAGATAAATAAGGCTATTTTAACTGGTGCTAAAAAGGCAGGAGGAGAATTGGGAAAAAACGTATTTATTGAACCTGATAGACAAAAGGCAATCGATATGGCAATACACACGTTAGGTAAAAAAGGCGATATTATTGGGATCTTCGGAAAAGGCCACGAGAGGTCAATGAATATGGATGGCAAGCACGAGCTCCCATGGAGTGACTATGAAGCAGTGGAAACAGCGTTAAGAGCGAGGGCATAGCGTTTCGTCTTCGTTAATATTTCCACCGACGCTAAGACTATGGAAGATAAAACGGTGGGCAAGCAAGGGTAAAGAATTATAGTATCATAATTGTATGAAGTTTCTGAAATTAACGAAAGAGAAGGTATATATTGCTCTTCTTTTACTACCAAACATACTATTAATCGCAGTACTTATTCCTCTGCATAATATTTGGATGCAACTCATTCTGTCAATTTGCGTTTCTTACATAGCAATCAGTCTCATAGCTTCTCCGATTATTCGCTTTGTGATGTTTCTTCCTTTTTTTAAGCTTACACTAGCTAGAGTTATCATAACATTGCTTATTACATGGGGGTTCTATATTGTATTGAATTTTATGCTTTCTTTCTATGGCACAAGCTCGCAATGTATCAATATTCCTACGATTCCAGATTCGAACACAAATATATCTACCATTCCAATTCAACCCCAAGACCCATGGTGTAATAATGACAATACTACGTTTAATCCATTATATTATAGTTTTATACATATATTACCAACTACTATCAACATAGTATTCTTGTTACCTATAATTCAATATATAATTGCTTGTGGATTAGTATATCCATTCACTAAGCTCAATAGAAAAAAGCGAACTAAGAAGAATTCTGATTAGCGGCAGTGTGGAAAATATGTATAAAGACGGGAACATTTATAAGTTTTCAATATTTAAGAATTATAAAAATCTGATCCATGGGACATCGACGAAATACTATGGTAGTATGAAGAAAGACAGTATCGAAAGTACCCGGAATCAGCCAAAGTTCTTATCCGATTTGAATATACCGGACGAAGAATTTGTGAGGCTCCATCAAGTACATAGCAGTGCTGTCCATACAATCCTTGAGGGAAATGGTTTGACAAAGAAAACTGGTGATGGAATGGTAACCGATCAGAAAAATATTTTTATGGGCGTAAGCACTGGAGATTGTTTGCCTATTTTTTTCTATGATCCTGATAAAAATACTACAGCGATTATTCACGCAGGCTATATGGGTCTCCTATTGGGAATTATCCACGAGGTAGTAGTGAAATTGAAAAAAATAGGCGTTATGCCTGAATCTACTCGGGTTGGTATTGGACCGGGGATTGGGATCGAGTGCTACGATGTCCCGGAAGAGCGAGTTAAAAAGTTTAGGAAACAGTATCCTAAATTAAAAGATTTTTATGAAATTCGGGAACAGAAGTATTATCTCAGCCTTTCTGCGATTGCCGAACAATTGTTGTTGGCGAATGGCTTTATGAAAGAAAATATAGAAGTCGCAAATATTTGTACGAGTTGTCATACCGATGAGTTTTTCTCATATCGTAAGGATATTGATAAGAATAGAAGATTTATGAACGTGATCGGAACGATATAGATATTATTCTAACAATTGAACAATGAAGCAATGGAGCCACGTAGAACGTGGCAAGCAATGAAACAATTCGTTTAAGATATATAAGAATAGCGAACATCAAGAAAGTGTTCATAGAAAAACGAACATGAAAATAAAGAACGTACATTTTTTCGGAATTAAAGGGGTCGGTATGACGCCTTTGGCGATTATCGCAAAAGAGGCAGGGTTTCATGTGACCGGTTGTGATATAAAAGATGAATTCATAACGGATGCCGCTTTGCGGGAGGTCGGGATTAATCCTGCTGAAGGATTTTCTCCTAAGCACGTTGAAGATATAGATTTGCTTATCGCCACTGGCGCGCATAAGGGATTTGAAAACCCGGAGGTTCAGGCAGCTGTCGAAAAGAATATCCCGTTCTTTATGCAAGGTGAAGCCGTTGGGGCATTTATGGAGGGGAAAATCTTTAATAGGAAGCTAAAAGGGATATCGGTCGCGGGATGTCACGGAAAAACCACGACGACTGCTATGCTGGCAACAATCTTTTCTGAGGCAGGGCTTGATCCTTCATATATTGTAGGGACAAGTGATATGCGGCCATTGGGATTGCCGGGACATTACGGGAAAGGTGAATATTTCATCGCAGAAGCGGATGAGTACGCGACTGAACCGAACGAATTAAAAACTCCGAAATTCCTTTGGCAGTATCCGAAATACGCAATTATTACAAATGTAGAATTTGACCATCCGGATGTCTATGGATCCATCGAAGAAGTACGAGATGCGTATCTCTTTTTCGCAGCGAATGTCGGAAAGGATGGGGCACTTATCGTAAATGGCGATGATGACGAGACGACGAAAGCATTAGAAGGGTATAAGCGGAAGAGAATCAGTTTCGGTAAGAAGCCCGATAATGATTATGTTTTACAGAAGGTTTCTGTGTCTGACGGTCAGACGATCTTTTTCGCGGCGTCACGATACAAAGATTTGGGGAAGTTTGTCCTAAATGTATTTGGAGAACACAATGCCCTTAATGCGCTTGCCGCAGCGATTGTTGCGCTCGAAGCAGACGTTCCGATTGATGACATTAAAAAAGGACTTTTTCTGTTTGGCGGGACGAGGCGTCGCATGGAATTTGTCGGAAAAACGCCCCATGGCGCAGTTATCTATGATGACTATGCACATCATCCTACGGAAATCCGGAAAACACTCTCCGGTCTTAAGAATCAGTTTCCTGATAAGAAAATTCTTACGATTTTTCAGCCTCATACCTATTCACGAACAAAATTATTGTTTGATCAATTTTCTACTGCATTTGAAGATATTGACGAAGCAATAGTAACTGAAATCTTTCCATCTGCTCGTGAGGAATTTGATGGATCGGTATCTTCGAATGGCTTAGTTGAAGCTATGAATACACACAAAAATAATGCTCATTTTTTGAGAAGTTTTGATGATGTGATACAATACCTCAGTGAAAAAAAGCCCGGTCCCAACTGGATAATCGTCACCATGGGCGCTGGCGATATATATAGAGTTGGAGATCGGCTATTAGAAGGGTGAAGGGTAAAGGGGGAAGCGTAAAGTGCAAGCTGCGGCTTTATTCTTAACGCTATACCCTTAACGCTAAACGCTTATTTTTATGCAGAAATTTGAAATAATTGGGGGAAATCCGTTAAAGGGTACAGTCAAAGTTTCTGGTTCTAAAAACGTGGCATTAAAATTACTCGTTGCGGCATGCTTAACAGATGAGCCGGTTGTTATTCATAACGTTCCTCTTATCGATGACGTGTATGTGATGGTCGATATTTTAAAGGATTTGGGTGTTTCGGTTACGTTGACAGACCATACATTGCATATTCATGCAAAGCAATTTGGTTCTCATATTATTTCTCTCGAGAAAGCAGCAAAGGCGAGAACTTCTGTCATGTTCATGGTGCCACTGTTGTATAGAATGAAAGAGGCGATTATACCGAATCCGGGAGGTTGTAGACTTGGAGCCCGTCCCATAAATCGTATTGTTGAAGGACTTCAGCAGATGAATGCTGAGATTGAGTATCGAAGTGAGGATGGATTTTTCCATGCGAAGACCGATGATCTCAAAGCTTCTCATTATACATTTCAAAAGAACACACATACGGGTACGGAGACACTTATTATGGCCGCGTCGATTGCGGGAGGGAAAACCATACTAAAAAACGCCGCTGAAGAACCTGAAATAGATGACCTTATTGATTTCTTAAATGCGATGGGGGCACAAATTACACGTTCCGCAAAGCGGGAAATCACGATTTTTGGAAAAGAGCGATTGCATGGTACTGAATTTACCATTAGTCCTGACCGGAATGAAGTCGTAACATTTGCTATCGCAGCGATCGTAACCAAGGGGAATGTGACCGTCGAGAACGTCCATAAAAATAGCCTGAAAGAGTTTCTCGAAATGCTGTCGAAAGCAAATGGGGGCTTTGAGGAAACAAAAAACGGAATGAGATTTTATTATAAAGACCTGCTTGTAGCCACAGATGTTGTTACTTCCATCTATCCCGGGTTTATGACGGATTGGCAATCACCCTGGGCTGTTCTTATGACCCAAGCAGAAGGTGTTTCGACTATTCATGAAACAGTTTTTGAGAATAAATGCGGATACTACCTTGAATTAAAAAAAATGGGTGCCAAAATTACACCATTCAAGCCGCATGTAGAAGATCCCGAATCTTTCTATAATTTCAACCTGGATGACGATCAAAAAGGATTTGTACACGCGTTAAAAATTTACGGACCAACTGAGCTGCACAATGCTGTGGTAAACTCAATTGATATACGTGCGGGAGCGACCGTAGTCGTGGCTGCCTTGGCAGCCAAAGGAAAGTCGACGATATTCGGGATCGAAAAACTCGATCGCGGATACGAAAATTTTGAAATACGATTAAACGCATTAGGTGCAAATATACAACGAGTAAAAGAAGATTAAACCATATGAAAAATATTGGAGCAATAATATTAGCGGCTGGGAAAGGCAAGAGAATGAGCTCGAAAGATGTGAATAAAGTTGTCTTACCAGTGGCAGGGAAGCCAATGATACTTCATACTGTTCAACTGCTCGATTATCTCGGAATTAGAACCGTAGTAATAGTAGTAGGTTTCGCTAAAAAATCTGTCATGAACATTCTGGGCGAGCGAGTATTATTTGCGGAACAAA
>CAWJAN010000004.1:0-119087 GCA_963840885.1 uncultured bacterium
GGGGAGGATCATATTTCAAATACTCCAAGGCATATCCTCATACAAGAAGCCATAGGCGCACCTGCGCCAATATACGCGCATTTACCTTTAATACTGGATGAAAAGAGAGCTAAACTCTCAAAAAGAGTCCATGGTGAAATGACTTCTGTAAGCTATTACGAGAAAGCCAGCTATCTGCCGGAAGCGTTCATAAATTTCTTGGCAATGCTTGGATGGAATCCAGGAACCGATGAAGAGATAATGTCCTTGGATCAAATAATAGAAAAATTTGACATAAAGAAAGTCCAGAAAGGAGGCGCTATTTTCAATACTGAAAAGTTAAACTGGTTCAACAAGGAATATATAAAGAAGCTTCCGAAAGAAAAAATTGTTGAAGAAATAGGGAAGAGACTACCGTTTAAAAATCAGGACATGCTTGAAAAGATTGCGCCTATCATCTCAGAACGCATAAGCGTCTGGTCTGATATAGATAAGATGGTCACAGACGGCGACATTGTATATTTTTTTGAAAATCCAAAAATCGACAAGGCTATGCTTGTATGGAAAAAAGGCGGCACAGAAAATGAAGCTAGAGAAAATCTTTCTCAAATTATCGGATTGATTTCCGATATCCCAGAAAAAGATTTTTCTGCGGAAAAGCTCAGCGCAAAACTTATGCCATTTGCGGAAGAGAAAGGAAAAGGAAACGTACTTTGGCCGCTAAGGGTCGCTCTTTCCGGAAAAGAAAAATCTCCTGATCCGTTTACCCTTCTTGGAATCCTGGGGAAAAAAGTTTCCGAAGAAAGGATAAAATCTGCAATAAAAATCTTGTAAAATGACAGAGAAAAATAAAAGGATAATATGTCTTTTGGCATCTTTATCGGTATTCTTGTCTTTCACAAGTGCTTTTGCCGATACGAACTCTGACATACAAGCAAAAATAGACCAGATTTCGGCCAGCAAAAAAGAGCTGGAACAGGAGATTGCCGACTATGAAAACCAGCTGAAAGACATCGGTACGGAAAAAAATACTCTAAGCCAGGCCGTGGCTGATCTGAATGCCACGATAAAGAAAAACTCCCTGGATCTTAAATTGACAGAGAATAATATAGATAATACCACTCTTCAGATACAGCAACTTTCTCTGAATATAGACAAGAATACTTCCGTAATAAGCCAGGATTTAAGCGCGGTAGCGGAACTCATTAGGGAAGAGGAAAGATATTCAAATCAAAACCTGCTGGAAAATCTGCTCGGATATGAAACTCTTTCGGAATTCTGGACAAACCAGAAAAACCTCTATGATATACAGGATAAATTGAAAAATACGATAAATGATACGCAGGTGGAAAAACAAAACCTGGAAGATAATAAAACCAGAGCCGAGCAGAAGAAAAAAGATCTTCTGGCACTTAAGTCGGATCTTGTTGACAAGCAAAAAATTCTGGATATAACGCAAAAGGAAAAAACAAATCTTTTGAACGAAACCAAAGACAAAGAGGCGAATTATCAGAAAATGCTAGCTGACAAAAAAACTTTGAGCTCGTCGCTTGATCAGGAATTGGTGCAATATGAATCTGGCCTTAACCTGTCTTTTGATGCGTCAAAAATTCCTCCCTATAACAAAGGCATCCTTTCCTGGCCCCTTGATTCAATCAGAATAACCCAGTTATTCGGAGTCACAGATTTTTCAAAAACTACCAATGCCTATAACGGCCAAGGCCATAATGGCGTGGATTTTGCCGCACCGATCGGAACTCGCGTAAAGGCGGCTCTAGACGGTATTGTACTTGGAACAGGCGATACCGATACTGTTTGCCCTGGCGCTTCATTCGGAAAATGGATTTTTATAGAACATCCTAATGGATTGTCTACCATATACGCACATCTCTCTCTTATAAAAGTAAGCGCGGGAGATCATGTCACTACTGGACAAGTTATCGGATATACCGGTGTCACCGGATTTACCACAGGACCACACCTCCATTTTGGCGTATACGCAAGCGCAGGAGTTGAAATAACCGGCCTTAAAAGCAAGGTTTGCGCAGGCACATATACCATACCGGTGGCAGTTCTTGAGGCTTATCTTGATCCTTTACAGTATCTTTAATGTTTAGTATTATTTAACAATAAGTTATTAAGGTTAATTATACTAAACGCATATGACATACAATAAAGGTTTTATAAAAGCTATCATAATAGTACTTATAGCCATTGTCATACTTGGATACGTTTTCCATATAAGCATTATAGATATAATAAACGACCCTAAAGTCCAGGAAAGTATGGGCTGGCTCTGGAATTTTCTTATAACAGTATGGAATTATGTTCAGGCTCCGGTAATGTGGGTATGGAATAATTTCGTAATAGGAATCGTTTGGAATTCAATTCAAGCAGGATTAGGACACTAAACAGGCAATTAGGCCTATTTTAAAGAGGCTCCGATAAGGGGCCTTTTTTATATATGAATATATGTCCGCAAAGATATATTGTGCGACACACATATATAAGAGCAAAAGCCCCTTCCTCTTAAGACTTTTTGCCTATAATTTGTATCCAATTAGTCCTGCCGGTTCCTTTAATATCTTCGTATGCGATTTCCAAACCAGATTTGTTTAAAAAATCTTTTATTTCTCCCGCAGTAAAATAGCTGAAAAACCTTTCATATTTATATCCGTAATCATCTTCTGCCTTTATCTCCTCTTCAGGCCTTCCGGGCCTTATTTCCTTTACCGCTATATAGATATAGCCGCCAGGTTTGATGTTATTCTTTGCCATATTTTCTATTACTCCCGGAACTTCTTTTTTGGGAATATGCAGCAAAGATGCCTGCATGAATATTCCATCGAACATTTTCTTAAGCTTATGGGCTTCTTTCATATCCATGACAAAAAATTCCGCTTCCGGAACTTCTTTTTTTGCTATCTCTATCATCTTTTCTGAAAAATCTATGCCTGTAACTTTTAATCCTTTATTTTGCAGATATTTTGATTTCGTGCCTGCACCACAGCCGGCATCAAGAACTGTATAACCAGGTTTTAGAAAAGAAACGAAAGCATCTGTGCTTCCTATCCACCAATCATCATTTTTATGGTCTTTATGCCATTCCCCGGCTATCTTGTCATATGTTTGTGCCAAATCCATGAATATATTATATATTATTTTTCATAAACAAAAATTCCCGTTTTTATCCGGGAATTTTTGTTTTTATTATCTTATTTTAATGCGACTTCATTTGCGGAATCGGCTTTTAATGCCTCTCCCCAGCAAGGTTCCGATGATGACCATGGCTGTACACCTTGCGTCTTATACAAATATTTTGCATAAGCGAGGTTGCCATCGACTGTATCTATATTGAGGCCGAGCTTTTTGGCTTCATCAGCGTGGTAATATTCATTGATCTGCATGACCCCGATATCACCTTTATTGACTTTGCCTCTGAAAAGATTTCCATTCTCGTCGTATTGCCTGAAGTCCGATTCGCATCTTGCAATGTCTACAAGTAGCGGATCATCTTTGAAAAAATTCCTAACCGTGTTCTGAATTTCTTTTGGCGTAGGAATTGTCGTCGTTCCTGTCCCTTCTTCCGCATTTATAGAGATTACGGGGGTTTGGCTAATTGCGGGTTGCTGATCCGCATTAGTTGCGACTCCCGGTCCATAAATCGATGAAAGCACGAAGACCGACGCAGTAACTATGTCTATCATAACAATATCCGCTTTTGTCGCGGATAGTAGCTATATGCTATCATACCAAATAGTAAAAGTCAATAGTTAAAACACTATTTTTACTTATAGTCAATAATAAAAATATGGCTAATTAAAGCCATATTTACGCTAAAATCAGCATATGTTTATAACTTGGGTTTTAAGGCTATTTTTTGTCATAGAGCCAAGGTATCGGATATGCCTCAAATTCCGGCAAAAGTTTTTTATCGTAAAGAATCCTGGATATGGCCTCTGCCTCCGTTATAGTGCAGTTTAGGGCATTATGCGGGTGCTTCTCTTTAGGAATGCCGACATAGTTCATTATCGCCTCGGAATTAAGGCCGCTCCTTCCCTTCTCTACAGGCGGCGCTATTCCCCTCTTAACCATGTGCATATAACAAAGGGAGTGCAAATCTATCGTCCTGTGTGCAAAGGACCAGTCGATGTGGCTTCTTTGAGCCGCCATTTGCATAAAATCCCTGTCAAAAGAAGGGTTCTGACCGGCAAGCGTCTTTTCCTTGCAGCTGTCGGACCAGGAAATGAAAGATCTGACAAGTTCGCCGTCGGTCTGTTTCTTTTTGTCCGTTATCTCTTCTTTTGTAAAGCCGTTAACAGCAAGCGCCTCGTCCATGATATGTGCTCCGTCCCATATCCGGCATTCGCCGTAAAAGCGATTGTCCGGATTATCAAAATCAAGCGCTCCTATTGAAAGAAGCGAGTGCTTTAATAAATCAGTTCCGGAAGCTTCGACATCTACGATTATCATGAATATATTTTATCATAAATAAAAAAGGATGCGTGCCCGGGACGCATCCTTTGCTTTTGGAAGAAATCAGATGCGGTGGCGTGAACAATTCGCTTGCGCCCTGGCCGCAGACATAAGATTGTCTTGAAAAGATTTTATTGACCCCCTCCTCGACAATATCATGGCTCTCGAACGATTCCGTAGCAATTCTTTATTAACGGAACCGTTCTTCAAAGGCCGCTGTTTTTTCTTTTTCCTACGGCATGATTTCACTTTAAGAACAAATGGCATAGAAGCCTCCTTGAAATTTTCTTATTAAAGAATATCAAAATTATTATTTCATTTCAATTTCTTTAAATCAGCGGGTCGTTTTCTGAAATTTCTGGCATATTTACAGAAACCTCGCTAGCTGATGCAGTATTTTTCTTTTCATAGGTTGATAACCTGCCAAGGCCGAAAGAAATGAGTCCGACAAAGAATATTATTATGATAATGAACATATCTTCTCCTATTTTCAGGCTGGATTTTGCGGTTTTAGCCTTATCTTTCAAGCCATAATGAAACGACTTGATTTTTCCTGTAAAATCTTTTATACTCATACGACTGAATTATATCAGGTTAAATATCAAATAAAACACTCATATGGCACATAAAAAAGCGGCTGGTGCGTCCAAAAACGGCAGAGATTCGAATCCAAGGTACCTTGGCATAAAGATCAATCACGGAGGAACAGCCAAAACAGGTCAGATAATATTGAGACAAAAAGGCAGGGATACCCTTGCTGGAGAAAACGTTGGCATAGGAAAAGACCATACTCTTTTTGCTTTGAAAGATGGAAAAGTAAATTATGGCACGAAAAGAAAAATGAACTTTGACTCCACGACTACCAGAAGAAATATCGTCAGCGTAAAATAAACAAATAAAAAAGCCGCGCCCTTTAGGGCGCGGCTTTTTTTCTATTCTGCTTTTACGTTAACTATAAGTTTGTAAGTCTTGTCTTCTATCTTTACTTCTATAGGATGCTCACCCACTTCTTTAAGTGATTTTTCCAGTTCGAAATGCTCGTCCGATAATTCGACGCCTGTTTCTTTTTTAAATTCATCTATAACCTGGCTTTTGGTGATTCCCGCAAAAAGATGTCCTTTTTCATTTGCCTTTCCGCTTATATGGAGCATGCCGCCAGGAAGCTTTGAAAGAGCATACTCAAAAGCTTTCTTGAATTCCTCTTTCATGAGCACATCCTGTTTTTTCTTGGCTTCTACTACTTTGACATAGCTTGATGTGGCTGGAACAGCTATTCCTCTCGGTATCAGGGAATTGAGCGCAAAACCGTCTGCCACATCTTTTATCTCGTATTTTCTGCCCAGTCTTGCGGCATCTTTCATAAGTATGACTTTCATTGTTTTTTGGTTATTTTTAATTTATTTTAATACTATTCTACCGCTGACGATTTTGCAAGATTTCTATTTCTGATCCAAAAGTTCCACGGCTTTGTCCATCTGAGGATCCTTGCCGGCCGCAATATCCGCATCAGTCATATCCACTTCGTAGTCAGGCGTAAGGCCATTGTCGGAAATCGAAAGCCCGTTTGGCGTAAGCCATCTGGCTATAGTCACTTTTAGAGATGCATCGGGCGGAATATTTATAAGCTCTTGCACTGAACCTTTTCCGAAAGTTCTTGTCCCAACGAGCTTCGCTACGCCCTGTTCCTGAAGGGCTCCGGAAAGAATTTCTGCAGCTGAGGCAGAACCTTGGTCTACAAGTATCATCATCTGCAGCTTATCGTTGAAAACATTGTATCCTTTGCTCCTATAAACCTGCTCATCTATATTAGGGCCAAAATTTTCCCTAACAACAACCTTGCCTAAAGGCAGAAACCAGCTTGCCATGTCAACTGCAGATTCAAGGTATCCGCCTGGATTTCCCCTTAGATCGAGTACGAGCTTTGTTTTCCCTGATTCCGCAAAATCCCTGAGGGCTACCCTGAAAGCATCTGCTGAAGGCGCATAAAAATTATAAAGATGTATCACGAATATGTCGCCTTTGGTTTCGGTATCTACGGTAGGAACATTTATCGTTCCTCTAGTTATCTTGAAATCGAGCGGCTGCGTTTTGCCGGCCCTTTCAACTTTCAAATCCACAGCTGTTCCAGCTGGCCCGCGTATCAGATTAACCGCATCGTCCATGGATATGCTTGCTGTTGAAGTCCCGTCTATGGAAAGTATTATGTCGCCCTTTTCTATTCCGGCATTGTAAGCTGGCGTATCTTTGAGCGGAGAAATGACGGTTATCTCGCCGTTCTTTATTCCGAGCTCCATACCGACGCCATCGAAGCTTCCGGCAATATCGCTCGCAAAATCTTTCGACTGCTGCGGCGGAAAAAATACAGTATATGGATCGCCATATGCCGCGGTCATGCCCTCGATGGCTCCATAAATCTTATCCTGGGTCGATGGAGTGCCAGTACCATGAGCATTAACAAACTTCTGGCCAAGTATGTTCCATACCGCCCAGAACTGATCGAGATTGGCGGTTGAAGAGGCCTCGAGAGAGCTTATATCTGGCATCTGCAGCGCAGGGCCGGCATTTTTAGAACTATTGCCAAAGTAAAATCCTGAGCCGAAAGCAACAGCCAGCAAAAAAATGGCGATAAGCGATACCTTATATCTTTTTAGATTCTCATCTGTCATTTTTAGTCAGTCAATTATCGCAAAATCTGCTGATATTGTCCAACCCTCAACATGCGTTTCAATTGTAAAATCTGAGGTTAAATTATATAATGATTGCATAATTCGCTAATTAAAAATGGTAAAAAAACACACGCACAAATCCATAACCTGGATCGAGGTTGAAAATCCTTCCAGGGAAGAAATAAGGTCTCTTGCCTCCGAATACGATATAGATATGAATACGGCGATGGAGCTGGAACTTCCCACATACAAGGAAAAAATCATTCCTTTAAAAAACTATCTTTACATGGTCATGCATTTCCCCGCTCTCAGGCATTCGCATATGAGAATAGAGCAGGAAGTGGACTTCATCATCGGTAAAAATTTCATCATCACGACCAGATATGAGACCATAGATGCTCTTGAAAAATTTTCCAAAACATTCGAGATGAATGAGATGCTTGATAAGAACCTTATGGAAGACCATGCCGGATATGTCTTGTACTACATCATAAAAGAACTTTATATGGCGATTTCCGACGAGCTTGATGCCATAAATGACAACCTAAAATTCATAGAAAGGAATGTCTTCAACGAAAAAGAGAAGGAGATGGTTGCGGAGATATCCAGAGCCAACAGGAACCTGCTCAATATCGAGCATACGGTAAATCCTCACGATGAGCTGCTGCAGGATTTAAGGACTGAAAGCATAAAATTCTTCGGGGAAGGCTTTTCCGACAATATGGATAAAATATTGAACGAATATTATAGGGTACAAAAAGTTCTTTCCGGCAATATAGATTTTCTGAAAGAAATAAGGGAAACCAACGATTCCCTCCTTTCTTCCAAGCAAAATGAGATTATGCAACTCCTGACTGTCATAACCTTCCTTGCTCTGCCTTTTTCAATGATAACCGATTTCGTATTCCAAGAAGGCTTGTTCGGAACATCTATTTTCAGCTTCATGAGAAGCAATTCGGAATTCATTCTGCTATTTCAGATCATTTTATTCATAATTGTATTTACGATTGCGAAAAAGAATAAGTGGCTATAATTTAGAAAAATGCTTTCATTGCTTAATTTCATAAAACCGAAAAAATCTTCCTTGCCGATTTTCTTTTACAATACCCTTTCGCGCAAAAAGGAGCTGTTCAAGCCGATAAATCCCGGCAAGGTAAAAATGTATGCCTGCGGACCAACCGTCTACAACTATCCGCACCTAGGTAATATGCGCACCTATATATTCGAGGATGTCCTGAAGCGCACTTTGGAATATAACGGATTCGACGTAAACCATGTCATAAATATAACGGACGTCGGCCACCTGACGAATGACCGTGACATGGGCGAAGACAAAATGGAAAAAAGTATAAAAGATGCATTATATTTAAAATGTAAAAATTGTAAAAAAGTTTTTTTCACTGGAATAATAGATTCGGGAATTGGCAATAATTTTATTAATCTAACCTTCACATGTCCTTATTGTGGTGTTTTAAATAAAGCTGAAAACAATTCAAGTTATTTAAAAAATAAAACTAAAAAAACTGTTTGGCAAATCGCTGATTTCTATACTGAAGCATTCAAAAAAGATCTGAAAGAGCTCAATATCGAATTTCCTAAAACTTTCTGCAAAGCCACCGACAATATAAAAGAGCAGATTGCCCTCATTGAAACGCTAGAGAAAAAAGGATTTGCGTATAAAATTTCCGACGGCGTGTATTTTGACACTTCAAAAGTTGCCGATTATTCCAAGCTTTCGCACCAGAACATAGAAGAGCTAAAAGAAGGCGCAAGAATCGAGGTGAACAATGAAAAACGGAATCCGACAGATTTCGCGCTTTGGAAATTCTCGCCGAAAGATTCAAAAAGAGAAATGGAATGGCCCAGCCCCTGGGGCGTTGGTTTTCCCGGATGGCATATAGAATGCTCCGCGATGAGCATGAAATACCTGGGCGAGCACTTTGATATTCACTGTGGAGGAATAGACGCCGTGAATGTCCATCATACGAATGAAATCGCCCAAAGCGAATCGGCCACCGGCAAGATCCCTTGGGTCAATTTCTGGATGCACGGGGCATTTTTGAATATCGCCGGAGGCGACAAAATGGCTAAATCAAGCAACAATTTCCTTACGGTAGACAATAGCTTCACGGAAAAAGGAATCAGTCCCCTAGTTTACCGATTCGCCACATTCATGACGCATTACAGAAAACCGATGGAATGGAGCTATGACATACTTGCTGGCGCAAAAAACGGCTTCGACAGCCTTATGGAAAAAATTTCCAAGCTCGGAACAAAAAAAGGGCAGGTTTTGACAAGCTGGAAAGATAAGTTTCTGATTGCAATAAACGATGACCTTAATATGCCTAATGCGCTTGCAGTCCTTAATGAACTTTTGAAATCGGATGAATCGGATGAAAATAAGCTGGCGACAATCTTAGATTTTGATAAAGTCCTCGGCCTTGATTTGGCAAAAGCAGGAATGAAAGATGAAATAAAAATTCCAGAAAATGTTCAAAAAATTTTGGATGAGAGAGAATTGGCGAGAAAAAATAAAGATTGGAAAAAATCAGACGAACTAAGAGACGAAATACAAAAACTCGGTTTTGAGGTAAAAGATACCGCAAACGGACAGGAAGTTAAGAAGATATAGGATTATGAAGCTCATTTCTTTAAATACCTGGGGCGGAAGAGCGGGAAAAGACCTGCAGCTTTCATTTTTCAAAAAACATAATGATATGGATGTTTTTTGCCTGCAGGAAATGTGGCGAGCGCCGTATCAGGACCTTGAAGGCTTCATTGCCGGCGGGCTAACCATAGATCATTCAACAATAATGGTTTACGGCGTTCAGGAGATCTCAAAACTCTTGTACGAACACGAATATTTCTTCAAGCCCCAGCTCCTTAATGACTATGGGATCATGATGCTCATAAAGAAAAATCTTACGGTAACGGAAGAAGGTGAAATATACGTATACAAGGAAAAAGGATACCTCCCTCCCGGCGATGTCGGCAATCATGCCAGAAATATACAGTACGCGACAATTGAAACAAAAAATGGGCCTGTGACCATAATTAATTTTCACGGCCTTTGGAACGGAAAAGGCAAAACCGACAGCGAGGACAGGATAATGCAGTCGCAAAATATAATAAACTTTTTGAAAACCTTGAATAATCCTTTAATTCTTTGTGGCGATTTCAACCTTCTTCCGGACACGAAAAGCATAAGGATGTTCGAGGAATTCGGCCTGAGAAATCTGATAAAAGAATTGGGAATAGCTTCCACAAGAACCTCATATTATAAAAAGCCTGAAAAACACGCGGATTATTGTTTTGTGAGCAAAAATATCAAAGTAAAAGAATTCAAAGTCTTGCCTGATGAGGTTTCGGACCATTCCCCGCTCTATCTTGATTTTGAAGCGTAAAAAACGTTTTTTCTCCACAGTTTAGACACAAATTATGCCAATATTGAAGATTGCCCGTGGTTTCCGAGCCGTGTAAAATGAACTCATGACAACAACAGAGAAGAGAAAAATACAGGTGAGAATTCCGCCGCAGAATGTCGAATCCGAAATGGCTCTTCTCGGCTCCATCATGCTCCGCCCGGAAGCGCTTCCGGAAATTATGGATATACTCCGCCCCGAAGCTTTCTATTCCGGCAAACACAAGGATATTTTTCTGGCTATGGTCCATCTTTATGAAAAAAGAGAGCCCATCGACCTGCTTACTCTTTCATCGAAGCTAAAAGAATCAGGCGACCTGGACCGCGTGGGCGGCACAAGCTATCTTACTGAGCTCGTAAACACGGTTCCCTCTTCATCGAATGCCGAACACTATGCTTCAATAGTCGAGAAAAAATTTACCATGAGAAAGCTCATAGAAGCGGCCGAGCAGATTGAAAGGCTCGGATACGAAGAAGAAAACGAGCTGGCAGAAATCCTGGACCAAGCGGAGAAAAAAATCTACGATGTCTCCAGCAAGAATCTTTCCGGAAAATACATCGAGGTCGGTTCGGTATTGAACGAAGCAATGGAGCGTCTTGATAATCTCCACAAAGCAAAAGGTGAGCTGCGCGGAGTTCCTACCGGATTCAAGGATCTCGACTTCAAGCTCTCTGGCCTTCAAAAATCAGACCTTATAATTCTCGCTGCAAGACCTTCCGTCGGTAAGACGTCTCTGGCTCTTGATATAGTGCGAAATGCGGCGATAAGGAATAATATTCCGACTGCCGTTTTTTCTCTTGAAATGAGCACACAGCAGCTCATAGACAGGATGCTTGCCGCCGAAGCCCGCGTCGATGCATGGAAACTCCGCTCCGGAAAATTGACTCTGGACAGCGAATTCGAAAAAATCCGCTCCGCCCTCGATCCGCTTTCCAAAGCCCCTATCTATATAGACGACCAAGCCTCAAATAATATTTTGAAAATGCGCGCCATCGTCCGCCGCCTGAAGCACGAAAAAAATCTCGGCCTTATCGTCATCGACTATCTTCAGCTCATGGCGCCGGTCCATACCAAAGGAAACGACAATATGGTCCAGCAGATTACGGAAATTTCCCATTCTCTCAAGCAGCTTGCCAAGGAGTTTGATATTCCCGTCCTTGCCCTTTCCCAGCTTTCACGTGCAGTGGAATCACGCGGAGGAAAGCCTCGCCTTTCCGACCTGCGCGATTCCGGTTCTATAGAGCAGGACGCTGATGTGGTTCTTTTCATACACCGCGAGCAAAACGAGGACGGCGCCGGCAAGAAGCAGACGGCAGAAATCCTCATAGAAAAGCACAGGAACGGCCCGACCGGAAAAGTAGAGCTTTTCTTCGATGCCGACAAATCATCATTCCTTTCCATGGAAAAAGGTGGGTTTGAGGACTTCAACGATAACGAAAAATTCTAATTGCTTATTTTTTAAAAAAGTATTAATCTGAATAACAGAGAAATTACTTCAAAGCGAGGTGAGTAAAAATGGACTCTTCTACGATACTTGCTGTTTGCAATATGTACCAGAAGCGTTTCGATACGGAAGGCATACCGAAGAAAAGAATGGATGAAAAAAAGTTTTTTGAATCCAAAGATGAGATGTTGGCTCATGCCAATTATCTTCTCGATGGAATTCGAGGATTTTCCGTAAGCATGAGTCTTAGAAATATCGGCAAGACTGGCCGGCATCTGGGCTCGGTTCAAACGCTTCTGTGGGTTGCCGGATGGTACACCCTTGAAGAAATCATGAACCACAATCGCCCTGACTAAGGGCGATTTTCTTTTATAAGATTTATAATATAATCAAATTGTGAACAGCATAGACCGCCTAATAAAAATATTTTCAGAATTCCCAGGGATAGGGCCGAAACAAGCCAAAAGGTTCGTTTATTACCTTATATCCAGGCCGGAAAGTTTTATTGATGAATTCAAGCGAGATATCACCGACCTGCGATCAAATGTTGTCTCTTGCTCAGAATGCAAAAGATTTTTCGTCAAAAACGGCGGCGACAAGAAGCTTTGCGATATCTGTTCAAGTCCGCGCGATGAATCCGCGCTTATGGTGGTCAGCCGCGATATAGACCTCGATAATATAGAAAAGGGCCATGCATTCCTTGGTAAATATTTCGTTCTCGGCGGCCTCATCCCGATACTCGATAAATTCCCAGAAAAAAGAATCCGCATAAAAGATTTGCTCTCGGCCGTGGAAAAAGACGCTTCAAAAGTCCTTAAAGAAATAATACTCGGACTTGATGCTAACTCCGAAGGAGAATACACAAGCGATTATGTAAAAAAAGAACTCTCCCCTATTGCCGAAAAATATGGAATCAAGATTTCCGAGCTCGGCCGCGGACTTTCCACCGGAACGGAGCTCGAATACTCTGATCCGGAGACCATTAAAAACGCTTTAAAAAATAGGAATTAATTTATTTGAATCTTCTCCATTCGACTCGCTTCCCTTTCTTTCTAAGCTCAAGCATCATAAGTTCATCCCAAATACCGTCAAGAAGATCATATTTTTTAGCTTCCTCAGCACTCACCCAGGCATATTTATCTGTTTCTTCTTCTTGAAGTTTGACTTCGCCTGATGCATATTCTGCTGAACATGAAATGATAAGGGACGGCGCACCGTCAGGATGCACAATTGCCATGCTCGTCACGTAGTCAATATTTTTTACTTCCAATCCTGTTTCTTCTTTGACTTCTCGACGCAGAACTTTTTCAATAATGCTATACCAGCAATTCTCAGAATCTTTCGGTGAGTTGATATAATCTTTTGTTTCTAATTTTCCACCAGGCACTGTCCATTTTCCTGGTGAGCGTTTCTTTTGCATTGAGCGGCGAGTAATTAAATATTTACCGTCTTTAATGATGATAGCAGTGATTGCAACCTCATGAAGAAATTGATTTTCCATATTCTAATTATACTATTTTTTTGCAATCGCAGCTTTAATAAATGCCGTAAACAAAGGATGCGGAGCCAAAGGGCGGGCTAAAAACTCCGGATGGAACTGGGTTCCGAGGAAAAATGGATGCTTTTGCTTGGGCAATTCGGCTATTTCCATAAGCATTCCGCTTGGCGAACGGCCTGAAAATACGAGTCCTGCGTCCTCAATCTGGCTTATATACTTCGGATTCACCTCATATCTGTGCCTGTGGCGCTCCTGAATAGTATCTTTGCCGTACGCTTCTCTTGCTATCGTTCCTTTGAGCAGGTTTGCGTCATACGCGCCGAGCCGCATGCTGCCGCCATAATTGCATTCGGCCAATAGCTTTTTCTGCTCAGGCATAATATCTATGACGGGATTTTTTGTATTTGGATTTATCTCAGTGGTATTTGCATCTTTAAGCCCTAAAACATTCCTGGCGTATTCCACGACCATAAGCTGCATGCCGTAGCAAAGTCCGAAATATGGAATCTTATGCTCTCTTGCATATCTTATGACCGCAAGCTTCCCTTCTATTCCCGATTCTCCAAAACCTCCTGGAACTATTATTCCGTCATATTTTTTAAGAGCGGAAAAATCAGCGCCAGCATGCTCGAAGTCTCGCGCATTTATACTGTGAATTATCGCTTTTTTGCCTTCTTTATAAGCCGAGTATTTTATAGCTTCGAGAACTGAAACATAAGCATCGGTCAGCACGAAATCTCCTGTATTGAAATATTTTCCGACAATTGCGATATCTACGGTATCCTTTGCATTTCTTACTTCATTTGCGAATCTTACCCATTTAGAAATTCCCGGTTCTTTTTTCTTCTTTCGCAGATGCAGTATTTTCAAAAGTATCGAGCTCAAGTTGTCTTTTTCAAAATTAATCGGAACATCGAAAACGCTTTCTATATCCGGAGCGGAGATTACCTGCTCCACCGGCAAGCTGCAGGAAACGGCGATCTTTTCTTTTCTTTTTTGGTCCATGGCGACTTCGCTTCTCGCCACTATTATGTCCGGATTAACTCCGTATGAATAAAGCTGGCGGATGGCATTTTGCGTCGGCTTGGATTTCATTTCGCCTAGCTTTGACGGCACCGGCATATAGCTTACGATAATAAATGCGACGTCATTTGGATGGCGCACTTTCATCGTACGCGCAGCTTCAATGAACATTATGTTCTGGTAATCGCCTATCGTTCCGCCTATTTCGATAACGGTAATGTCTGATTTATTGACTCTCGCCGAATTTTCAAAGCGCCTGATTATTTCATCCCTTATATGAGGAATCGCTTCGACACATTTTCCGCCGTACTTCAGCTCGCGCTCGGCCTCAATGACATGCTTGTATACCATTCCGGAAGTTATATAGTCGTCATTCGACAAGCTCCTGTTCAAAAATCTTTCGTAGTTTCCCATATCCTGGTCGGTTTCAAGGCCTGAATCGAGAACGAACACTTCGCCATGCTCCACGGGATTCATGGTGCCCGCATCGACATTCAGATAAGGGTCGACTTTGAGCAAATTCACAGAAAAACCCTTCGCTTGAAGAAGGGCTCCGATGGAAGAAACAGTAATTCCCTTGCCGACGCCTGACATTACGCCACCAATTACGAAAATATACTTGTGAGTTTTGCCTTTCATCTTGTTTTAAATTTTTTGTAAAATATTCCGACCTGTTACGTCTTCTTAAAATGAGTGCGGAGAAATCCTGGAAATAAGTATACCAAATTTTTTAAAATCAAAAAAGTTATCCACAGTTTTCTCTTAAAAACCGTTGACGCACAGTGTGATTATTATAAAATTTTTATCGGAAGAACATTTTTCGGAAATTTTTCCGGAAAAAATAAAAAAGAGAATATTTTTTCTCTTTCGCAAGAGAACTGGTCCCCGGAAGGGGCGGCCCCGTTTATAAAAGAGCCAAATTATAAGTCTACTCTGACTTATCCTTCTTTACACCAGTCCCCTTGCAAGCCGCAACAGCGGCTTTTTTTTATTTTAAAAATTCTTGCAAGAAAAAGCCGCGCCCGAAGGGCGCGGCTTTTTGATTTTATTTTATAGATTCGATTTTTACCTGGAAGTATGGCTGCTGGTGTCCTGCTTTTTTGTAGTATCTGCTTTTCTGCTTGTAATGGATGACTACGACTTTCTGGTGCCTATCGATTTTTTCGAGTGTTGCTTCGACTTTCGCTCCTTTTATAAAAGGGGTGCCGATGGTGGTATCATGGCCGTTGTCTACGAGAAGAACGTGATCAAAGGATATCTTGTCGCCAATTTTGGCGGTATCCGAAAGCTTTTCTATCTTTATAGAATCGCCTTTTGAGACCTTGTACTGCTTTCCTCCTGTTTTTATTACTGCAAATTCCATATACAATATATTACATAAAAATAATGATTTTGCAACTATTTGAATGTTACGAAATATGGTAATATTATTTTTATGAAAAATAAAATTTTTATTTATATAGCAGTCATACTTGGCCTTGCTTTCTTAGCACTCGCCATAACTTATTGGACGACAAGCGCCGGATCATTGCCGGCATATTTTCCAGGATACGTTAGCGGATCGGCCGCGATTCATTTCAAGCACGGGCTCGGCTCACTTCTCCTATCCATAGCGTTATTCGCCTATGCATGGTTTGCAAGCGGGAAAAAATCAGCGAACCAGTAAGATTGCAAAAGAAACCGCTCCTGCCAATACGCAATATATCGCAAACGGCAGGAGCGTTTTTGTTTGGAAATATTTTGTCAAAAACTTTACGGAAACATAAGCGCCGAGAGCTGAACACAATGTTCCGAAAATTACAGGCAGAAGGACGCCGGAACTTGCCGATGCGAGGTCAGGAAGCTTGAGGACCGACGCCGCAAAAATTACTGGCGTAGCGAGAAGAAAAGAAAATCTTGCGGAGCTTTCGTGATCGAGCCCGAGCAAGAGCCCGGCTCCCAAGGTGGAACCCGTCCTTGAAAATCCTGGGATGAGCGCAAGGCACTCGGCTATTCCGACTTTCACGGAATCCGGCCAGGAAATTTTGGAAATTTTTCCATCAGGATCAGTGGGATTTTCCTGGACTGATTTTTTCCTGAGCATTTCCGCTCCGTAAAGAAGTATTCCGTTCCCGACTAGGAAAAGCGATATGTATGAGGCATCAGAAAAAATAAGCTTGAATTTTTCTTCGAAAAGAAGTCCGAGGATGCCCACCGGTATGGTGGCTATTATTATGAGCCAGCCGAGCTTTTCATAGGTATTATCCGGGTCAATATAACGGTTTTTTATGGAGCGGAATACGCCTTTTATTATTAAAATCCAGTCTTTAATGAAGAAAAGAAGGAGTACCAGGGCGGTAGCGAAATGAGTGGCTACTACGAATACCAGGAATTCATTACTGCTTTCGTTTATATGCCAATTTAAAAGCGCCGGCAGGATGGCGCTATGTCCTAGGCTCGATACTGGAAAAAGCTCCGTTATTCCCTGAAGTATTCCCATGATTCCGGCTTGAAATATCGTCAGCATGATTATTTTTTCTTATGATATAATTACGGGATAATTATAAATTAATAGTAATACAAATGCAGGAACAAAACAATAAATTTTCGATACCGGCAGCCATAATTCTCGCGGGAATAATAATAGCTATCGGCATAATAATGGCCAATACCAAAACGGCAAGCGCCCCCGCAACGACTAATACGAATAATCAGGCATCGACGCTGATTTCTTTCAAGCCTATAACGAAAGACGACCATATAGTGGGCGATCTTGGAGCTCCAGTAACTATTCTGGAATATTCGGATACCGAATGCCCTTTCTGCAAAGAATTCCAAAGCACGCTGGAAAATATAGTTTCCGACAGCACATATAACGGAAAAGTCGCCTGGGTCTACAGGTATTTCCCTATCGACCAGCTACACTCAAAAGCAAGGAATGAAGCGGAAGCGACTGAATGCGCGAATTCTCTCGGAGGAAATGACGTGTTCTGGAAATACATAGACGAAGTATTCACGACTACGAATTCAAACAACTCTCTCGATCCTGCCGAACTTCCTATAATCGCGAAAGATGTCGGGCTCGATGTGTCCGCATTCAATAGCTGCCTGGCCAGCAACAAGTTTGCATCTTTAATAGAATCCGAAGTTGAAGAGGCTCAGGCGGCAGGAGCGCAAGGCACGCCGTTTTCACTGCTTGTCCCTAAAACCCCGCTTACCCAAAGCCAAGTCGATTCAATAAATAATTTTGTAACGACAAACAACCTTATAGACCAGACCGGCAGCCCTTATATATGGATTTCAAGCGACAATAAGGCTGTTGCCATGAACGGAGACATGCCGAAGCAGATAGTCACGGCGCTTCTCGATATCATGCTCAAATAACAAAAAAAATAATTCAATAAAAAGGCGGGCGCTAAAGCGCCCGCCTTTTTATATTTTTTCTTTAATCAGATCTTCTTCAAACTCCTTCTCGCCTTTTAAATCCTTTGAATATTTGCTTATATCCGGAAAATCCAGATTCATTATCTTTTTATAAACGGCTCCTATGAGCTTTTCCAATCTTTCGGCCCTTTCTTTGCTGATATCCAGATCAAGGGTTATTATCTTTCCGTCGCTTGCTCTTGGCTCCACAAATTCAAGGACTCCTTTTTCCACTTTCTTTTTCCCGCCGAATTCACGTGAATTTTCCAGCAAAATCTTGTAAAAAATAAGCTGCCTTTCGTAGTCATGAGACTTTTCAGAACCGTCAAAATCGTCGAGCGGCTTTCCAGTCTTGTAATCATGAACCTCGGCTTCGTCGCCGGAAAACGCCGCTATGCGGTCTATTTTGCCGCTTAGATGAGCGCCGTTTACCACGACGCCCTGGTCTTTAAAATTGAATTCTACCAGGTCGCTTTGCTTGAACGAATCCTTCTTTTCTTTTAGAAATGCGGAAATCGCTTCTTTTCCCCTCTCTTCATATTGCATAAAATCAAATGGCGGCATTTTTTCTTTCTTCAGGAATACCGAGAACCAGCCCAGAACAGTTTCCGTACCGGGAATTTTCCCTTCTTTTTTGAAATGCAAAATCAGCTTTTCCAAAGTATTGTGTATGGCCGAGCCGTAGGAGCCGGACAAAGTTTTAGACTGCGGAAAACGCAGAAGGTTCTGTTCCAAAAAATATTGAGGGCCTCCTTTTGCTACATTCAGAAAATTATTCAAGTGAGTTACCGGCATCTTGTATTCATAAAGCAGCGTCTCAAGAAGCTTCTTCTCCGAGCCCTGAAACGGCGTTGTCCTGTAATCAAGCCAGGATGAAGTGAGGACTTCGTGCTGTTCCGGAACGATCTCGTCTTTGCCTGCAGCATCGGCGAAATAAAGTTTCCTGACCGCATCGCTTTCCATAGAATCTTTGTCGGATTCGGAAACCATGAATCTAAGCTTTTTAGCTTCTTTTCCGCCTTCCTCGGCATTATATGAAGTCAGATACAAAAGGCGCTTAGCGCGCGTTATTGCCACGTAAAAGAGCCTTAGCTGATCGTCATCGGTATCTCCTGCCGGCTCGATCGGCAAATTTGCCGGCAATGTTATTTTTGAAGCGATCTTTCTTCCGGCCCAGATATCATCCTGACAGGAAAGTATAAAAACCGTTTCAAATTCTAATCCTTTGGCTTTGTGAGCTGTCAGCAAGTTTACCGCTCCTCCAAGTTTGGCAAATGGGCTCTGGTCATTCAGCGAAAGGTTGTTTTTTTCATGAAGCTCCACGAATTCCACAAGATCTTTCAAAGACAGGACTTCCCCGCTCTTATATTCGCGGAGCGCGTTTACGAAAACCCTGAGGCTTGAAAGGAACGAGAGATACTCCGCGCGGGAATGCTCGAATTTTTCCTTACTGAAATAAAATTCCTTGAACGGGCTGGAAAAATCTTTTTTGCTTTTTTTCGGGCCAGCCTCTTCATCGTCGTCTTCGTTTTCCGCTGATAGCTCCACATGAGCGCCGATTATGTTGTCCAAGACTTTTTCAAGCGGTTCGCTTTCCGCTCTTATACCAAGATTTATGAGGAAACCGGCAATATTTTTTATATTTTTATCCGATGATTCTTTCATCACTTCTAGCCAATTTTTTGAGAATTCACCCTTTCTTGCAGCAATGGAAATTTTCCAAACTTCCTCGCGTTCAAGATCCCAGAAGGGAAAACTCAGTATTTCTGGCAGATATTCGTCAGCTTCGTCGTGATCCTTGTCGGCAAGAGTAGTCAAAAATCTTGATATGGTTATTATCTGCCTGACATGCGGTTCTTTAAGCACATCCTGTTCCCTTTCGTATTTTATATTTTCCACTCCAGCACCCTTGAGATATGGCACAAGCGCTTCAAGCTGCCTGTGTTTTCTGCCAATCACCGCTATTTCCTCAGGATTCATTCCGCCGTCTATAAGTTTTTTTATTTCTCTCGAGACAAAATGATACTCGTGCGCGATAGTCTGAAATTCCTTATGCTTTATTTCGCCTTTCTTTATTTTTTCGTTCGATGCTTTAAGCACTTTTTCTATATACGGCAGAATCTTCTCCAGCCTCTCCTGCCCTTTTTTAATTATGTGTGATGCAATATCCAAAATTTCCTGAGTGGAACGGTAATTTTTTGTCATCGTTATGATCTCCACGTCGTTGAACATATTTTTAAAGTTGAGAATATTGGAAAGCTCGGCTCCTTGGAATTTATAAACCGCCTGGTCATCGTCTCCCACTGCCATGATATTCGGGCGGCCCTCATGGACTGGTGCATCGCATATCAGCTTGATTAAGCGCATCTGGGCGTCGTTAGTATCCTGGAATTCGTCCACCAAAACATACTGGTATTGCTCTTGAATCTCGTATCGAAGCGACGGATTTTTCAGGAGCACATGCAAGCAATCTAGAATCATGTCGTCAAAATCGTAATATCCTTCGTCCTGCATGATTTTTCTGTAAGAAGCATAGATGCCGGCAAGTGCCGAAAGCTTCTCGGTATTTTTCAAATCACGGAAAACACTTTTCCCTTCATCGTCCTTTTTCATCCATTTGCTTTTCCATTCGGTAAGCAGCTTGCTGTTTTCGGTTTCTGCGGATGCATCAAGGGTTTTTTTAAGCGTATCGAATATGGCGAGCGCAACATTCCTGAAATACGGCGATGGAAATTCTTTCTGCGCCTTCTCTCCTATAACGGCAAGTTTTTGATGAGCTGTCACCGCTTTAGAGTATGTTTCTTTTGAAATTCTGTCCGCGAAAACTCCCTGAAGGATTTTATTTGCTTCCGGCAGAAGCTCTTCGTTATTTTCCAATATTTTTTTGAATTCTTCCGGATCAATGCCGGCTTTTTTCAAATAGCTTATAACCTTTAGCGTATCGGCAAGATATACGAAGCCCTGCTCCGGATGAACTGAACGAAGAGGATTTTTTTGCGGAAGTTTTTCAAAAATATCCTGCATCACTTCGATCTGCTTGAGATTGTCTGCTGAGGAAAAAAGAGCACCGCCATAAAAAAATTCCGGATATTTCTGTATGATTTCCACGCAAAAACTGTGGAAAGTATGTATGGCCACGTGATACGCTTCCGAGCCGATAAGACCGGCAAGGCGGTTTCGCATATTGGCGCTCGCCGAATCCGTAAATGTAAGGCAAAGGATATTTGAAGCAAAAATCTGCGATTCCTTGAGAATTTTTCCGATTCGAAGGCTTAATATTTCGGTTTTTCCCGAGCCGGGACCAGCAATGACAAGAAGCGGGCCGTCTATCGTATCCACCGCCATTTTCTGCTCGGTATTGAGTCCTTTGTATCGCTCCTCGAAAGTCATGAGGACATTTTAGCATAATAAAATAGGATTCCAGATTTGGCTGGAATCCTATTTTATTTTAATAACTCTGCAGCTTGCTTATCTTTTCATGCTGTCTTATCTTCTCATGAGCTTTGGCTTCGATCTGACGGATACGTTCACGAGTGACGCCGAATTCAAGGCCGACTTCTTCAAGCGTGTGTGTTACGCCGTCAGTGAGTCCGTGCCTCATTTCAAGAATCTTTCTCTCTTTTGGCGAAAGGTCCCCGAGAATCTCTTTGACCTGATCTGCCAGAATCCTTCTTGAAGATTCCTGGTCCGGCGAAAGGATGGAATCGTCTTTGACGAAATCTCCAAGCGTGGACTTTCCGTCATCATCATCTCCGACTGGCGATTCAAGCGACATGGTATCCTGATCGATCTTTTCAATCATATAAATCTTGTCTACATCGAGACCCATTTCGGTGGCAATCTCGTCCGGCAATGGTTCTCTTCCCAAATCCTGTGAAAGCCTCCTGTAGACCTGCTTATATTTTGCGATAGTTTCAACCATGTGGACAGGAACGCGGATAGTGCGCGACTGATCGGCAAGAGCTCTTGTGATGGCCTGGCGTATCCACCATGTAGCATAAGTCGAAAATTTGAAACCTTTGGTCCAGTCGAATTTTTCCACGGCTTTAAAAAGTCCGAGGTTTCCTTCCTGGATTAGATCAAGAAGAGTGAGATCGGCGCTTCGTCCGACATATTTTTTGGCAATAGAAACTACGAGACGAAGGTTGGCTTTTACGAGAAGGCCTTTTGCTTCATCGTCTCCGGCGATTATTTTTCTGGCAAGTTCTTTTTCCATTGCGGCGCTGATGAGCGGATATTGTCCGATTTCTTTAAGATATATCTGGATGGAATCATACGCGGCATCGGGAGAGCGTCCGCCATAAGCGTATTTTTTCACTTCCTCTTCCTTGGTTTCAAGAAGACCTCCGCCTTCGAGAACATCAAGGCCGGCAGCCGAAAGCCTTCCGTAGAAATCGTCCAGGAAGAAAACATCGCTCTCGATATTCGGGAATTCCTTGAGTATTTCGTCGTATGTGACGAATCCCCTTTCCTTGCCCTTGGCTATAAGCTTGTCGGCCTTATGCTCAAGATCCTTTCTTCTTGCGGAAACTTTTTCCGGCTTTTTTGCCGAAGCTTTTTTCATTTTCGGCTTTTTGGCTGTTTTTTTCTTGATTACCTTGCCCTTTTTTATTTTTTTCGACTTTTTCGCCATATTGTTTTTTATTAAAATTAAACTAATAAATTTATAAATTTTTCTTATAATGCCAGGTTTCTTTTTTCCTTCTTCATATCCTCTATCCTCCTCGATATTTCCATGTGCCGCACGAGCAGAGATTTTTTCCTGTCCTCGTCTTTTTCCTTGGCTATCTCCATCGCCAGGCTTACGGCTTCTTTCTTCAGGTAATCTTCGCTTACCGATGCCAGAAGATATCTTATTTCCTTTTCCAGCTTATTTTCGTCGAAATCTCCGTAATATGATTCTGCCTCGTATGCAAGCCCGTTTTCCTTCTCCGCTTCTTCCTCGAATCTTTTGAAGTTATCTCCGAGAATTGTCTTTATCTTTTCCCTGAGGCCGGCCGTATCTACCGTCTTTTCTTTCTGATTTTCCTGCCAGATGAGTATTGCGGCCAGGCTTCTTTCTTCTGATCCCTTCTTCAGGATTTCCGAGCCGATGCTCTGCTCTATGGCATTATCGTCTCCGCTTTTTTCTATTTCGAATTCTTCATTGAGCTTTATCTTTTTCAGGTCATCCCAGATAAAATCTTCCTTTACTCCTATTATTTCCGAGATCTTCGATATGTAAGATGACTGCTCTGCACTTGAATCAAGTATGTAGATGTACGGAAGGATTTTCGTCTTTATGGCCGTCCAGAGTTTTTTCTTGTCGGTGATTTCCGATGTAATCCTGTTTAAGAGGAATTCTATCAGGTGCTTGGAATTTTTAAGGACCGTTTTGAATTTCTCCTTGTCCTTGAGTATGAGGTCCGCCGGGTCGTATCCAGCCGGAATCTCGGCAATCTTCACGTCCATTCCGCAAGAAAGCGCCAGTGCCCAGGCCCGCTCGGCTGCTTTTGCTCCGGCATTGTCGGAATCGAATGACATTATTATCTTGTTCGAAATCCTTTTAAGCAGCGACAGATGGTCTTTTGTAAGCGCCGTTCCGCTTGATGCCACGGTGTTCGTAAAGCCGGCCTGATGGCACATTATTATGTCCATCTGCCCTTCGACAAGAATCGAGAAATCGAATTTTCTTATGGATTGTTTGGCCTTGTCGTAGCCGTAAAGTATCTTTGATTTGTCGAAGAGCTCGGTCTGCGGGCTGTTCAGATATTTCGCTGCTTCGCTGTCTTTGTGAAGTATCCTTCCAGAATATGCCACTACTCTGCCCGCGCCGTCCGCAATCGGAAACATTATCCTTCCCCTGAACCTGTCGTAAGTGTGGCCATTCTCAGTCTTTATCATTCCGGAGCGCTCCATCTCGCTTTCAGTGAATCCTTTGGATTTCAAATGGTCCAAAATGTCTCGCCACTCGTCTCTCACGTAGCCTATGCGCCAATCTTTTATGGTTTTTTCCGTAAGCCCCCTGTTCTTCAGATATTCAAGCGGGATTTCTTCTTTTTGAAGATTTTTTTCGTAAAAATTAGTTGCTTCTTCAAGAAGAATATAGAGCCTCTCCTTTTTGTCTGTAGTCCTCTGAGAGAATTTTTCAAGAACGACTCCCGTCCTGTCAGCAAGAACTTTCAGCGCTCCGGGAAAATCAAGGTTTTCGAATTGCTCTATGAAAGTAAAAACGTCGCCCTTTGCTCCGCAGCCGAAGCAGTAATAGCTTCCTCTTTCCGGCGAGACGAAAAACGATGGCGTCTTTTCATTGTGAAAAGGGCACCTTGCCTTTAAGCTTGCGCCTGCTCTTTCAAGCTTTATATAAGAGCCGACGAGGTCTTCTATCTTTAATCTTTCTTTAATTTGTTCTACGGAAGATGACATATTTTTATGGATTAAATCAAACCCAAAGCGAAACATCCAGCCTTAAGGGCAAAATATCCGCCGTCCTTCCCTATTATTCGTTTTCTCCGTCTCCTTCAGAAATAGATTTCTTGATTTCCTGTATCAGTTCGTTCTTCTTGCTTCCTGCAAAACCGGTTCCGGCAGGGATTATTCTTCCTATGATGACATTTTCCTTGAGGCCTTTAAGATTGTCTTTAACTCCCCTGACCGCTGCGTTTATAAGAATTCTAACTGTGTGCTGGAATGATGCAGCCGAAAGGAAGCTTCTTCTTGAAAGTGATGATTCCGTGATCCCCATGACTACTGACTTTGCATCTATAAGGTCTCCTTTCTCCGCCTTTATTTCCTCGTTCTCATTCGCATAGTCGAGCTCATCGATGATATCACCGACGCTGTAATTCGATTGTCCTGAATTCTTTATTATTTTCTTCGAGAACATCTGTTTGACGATTATTTCGATATGCTTTCTTGCCACGGCTTCTCCCTGGAGTTCGTAAGGCTTTGAAACCTCATTGATGATGTATTCCATGGCTTTTTCCCTTCCGCCGAATTCGAAAATCTCATCTATATCGGCAGAGCCGTCAGTGAGAAGATCTCCTTTATGAACCTTGTCTCCGGTTTTTACGAGGGGAACTCTTTTCGGATTGAACTTGTATTCGACTTCGCCTTTCTTTCCTTTGGCATCGTCTTTAACTTCAGGAACAACTATTATTATTTTTTCTGTTCCGAAATCTTTTACGGAAGTGACCATTCCGGTAACGGTGGCGACAACGGCCGGATTCTTTGGCTTTCTCTTTTCGAATATTTCTTCGACGCGAGGCAAACCTTGGGTGATATCTCCGCCAGCCGAAGAAACTCCTCCTGCGTGGAAGGTTCTCATAGTAAGCTGAGTTCCAGGTTCTCCAATAGCTTGTGCGGCAACTGTTCCGACTGCTTCTCCAATATCTACAAGTATTCCTTTTCCAAGATCCATTCCATAACACTTGGAACAAATTCCATGAAGCGTCCTGCAAGCAAGCGGCGATCTGACATGTATCTTCTGAATGCCTTCATCATCGACTTTCTGCGCATCGTCTTTGGTAAGAAGATATCCTTTCTCGAACATTACTTTTCCGTCTTTTCCGGCAATATCTTCAGAAAGAACTCTTCCTCTTATTTTTTTCATTATTGAAGATCCTGTATCCATTCCCATTCCTCTGTCTATGACTATTCCAGCTTTAACTCCGCAATCCTTTTCTGTAATTATGATGTCCTGAGCGACATCAAAAAGTCTTCTCGTAAGATATCCTGCTTTTGCGGTGTTAAGTGCGGTATCAGTAAGGCCTTTTCTTGAACCGTGAGTAGTAATGAAGTATTCGATAGGAGTAAGTCCTTCTATATATGAGCTTACGACCGGAAATTCGATGGTTTCTCCGATGATATTGGTGATCATACCTTTCATTCCCACCATCTGGACAATCTGGGCCAAAGATCCTCTGGCTCCTGATTTCCACATATCGTAAACCGGGCTCTTGTCGTCAAAAGAAGCGGCAATTGCTTTTTCAACTTTGCCTTTCGCATCTTGCCATATTTCAACGCTCTTTATTATCCTTTCTTCCTCGGTAAGGAGACCTTCGGCATATTGTCCTTCGACTTCTATTACCTTGTCTTTTGAATCCTTCACGATGGCTTTCTTTTCTTTCGGAACTTTTATGTCTTCAAGTCCCCATGTCGTTCCGGAATATGTTGCGTATCTGAATCCGAATTTCTTTATTTTATCCACGTAAGGAGCGACTTTGTCCGGGCCGTATTCCAAAATCAAATCGTCTATTATTTTCACGATCTGCTTCTTGTCTATTTCGGCGTTTATGAACGGATAATTGTCCGGCAAAACGCTGTTGAAGAACAATCTTCCGACTGTCGTTTCAAACGGCTTGCCTCCGAATTTTTCGTATCTTTTTCCTTCGGAAGGCATTACGTGTATCTTTGATCTGAATCCTACTCCGTCAAATTCATATGCAGTAATAGCGGCATTTGGAGACTGGAAATATTTTCCTTCTCCCTTTTCTCCTTCGATAATTCTTGTCATCCAGTAACGATCCGAGAACGATATCGAGAAGCTTGGCGGAAATCGTAGGATCTCCGTTTCCAGGCTTCAAAATATTTTTGTCCGAAGCCATGAAATTCTTTGGCTTCTAGCCTGAGCTTCGATGCCAAGCGGCACGTGAACGGCCATCTGGTCTCCGTCGAAGTCAGCGTTGAAAGCGGTACAGACGAGAGGGTGCACCTGAATAGCATTTCCTTCAATAAGAATCGGCTTGAAAGCCTGAATACCGAGACGGTGAAGAGTCGGCGCGCGGTTTAGAAGAACATATTTTCCTTTGATTACTTCTTCAAGAATCGCCCACACTTCCGGAACGCCATCGTCAATAAGTCTTCCGGCTCCGCGAATATTGTAAGCAAGCTCCTTTTTCAAAAGCTCTGAAATGACGAATGGTCTGAAAAGTTCAAGCGCCATGTGTTTTGGCAGACCGCATTGATCGAGCTTCAGTTCAGGACCGACGACGATAACGGAACGTCCGGAATAGTCCACGCGCTTACCGAGAAGATTTGACGGAAAAGTCCCCTCTTTCCCTTGCAGGTTGTCGGCAAGAGATTTGAGCGGTCGTTTCTGTGCGGCGCTTCCCATTGCCGAGAAGAGCGCGTTTCCATGCGATAGAATTGTCAATCAAAGCATCAACTGCTTCCTGCAAAATTCTTTTTTCGTTTCTCAAAATAACATCCGGGGCATGTAATTTCTTTCAATTTCAAAAGCGGTTGTTTCTGTTTATGACTCGTCGGTAAAGGTCGTTTACATCTGATGTGGCAAATCGTCCGCCATCAAGCGGCACCATAGGGCGAAGTGCTGGAGGAATAACCGGAATTTTCGTAAGGAACATCCATTCCGGTCTGTTTCCGCCGCAATCATCGATCTTTACGAGGCTAAGTCTTTTGTTCAATTTTTCTCTGTCGGCAGTGTTTGCCTTTTCAAGATTTGCGACAATTTTTTTCTCGAGATCGTTCAAGTTCAGCTTTTTCAATATTTCATAAATGGCTTCTGCACCGATGCCCGCTTCAAAAGCTGTTCCGTATTTCATGGAGAATTTATGATACATGACTTCGTCCAGAACTTTTCCTTCGGACAATGCATCTCAACTTCTTTCTTTGCGTTCTGGTTGCCATTTCTTTCAAAGCTTCTTTCGTCTTTTCATCGGCGACAGTCTTTGACTTTGTTTTGAATTCGCTTTCGATCTCTTTCAAGATTCCTTGCTTTCTCTGGCTCGTAAACTTTCGTGACTGATATATCCGGCAAAATAGATGACCTTTTCAAGATCAGCAACCGGCATTCCCAGTAATGGCGCCAATTCGTAGACGGCATGCCTCGCAGAAACCAGATATGGGAAACCGGGCGTAGCGAGCTCGATATGTCCCATTCTTTCTCTCGTGACGATCGATGCGTGTGATTTCCACTCCGCACTTTTCGCAGACGATTCCCTTGTATCGGATTCCTCGGTATTTTCCGCAGTAACATTCATAATCCTTGTCCGGACCGAATATTTTTTCGTCAAAAAGTCCGTCCTCGCTCGCTCGCTGGGTTCGGTAGTTGATGGTTTCTGGCTTTGTAACTTCTCCAAATGACCACTTTTCGATTACTTCTGGAGAAGCAAGCTCGATGAGATACGATATTGAAGTTCTGGCTGACGATCTTTTGTTTTCATGTTTTTATCATATGTTTGTACTTAGTTGTATTATATTTATTCTATGCATCTTCGTCTAATCTTTTCATTCTTGAGTTCGACGTCCAGTCCAAGACCTCTCAAGCTGTTCAGCAATACATTGAATGACGCGGGAAGTATTCGGTTGCTTTGATATTTTCTCCTTTCACAATCGAATCAAATGCCGCAGCGCGTGCCGACGATATCGTCAGACTTTATCGTCAGCATTTCACGCAGCGTGTATGCTGCACCGTGTCCAAGAAGTGCCCAGACTTCCATTTCTCCGAATCTCTGTCCTCCACCTTGCGCTCTTCCTCCGAGCGGCTGCTGAGTGATCAGCGAGTAAGGACCGATTGAACGCATGTGTATCTTGTCTTCCACCATGGTGAAGCTTCAAGATGTACATGTATCCGACGGCAATATCCTGTTCGAATGCTTCTCCGTGCGTCCGTCAAAAAGTTTCATTTTGCCGTTTTCGTTGAATCCGGCTTTTTTAAGTTCTTCTTTTATTTCTTCTTCAGTTGCTCCCATAAATGGAGGAACGATTGCCTGATAGCCGAGAGTATTTGCAGCAAGACCCAAGTGAAGTTTCCAAGAATCTGTCCGAGGTTCATACGGGAAGGAACACCGAGCGGAGTAAGGATAACATCGACAGGAGTGCCGTCTGCCATATATGGCATTTCTTCTTCTGGCAAGATTCTCGAGATGACACCTTTGTTTCCGTGTCGTCCGGCGAGCTTGTCTCCGACAGAAATATTTCGGAGCTTGGCGACTTCAATATGAATTCTCTTTATGATTCCTGATTCGAGCTTGTCTCCTTTTTCTCGTGAGAAATACTTTTACCGAAATGACTCGTCCTCGCTTTCCTGCTCTCAAGTCTCTTTGACGTATCTTTTACATCTCGGGCTTTTTCACCGAAAATTGATCGGAGAAGTCTTTCTTCCGGCGTAAGCTGAGTTTCTCCTTTTGGAGTGATTTTACCAACAAGAATGTCTCCCGGCATTACTTCAGCGCCGATTCGGACAATTCCGTCTTCATCCAAGATTTTTGAGTTTGGCTTCACCGACATTCGGAATATCGTGAGTGGTGACTTCAGGACCGAGCTTGGTGTCGCGGACATTAACTTCAAATTCTTCAATATGAATCGATGAAAATTTGCTGTCTTTGACGAGTCTTTCGGAAAGAATGATGGCGTCTTCGTAGTTCGAACCGCACCATGACATGAATGCGACGAGAACATTCTGACCGATGGCCATTTCTCCGCCGACAGATCGATGACGTATCTGCGAGCACATCACCTTTCTTTACTTTCTCTCCGAGCTTTACCGACGGTCTCTGGTGGAATGGAGTAAAACCGTTTGTTCTTGAAAAGTTTACGAGCTTATATTCTTTTTCTTTTCCTTTTGTATTTTTAACCACGACTCTTGATGCGTCAACAGCTGAAATAGTTCCCTCCTCTTCTGCATACAATAACTCTTCCGGTATATTTTGCGGCTGCCGCTTCAATGCCGGTAGCAACAAGCGGAGCTTCCGGAATTACGCAAGGAATCGCCTGTTTCTGCATGTTCGATCCCATGAGTGCTCTGTTTGCATCGTCGTGGTTTACGAAAGGAATCATGGAAGTGGCAATGGAAAATGCCTGGTTTGCGGCAACGTCTATAAGCTCGACTTGATCTCTTTTGACGAGCTTCGGCTCTCCGTTTATACGGACTTCGACTTCGCTGTCTGTAATTTTTCCTTTGTCATCGTAATTCGTTCCGGAGTGAGCAATGTGGAAATTTTCTTCTTCAAGAGCATTGAAATATTTAATTTCTCCGGTTATTTTGCCGTTTTTTACTTTTGCATAAGGAGTTTCAATCATTCCGAAATCATTGATTCTGGCATAAGTGGCGAGACTGAGAATAAGACCGATGTTCGGACCTTCCGGAGTATGGATCGGACAGACTCTTCCGTAGTGCGATGGATGCACGTCGCGGACTTCAAATCCCGCTCTTTCTCTTGTAAGACCGCCCGGGCCCAAAGCCGAAAGCGTTCTCAAGTGTTCGATTTCTTCGAGAACATTTGTCTGCTGCATGAACTGCGAAAGCTGTTCTGTCGTGAAAAATTCTTTTATCCTTGCCTGCATCGGCCTTGCGTTTACGAACTGGACCGGAGTTTTCATATCAGGATCTATCGTGGACATCCTGTCCTGTATATTTCTTTTCATCTGCGCAACACCGACTCTGAATTTTGCCTGGAGAAGTTCTCCGACAAACCTTATCCTTCTCGAACCTAGGTGGTCGATATCATCTTCCCTTGCTTCGGGGTTATTGTTCAATGCAACGATATTTTTCAATATCAAAGCCATGTCATCCGTGGTTATGACTTTTTCTTCGAGCGACTTTTCGTCCATCGGTTTTCCGAATCTCTTGTTGAATTTGAATCTTCCTACCTTTGAAATATCGTATCTTTCAGGGGTAAAAATAGAGCTTACATATTCCCTCGCGTTCTCAACTGCGGCAAGGTCTCCGTCTCTGAGCCTCTTGTAAACCTCTATGAAAGAATCGTCCTGGGTTTTTGCATGGTCCTTTGCGAAAGTGGCTTCTATGGATTTTGTAGCGAGCTCGTCTCCCTTGAAAAGATCCCTGATATCCTTATCGGACTTCATTCCCATAACGCGGAAAAGCGATGTGATGGCAAACTTTCTTTTCTTGTCCACCTTTACATATATAGCTCCGTCAGCTTCGGATTCTATCTCGAGCCATGCTCCTCTTGTCGGAATAACTTTTGCTCCGAAGAAATTCCTCCCCTTTATGTCATTTAAAATAAAAAATACTCCATAAGATCTTGCAAGCTGAGGAACAATGACTCTTTCGACGCCGTTTATTATGAACGTGCCGTGTGATGTCATCATCGGGACGTCCGATAAGAACATTTCCTGCTCTATTTCCGTTCCAAGTGTCTTGTTCTTGAGTTTTATCTTCGCCTTGAGCTGGCCGTCGTAAGAAATTTTTCTTTCTTTGGATTCGAATTCGTCATACTTCGGAGCGCCAACTTCAAAACTCGAAAAATACAATTCGAACTTCTTGTTCGTGTAATCCTTTATCGGCGAGAATTCCTTGAAAACTTCGGCTATGCCGTCTTTAAGGAACCATTGGAAAGATTTCATCTGATGGTCTATCAGATTGGGAATCTCAACCAAAGGCTTTTTGAATTTGCTGAAATGTTTCTTCTCAAATTCGCCACTGAATACTCCCTCCGTCAAAATATTTGCCGGTCGCGCCGTCTTTAACGGCATTTTTGTTTTTGTATCTTCCATAGATTGTTTTCCAGTTCAAATGTCTAAAAACGCGACAAAAGATTGGGTTTTTAAAAGGTTTATTATTACTAAAATAATCCAAACAAGAAAAATAGACACCTCTCCCCTAAGGCCTCTTGAATCCTCTTTTAAATTAGCTAATTTTGCTCAGCAAAATTCTGCAACTATATTATATTTTATAATGGCGCTTTCGCCCGAAACTCAATCTGTTTTAAAGCTTTTAAGAGTATAGCCGAGCGGGCTTTTAAAGTCAAATTCCGCTTTATCCACAGCCTCACTGGGCCGCGGTAAATTGCCAAAAAACATGATATTATGTCTATATTATGAACGATTCAAATGAAAGCATGCTGCACAATAGCGGATTCGAGGAATCCCATTCTGGAGACAGCAACCGGGACGAAGTGGAAATAATGAGAAACCCCAAGGAAACAGCGGTTAGGGAGATAAATCGGCTATCTCTCGAAGAATGCGCATCGGACGACAAAGCTCTTGATGCCCTGGCTAAGATCATAGAAGATATAAACGGCAACGCCATATTGCCGGAAGAAGGCTTGAAGAAAGCCAAAGAAATTGCTAACAGCTTAAAATAAAAAACAGCGCCCGTAAGGGCGCTGTTTTTTATGATTGATTTAGGAGAGATGCTTTGAAACGAGCTTTGTCATTTCAAACATGTTTACTTCAGCTTTTCCGCCGAAAACTTTCTTCAAATTCTCATCGGCTTTGATATTTCTCTTATTTGCCGGATCCTGGAGATTTCTTTCTTTTATATAGGCCCAGAGTTTCTTTACAACTTCCGCTCTTGCCATTGGTCCGTTTCCGACAACCTTAGCTAAATCGGCGCTGACATTCATAGGCTTCATTAATGCTGATCCTTTTGCCATATTTTTTGATGTTTCGCCGAATTATTGTTTATCCGGCTGAAAAATTATTGACTATTAACTAATAAACTAGGACAGGCCATATTATAGCATATATGGTTCCCTTGGGGAAAAGCTTTTCCACAGGGCTATTTGCTGCCAAAAGTTCCGGCGATCTGGTCCATTATGCTATCCATATCGAAAGAACTCCTCTCTTTAAGGCATTCGGACTGCTCCGGATCGCTATAATTGTAGCACTGCACGAATCTTAAAGTGAAAGTAAGCGTAGCTGTCTCATTACCATACGGAAAAGCATAGGCGTATGTGGTATAAACGCTTCCTGCAGCACCTTCGCTTTCTTTGGTAACGCAATACGGATTGCTGTTTATCATCTCGGACTGCGTCTGTCCGTTTTGCATAATCTCCGAGCCTCCTTCCTTGCAGGAAAATGGCTGGTATGAAATCTGCACCGTGGGCGGCCAATAGGTGGTGTGTATGTATTTTGTCCCCAAATCAGCCGGATACATGAAAGCTGTGGATGTGGTGGCATCGTCGTTTTCTATCCAGCTTTGCGGCGTAGCGCAAGAAGCAAACTCGCATCTCGGCAATATTCTCCCGGTCGTCGAGCCGTTTAAGCATACTTTTGCATCGCTTGCGCATACCGGAATACCGGAAAGCTGCCAGATGGAATAATTCAGGCATCCTGCAAAAACAACCCATATAAGATACGGGAAAAGAAGCCATGCTGCGGCATTGGATACTTTCTCAAAATAAAAAATCGTGGCGAGGATAAAAAATAGAAGGAATAAAAGCTCGAAAAATGCCAAGCCGGGATTTTTCAGTCCAAAAAATATCGGCGTCCAGATTGCGTTAAGTATAAGCTGGACCCAGAAAAATTTTAATGCATAAAGCCTCGCCTTCGGCTCGACATCCTTTTTCTGCCCAACAATATAAAACGCTATGCCCATCAGAGCGTAAAGAACAATCCAGACTGGGCCGAAAAGCCAATTAGGCGGAGCAAAGCTCGGCTTGGCAATATTCGCATACCAAGTTGAAATTGTGTTTCCGGTATAAGCCAGGCCGACAACTCCCGCGAGTTCGCAAATGAGGATTGAGAGAATTATTTTGATAGGTTTAGTTAATTTCATAAAATTATAATTAGAGACTGATACCGTGTCTTAAAGAAAATCCTACATATAGAAGTAAAATTAATATTATTAAAATGACAAATAAAAGAATTGCTACTGAAATATTGCGAGAAAATTTCTTATTGTAAATTAGTAATCCTATAACACCAACTATTTCAATAATTAATATTATAAAAGAATAAAATTGATTATCTAAAAAAAATTGTTGACTAATGAATCTATAAATTAAACTCGGAAAATTTTCTACTCCAAAAAAGAATGCTACTAACGATATGAGAGGAGAAAACAATATTTCAGGAATTAGAAATAAGCTCAATGAAATCCAAAACCAAATTTTTTGTAATCGTGTCATTTTATATGAAATATTTTCTTAAAAAACGATTTAATTATACCCCAAAAATCTCCTCCTTCATTTGATTCTATCACAGTTGCCGTAAGATTTTTAGCCGAAACAGCTGTTGAAAGTATAGATTTCTTGGTTTCCTTTAAATTATTAGCGCTTTCAATCTGTATGACAGTTTGTACATAAGGCTTATTGCTGATAACTGCTACGGATTCATCCGATAGGCCTGCATTTGTGCTAGTTCCGTCTATTGTCGTATCTGTATTATCAAAAATACCAGTATTTTTGTGAGATTCGATTGTTGGAGTACTTGATGTTGGATAATCCGTCGGATAATCGGAAAAAATTGCCACTTCTTTATTATTATTGGAAATATCCTCGGGTTTGTCTGAAAAAGACGGGTTGAACGATTTAGAGTCTTTCTCATCAAGTATAAATGATGGATTAAGAATTTCTTGTTCTTCATTGCTTCCGGAATTAAATATTAAAGTTGTTGTACTGCCGATGACTACTTTACCCGTGAGTTCAGGCGTAACGGGAATATTTCTAAATACTTGTGTAGAATCAATATCATTATCAATTATTGACGCATCGGTTATGGTAAATGTTCCTGTTGCGGTTCCCTTTATATTTATATCGTAAGTCTGATTATCATCTGTGGGCAAATAGACAAATTTATGATCACCCATAATCTCAAAATCTGCATCCGGAATATTATTTTCAGTACTTGTACCGTCAGATGTAATACCTGTATGATTTCCATCATGGTCATATATATCTATGGAAACCGGGCTGTATACCGATATGACGCGGCCATTCAGCTTGCATCCTGATATATCTTGAGTAATGCCGGAAACCGGCAATGAACTCGAAGATATTATATTAACAATTTCCTGCCTAATGCCGTCCTGGCTTAGCATTTTCGCATGGCTGGCATTCAATTCATAAAATTTATTATTTTGGTTTATAGGCAAATTCGTAGAGCTTATAAGCGGCACTGTTCCGTCACCGGGAATTTCTTCCGGACTATTGTAAGCGACGGCAGAATTTCCAAATATATCTTTGCTATCAGTTTCAATTATATTTCCCATAGTTCCTGTCTTGCATCCGTCTATAGCGTAAAGATCAATGCCGGCTGTACGAAGATCGAAATCATCAAATTCAGCGGAATGGAGATTATCTGCATCGGACAAACCAAGAGCATTTATTTCATGATTATCCAATAGGAAACGTTCGGTTTCATCGAAATCAAGATCGGTGCTTGTCGAATTGAATAGGTTTTGGGAAACTATCTTGAAATAACTGCCGTTTTCGTTGAAATACTGCCTGGTTGGTAATAAATCATATATTACAGGAAGATTTTGAGCTATCTTTTTCATTTCAGATGTCGATAAGAACGGGATACCTGAATTATCCCCTTCAATAAGAGACTTTATGGCTTGAGGAGCGCCGGTATTAGGCACGCCGACAAAAATGGCTTTGCCGATATGGTTATCTGACGGATATTCCATAGCATATCTTTTCACAATAAGACCGCCGGTGCTATGAGCTATTATATCCACATTATCTGAACCAGTTTGATTCAAAATATCCTGTATTTTTTGCTTGAGAAGACTAATATTATTTTCTTCGGTACCGTATCGCCAATCATAAGGTAAGGTAAACAAATCGGTATTTTCTATATATCCTTGGTTTTGAAATTCATTAATTAAACCTTCTGTGTAATCAAATGGAAAAAGTGGTATATCTTCTTTTCTAACAACATCTCCAACAACCAAACTATCAACAGATGGCGTTAAATCATAATTAAACTGCAAAGGATCCATAAACTGATCTCCGATATCGGTAAGATTATGCAATAAATCCAACCATAATTTCTCAGTGCTACTTCCTGTCTCTAGGCTAATTTCAGTTCCAAGAACACCTGGAACTATTAAAACTGGAGTTTTTCTCTCTATTACATCAACATTTCTAATTACAGTTGAAACATTCCCAGCTAAATCATAAGATGTATACGTCACAGGATAAGTTCCCGTAGATGAAGTATCTACACCGTTAAAAGTTAAAATACCATAAGTAATATTGCCATCTATATTATCAATTGAAGTTGCGCCGGCATCATCATATGATTCTCCTAAATAAACTGTGGCCGGATTATCACCAAGAATATTTATATCCGGCGCAATAGTATCAACATTGCTCAAAAGCTGCAGTCCGAAAGACGTAAATATAAAAAGTTCTGAATTTTTTCCATCGCCCCCAACTTGGAAAATATCCCCTATTTCTGGATTATAACCATACGTATTTACTTTAATGCTATAAGGAAAATCTGGATTATAGCCTGAACAATTGAAGTCCGGATAATAATTAAAAAGATCAAACGTCGTAGTTGATGTTTTAACATTCAAATACAAGCTTCCATATCCTGAAAAAGGACAGTGTCCTTTGGGCATGGTTATAGAATAACCGGAATCCGTGGCTCCGAACATATTTATAGGAGTATTCAAAGCAAAAGCGGTATCAATCTGAAAACCACTGAAAATAGCAAAAAATGCGAATAAAATATATTTAAAATATTTTTTCATTGCAACGTCCAAAACCGCAGATATAATACCATCAACAAAAGAAAATTTGAATTTTCCTGTTGATAACTCTTTTCCAATATTCTTTCAATCTTCTTTCTGATTTATTTACCCATTCGTGAGAATGTGTCCTATATCATAAAGTTTAAAAGTTTATATAAAAACTTCCGTAAAAAAATAAAAAGCTTGGTTAGATAAGAGAAATTATGCGCCTAGCCAATTCTGGAATATCCGGAGAAATTCTGTAATATGCCTGAGGACCTTTCTGTTCCCTTTCCAGTATATCCGCGGATAATAGTATGCCGATATGTCTGGATGTTGATTTGAATGACAATTTTATTTTTTCGGCTATATCGCCGACTGAAGCTTCCTTATAATTTTTAATCAGACCTATAATCGCAATGCGTCTTTTATTGGCGAGAGCTTTTAAAATTTTTTCCAATTCTTTTTCTTTCATATCTATAATTATATATCATTCCCACATTCGCACGAATGTTGGAATGATTAAATTTAATATTACTTGCTAGATTTTTTGCCGATTTTTTTACCGATTGAGTTTTTATGCTTAAAAAATTCTATCTGGCGCAAGCGCTTTTTGGCATCTGCCATCTTTGCATATCTGCCAAAAACTCTTCCTATATTTTCCGACATCACGACATATTTCCCTTTTATCTTTTTAATCACCTTATTATTGTATATGATACTTGGAAAAACTGAAAATACGTGTTAATCTTTTTTTCACTGGGCCCGTAGTTCATCTGGTAGAACGCCTCATTTGCAATGAGGAGGTAAGCGGTTCGAGTCCGCTCGGGTCCACAAAGACTAAAAACGCGACTGCTCGCGATTTTTTGCTCTTTGTGGAAGACAGAGCGATGTTTTGCTAGCAAGCAAAACCGTGAGTCAGGGTCGTGAAAATTTTCGAGCGGCGGCGAGAAAATTATTCCTGACCACAATTATTTTAAAAAATAAAAAAGCCCGGCGGTAAAGCGCGGGCTTCGTGGTATTGAGGATATTTTTATTTTCCACAATGGCCGTAATAAATAACGTACCAATCCCCGTTCACATCTTGAACTTCCAAGGGACTGGTGAACATTTCGTAATTCCCAGAGAGTTCTTCACTCATGCGCCTATCGGCAACCTTATTGAAAGCATCAATGGCTGTGCTTCTGGCACTAAAGCGAGTATGACCGTATCCAAGACCTAACATAAAGTTTTTTCCATACAGTTTCTTTAAGGAAACATACTTGCTAACCAGCATTTTCAGCTGATCCTGCGGTATGGTGCGGCTCATTCTTTCTATGGTCGCCTGCATATCCATGATCCTGAAAGCCTGATTTTGCGGTTCAACCTTTTCCCTGCTCGGCTGCTCATGCATGACCTCAAAAGCATTAGCGTAATTGAGCGTAAAGCACGAAAACAGCATGATAAACATGAAAAGCTTTTTCATGGTCCCTCCAGGACAAGTCTTTGGAAATAACTGCTTAATTCAAGTTAAATAATATCATTAAATATGAAAAAAGTCAATATATTAGTCCTTTTTGAGATAAATTCATCTTTTTCTTCTTTACAAAAAATCATGCTTATGCTATAGTTTTTTCCGGAAATTTAATTTAGAGGAGGCAAAATTTGCCAACAATAGTTCAGGAAATAAGGGTGCATTACCATCCCAGCAACAGCAAAGCCGGGATAATGGGAGTTCGCCTTCAGGCAGGAGATGTCATTCGGGAGGATGATTATTACTCTTCTGCAAGCGGCAAATGGGAGTATGCTCCCATCGGCCTCGTTATTCCAAAGAATAGCGAATTTGTGTGGGTGCGGAAAATGCCCTCATAAGCGCAATTAAAAAATACGGCCGTCGCTTCGAGCGACGGCTTTTTTATTTTCCTTCGACAGCCATTCCTATAACATGGTCCAAAAATTGCGTAAGAGATGAGCCGACGGCTTTAAGCGCTTTCGGCATAAGGGATTCTTTCGTAAGGCCGGGCAAGGTATTCGTTTCAAGAATATATATTCCCCTTTTCGGGCTGACTATGAAATCGGAACGTGAATAATGGCGCAGGCCGAGAGCCTTGTGGGCTTCTATTGCAGCTTTCTGTATGAGCTCGCTTTCTTTTTCAGAAAAATTACCCGGGCATATTTCCTCTGACTTTCCGGAATATTTCGCGTCAAAATCGAAAAACTCCGCGCTGCTCGGTTTTCTTATTTCAATCGGCGGAAGCGGATAGATATTCTGGTTCCTGAAATTCTCTATCACTCCGCAGGTGGCTTCCTTGCCAGGAATATATTCTTCTATTATCGCCGTATCGGCATATTTCAAGGATTTTTTCAGAGCCGGAAGGATTTCCTTCATCGTCTTTACCAGAGTTATTCCGTGCGATGAGCCGCTTCCAGACGGCTTTATTATCGCCGGCATCGGGAAACTCTTGAAAATCTGCATCGCCAGAGTTTCATTCTCCTCCCCTTTTTTAACAGACCTGTATATCGGCGTCTTTATCTTGAATTTCTCAAAAATCTTTTTTGCCAGAAGCTTGTTCATGGCGATGGCTGAGCCGAGCGCCCGCGAACCCGTATATTTCACCTGTGAGTGGTCGAGAATCTGCTGGAGTTTGCCGTCTTCGCCGAATTCGCCGTGAAGAGCGTTGAAAACGACATCATTTCCCTGAAAAACTTTTTCCATATTTACCGGAACTCCTTCCACGTGCCAGACTCCGTCTTTGGAAATGAATACATCCGTAGGAATGTATTTATCGGAGAGATTATCAATAACGCTTTTCCCTGTTTGGAGAGATACGTCGTATTCTGAGCTCGGCCCTCCTCGGAGCACTGCGACTTTGATCCTTTGCATGTGATTAATTATATCAGAGCGGAAGGCAAAATAAAAAAGCCCCAGGGATTATCCCGGGGGCTGTTGCTGCTTGAAATTCACGTAAGGAGAATGCTGGCCTTTCTTTCGGACGAAATTTCCCTCATGATTTCCGTTTCGGTTTTTTTGCTGCGCGCTGCTTTGGTGACGATGAACCGGAGTATTGAAACTTCCAGCGAATCATCGGTTATCATAGCCGACCTTTGTGCCAAAAGGACAATGCGATGATATTCTACCTCGGAAAGCGCTTCCTTGATCTCGTTCGAATAGCGCATCGCCATCCACTTCATGCCCCGAATAGTGTCTTCGACACATTTAAGGCACGCTGTGGTTCCATCGGCAAAACCCTGATGGGGGCTGTCGTGAATCTTGCAATATGCATCGGATTTTACCGCACATCCTATGCAAGCTTGCGTGTCCAGCTTATCTCCGTTTTTTACAGGGAGAATGACAATGAGCGGCAAATCGGTTTTATGGCAGATTTCACAGGACATTTTTCACCTCGCAAAATTTTGTTTAAGAACTACATTAAATATATTAACACAATATAACGAACTGTGTCAAATAAAAAGCCCGGCACTGTTTGCACAATGTCCGGGCTGTTTGGGGCAACCTTTTATCGGTTACCGCCCTTTTGGGAGAAAAAGGAAGTCTGTCAGCTTCATCTCTTTTTTCGGCTTTTGGTTAAATTCTTCCTTGGCCTGCTTCAGCATTTCCTTGAAGAATGAGAAGATCTTTGCTTTCATTGTTTCCTCCTAGTTTTAAAGTCTGATAATATCTTATCATATATTAATAATTTGTCAAGAATACCATTTTTCTTCAATACTGCTAGGCTAGAATCGGAAGCTTTTAAAAAAGCAAATCAAATCTGAATAAGGGGCGGGACCAATGAAAAACGATTATGAGATAATTATTGCACCCAACGCTCTCCGTATCGAGGTTGATTTCTTGGACGAGAATTTGAAGGAAGAACTCATCTCTGCCATACGGACAATGCATATCGAAAGGACTCTCCCGGAAAAATTCGTTATTCTCGAAACTAAGGGATTCGACGGCCAGGCTCGCGAATTTGCGGCCACCCTGTCAAAAAGATCCGGCCGTGCATTCGTTGTTTGCGCCGAATTTGATGATGAGAAAAAAGCCTATGTAGTCTCGAGCAGCTTATTGCCCGATATGCCCGTAGGCATGATAATTCAGGAATAGCAAACGGAATTCAAAATCCCATCTTCGTGTGAAGATGGGATTTTTTTAATATATCCTGCTTCTTTTTTCCCTGTGGAATTTTATGGCAAATCTGTGAGCTTCGGAATTCGCGAGCAGAATACCGCTCTTGTATTTTTCTATGAAGTCTTCCCTGCCTGTCATGCTCTCGGGCCTGTGCCTTTCGTTTTTCGTGACAGCTATTACGGCGGAATTTATATTGAGCGAGCTTAAAACTTTTTCGGCGATATTTTTCTGGGCGATTCCTCCATCCACGGCGACAATATCCGGAAAACGCCATTCCGTATGATTGAATCTTCTTCGCAAAATCTCTTCAAGGCCGGCAATGTCATTTTGCGAGCTCAATCTTATATTGAATTTCCTATATTCTTTCTTGTCGGCTTTTCCAGCGGTTATGGCTACCATTACCCCTACGGTATTTGTGCCGCTTATATGGGCTATGTCGTAAGCTTCAATCCTTAGCGGCTTTTTCAGAGAGCTTGTCTCTCCCCAATTGTCAGCCGAATCGAAATCTTTCTTAAGAAGCGCTATATCCTGTATATGCTGGAGCGAAAATATTTTTTTCTTTATCTCTCCGGCTTTTTCGAACCTGTGGCTTTTCGCCATCGCTTTCATCTCCTTTTCAAGGCCTGCCAATATATTCTTCTTTTTGCCCCTGAAGAAAAGTCTGATATCGGAAATATTCTTGCTATAATCTTTTTTTGCTTCCTCGCCTGAAATTTCCGGAGCAAGCCCTATCTCCCTGTAAAATCCATAGCCGGTCTTTTTCTCTGAATATCTGTCCATGAACGGGAAAATTTTCCTGACAATTTTCATCGCATCCCTGAGCTGGCTGCCGTTTATGAACGGGCCGAAAATATCCGTAAGTTTCATTCCTTCAGCTGTTTTCTTCGCAAAATCTATATTCTTTCCCCTCTCCACAAGGACTTTCGGAAAATCTTCTTTTGTAATGACGACGTAGTTATAGCTTTTATCGTCTTTTTCTATCGTGTTGTATCTTGGCTGTTTTTCTTTTATGAGATTGGCTTCAAGGATAAGCGCTTCAAGAACAGAATCTGTTTTTATGAAATCTATCTTATTTGCCTGGAAAACCATATCGGCGATCAGGGGGCTTCTGGTTTCCAGAAGATCGTTTGCAAAATAGCTCTTTACGCGGTCGCGGAGCGAAGTGGCTTTTCCGATATACAAAATCTGTTCTCCTTTTTTGAAAAAATAAACTCCTGGCTCGGCCGGCAGCTTTATTTTGCTGAATTCTTGACGGTTCATAAATGGTGTTATAGCATGACGGAGGAACTAACTCAACGAGGAGGCTATTTAATGAGACGCATAGATATAGATTTCTCTGGAAATGAAGTGACTACGAAACGGGAAATGACCGCTTTCATTACCGGCATCAAGATGTTCTTACAACAGCTAAAACAAGATTTCCCGCAAGTCAGATTTGATTTTTCTTTGATTCCGAAGAATTGAAAAGGAGGAATTATGAAAGGAAAGAGAAAAAAGCTAAAGAAGATGGAAAGAAAAGTTAATGTGATTTTGAAGGAGATCAAGAAAAACGAACCCTGCATCATAAAATAACTTTGATTAAACCAAAATCAAAGCCCCGAACCAAAAGGTTCGGGGCTTCTTTTTATTTTCCTCTCCTCAAAACCCTTTTAAGGTATTTTCCTGTATAGGATTTTTCGTTCATCGCCACATCTTCAGGAGTTCCTCTCGCGACGATTTCTCCGCCCTTGTCCCCGCCTTCCGGGCCGATATCTATTATGTAATCGGCATTTTTTATCAGGTCCATATTGTGCTCGATTACGACGACGGTATTGCCGTTGTCCACGAGCTTCTGCAAAATTTCCACAAGTTTTTTCACGTCTTCATAGTGAAGGCCGATTGTCGGTTCATCTAGAAGATAAACCGTCCTGTGCAAATCCGGCCTATAAAGCTCGGAAGATATTTTTACTCTCTGTGCTTCGCCGCCGGAAAGAGTCGTCGCAGACTGGCCGAGCTTCAGATATCCAAGACCGACTTCCATCAAGCATTTCAAGCGGTCATAAACCGCAGGCAAATCAACAAAAAACTCCAGCGCTTCTTCAACAGTCATTTCAAGGACCTGATGTATATTTTTTCCTTTATATTTAACTTCCAAAGTTTCTTTGCTGAATCTTTTTCCATGGCAGATATCGCAAGGCACGTAAACGGTCGGCAAGAAATGCATTTCCACTTCTATCATGCCGTTGCCCTCGCAATTTTCGCAGCGGCCGCCCTTTACGTTGAAAGAAAACCTGTTGGCTTTCCAGCCTCTTTCGCGGGCCATGACAGAATTCGCGAACATGTCGCGTATGAAAGTCCAGCAGCCTGTGTAGGTGGCCGGATTCGAGCGAGGAGTCCTGCCTATCGGCGACTGGTCTATCATTATGGCTCGGCTTACATATTCCGTTCCGGAAAAGCTTGCGCAATTGAATATTTCCGCTGTCCGCTTTTTCCTCTCGAGCTTGGCTTCCAGGTTTCTGTTTAGGATTTCATATACGAATGACGATTTACCAGAACCGGAAACGCCTGTGACTACGACAAATTTGCCGAGCGGCACGTCGACATTCATATTCTTTATATTGAAAATATTTCCGCTACGGACTTTTATCTTGCCTTTGTCTTCATTCCTTCTTTTCTTCGGGATTTCTATCATCTTGTCTCCGCGAAGATAATCGAGCGTAAGCGAGCCGGATTCGTTTTTCTTTGCAGTCAAAAGCTCTTCCATATTGCCGCTTACGACTACATGTCCGCCGTGGACTCCGGCGCCAGGACCGATATCCACAAGATGATCAGATGCATACATGGTGTCTTCATCGTGCTCAACAACAATAATCGTATTGCCTAGATCTCGGAGATTTATAAGCGTTTTTATGAGCTTGTCATTGTCTCTCTGGTGAAGTCCGATTGTCGGCTCATCAAGCACATACAAAGCGCCGACAAGACCTGACCCAAGCTGCGAAGCCAAGCGGATTCTCTGCGCCTCTCCGCCTGAGAGCGTATTTGCCCTCCTGTCGAGAGAAAGATATTCTATTCCGACATCTATCATAAACTGCAAACGCGCATCTATTTCTTTCAAAATTATTCTTGCAATTTCCTGTTCAACCTCGGTAAGCTCCAGTTCTTCTATGAAAGTTTTTGCGTCTTTGATTGATTTTGCCGTATACTCGACGATATTTATTCCGTTTATATGCACGTGCAGAGCTTCCTCGCGTAGGCGGGCGCCGTGGCAGGTTTCGCAAAGCTCATCTGTGAAAAAATCTTTTGTGCCGAGTCCGTGGCATGTCGGGCATGCACCGTAAGGAGAATTAAAAGAGAAAAGACGCGGCTCGATTTCAGGATAAGAATATCCGTCGTAAGGGCACATGAATTTCACGGAAATCATCTTTTCTTCCGCCGGAGTTTCCACTTTCAAAAGGCCTTTGGATTCTTCAATGGCTTTTTCAACGGCATCCGAAAGCCTTTCCTTTATTCCAGCTTTTTTGCCTGCCCGTCCAGGGTCTTTGAATTCGCTTACGTAAAATTCGTCTATTAGGACGTCTATGTCATGATTCTTGTTTTTGGAAAGGATTATCTGGTTGCGGAGCTTGTAGACATGCCCGTCCACTTTCACCTCGGTATATCCTTTTTCCAGAAGATCATAAAGAAGCTGGTAGTATTCGCCTTTTCTTCCTACGACTACAGGCGAATAAATCTTCACCTTATCGCTTGAAACATTTACGCCGAGGATTTCTTTTGAAATTTTTCCAGTTTTCAAATGCGTGACGGTGTGGATTATCGTTTCCAAAATTTCTTCTTTGGAAAGCTTCTTTATTTCGCGGTTGCAGATAAGGCAATGCGGCTTGCCGATTCTGGCGTAAAGGATTCTCAGATAATCGTAAATTTCCGTGATGGTGGCCACGGTCGAGCGAGGATTATTGGAGCGTGATTTCTGGTCTATGGAAATGGATGGCGAAAGGCCCTGGATTTCGTCCACGTCCGGCTTCTGCATCTGGTGAAGAAATTGCCTTGCATATGAAGAAAGAGATTCCACGTATCTGCGCTGCCCTTCGGCGAAAATTGTATCAAAAGCAAAAGATGACTTTCCGGAGCCGGAAATTCCCGTGACGGCAATCATCTTATTGCGAGGCATCTCAACAGTGATATTTTTCAGATTATGCGTGCGCGCTCCTTTAACCACGATTTTGCTCGCTCCTTCATTGAAACCTGTTTTTGTTGTTTTTTTCTTGTCCATCCCATTCAGAAAATCTTAAATAATATAAAATTTTGTTTAAAATTATTTATTAAATTAACCCTTAATTCTTGCGTATATCCAATTCCGTTGGATTTCTAACGGGACAAGTATATACATTAAATCCCCCCTCGGTTCACTCATAGGGGTTTGTATAGAGCATATTACTATGGTTTTAAAATCTGTCAAAAAAGCCGGCCGCTTACGCGGCCGGCTTTTAAGTATTTTGATATTTATATTACGCAGCTTTTGCTCCTCCGAGAACTTCTGATGCGGCGTCCACGACATCATCCAGAGAAAGTATGGCTTTTACCAAGAATTTCTTTACGCCGAGCGCCATTCCGCGGTCCACGTCTTTTTTCTGGCCGAGGTTTGAAAGAATTATGACAGGAGCTTTTTTCATGCTTGCATCCTTGTTCATCGTGTCGATGACCTGGAAACCGTCCACTTTAGGCAAAAGGAGATCGCATATGACTATGTCATATTGGTTTTTCTTAAGCATATCTATCGCCTGTTCACCGTCTGCAGCATGATCCAAAGCACCTTTTTCTTCGGCTATCTTCTGGGCAAGCATCTGGCTAAGGAGCACGTCGTCTTCCACTAAAAGTATTTTCTTGTTTTCTAATTTTGCCATTCCTGTTTTATTAAAATTTTTATGTCTTCTTATTATATCAATATTAAAATGCTAGTCCAGAGGCAGAGTTATGGTGATGGTCGTTCCCTTTCCCACTCCTTCGGATTCCACTTTTATAGTGCCCTTGTGGAGCTCCACTATCTGCTTCGTGGTATAAAGGCCGGTGCCATTCTCTCCCGGGTCAAGCGTTTTGGCATTCTGTCCGCGGCGGAATTTTTCAAACAAGTGCGCCATGTCTTCCGGGCTTATGCCGATGCCGCTGTCTTTCACTTTAAGAATGACATTGCCGTCTTCTTTTTCTATGGAAACCTTCACTTCGCCTTTAGGAGAATAGCGGAAGGCATTGTCGAAAATATTCGTAAGCGCGATATCGAGCATCTTGTGGTCGGCATATACTATTGCCGAATCGCATTTATGGTAATCGAGCTTGGTTTCCTTTTCGGACATGAGAAAGTTCAGGTTCTTGAGGATTTCGTCCACGATATCACAGAGGTTTATCTTTTCTTTGTTGCCTCTGTAAATATCGGCGCTTTCCACGGACGATGATTTGAGGATATCGCTGACGATATTGATAGATTCAATTATTTTTTCATATCCCTGTTTCAGCAAATCTTTGTCTTTGAGCGTATCATCGCGGAGCACGGTTTCAATCACCCAGCGCGCGGAGTTGAGCGGGGTGCGGAGCTTATGCGCAAGCGCAATGACAAAATTGTCCTTGAAATCTCTTTCTTCTTTCTGAAGCTGTTCTTTTTCCGAATCAGTCATAGGTGAAATTATAACATATTATTTTTTCTTTTTTTCAACTTTTTCCTTCTTTTCAAACCCTAACTTCAGCGAATTTATTTCATCTCGCAAAATCGCTGCTGTCTCGAAATCCAAAATCTTTACCGCAGCGTTCATCTGAATTTCCTTCTGCTTTATAAGCTTCATCGGGCTCTTCTCAGCCATATCTTTATCTATTCTTAAAAGCTCCGCCACGGCTTTGTCGTGGTCAGAACGCAAATGCTCGGTGATATCGTGAATCTTTTTGATAATGGTTTGCGGAGTAATGCCATGCTTTTTGTTATAAGCCACCTGCTTCTCCCTTCTTCTGTTTGTTTCTTCTATAGAGCGTTCCATAGAGCCGGTGATTTTGTCGGCATAAAGAACCACGCGCCCGAGGACATTCCTGGCAGCGCGGCCTATGGTCTGAATAAGCGAAGTGTCGCTGCGCAAAAATCCTTCTTTGTCTGCATCAAGTATTCCTATGAACTCCACTTCCGGCAAATCCAAACCTTCCCTCAAAAGATTTACTCCGACAAGGCAATCGAACTTCCCTTTTCGGAAATTAGTCAGAATATCTATTCTGTCTATCGTTTTTATCTCGCTGTGAAGATATTCGGCTTTGATTCCTTTTTCTTTCAGATAAACGCTTAGCTCCTCAGCCATCTTTTTTGTCAGAGTAGTGGCGATAACACGTCCTCCCTGGCCGGGCAGGCCGTTTTTCACGACTTTTTCCGTCTCTTCTATGAAGTCGAAAACCTGCGATTTATTCTTTCCTTTTACTTCAGTAATCGGCTTCACTTCCACAATCGGATCCACGAGTCCTGTCGGGCGGATGATCTGCTCGATAATCTGCTTTGAATGCTCTTTTTCATAATCCCCAGGCGTGGCGGACGTGAAGATGGCCTGGCCGATTCTTTCTTCAAACTCGTTGAACTTGAGCGGGCGGTTGTCGCGGGCCGAAGGCAGGCGGAAGCCGTAGTCCACAAGAGTATTCTTACGGGACGCGTCGCCTGCATACATTCCGCGTATCTGCGGAATCGTCACATGCGACTCATCTATGACAAGCAGAAAGTCTGCCGAGCCGTCGGCTTTCTTCGGAAAATATGAAAGCAAAGAATCAGGCGGTTCTCCAGGAGCTTTGCCGGAAAAATGCCTTGAATAATTTTCTATGCCGTTGCAATAACCGACTTCTCGGATGAGCGAAAGATCGTATGTCGTCCTCCTGCGGAGACGCTCTGCTTCAAGTTCTTTGCCGGCTTTTTTTAATTCTTTAACCCTTTCCTCAAGCTCGGCTTTAATGCTATTGAATGCACGCTTTTGCTGGTCTTTATTCGTGATGAAATGCTTTGCCGGAAAGATGAATATGGAATCCATGCTCTCTTCCCTAATGGACCTTGATACGGAATCTATTTTTGAAATATTTTCTATGCGGTCGTCGGCGATATCCACGCGTATCAAAATCTTTTCGTTCACCGGCATTATTTCAAGCGCATTGCCGACTGCGCGGAATGCGCCCGGCGTGATATCAGAATTCGTCCTTTCGAAATGGACATTGATAAGCTTTTTTATCAAATCCTGTCGTGTCATCTTGTCGCCGACTTTCAACTTTATATTCACCTCTTCATATTCTTCCGGAGAGCCTAGGCCGTAAATGCAGGAAACCGAAGCGACGATGATTACATCTTTCCGCGTGAGAAGCGCCTGCGTGGAAGCGTGGCGGAGGCGGTCTATCTCTTCATTTATCATCGCTTCCTTCTCTATATATGTATCGGTCACCGGCATATACGCTTCCGGCTGGTAGTAGTCGTAGTAAGAAACAAAATAATGGACGGCGTTTTCAGGAAAAAATTCTTTGTACTCCTGGGCTAGCTGGGCGGCAAGAGTTTTATTGTGCGCTATTACAAGAGTCGGCTTCTGGATTTTTTCTATGACATTGGCCACCGTGAAGGTCTTTCCCGAGCCGGTTACGCCGAAAAGAGTCTGCTTGTCGAGACCTTTCTCCACTCCTTCCACTAGCTTCTTTATGGCTTCTGGCTGGTCGCCAGCCGGCTTGTATTCTGCTTTGATTTTGAATTTTGACATTAACCCCGTGATTATGTAGCATTTCATATAGAAGTTCAAGCTTTTATAAAAATAAAATTCTCAGGAAAGGAGGGAAAAATGGACATCTCCGAAGCGCGCAAAAAACTGGTTTTGACGCTGAAAACTATCGTCGGACCGATCAATGAATTCTTGGATAAAAGGATTAGGCACTTTGAACGCCGTTTTGAAGATCTGAAAGAAACTGAATCAAGGCAAGACAGAATTGAAAATGACTGCGTAAAAAGGTTCGGTCTCACTAAGGAGGAAATGGGAAAACTCCATATGTTTTTCTCTCCTCTCATGGTTTTTGACAGGCTTTCTGAAAGCCAGGTGCGTTTTTGCATCATGCTTTATGATTTGATTTACGCTCCGGAAACTCTTATACGGGACGGAAAACTGATCATCCTCTATGATGCGATGCGGTCAAAAGACGCCATGTCTTTGGGAGACGATTTTCCTAAAGTACTGGAAAGTGTCTTCAAGGCAAAGCTTGGTGTGAAGGGAGAGATGCAAAAATCAAATAATCTTTGGAAAATGCAGCTCAAATCGATGACAAAAACCGAACGGGAAGAATTTTTGCGCGAATTCGGAGCGCGTCTTCCCTTCCTGTTCGAATTGAACGATGAGCTGGATGACTGAGCCGCGGCACACAACCGCGGCTTTTTATTTGATTTGACTTTAGCCGTCCGAACGTGTAATTTTAATGAAGAATAAAAATCTAAAGGAGGATGGCATGCCAATACAGAGTCGCGAAGCCATTCTTCATGGCTATAAAAAAAGGTACCGGCTTAATAGGAAACAAGCCGAATGCCTTGATGGGTTCTTTCGGAAACGCAGGATAATGACCGGACTCAGCAAAGAAACCGTCATTGTTATCGCGGAGATTTATGCGAAAACCGACCTCGCATTCGAAGAGGTCGATCTGCGTTTGAAGCAGGAGCATGACGAGCGCATGGCTTTCTGATACCGGCTGCATTTATTGCAGCCGGTATTTTAATTTTTATCCGCCCAGCTTGAATACTCGGATTTCAAAGCGGAAATCTGATCTTGGCTAAGCGCAAAGTAGACGGAAAGCCAGTCGTTCGCTATCTGCGCCTGGGCTGCGCGCAAATCTATCCTGCCGGCGCATACTTCCTGATGGAGATAATTTTCAACCAAGTCCTTTTCCTTGAAGCCAGGGTTTGGCGATGCAGCTTCCGGAAAAAGATTCGCTATATCGTTCGAGCCTCCGAGCTCGAGCGGCACTATATGGTCTGCTTCATAGCTACCTGTCGGCTCTGGGTACTTTATTCCGTATTCCGCATAGACCTGTTTTTTAAGAGAAGCGGAAACACTCCTGACCGTTTTCGTATATCCGCTTACGCAGATGGTGCTCGTTCCGGCATTTTCAAAAACGGCTCCAGGGCTGCATGCGTGATCCGGAAATGGCCCGTTTATGACGCAGCCGCCCGTCTTTGTCCTTTCATCAATAGAAAAAATTTTGCTTGAAGAAGCGATTAGCTCGGCAACTTGAACGCTGGCCGTATTTTGAGAGAAAAAATCCTTGGGGCTCTCTAGATTGAAGACTTCTGAATAAACGGAAACGGTCAGGAGCAATAAAATTCCTATGACGGTGAATTTGAATTTTCCGCTCATTATTTTAATAAAAATCTTAGCTTTTTCTTGGACCAGACCGGGCCGGCATAATCCACGCCGATTCTCGGCGTCTTTTTTATTTTTACATTGGCGATTTTCATTCCCCTGTCTTCAAACCAGAGTCTGCTTGATTTTACAGCCGGCTTGCCATTCAGGCTTTTATTTATTTTTAAAAACTTAGTCAGCCTTCCGGGCCCGCTTGATGCGCCGACGCCTCTTATAAGAACCGCTGCCGGATATCCTTGTTCGCGCGTCACGACATTCAGCATAAAATGCATCCCGTACGTAAGATAAACATAAAAATTGCCAGGATGGCCGAACATTATCTTTGTCCTTTCCGTTTTTCCCTTAGAAGCGTGGCTTGCTAGATCATGCGGGCCTATATACGCTTCTGTTTCCGTAATCATTGAGGATATTTCTTTGCTGCCGGCTTTCCTTACCAGGAATTTTCCCAAAAGCCCGCGCGCCACTATTTCCGCATCCCTGCTGAAAAACTTTTTTCCAAGAATTTTTCTCATTATTTAAATAGTATAATATCCGGTGCCAATTCCAGCACCTTGACATTATTAAAATATAGATTTATAATTATAAAAGCTGTTCATCAAGGATTTTACGGAGGTTCAAAATGAATCTTGATTTTCTAACGAATCTGGATTTTACGAATGGAATAACGGTCGGATGCATGATAACGTTTTCGTTATCGCTTGCGGCCTCCATGATCGTCGGGATGATGAAACGTCATCTTGAGGAATCCATCGAAAGGGCCGAAAGCATGCATACTGCACGTTTCGTCCCTATCGCCCGGGAAGAATACCAGAAACTTTCTTCCTTCAAGGGAATGCAGGGATTTCTCAAAATGCTGATGACGATGTCGTTCATAACGATGATAATCAGCGTTCTGATGAAACTCTAAACAATACAAGCATGGCTCCGCGATACAGTATCGCGGAGCTTTTTTATTTTATTCCCTTTTTGACGAAAAGACGCACTATGCGCAGTTCTTCGTACGAAAAACCGTCGCCCAATATATTTTTTACCGGCGCCAAAAGGAAATCTCTGTTCTCCCCGTATAGTTCGCGGAAAGCGAGGTAGATTTTTTTGAATTTTGAAGCGGAAACTTCATCGCGCAGATTATTGATATTGAAATCTGGATCCTTGTCCAAAATCTTTTCTATGTCCTCCAAAATCGTGCCGAGAGTCACTCCGCGGTGATTCAGAATTTCCTTGAGCTTCATCCCCTGCTCAAGCATATTCTTGGTTTGATCGGAAGGAGAAATTCTGCGCATTTTGCCGCTTTTTCTTTTCTTGTCGCGCGCTTCTATGGGAGAGATTTTTTCCAAAAATTCTTCCTGCTTCTCTTTCACTTCATTGTCACCCATTGAATATAGCCAGGCTTTGTCGCTGTCCGAATCTTCCTTGAGCTCTTCGTCGAATTCCATTATGTCGCCGCGCACTTCAAGCGCATTTTTATTGATGCCGATTATGCGCAAACCCTCAAGGGTGCGGACGCGAGAAAGCGCCACATAACCCATGCCTTTTTCGAAAGATTTTGAAAGGTCAACTTCAACTGTATCAAGGCTCATTCCCTGGCTTTTATGGACAGTGATTGCCCAAGCAAGGCGCAGAGGATATTGTATTATCATCGCTTTCGTCTTCCCCTCTTCTTCCACCACCCAGGAAACTTTTTCCGGAGAAATAAGCTTGCCGTTTGCAAGCATTATCTTCGGCCCGTCATAAGAGCATTCCACGACCTTGCCTAGAGTGCCGTTTGCATACCCTTCGTCAAAATTGTTTTTTACGAACATGACTTTTGCGCCGACTTTAAGGCGGAGAGATTCCGGAGCGAGGCAGCTTTTCTTAAGCGCTTCAACGAGCGGCTTGCTTCCCTTGCTTTCCATCATAAAGACGAAAAGCTCTCCCGAAAGCGAATTGAGCTCTGTATCGTTTATGGAATCTACATTTATATTATGCGTATGGAGCTTAGTCGGCTCAACTTCGGAAACCACTTCCGCATTCTGGCGGGATTTCAGATGCCTGAGCGATTCATCGGTCAGATAATTTTTCCTTATTCCGTTCAGGATTTTCAGGAATTTTTCATCTTTGTGCCTATACTGCTCTTCCAGATAGCAGATTTTTAGATTTAATTTTTTCCACGTTTCGGATTTGAACGGAAAAAGGGATTCTAGATTTCCCGCTTTCTGAACCGGCGGAAGCTGGAAAAAATCTCCGCAAAGGATAACCTGCATCCCGCCGAATGGAAGCTGGTTTTTTTTCAGGTGCCTGACAATGCGCTCCACTAGATCGAGCCTGCGGTGGTCGAGCATCGATATTTCGTCAATTATAAGAACGCCGGTATTTTTCAGCCTGTCCCCAAGATATTTCTTGGTCTCAAGCTCTTCAAGGTCGTATTCTGTAAGATTATCTTTTATTCCGAGGCCGCTCCAGGAATGTATCGTCATTCCTCCCATATGCGTGGCGGCAATGCCTGTCGAAGCGGTGATGCCGACCTCGGCGCCGTTTTGCTTCAGGTATTTTATATAATCGTTCAGAAGATGTGTCTTGCCTGAGCCTGCGGCCCCTGTGATATAGCAATTGTATCCCATCTTCAGGATTTCCAGAGCGTCTTTTTGTATCATGAAAATGATTCTATCATTTAAAAAATCGAAGTATAAAAAATAAAAGTTAATAAAATGTTAATTAAAAAAGCCCGCAGACGAACGCCTGCGGGCTGTGATACTTGGCTTTTATTTTATTTTGAAAGATGCTTCCTCACGAGCAGATCGTCAAACTCGCGAGTCGTCATCATAAGCCCTTCCACCTCCTTGGAATCAAGGTCGAAAAATCCCACAATTCTCCTCTTTATCCTGGCGAAGTCTTCCTCATTTCTCGCGCAGGATTCGGCTTTAGAAATGGCTTCCTTCACCGTCTCTTTCTTGTAAGAGGTTTCCGCAACATACATGCAGTTTTCGAACGCATCTTCCTGAAGCATATTTATAACGGACAAGGAAATCTTAAGAAGTATCTCCTTGGTTCTCTGCTTTCTTTTTATCTCGCGGACGCTTTTTACCGAATACTTCGGTATATTGCATATGACGTCGAACTGGCATAGATAAAAATAAGCGGAAAAATCACTGAAATTCCAGAACTTCTTTCTCAGCCTGCTTTCTTCCGACAAACTAAACAGCATGGATTTGAAAAGATTGTAAATCTCCTTAAAAATTTCCGGAATGAAAAACATCATGATATCCTCCTTCAGACAAAAGAAATGGCGAATCTATCCAAAAATTATTCTAGCATAAAAAACTATCTTGGAAACAGATATCTGATTTCGCAATATGCTTTTTATAATTTTTGTATTATAATTGCGGCATATGAAATACATGTTCGAATGGACGCCGGAAATATCCGTAAACGACGAAATAATAGACAATCAGCACAGAAAACTGCTGGGACAGATCAATACCCTGCTTGAAGACATAACCAAAGGCGTAAGCGATGAAAGACTCCTCGAAGCCGTTACATTCCTGGATAAATATATTTATGGCCATCTTGCGTACGAAGAAAAATACATGAGAGAGCACAATTATCCGTATATAGACGAGCATAAAAAAATGCACGGCGATTTCATAGGACACTATAAGATATTCAAGGAAAAAATGGATAAAAGCGCTCAGCGAGAAGTGCTGGCTCTTGAAATAGAACAGTATATGGGAAACTGGTGGCTTGATCACATAGGAAAAGAAGACAAGAAATACGCTGTTTACATAATGCAGCACGAAAAATAAATAAACCGCCTTACAGCGGTTTATTTATTTGATTTTAATCAAGCTAATGCTAATCTAAATTCAGGCAGTATAGAGCGGAGACGCTCAATTATAAAGCCCTAGAGGGTTAACCCGGAGACGGGAGAAAAGAGGTTGTCATGTTTGAGAGACTGGCCAGAAAAAACAGATGGAAAAAAGTAAATGATTTAATTCGGGGGTCAAAAAATATAGATCGGATGAAATCAGAAATCGATCTATTTGTAAGGTTAGTCGCATATTTTTTGTCGGAACCTCGCAGTTTCAGCAACTGTAATAGTCCTTATATCTTTAAAGCTGACCCTTTCAGATGGACCTTGGATATTGAAGTAAAAGAATTCAAAGTCATAAAAGGAAAAATAAAATGCGAGAGGAGAACAGAAACGGAAGTCCAGAATTGGTTTCTCATATATGAATATGATGGGATAAAAAATGTAACTAATAAACAACTCCCTGTCTACTACGTACGGGAAATATATGAAAGACTTCCAGTATTTGAAAAAAAGTTGAGTTGTTTATTGTATTATTGGAACGACACGCTTCATCCTTTCATAGAAGCAAGTGAAATAAAGTTTTAGTTTCTAGACTAACAAAAACCCCGTTTTTCTTTGCGGGGTTTTTTTATTTACTCTTCTTCCACTCGTTTATCTTTCCGTGATGGCCGGAAATAAGAACTTTCGGAACAATATATTTCTTGCCTTTCCATTTAAGAACTTCCGGCCTTGTATAAACTTCCGGGCTTGAAACACGCTCTTCCTCAAGCGATGAAAAATTTCCGAGAACTCCTTTAATCTGCCTGGAAATAGAGTCAATCATAATCATAGCCGGAAGCTCGCCTCCTGTAAGGACGAATGGGCCTATAGTTATCTTATCTGACTTGAATATCTTGTTTACCCGCTCATCTATCCCCTCATATCTTCCGGAAATTATTATGATGTCTGAATATTTTTTTACCGCCTCCTTGGCGTATTTTGTATCAAATTGCTTGCCTTTTGGCGAAAGAAAAATTATCTTGGTTTTTCCACTTTTAGTTTTCTTCATCGCTTTTTCAATGGCTTTCAAAACAGGTTCCGCCTGCATCACCATTCCAGGGCCGCCGCCATACGGCTTGTCATCCACGCGCAGATACGGCTTTTTGTTTTTCTTCTGGGTTTCCGTCGGTTTGACGAAATCGCGCGGATTGTAAAAGAAAAAATTTATCTTTTTTTCTTTTTTGGCACGCGCCAGAATAGACTCGCCGAGATATGAGCCGAACGATTCCGGGAAAAGCGTGATTATATGGAAATTCATGTATGTATGAAAAATACAACAAAAATGAAAAAATGACAATTAAAAAGCGGCGCCGTACGGCGCCGCTTCTTTTGTTTCAATAATTTAAGTTTGTGAAATTACAGCTTTAAGTCGGCCATAGCTTCGTCAACTGTCTTTGATACCGGTTCTCTCGATACGGCCGGTCTTCCCATGCCGCCTTCCGGTTCTTCAATCTTCAAATTTACTCTTGAATTGTTTTTCATTCCAACAACCCTGAGAAGGGTTCTTATGGCTTTTGCCGTTGCTCCGCTTCTTCCGATGACTTTGCCCATGTCGGCATTGTCGACCTTGAGGGTAAGCAATACTCCCATTTCATCAACCGTCCTCGTGATCTTCACTTTGTCCGGAGATTCAACAAGAGCTTTAACAACCATTTCCAAAAATTTTGCGTCGTTTTCCATTTCAGTAATTTTTTCTTATCTAGAATCTAGAAGCAGCTCGACCGGTATTATAAAATCTGCTTCCTTAAATATTAACACATTGAAAAATGTTGGCAATAAATTCATATATATATATATATATATATATATAAAAAAACGGCTCTTTTGAAGCCGTTTTTTACGCTCTTACGAATTTGACTGTGCAGGAGCTTCTTCTTTTGATTTTTCTTCTGAAGCGGGCATTGCTGCTTCAGGAGCTTTTTCTTCCGTCTGGGCCATAGCATCGCCTTCTTTCTTCTCTTCTTTCTGTGTTGAAGCGTCTGAAGGATTCGATACAGGCATGGTTTTATCGTCTGTCATATTTTTCGAAAATTAAACTTACAAAGTGCAGTGACACGACCAATGTATTACCACCACTATAAGAACGTACCACGATAAAATATATAATGCAAAAAAAATTGCGCCATTTGGCGCAATTTTTATTTTTATTTTTATGCTTGAGCAGGAGTTTCAGCGACAGGAGCAGGAGATTCTTTGGCTGTCGGAGTTTCTTGTGCTGGCTCTGCTGTGGGTGTTGCTGGAGTCGCTGCTGGCGCAGGCTCTGCCTTAGGAACGTTCTTTGCCGCTTCTTCAGCTTCCTTTGCTTTCTTGGCGTCTATTATCTTATTCTTCGGAAGCACGTTTATCTTTTTTCCTGAAATTATTTTCTGGTCAACCAGGAGATTGTGTACGGTTTCGGAAACTTGAGCGCCTTTTGAAATCCAGTATTTGGCCCTTTCTCCGTCTATATGATTCGTGCCCTTTCCTTCTCTTGGGTCATACGAGCCGAGTATTTCTATTTCTTTTCCGGATTTTGCCGAAAATTTTGATTCCATCAAAACAACACGGAACGTTGGTTCGTGCACTCTTCCGACTCTTTTAAGCCTTATTATTAACATAGACAAAGATACTACCAAAAAATAGCTTTTTTGCAATAGCTGGTTTCAAAATATATGGGCAAATCTTATTTTTTCTGTTATAGTCATTGAAATGAAAAAACATCACGGAGGCGTAGGAGAAAAAGCGCATAAAACTGTTCTCGGAACGATAAGATCGGTAAGAGGAAATATGGCCTATTTTCTGGGCGAAAAAGAAAAGATAGAAGCGGAAATTTCCACAAGATTACTGAAAACGGCTATGTCAGGAGACAAAGTCGAGGTAAAGCTTTATAAAAAAGGAAAGTCAGGATTATACGAAGCGGAAGTCGATAAAGTCCTTGAAAGAGCCAAGAGCTATTTCGTCGGTCTCATCAAGATAGAAGGAGAAAATATCAGCTTCATTCCGGACGATAAAAAACTTAAAGCAAACGTAAAAATACCGAAAGAAAATCTTAGAAACGCCAAAAACGGAGATAAGGTCAAAGTTAAGATACTTCAATGGAATCTTTGGCCTAAAGATTTTATTGGCGAAGTCGTAAACACTCTCGGAAAAGCCGGCGAAAATTCCACCGAGATGAATTCCATAGCCATAGACAAGGGCTTTGAAATAGAATTTCCGGAAAAAGTACTTGAGGAATCAACTAGGATTTTCAAAGAAAATAAAACTATTCCGGATTTGGAAATAGAAAAAAGGCGCGATTTCAGGAATACGCTCACGTTTACCATAGATCCGAAAACTGCAAAAGATTTTGACGATGCCATATCTTTCGAAAAGCTGACCAACGGCCATTTTGAAATAGGTATCCATATTGCGGATGTTTCCTATTACGTAACGGAAAACAGCGAGCTTGATAAGGAAGCTTACAAGCGCGGATGTTCGGTCTATCTTCCCGACAGGACCATACCCATGCTTCCGTTCGAACTTTCTGACGAGCTTTGCTCGCTCAATGAGCACCAGGAAAAACTCGCTTTCTCCGCCGTATTTGAAATAGATTCCGAAGCAAAGATCCATTCAAGATGGTTCGGCAGGACGGTCATAAAATCCGACAAAAGGTTTACTTACGAAAATGCGCAGGAAACTATAAACGCAGGAAGTGGCCAATATTTTGAGGAGCTCGATAAGCTAAATAAAATCTCAAAAATATTCAGGAAAGAAAAATGGCAGAAGGGCGCGATAGATTTCGAACAGGAAGAAATATATTTTGAGCTCGACGAGAATGGCAAGCCGATGAAAATATATAAGAAGGAACGCCTCGATACCCACAAGCTCGTGGAAGAATACATGCTTCTTGCAAACAGAGAAGTCGCCGAATACGTATATAAATACGAAAAGAAAACAGGAAAGATATTCCCTCTTCCGTACAGAATCCACGATTTTCCAGACAGGGAAAAAATCCGCGAACTCTCCATATTCGTAAAGGCTTTGGGACATGAGCTTGTCATAGGTAAAGATGGATCAGTCAGCGGGAAAGACATGCAGGCGCTATTCGCACAAGTTGAAGGAAAAGCCGAAGAAGCCATGGTGAAAACTGCAGCTATACGCTCAATGGCAAAAGCTATTTACTCCACGAAAAATATCGGCCATTTCGGGCTGGCATTCGAATATTATGCGCACTTCACATCGCCTATAAGAAGATATCCGGACCTTCTGGTGCACAGGATACTTCAGAAAGTCCTGTCCGGAGAAAAAGTAAGCGAAAAGAATTATTATTTCTATGAAAAGGCGGCTATAAATTCAACTAATCAGGAAATAAGGGCTGCGGAAGCTGAACGCGAGGGTAAGAAATACAAGCAGGTGGAATTCATGAAAGACAAAGTCGGAAAGACTTTCGACGGCCTTATCACCGGAATCGCCGAATGGGGCATTTATGCGGAAGACACGGAAACTAAAGCAGAAGGAATGATAAAGCTTTCATCTCTTGGTGACGATTACTATATCCTTGATATGAAAAATTATGCGATCGTAGGAGAAAAAACCAAAAAAAGATACCATCTTGGGCAAAAAGTGAAGCTGAAGCTGGTTGCCGCCGACCTTGAGCGAAGGACTATGGATTACGAGATAGTGGAACAATAAAAAATCCCCATGCCACAGCATGGGGATTTTTTATTTGTTAAGCCTTATTTTGCTGCCAGATTTTCATGTGCCGGAAGCTCGTCAGCATATATATTATCTAAATCCATAGCGGTAAGAGCGGAAGAATAAATTCTTACTTCATCTACACTTCCTCCCCAATATCTTCCATAAGCGGAATCTGCGCCTATCTGAAGCTGAGTTGAAGAAAAATCTTGTGTGGGAAATGTTCCTCCATAATTTGAAGCTGAATAGGTGTGGAATTGTCCGTTTTCATACAAAGTTATTTTTGTAGGCGTTACTGACATAGCAACAAAATTCCATGTATTATTCGAAAGATTGAGCCCGGAATCCTGAGCCCACATACCCATCGAAGCCCAAATGGCTCTCAGCTGATTGCTGTATACCACTATGCCTGTAGCCGCTATGCTTCCTCCTCTGTAAAATACTATTCCTGCGCCATCAGACGAACCCGTTCCTTTTACCCAAGCTGTAAAGGTAACATTATTTGTATTGCCCAAGCTTTTAGTATTTGCGGAAATGTACTGGCCTGAGCCATTTAAAATATAATCGCCTTTTCCGTCATATCCGTCTGTGGCAGACCATACCGGATTATTGTGAAGTGTTCCGTCTTCTCCATAACTTGATGTATCCTTTGCCGTACCGGCGCCTTCATCAAATTTCCATTCCCCGGCAAGCTGATCGCCCAAACCATGAAGTATGTTGGCATCAGATTGCTTTCCGGCAGCCATTCTTCCGCTTTCATTGGCTCCATTCAAAAAAGGAAGGACTATTGCAGTAAGTAGGGCAATAACCGCGATAACCACTAAAAGTTCTATAAGAGTAAATCCAGATTCTTTGGAATATTTTTTCATATCGATAAATTATAACTAAACTATATTTAAATACAATCCACAGTCTATTTTGCCACCTCCACTGCTTCTTCAAATTGGATCGAAAGCAGCCTTGATAATCCGTCCGAACCCATCGTCACTCCGTAAATTATTCCTGCTCTCGACATCGTCTCCCTGTTGTGCGTAATCAGAATCAGCTGGGAATATTTTGAAAGATCCTTTATCATGTCCCCGTATTTTTTTGAATTTGCCTCGTCTAGCGCCGCATCGGTTTCATCGAGAATGATGAATGGAGGAGGATTCACTGCTGAAATGGCAAAAAGAAGAGCTATGGAAGAAAGGGCTCTTTCTCCGCCGGAGAGCATCATCAGGCCCTTTATCTTTTTCTTCGGAAGGGAAACTTCTATATCAAGCCCTTCTTCGGATTCTTCTTCCCCATCATGAATTTTTTCTCCTTCATCCGAAATATCCGGCAATTCCATATCAGACTTTTTCCTTTTCTTCTCTTTTATAATAGAGAGTGATGCCGAGCCGCCGCCGAACATAGTAATGAAAAATTCTCCGAATTTCGCGTTTATCTTTGAAAGCCCGGTCTTGAACTCCGTCGCCAGCTTTTCATCGAGCTCTTTTATTAGATTCTTCAGTGATTCTGATGCTTTGAACAGGTCTTCAAGCTCCTTGGAAAGGAAAATGTCCCTTTCAGCTGTTTCCTTGTATTCCTTGACCACGTCGCCTTCGCCGGAAATTCCAGCATCCTCAAGGCGGATCTTTATCTTTTCAATCTGATGGCGTCTCTCCTCCTGTTTCGTCCTGTCTTCGCCGGCATCCATGGCTGCCGGAAAATTTTTGTAATGCAGAGCGGATACTCCTATAAGCAACGACGCTTCCTGGAGTTCTCGCTTGAATTCCGCTTCATCGTGATTTATCCTTTCTTCCCTTCCGTTAAGCGCCGATATTTTTCCGCGTATGTCATTTTGTTCGGCGACTATCCTGAACATCGCCTTTTCCGCATCTCTGTTGGAATCTTTCTCCTTCTCTATCTCCTTCCTGAGGAATTCGTATTCTTCCGAAAGCTTGGTTTCCTCATTTTCCGCTTCTTTCATTCTGCCTTCGATTTTGGATTTTTCTGATTCTAGATTTTTTATTTCCAATTCAAGGCCGCCTATATCAGCTTTATGCTCGCCTTCTCTGTGTTTTTCTATGAATGAAGAAAGTGTGTTTTTTATCGATTTAAGGGAATCTTTCAGTTTGGAAAGATCCGGATATCCGAAAGCGGAATCTATTTCCAGATTTATTTCTTTTGCAAGATTTTCCACCTCGCGCAGAGCCACAGCTTTTTCCGCCGAAGTCATATGCTCTTCCTTCTGCTTTTTTATGAGCCTGAGAAGAGATGAGACTTCGCCTTCTATTCTTCCGAGATTTCTGGCTAGGGCATCTTTGGAGATTCTGGCATCTTTGAGCCTGGCTTCCGCATCCATGACCTCGCCTGTTTTCTTGTCTTTGGAAGACGATTTTTCCAGTGTTTCTTTCGCCGTTTTCAGCTCTTTTTCAAGGGCTTCGGATTTTTCGAGGAGGGGCTTCTTGGCGGAATCTATTTCTTTCTTTTCAGCATTTATATATGCTTCTTCTCTGAAAAAATATTCATGGTAAAGCTTAACCAGCTGATTTTTCATCTCCTCGGCTTTCTCTATCTTTTCCACCTGCTTTTTAAGAAAGCGTATATGCGGAGCTATTTCCCTTCGCAGAGATTCAACCTGCTTTATATTCTCTTCCGTCCTGTCGAGCTTTCTCAGGCTCTCTTCTTTTTTGTACTGGAAAATCTTCAAGCCCAGGGCGTCCTCTATCATTTCTTTCCTCTCTTTTATATTTGCATTCAAAATCCTGTCGGCTTCGCCTTGGGAAATTATCTGATGGCCAGATGCGCCTATATGAGCGTTTGAAAGAAGCTCCACTATATCCTTGAGGCGGACTGCGCTTCCGTTTATAAGATATTCGCTCGAGGAATCGCGGTTTACCACGCGCTCTATGGAAACCTCGTCGAAATCTATATTGAAAATCCTCTGCGAGTTGTCAAAAATAAGCTTGACTGATGCCCTGTTTGATCTTGAAGCGTCTTTGCCCTGGCCGGTCAGGCCGCCGTTGAAAATAAGGTCCTCGGCTCTCTTACCTCGAAGCGATTTTATGGACTGCTCGCCCAAAACGAAGCGGAAAGATTCGGCCACATTAGATTTTCCTGAGCCGTTCGGACCAACTATCGCCGATATGGGAGTAGTGAACTCAAGCGAGCTTTTTTTGCCGAAAGATTTGAAGCCTGAAAGTTCTATGGATTTTAGGTACATTTTTGAAAAAATTTTTATTCCTGATTCACTATATTTAATTTTTCAAGACCCAGTATGAATTTTTCTATGTCTCCGTTTTCGGTGTCGAATTTTTTATAATCTACTACGCTTTCAATCTCGCCTCTCAATATGAAAAGATTCCAAAGATAAAAATCGGATGGGCGCGAGCCGTCTTTCTCTAACAGCTTTATTATGGAACCCATGCCGTTCTTCATCTCTTCGGCGACATTGGAATCATTCGTGCGGTTAACGAATTTGAATATGCCTTCTATGGTCTTGGAAAGTTCCTGGGATTTTTCTATCTCCGCTTCGGAAAGGCTGTATTTTTGCTGTTCGAAACTTTCGGCTTTCATATGTATTTTTATTTTATTTCAGGCCAATTCTTCGTTTTAAGCCCTGCTGCTGCGGCACTCTGCTCGGCATCCTGCTTCGATCTGCCTTCTCCTTCGGCGACTTTCGTTTTTCCAAGATATACTGCGACAGTGAATTTCTTGTCATGATCCGGGCCTTCTTCTTTGACTGTCTTGTAAGAAGGAGTTATGCCTTCCTGATTTTGAGCCTGTTCCTGGAATTCGCTCTTCGCATCGATCCATTTCTTTTCTTCTATTATCTTGTCTATGAGAGTAAATACATTTTTGGAAATAAAATATCTTGCTGTGTCGTATCCCTGATCAAGATATATGGCGCCTATCAGAGCCTCCATCGTGTTGGCCAGGATTATCTGCCTTGCCCTTCCCGTATCTTTCGCTTCGCCTTTTGAAAGAAGAAGATAGTCGTTCATGCCGATTTTTGAAGCTGCATCGGAAAGGGTTATTGCGTTTACAAGAGCCGAACGGAAAGAGGTCATATCTCCCTCGTTGGAATCCGGATATTTTTCATACAGATATTCTGTAACGATGAGCTCAAGCACCGCATCGCCCAAAAACTCCAGGCGCTCATTATGCGCGAGTTCAAGATCCCTGTGCTCATTCAAATATGACCTGTGCGTAAAAGCCTGCTTCAAAAGCTCAATCTTCTTGAAGTTTATACCTATATCTTTCTCGAACTTTGAAAAATCTGGCTCGCGCATAAATTCTGTTTTATCTGTTTAATTCTTCGTTCCTATTATATTTATCGATTTGGTTATTATCGGAAGTATGTCGTTGTAAAAATTAAGGCTGTCGAGATCCTGGAGCTTGAACCATTTCGCATCATCAAGCCCGCCGCTTTCGCCAAGCTTCAGATCTTTAAGGTCGGCGCTGGCCAAAAAATATGTGACCTGTTTCCTTATCTTTCCAAGATCGGGATTATTGGCTACATATTCGTTCATCAGAAGCTCCTGTTCAGGATTTATGTCTATTCCTATCTCTTCTTTGACTTTCCTTTTCACTCCGGCATTAAGGTCTTCGCCTTCATTTATCTTTCCTTTGGAAAGAGTCCATCTGCCGAAAACATCGTGGACCAAAGCGAAATAAATGACATCATCTTTTATGGAATAAACCACGGCTCCGGCCAATTTTTGTATCGGCATCTGATCGAACGGAATGTTCTTGTTGTTCTTTTTTGAAGTCTCATCCTTTCCCGGTTCTCCGAGTTCTTTGTAGACCGTGCCAAGCACTCCGTTTACGAAGCTTCCGCTTTTCTCTCCGCCATAGATCTTAGCGAGCTCAATCGCCTCGTTTATCGCGACTTTTGCCGGAACTTCCTTCCTATCGGAAAATAAAAGCTCGTAAAGGCCTATACGCAATATATTCCTGTCCATTATAGAGATCTTTTCGAGAGGCCAGTCTGGAGCAGCTTTTGTGATTATGCTGTCGAGATCGGCTTTTTTGTCTATGATCCCCTTAAGAAGATTTTCCGAAAAAATCCTTTCGGAATCCCCGTCACCAAACTCTTTCCTGTCGCGCGAAAGGGCTTCCAAAGCTTCTTCCCTGGAAAGATTCCTAAAATCCCACTCAAAAGCGGATTGAAGCACTATTCCCCTTGCAAGGTGCCTTGAAGACATATTGTTATCTTTGGATTTAATTTTTAACCATGATCATTTTATCAAAATTTCAGGCAAAAGAAAAGCCGGTTTTCATGAATGAAACCGGCTTTTTGTTATTATTTTGATTCGCTCTTTGAACTTTCTTTTTTGGGAGATTTCTTTTCGAGATTGATCACCGTTTTTCCCCTGTACTTTCCGCAATTCTGGCATGCTTGGTGCCTCATGACTGAAGCGCCGCAATCAGGACATTTTGTAAGAGAAAGGCCGGAAAGAGCATGATGTGATCTTGTGCTCCCTCTCTGCGACCTATTATGTCTCATTCGATTTACCATAGTAGAAGGAGTATAGCTTACTTTCCGAAAAAATCAACTGCCGGGCAATAAAAAAGCCCGGTAACTTCTACCGGGCTCTGAAGAACTTTTTAACTGCATTGATTATGTCGAAGAATTTTGGAAATTTCACCTCTTTCTTTATTCCATTAGCTTCCATGAAAACATTGTGGTAGCGTTCGATAAATTTCTTATCCTTGGACAGGATACTGGAAACAAGGATTTCAAAAGCCATCTTTTCGGAAAAGAGAATTTTTTTGCCAGCCTCCTTGTTTTCGAAAAACGAGCTTATCGGCACCCAATATGAATCAAGCCCGTTAAGCTTCCTGTTTTCCTTGAGATCTGGAAGGTTTGAAACTTCATCCGCAAGAAAGAAAAATTTATTCGGATCCTTTTTCGTATCCGTAAAAAAATTCCGTCCGGCATTCTTGATCTCTGCGCCGGTTTCCTCGCGGACTTTCCTTATTACGGTATCTCTCGGGCTTTCTTCGGGATGAAAAGTATTCTTTCCTCCTGGCGCTTTATGGTGGCCTGGCATTTTGCTGTCCACCGCAAGCAAGCACAGGCCGATTCCGTCGAATTCCTTAAGAATAAAGGCGACGGAATTATGGGTCGCTAGTTGCCGTTCCATTTGATTTCCTCCAAAACAGCTTTGTGATGTCAAAAATCCAACTTCATAGGTCTGACAATAATATTACATGACAAATCTAATTTGTCAAAGTCATTCCCTTCAATACGTTTTTACAGAAAGATTTTCGGTGTTCACGGCAAAGCCCGTATTTTTGTATGGCTTCCCTGTGTTTTTTTGTGCCGTATCCCTTGTGGATTTCAAAGCCGTACTGCGGATATTTTTTGGCAAGCTTGCACATGAGCTCGTCTCTTTTGACCTTTGCGATTATCGAAGCGAAAGCTATCGAACGCTCTTTCTTGTCGCCGTTTATTATTGTTTTCTGGTTTTTGAATTTTTTCGGCGCCTTTATTCCCCCGTCCAAAAGAATCATGCATTCCGAAGGCTTGGCTTTTATCTTCTCCAAAGTCGTTTTTATGCATATTCTGCCGGCCTCGGCTATATTTATATGGTCTATACGGCTTGCACTTTCAAAACAAACTGCGTAATCGACTTTTCTTCGCCTTTTCAGCTCACGGAGCATGCAGAATGCTTCTTCCCGCTTTTCGGCTGTCATCAGCTTTGAATCGCGTATCCGGATGCCGAATCCTTTTGCGGAAAAATCAACCGGCATTTTAAAGGAACAGAAAGCTATAGGGCCTGCAAGAGGGCCCCTTCCTACTTCGTCTATTCCTATAATGTATTTTATATTCTCCGGCAGAGTCTTTTTCACGATTACAATTATACAATATAAAATCACTTTCTTATTTCAAACAAAAAAGGCGCAATCATACATAAATATGGATTACGCCCCGTTTTCTCTGAATAATTTTGGCCTATGTTCTTTTAAGATTTTCCTTATCTCGGAAACTTTCATCTCGAACTGCCTTCCGGATGCAAAAAAATTGCTGACCAGAAGATCGTGGAATGCCGAATGTTCCTTGAACTCCTTTCTTGTCCTGAAATTCATCTTATCGAAAGTATCGAAAAAATTGTATCTCTCGGTAATGGCGACTATTATTCCGGCTTCTAATCGGCTTTCAAGAGTGATTTCTTCGTGTTCGCTAGAAGAACTTTGCATGTCGTATCCTCCTTTCGGATAAGCGTGGTCAAACGAACGAGCCTTCTGAAACGATTATATGTAAAAAAAATTAGGGTGTCAACGGGACGCATATAAAAATATTTTGATATACTTAAGCATATATTTTATGCCAGAAAAATTCATCCATCTCCATACCCATTCGCATTATTCCCTTCTGAATGCGCTGCCAAAAATAAAGGATCTGGTGAAAGCCGCGAAGGAAAACGGCATGCCTGCTCTCGCGCTTACGGACGCCGGAAACATGTACGGCGCCATAGAATTTTACCAGGCCTGCAAAAAAAATGAGATAAAGCCGATAATAGGCGTGGATTTTTATGTCGCATCGAGGAATCGCGCCGAAAAGCAGAGCGGCATAGATTCAAGAAGATTCCGACTCGTCCTTCTGGCAAAAGATGAGGAAGGATATAAAAACCTGATAAAGCTCGTTACCTATTCGTACTTTGAGGGATTCTATTATAAGCCTAGGATAGACCGAGAACTCATAGAAAAATATTCCGAAGGCCTTATATGCATAATACCGCACTTTTCCGGAGAAACTTCTATGGCGCTCAAAAACAATGATTCCGAAAAAGCAGAAAATATAATTGGCTGGTATAAAAAAATATTCGGCAAGGAAAATTTATTTTTGGAAATAACTCATCATCCTGAAATCGATGGTCAGATAGAACTCAAGGAAAAAATAAAAAAACTGGCGCACGAAACCAGAACCGAACTTGTGGCAGCTCATGACGTATATTATCTTAAACCGGAAGACAAGCCGGCTAGGGATACTCTTGTGGAAGTGAATTCTCATGCCGATTTTTCGGAAAGAGCGGAACATGAAAGTAAGGATGATTTTTCTTTCATCGCCGCTGAAAAAGCGGAAGAATATTTCAAGAACGAGCCGGAGGCTATAAAAAACACGTTAAAAATCGCCGAAATGTGCAACCTTTCTCTTGTTCTTGGAAAAGATGCCTGGAAGTTCCCGAACTTCGTGGTAGAAAGCGGCCTATCGCACGACGAAGAGCTGAAGAAGATAGCTTTTGAAGGCATTACGAAAAGAGGCCTTCCTCATTCTCCGGACATAGTGACAAGGCTCGAATATGAGCTAGAAGTGATAAAGAACAAGGGATATTCAAAATACTTCCTTGTCGTTGCCGACTTGCTTAAATATTCTGACGATCACGGCATCTATACCAATATCAGAGGGTCTGTTGCAGGATCGATGGTCACATATCTGACCGGCATTACAAAAGTAAATCCTCTCGAATATAAGCTGCCTTTCGAAAGATTCCTCAATCCGGAACGACCTTCAGCGCCGGATATAGATATGGACTTTGCCGACAACCGCCGCGACGAGGTCATAGATTATGTCAGAGAAAAATACGGCAAAGAAAATGTGGCGCAGATAGGTACTTTCGGAACAATGATGGCGCGCGGCGCCGTGCGCGATGTTGCGAGAGCTCTCAAATATCCGCTGACTCTTGCTGACAAAATTGCAAAGCTTATTCCTTTCGGCGCCCAGGGTTTCCCGATGACGATTGACCGCGCTCTTAAAGAAACTCCGGAGCTCAATGACTGGTACGAAAAAGATGCGGACGTAAAGAATATCCTGGACATGGCGAAAAAAATCGAAGGATGTGCCAGACATATCAGCGTGCATGCCGCCGGCGTTGTCATCTCGCCTGATGCGCTTGTAAATTATGTCCCTCTTCAATACGATACTAAGGAAGGAAATAAGATCATTACCCAGTACGACATGAATTCTGTCGGCGAAGACGGCGTAGGGCTTTTGAAATTCGACTTCTTGGGAATCAGGAATCTCTCCATCCTCGCCGATGCCGTCGACCGCGTCAAAAAAATTGAAGGAAAGGATATGGACATAGAAAAAATCCCGCTTGATGACAAAAAAACATATGAGATGCTTTCACGCGGCGACACCATCGGCGTCTTCCAGCTCAATGGACAAGGTATGACGAAAGCACTCAAAGAACTGAAGCCGACCGTCATCCACGACATAAATGTAATGGTCGCCCTATACAGGCCTGGACCTATGGACAATATATACGAATATATAGCGAGGAAGCATGGAGAAAAGCCTGTGAGTTACCTTCATCCAAGAATGAAAGATTATCTTGATACCACTTTCGGCGTGCTCGTTTACCAGGATGACCTTCTTATGACTGCCATTGAAGTCGCCGGATATACCTGGGGCGAAGCTGACAAGTTCAGAAAAGCCGTGGGAAAAAAGATTCCTGAAGAGATGGCCAAGCAGCATATAAAATTCGTCGAAGGCTGCGTGAAAAACGGCGACATGACGGAGAAAAAAGCCGAAGCCCTTTGGAAACTATTCGAGCCTTTTCAAGGCTACGGATTCAACAAAGCCCATGCCGCAAGCTATGGCCGCGTCTCCTATCAGACTGCTTATATGAAAGCGAATTTTCCGGCCATATATATGTCTGCAGTGCTGAGCGCCGAATCAGGGGACGTGGAAAAAATAGCTGAGACCGTTGCCGACTGCAAAAAAATCGGCATTCCAGTATTGCCTCCGTCGGTCAACGAATCCTTCAGCCAATTCACGGTGGTAAAGACGCCAGGCATATCTCCGGAAGATACCGGGCCGAACCGCGACAAGATCCGCTTCGGCCTCATGACCATCAAGAATTTCGGCGAGGAGATTTCCCACGCAATCATCCGGAACCGGAAAGAAAAAGGAAAGTTCAAATCACTCTCCGACTTTCTCGAGCGCATCATCGACAAGAATCTCAATAAGCGCTCGCTTGATGCCCTCATAAAATCCGGCGCCCTCGACGAATTCGCCGACCGCGGAATCATGCTCGCGAATATGGAAAAACTTCTGGAATACAACAAGGAAGCCGCCAAGAGCGACGGCTCGCAGGATTCTCTTTTCGGTATGTTTGACCTGTCCGGTCAGGAAGGAACAGAGGCCCATCATGAAAATCTGCGGCTTGAACCGGCATCCGATATCACTCCAAAACAAAAGCTTGAATGGGAAAAAGAGCTTCTCGGCCTCTATATTTCCGGCCACCCGCTCGACAAATACCGCGAGAAGCTGGAGAAACAGGAAATAAATATAAAGAAAATAAAAGAAGAAACGGATTCCGTAAGAAAAAAGATAGACGACGGCAAGCCTATAGGCGCAATGGTGGAAAGCGTCCGCTCATTCATAACAAAAAATAATGAGCAGATGGTGTTTTTGAAAATTACCGATCTTACAGGCTCCATAGAAGCCGTGGCTTTTCCGAGGACCTATTCGGTTTACAAGGATGCTTTGCAGGAGGACAAATGCATAGCCGCAATCTGCAAAGTTTCGGACCGAAACGGCGAGATCAGCTTGATAATAGAGCGGGTTAAGGTTTTGGAATAAAGGTTTGACACTAATGATATATTTGACTACTATATAAGAGAAAAAGATTATCGCGACTACCAATCGCTTAAAAAGTAATCTTCTAATGAGAACAAATTCGGGTGGAACCGCGGTGAGAATCGCCCCGATAAAAAACGAATAATTCGTTTTTTATCGGGGCGATTTTATATAATAAACAAATACTATGGATGAAAACTTAAAGAAAATCAGGCATTCTCTCGCCCACCTTTTGGGTGCATCGGTTTTGGAACTTTGGCCAGACACGAAGCTCGCCATCGGACCGGCAATAGACAACGGCTTTTACTACGACTTTGATTTTGAAAAACCAATTACTGACAAGGACCTCGGAAAAATCGAACAGAAAATGCGCGAGCTTTTGAAAAAGTGGAAGGGTTTTGAAAGGACGGAAGTCACGGAAAAGGAAGCCAAAAAAATCTTTGGAAAAAATCCATACAAGACTGAGCTTATTGAAGAACATGCCGAAGCCGGAGACAAGCTAACTACCTATAAATCCGGAGACTTTTTGGATTTCTGCGCAGGCGGGCACGTGGATGATATGAAAGAAATCAAAAGCGATGCATTCAAGCTCGACCGCGTCGCTGGTGCCTATTGGCGCGGAGACGAAAAAAACAAAATGCTTACTCGCATTTACGGACTAGCTTTCGCTTCCAAAGCTGAGCTGGAAGCCTACGAAAAGATTATCGAGGAAGCGGAAAAAAGGGATCACCGAAAACTCGGCAAAGACCTTGATCTTTTCACATTCTCTCCTCTTGTAGGTCCGGGCCTTCCGCTCTGGACGCCAAAAGGAACGATTCTCCGAAATGAACTGGATAATTTTATCTGGGAACTAAGAAAGGAAAAAGGATTCCAGAAAGTCACTATTCCACATCTGACAAAAAAAGATCTTTATGAAACTTCCGGACACTGGGAAAAGTTCGGTGACAGTTTGTTTAAGATAAAAACCCGAGAAGGAAAGGAATACGCGGTTAAGCCGATGAATTGCCCGCACCATACGCAAATATTTGCCAGAATGCCTCATACATACAAGCAAATGCCGGAGCGTTATTCTGAGACCACGATGGTCTACCGCGATGAGCAGTCCGGCGAGCTTGGCGGCCTTACCCGCGTGCTTTCCATCACCCAAGATGATGCTCATATTTTCTGCAGGCACGGCCAGATAAAAGACGAGTTTAATGGCATTTGGGATATCATAGAAACAGTGTACAAGACTTTCGGCTTCGAACTGCGGGTACGATTGTCATTTCATGATCCGGAACATATGGAAAAATATCTTGGCACCAAAGAAATCTGGAAAAATGCCGAATCAACTCTTGAAGAACTTGCGAAAGCAAGAAAGGCAAAATATTTCATTGGTGTCGGGGAAGCCGCTTTATACGGACCAAAGCTCGATTTTATGGCGAAAGATTCCCTTGGCCGCGAGCATCAGGTCGCCACAATACAGCTCGATATGAACCTGCCGGAAAGATTCGATCTTTATTGCATAAACGAAAAAAACGAGCATGAAAGGATAGTGATGCTCCACTGCGCCATCATGGGCTCAATCGAAAGATTCTCGGCAGTTCTCATAGAACATCTTTCTGGCAACTTCCCTCTTTGGCTTTCGCCGGTCCAGATAAAAATCGTCCCGGTCAGGGAAAATCACAACGAATACGCGGAAAAAATTTCTGCGGAGCTCGCAAAAGAAGGCTTCCGTGTGGACTGCGATACAAGAGACGGCAATATGGGAGGAAAAGTCCGCGATGCAAAAAATAACAGAATTCCCTACACCATAATAGTCGGCGACAAGGATATTGAAGCTAAAAAGATTTCCGTAGAGTCTCGAGACCGCGGACAGCTCGGGCAAAAAGATCTTGGCGATTTTATAAAAGATATAAAATCGGAAATGGAGAAAAAATCTTAAATTTATGGAACCTTTGGGAAAAAATAAAGGGGTGATAGCGGACGGCATAGCTTTGCCTTTTTGGGCCATACTCCTTATGTATGCGTTCTGGAAAATAAATGGCGGAGACCAGACTGCCTGGATAATAGTACTTATCATAGGCGTCGCATCTGTAGTGGACTTCAGCCTTGTCTGGGAATTCTTTGCTAAAAGATTAAGAAAATAAGTCAAATAAAAAAGCAGAGGATTAATAATCCTCTGCTTCGTTTTGCAAACGATATTCATTTCTGAATTTTTCCTTTGCACGACGACACATGATTCTCTAGGCGGCCAAAACGGATGTTTTGGCCGCATTTTGGACATGGGTCGCAGCAAGGAAGTATACAAGAACGATTCGGTTGCGGCGGTGAATTATGATGCGAACATTTGCATATGTCCTCACCAGTTGCAATAGCGGTGTTTTCAGGGTCTTTCATAACCACCTCCGGATAAAAATGGCTTACAAAAAAATTTTACGCTTTTTTGCCTGCAAGTCAAACTTAATTTATGGGATTTTCGCTTACAAACTCAGCCTGCACTATATACCTGTCTTCTTTTGCTGCAAAAGTATTGCAGGTAGTTAGGGTGAGCATTCTGTTTTTTACATCGAAAACAACTTCTATATTGCTCGCCTTATCCATGCGCACTGATGTGACGCTGTAGACGTATTCGTTCTTGTCTGAAAATACAGAAATCTTATCGCCAGGCTTCAGGTCTTTGAGGCCCACGAAAGTCTTGTATGCCTGGTTATGCACGACCGGAAGACTCGTGCTATGTCCGAAAATAAAAATATTCCCTATTCCGCCAAGAAGGCCTGAACCCGGATATCTCACTGCGCCTTTTTCAAGAAAACTGTCGAGAACATCAGTGCTCGTGCTGTCTGGATTGTATACTTGCGTATCGATTCCCACTTCCGGTATTTTGACTTCTAGCGGGACTTCGCCGTTTTGGCTCAGAGTCGTATTTTCCGGATATCTTCCGACTATTGTATCGAATTCCGACGGGACCAGATTAAAAAGGTAAAGTATGGCAAAAGTCGCAGTAAGTATGATCAAGAAATACAAAATGAACGAGAGTTTGTTCTCCCATACGAATCTGACAAGGCTTTTTGGTTTTTCTTGGCTGTTTTTCAGCATGATTTTGGCTTAATTGTATCTACTTGACAATGAAAGTCAAGTAATATATAATACTGATATTAATAAGATAAGAACATAATACCATGCCTGAACAAAAAGTAGAAAAAAAGACATCAAAAGCAAGGGAATACGGGCTTATTGCGGCTATTGTAGCCGGAGTAATCTTCTTCCTCGCCATTTTCGTATACTTGCCTATAAAACTCATTCCGGCAGTATTTTCAAACCTTCCGTCAAGTAATCAGACGGCTACCACCCTCTCGGGTGTCCCTGTTTCAGGAAATAGTTCGAACACAGCAACAAACTCAAACACCGCAAGCGGTTCTAATTCTTCAACAAATCAGAATTCAAATGTTTCCGCTTCAGCCGGAAACACATCTTATAAAGCTCCGGCTCAATACTACGGCCTTCCAGATCTTCAGGTTCAGCTTGAATCAACCGGCATTATAAATCCATATACTGGACAATATATCCAGACAGCTTATGCTGGATTCAATGACCAGATTGCGGTAAAATTCATAGTAAGGAATGTCGGAACAAATGTTTCCGGACCATTCACGGTAAGGCTCAATATGCCGTCATCAAGAACTCCGTATTATGAATCGCCTTCCCAGCAGTCTATTCTTCCGGGAGATGCTATAGAATTCACCGGATCATTCGACAGCCCTACAGCAACAGGAATCATAACAGGATACATCACTGCCGATCCATATAATCAGATAAACGAGGTTTCAAAAGCAAACAATAATCTCGCGGTTCAATTCGATATTTCAGGAACAAACTGGCAGGGATCTATCCCTAGAGTTTCTCTTCCATACGGCACATATTACTCTTGGGTAAATATGGACGTCGTATGTGCAGGATTCCCTTCCACGGCATATGTCGGCAACCAGGTTACCTGGACAGCCACAGCTTCTGGAGGAAACGGATACTTCGAGTATTCATGGGTTGGAACTGACGGACTCTCATCAACCGGAAATGCAACAGCCAAAACCTATTACACGACCGGCGTAAAAGTGGCCGATGTGACGGTAACGTCAAACGGCCAGTCAATCACAAAGGAGTGCCTCATAAACGTAATATAATAAACTAATTAAAAAGCCGCGCCCTTCGGGCGCGGCTTTTTGTTTATATATCAATATTCGCCATCTTTGCATTCGACTGGATAAATACCTTTCTAGCCGGAACATCGGTTCCCATAAGCATGTCGAAAATCTTGTCGGCTTCCTGAGCATCTTCTATGGTTACTCTTTTCATCTGCCTTCTTGCCGGATCCATTGTAGTTTCCCAAAGCTCTTCAGCATTCATTTCTCCGAGACCCTTGTATCTCTGTACGGAAACTTTCGGGGTTTTTCCTGATTTCATTTCCTCTCCCATTTCAGCCTCGACTTTTTCTTCTATCAATTCTTCTTCGGAAATCTGGGCGTCCGGTATTTTGGATTTTTTAAAATATGCCGTCTTTTCTTCTTCGGAATAAAAATAATGAATTTCCTTTCCGATCTTCACTTTGTAAAGAGGCGGCTGGGCAATACAGATAAATCCTCCATCGATAAGAGGTTTGAAATATCTGTAGAAAAGAGTGAGGAGAAGAGTCCGTATATGAGCTCCGTCAACGTCGGCATCGGTAGCTATGATTATTTTATGATACCTGAGTTTTGAAATATCGAACGTATCGCCTATTGCCGTGCCGAAAGCTACGACAAGATTCTTTATCTGCTCGGAATCAAGCATCCTGTCGAGGCGCGCCCTCTCAATATTTAAAATCTTTCCCCGGAGTGGAAGGATGGCCTGAGTCCTTCTGTCGCGGCCGGTCTTTGCGGTGCCTCCGGCAGAATCTCCCTCAACGATGAATATTTCGGATTCCGAAGCGTCTTTAGACTGACAGTCGGCAAGCTTGCCAGGCAGAGTCATTCCTTCAAGAGCTCCTTTTCTGAGTATTGAATCTTTGGCAGCCTTGGCTGCTTTTCTTGCCCTTAGTGCCAAGATAACTTTAGAAACTATGGCCCTTGCATCGTCAGGATTTTCCTCGAGAAATTCTCCGAAAGCTTCACCGAATACTTCTTCCACAGCTCCTCTTGCTTCTACAGAGCCAAGCTTGGCCTTTGTCTGTCCTTCAAACTGTATTTCCCGTATCTTTACCGATACTACGGCGGTAAGGCCTTCGAGGACATCATCTCCGGTAAAATTATCTTCGCTTTCTTTGACTATTCCGTTTTTCCTGGCGTAATTATTCAAGCTTCTTGTAAGAGCTGTCTTGAAACCAGTCAAATGCGTTCCTCCTTCCGGAGTCTCGATATTGTTTGCAAACGCGATGATCCTAGAAGAGATATCGTCTACATACTGAAGAGACACTTCGACTGATTCAACAAGGCCTGATTTTTTTTCAACGTAAAAAATATTCTTGTGTATCGGCTTCTGGAACTGATTGTAAAACTTGACCAGGGAAAGAAGACCGCCTTCGAAATAGAAAGAGAAAGACGGCGCCTCAATTCCGAGCTCGGAGAAATAAAATACATCATCATTGCTTATTTTTTCCGATACGTTCCTTGCGTCTATAACGGCGATTTTCAGCCCTTTGACCAGATATGCCTGCTGCCTCATATGGGAGACGACTTTTTTGAAATCAAAAATTAATCCTTCTTTGAAAATTTCCGCATCCGGTTCGAATGTGGTAATTGTTCCATGCTTATCTGTTTTTCCTATTTTCTTTACCGCGGCTTTTTTCTTTCCTCGGGAATATTCCTGAACATAAATTCCTTCATCTTTATGAACAACAACTTTCATATATACAGAAAGTGCATTTACAACTGAAGCTCCGACTCCGTGAAGACCTCCGGAAACTTTGTATCCCGTTTCATCTCCGCCGAATTTTCCTCCGGCATGGAGCGTAGTCATTATAGTTTCAAGCGCGGAGACTTTGGTCTGCTTATGTATGTCTACTGGAATTCCTCGTCCGTTGTCGGTTACTCTCACTCTGTTTCCGGGAAGAAGCACGACTTCAATGTGGTTTGCAAAACCACCCATCGCTTCGTCGCGAGAGTTGTCAAAGATTTCTGTAATGAGATGATGCAAACCGTCCGGACCAGTAGTGCCGATATACATTCCCGGCCTCTTTCTGACCGGCTCCAGTCCTTCCAAAACCTGGATGGAACTTGCCGTATAGCCGCCTTCCTTTTTAATATCTTTTTCGTCTTTTTTAGCCATAAAATAAAAACAGCTTAATTGCTTTTTATAGGCTAATTATACCATTTTCGGCATATAAAGAAAAGGCGATAATCGTCAAAATACTCTGTTAGCTTAAGGGTTTTTCCACAAATATGGCGAATTTTTTCCAGCCCAGCCTAAATTTGTCCATTTCTACAAAAAGCTCCTTGCCTTCCATCCCCTTCGGTTCAGGGTCATTGTAAAAAAAGCCGATGAATTCTCCTTTATCATTTTTTTCATATCCGACTATGACAACCATATGATGGCTGTCTTTTTCCGTAAAAGACTTCCTTATTGAAGCTATTACGGGCAGATTATCCTCGATATTCTTTTCTATCTTTTTTATTCCTTCGTTAAAAAGTTTTTCGCTGTTTATTGAATTTTCCATTGCGCCGGACTCTAAATTTACGTCGACAGACCTGAACTCCTGAGAATAGGCGGAAATTCCATGATTGCGCAAAAGCATGACGAGAACTCCATGGCCCCAGCCAGTCGACGGAGAATATCCTTCATGAGCTTTTTCTTTTTTTGCCAAATCACCGGAAACAAAAATTCCTTCTTTTATAAATTCCGTTATATCACCTTCAATATTGAATGAATCGAGAATCTCTTTAAGGCAAACTATGGCGCAACTTCTTCCCTGCCAATCTTTTTCTATGGCTTCAGAAAATTGGGAATAATGCGGTATGTCCAGGATTCTCTTCATATTATCTGACTTGCCAGCCGGCATTGGCATTTAAATCTTTTGTAATTTTTTCCATGATTTGGTTAACCTCTTCATCGGAAAGAGTCTTTTCGTAAGATTGGAAAACTATCCTATATGCATATGATGTCTTTTTTAATCCGTCTATATCTTTTGTGAACACATCGAAAAGCCTTGTTTTTACTGCCAGATCTGTCATATCTTTATTTATGATAATAAAAACATCTTCCGGCTTCGTGCCATCCGGAGTGAATACTGCGACATCGCGTATTATGAACGGATATTGAGAAATCTTTTTGAATCTGAGCCCAGAATCGTCGCGTTTTTCCAAATCGTAACTTTTAGGCGCCGGAGCATCTTTTATGGATTCTTCCAAAACAAATTCCGATATATTTTCATCCTTGTTTATCTTATTAAGCTTCAGCCCCAGCTCGACGGAAAGCTTCTTCACCGCCTCATTCAGCACATCCTTTTCCTTAGGCTTCTTTACTCCTGTAGGATTTTTAACTCCCAAGGCAAAATTCTTGCTTTCTCCGGATTTGGTGAAAACGTGCCCAAATTCGAAAATCCTTATCTCCGGCATATCTATAAGCTCGGAATACCTGGAATTCAATTCCAGTGAATTTTTTATTCCATCAGCAAGATTCGTTCTCAAGAATTTCCTTTCCGGAGACATGGGATTTGCAAGCTCTATTTCACCCTTGTCCGTAAAAGTATAATTCATCGCTTCGGAAAATCCTTCCTTATACAAAATATCCCTGATTTTCTCCTTGTAGTAAAATTCTTTGTCTATGGCTGCCGGTTTTTCAGATTTCGGTATTTTTATGTCTTTTATCTTTTCATATCCGTAAATCCTGCCTATTTCCTCGGCTAAATCTTCCTTTATCCTTAAATCGAGCCTCTCGGCTGGCGCTGTCACCACGAATCTTTCCTGGTTGTCTGACATTCTCCTATAACCTGTAATTTTCCTGAATCTTCCGCTTTCCGAAAGATTTTCTATTGCGACTCCATTTTTTAATTTCGAAGAGTGTATGACTTTTCCGCCGCCTAGATATATTCCGCAGTGATCCACTCCTTCTTTTACTTCCTTACCGGGCAAGAATTCGACTGTCTTGAAATATATCGTTCCTTCACCAGTATTGGAAAAGACGATGTCTCCTGGCTTTATGTCTTTTTCATTTACTTCCTGTCCAAAAACATACTGGTCAATTGATATGCGCGGTATCTGAACTCCGGCCTGCGCGAAAACATAACCCACATATGAAGAGCAATCGAAGACCTTGGGCGCATCGTAAGAAATGCTGGCTCCTTTTTTATGCTCAGCGCCGACAAGTTCTTCGGCCAATTTCAAAACCTCGTCCACCGGCTTAACTTTCTTCCATTCAAATCCGAATCTGTCGAAAATATTTTCTATCTCTTTATCTTTTATTTCCACTCCGATTATATCGCTCGCCTCTTTTGAAGATATGCCGAGCTTATAGGGATTGGAACGCCTCGGATAATTATCAATTGTCTCGCTGACTTTCGTATCTTTTGTTCCGGCAATTTCGACTATGAGTTTTGTGAGAATTTCCATGGCCTCGCCGCAAAGCTCCGGCGTCAGGTCATTTTCATATCTCTTTGAAGCATCTGTTTTTATCTTTATCTTTTGAGCGGTTTTTCTTATGAGCGCAGGATTGAAATTTGCCGATTCAAGGACGATATTCTTGGTATTCACGTCAAGCTCTGCGTAAGTGCCGCCTTTTATACCTGCAATGGCAAGAGGATTTTTGCCATCCGTAATAAGAAGAATGCTTTCATCTAGCTCTGCTTCCTTTTTATCGAGAGTCGTTATCTTTTCTCCAGGTTTTGAATTTTTCACCACAATTTCATCTGATCCTAATTTATCCGCATCAAATGCGTGCATGGGCTGTCCTATCTCAAGCATTACGAAATTTGTAGCATCGACGACATTATTTATCGATTTTTGGCCGAATATCTCGATTTTTTCCTTAAGCCACTTAGGAGACGGGCCTATGTTCACATTTTCTATTACTCTTTCCATATAGCGCCTGCATAATTTAGGATCATCGATTTTAACGGAAATATTCTTTGAAGTCTTCGATATCTTAAAATCCTTGAACTCCCTGGAATACATTTTCGGTTTCAATGAAAAAATCGTCCCTATTTCTCGCGCAATGCCCCTGTGGCACAGGCAGCTGTGATTGAGGTTCGGAGTCGTTTTCATGTCCATCAATACATCTGAATCTTTTTTCTCTACGCCTTCAACTTCGAAAGAATGCATGGTAATTCCTTCCGACAGCTTGTCGGGCTCTGGAAGTTTTTTATCGAAAAAATCTTTAAGCCAATTGTATGAAGCGATCATCGGATTAGAATTGATTGACGAGGCGGAGGTCGCCGGAATTGAATAACCTGTTGTCGTCTATGCCATATTTGAGCATCGCAAGGCGGCCGATTCCCGGCCCGAAAGCTATGCCTTTCCATTCATTCGGATTTATTCCGACATTATTCAAAACTTTGGGATGGACGACTCCGGCTCCAAGAACCTCCACCCAGCCTGTTCCCTTGCACACCGGACATCCCGGCTCTCCTTTACATCTGAAGCAGGAAATGTCCACTTCCACGGCCGGCTCTACGAACGGAAAATAGCTCGGCCTGAATTTTATATCAAGCTTCTTGCCGAAAAATTCATAGAAAAATCTGTTCAATATCGATTTTAAAGTCGCAAGAGAAGCTTCTTTGTCCACCATAAGTATTTCAAATTGCTGGAAATCTGTCTCGTGAGTCGCGTCAGTTGCTTCCTGTCTGAAAACTCTTCCGGGACATAGGATGCGAAATGGCGGCTTGTTATTTTCCATAAAATGAATCTGCACCGGGCTTGTATGCGTCCTCATAAGCTTTCTGCTTCCTGCATCTTCATTCTTATCCTGCTTTATCCAAAAAGTATCCTGCATATCGCGGGCCGGATGATCTTTAGGAACATTGAGAGCGTCGAAATTATAGTATTCTGTCTCAAGCTCCGGGCCGTCTATAAGAGTAAAGTCCATTGCGGAAAAAATCCTGACTATGTCTTCTATGACCCTTGTTATGGGGTTTATATGCACGGCCTTTTTGCCTGAATCGTTCATTACTGCAATTATAAGCAAAAACGGCTTAAAATCAATAAAATTAAGAGCGTTAAAAAATTCGTGCTTGCTTTTATTCGAGCATGACTTCGGCCAAATATTTGCCGTCTTTTATGTAAATGGAGCCGTCGATTATCCTGAAATCCGGTTTAATGCCATGATAAAGGAATTGCGCTGCTTTTTCATTATTGGCTTCAGCCTGCACAGCAAACACATCGCCTCCCCAAGCCGCAAGCACCACATCGTTCCTGTCTGGAAAAAAATCCATTCTCGATGGATCGGAATTAAGGATATAAACTGGTAGGCTTTCTTTGCAGTCTGTCTGATCGCAAAAATAATTAGGCTCGGAATCTTCGCTGCCGAACCAGCTTATCGATATGTGCCCGTTGTCGCTCCATATGCCTAGATTGCCATTCATAACTGGAGAATTTTTCGTGCCAAGATTGCTTTCAAAATCAATGGCGGTGGATGAAGATATTTTCTTTTGTACAGCCTGCGTGCTGCTAGCAAAAGCCGCCGTCAAATCCAAATATTCCTGATTTTTCTGCTTGCTCGTAGTGGAAACATAAACCGGTATTTCCTGCAGTTCTGGTTTTACCGGAAGTATGAATACATCGGCTTCGGAAACCAAGTTTGCCGAAACTTTTATCGTTCCCGTCCAGGAATTGTATCCGTCTTTTTCTACATCGACCTTATAGCTGCCAGGTCTTAAATTTTTTACCAGAACATTTCTTTGGAAAAAACTTGTTTCATCTTTTGGTTTGGAATTCAGGAATACTTCCGATCCCGACGGCATTCCGCTTACGTAAATTCCTCCTGTGGGAAGCAAATTCCATCCGTCTATGAAAATGTCTCCATTTGCATATAGAACCGCAAATGCCGACAATATTATGAAAGCTGCAGCGAATGTCAGAAATTTTATTTTTTTTCTTATGAAAACAATCATATTTTTTTCCTGTATTTTGGCGTAACCCAAAAGCCCATGTATTTGCCAAGCATCAAGCGCGTCTGAGCGTCTATGGCCGGCAATGCGCCAAATATTATAATAGTTATCGGCGTAATAATCCATTGAACGAACATCATGGTTTTTCTCCATCCGCTGTATCCTTCCGGGGCTCTCGGTATAAAGCTTGCGGCAATCGCGGCGCATAGGAAGAGGCCGAGCATGGACAAAGTCATCATTGTTCTCGTCAGCATCGGCAAATTATACGACAAAATGCTGTAATTGAATTCCCTTCCGCCCAAAAGAACGGGCAGCCACCCCAGGAAAAATAATATTATTGGATTTGTTGACAGGGACCAATATCCTTCAAGCAAGGTAAAAACGAATTTTATCTTGGTATATATCGATATTTTTTTATTTTTCAGAAAACCGAAAAACAGGAACGGGCCGTTTTCCACTCCCCATGCCCATCTTCTCTGCTGCTTGTATATATTTTTTGCCGTTTTCCAGAAAGAATCCGACAGATTTGCATCCATGGAAACTGGATATGAGATCGGAATTACGCGGTAATTTCCGTCATATGCCAGCAATGAGCTCCAGAAAATCCTGGAATCTTCGGAAACGATATTCCTCTGCCAGTATCCGACATCGTAAAGAGTCTTGAAGCATACGGAATGCGAAGAAAAGGTAGAGAGTATATCCGGACGCTCCTGCTGTATCATCTGCCAGAATGTCGCTGAAAAAGCCACCACTCTTGAAAGCGACGGCGCTTCCCAGATATTGTTATTGAAAATCGGAATAGGCTGGAATGAAGCATGCATTGGATCTTCCGCGGTCAGAAAATTCCACGTAACGCATTCGAAATATTGCGGATACGGTACGGTATCTATGTCAAAAGCCGAAACTATAACATCTTCATATGAGATGTTATTTTTATCCAATATCTCTTTCCTAGCTTCTTCGGCTGAATACGAAATATTTGATCCCTTGCCCGGAACATCGCCAGGAATTCCGCTTGGATGGATGACGCATAACAAATGGCCGAATCTGCCGTCAAATTCCGACTTGACCTTGTTTATTGTATCGAGACAATGTTTCTTATTTCTTTCTTCTCCGGACAAAACTACGATTATTTTCTTATTGTCATATTCGCAAGACAGAAGAGAGGTGAGGCTCTTTTCCACTATTTCGTAAGATTCGTTATAAAAAGGCAAGAGCACCATATGGTATATCCTGCCGTACTTAAGATTGGAAAGCTTTTCTTTCCAGTCTGCAGATATATTATGCTTTGTCTTTTTCCAGTTTTGCCTTAGGTATATGGAAAGATAAACGGTCTTTAAAAGCCAGTATACGTCAAAAACTATTATAAAAATAGCACTGTAAAATGGCTTGTAAAAAGATAAAACAAAAATGCCAATTATCGTAATCCAAGCCATAATACCAGGAAACATTTCAAAAAATCGGTATATTATCCTGTCTTTTCCGGAAAGACCGGACGCATTTCCAACTCTATAATATATGCTGTTTTTAAAATCCATGACGATTATTCATACTAGAGCAAAAATGAAATTTTGTCATTCTATTTTGCGGCAGAATAAAACTGTTTTTACTGAGCCACCTCCCGGGCTTGAACCGGGGACCTATTGTTTACAAAACAATTGCTCTACCAACTGAGCTAAGGTGGCTTTAATCCGTCTTCAATCTTTAAGGTAATCTATCAAAAAATAGGAAAATTACAAATTCTTTTTCTTGGAAGAAGAATTGTGTTCCGATATATTTTTTAGGAAAAAAGAAACAGAATGCTTATTTTCATGTCCGGCAGGCTCGGTTTTAAGAAGAAACTTAGGCTGTTTGCTGTCGAATCTCCTTTTAAGGATGATTGACTCTTTCTTGATAAAGCCTATTGACCTGACAACAAGCTTTTGTAAATTTTCAAAGTGTATTTTTGAAGCCAATTCCTTTCCAGTGCCGGCAAGCCTGTGTATATGCTTTTCGTTTTTAGATACGATTTCAGCAATAGCTTCGTGCTTAAAAACTTTTATGCCGTAATGCTTGAATGAAAGCATCAGGATTATAAGTATTAAAGAAACGTAAAAGATTATTATTGACATATATTTGCCGGATTATTCGTAGCGAATCTGACAAATCTTGTTATTTCTATTTTTTCTCCGAATTTCTGAACCGCATTGGTAATGAGGGTATTCACCGTCAGCGAAGGATCTTTTATGAAATCCTGATCGCTCAAGACCTGTTCCTTGAAATATGAATCGAGCTTCCCGGAAAGAATCTTTTCCCTTACTGCTTCAGGCTTATTTTTTACTTCCACTTCGAAAGCTTCCAAAACCTTGTTTCTTTCTTCAAGATCAACATCTTCTTTTTTTATATATTTTGGATTGGTGGCAGCAATCTGCATTGCTATGTCATAAGCCATTTTTCCGAAATCTTCATGGTTTGATACGAAATCCGACTCGCTTGAAAGCTCGACAAGCACGCCCACGGTTCCTGCTCCGTGTATATAAGAAACTATTCTTGAAGCTTTGAGCATCCTATCTGCCTTCTTTTCCGCAGCTTCCGCTCCTTTCTTCCTGAGCAGTATTACAGCTTTATCCATATCTCCTTTTGCATCTTCAAGAGCCTTTCTGCATTGCATTACTGAAATGCCGGTTTTTTCCCTGAGTTCTTTGATTTGTTCTGTTGTGATTTCCATTATTGTTTAATTAAAAAAATAAAAATACGCACCTTATATTTTAAAGCCAAAGTGCGAAAAAGTAAAATTGGCTTTATTTGGCTGCAGATTTGCCTTCTTTATAGGCATTCGCTATCTCATTCACAAAAAATGAAACGCTTGATGCCGATGCGTCGTTTCCGACAATAGGATAATCTACGTCTTTTATGTCGCAATCCGTATTGAGAAGAGCGACTACAGGGACATTCATTTTCTTAGCCTCGGCAACGGCGATGAATTCCTTTTTAGGATCGATTACGAAAATGGCCTTCGGAAGATCTTTCATGGCAATAATTCCATAAAACATTTCGTTGAGCTTTTCTATTTGCCTGTCAATCAAAAGCCTTTCTTTCTTGGTATATTTAGTAAGCTCGCCTTTTTCTTTCTGCTTTTCCAAATCTTCAAATTTGGCGATTCTTTTCTTTATTTCTACGGCATTGGTAAGAGTTCCGCCTATCCATCTTGATGCCACATACGGCATATCTACTGATTCTGCGGCAGGCTTTATGAAACTTTTGGCTTCATTTTTTCCTCCTACAAAAAGTATCTGTTTTCCTTCCTTTGCGAGCTTAGAGATGAATTCTTTGGCGATATCTAGCTGCTTTTTTGTTTCTTCCAGGTCTATTATGTCTATCTTGTTTTTGGTTCCATATATGAAAGGCGAAATAGATGCGTCCCTTCTTGATTTCTGATAACCGAAATGAGCGCCTGCTTCAAACATCGCTCCTATTATATCTGTCTGTTTATTTTTGTTTTCTGCTGTCATAAGCTAAAAGAGTCTAGCAAAAATAGGCTTTGTTTGCAAGGAAAATAGCCCTATGCAGGCAGCCTGCTTTAATTATTCATCATCATTGTCGCTGTCCTGCGGTTTGCCTTCGGTCTTTACCAGATAATCCACTAGATCGCCGAGACCGTCTCCTGCCAAAATATTTTCAATATTATACCAGGAATGCTTCACCCTGTGGTCGGTAACCCTGTCCTGCAGGATATTGTAAGTCCTGATTTTTTCAGAACGGTCGGCCGTTCCTATCTGATCTTTTCTTTCTTTGGCGAATTTTTTGAATTCTTCCTCTTCTTTCATAAGATCAAGCTTCGACTGGAGTATGGACATCGCCCTCTCCTTGTTTTTCAGCTGGCTTCTTTCCGCCGTGGAACGGACATCTATTCCTGTAGGAATATGGATTATCCTTACAGCCGTTTCCACCTTATTAACGTTCTGTCCGCCGGCTCCGCCTGATCTTGAAAATTCGATTTTCAGGTCTGATGGCTTTATTTCAAATTTGCTCTTTTTCCTAATAGGCAAAATAGCGACTGATGCCGTGGAGGTATGGACTCTACCGGATTTTTCCGTCTCAGGAACTCTCTGGACCCTGTGGACTCCGGTTTCAAATCTCAAGAATTTATACGCTTCTTTTCCTTTTATCTCAAATGAAGCTTCCTTATATCCTCCAAGCGACGACTTTGACTCATCAATAGGCGAGAAAGACCAGCCCCGCAGATCGCAGAATCTCCTATACATCTTGGCAAGATCCTCGGCAAATATCGCGGCTTCTTCTCCGCCGACTCCGGCACGTATTTCCATTACGACTTCATTCGGATATTTCTCTTCATCTTCCGCAACGGAAACAATATCTTTCATCTGTTTCATCAGCTCTTCTTTCTGCGAAGCCAGGCTTTTTATCTCTTCTTCAGCCAAAGTAAACATAGCTGGATCCTTTTCCGCCATTTTTTTTATAGACTCCTCCTCATTATCAAGCCTGCTGTATTCGTCGGCCAGAAAAGAAGTCTTCTTATTTTTTCTGAATTCTTCTAAAATTTCATTCATATGCTTTTTATGCCGCTATAAATTAAAAAATCCGCACAAAAAAGTTTGGCGGATTTTATAGGAATTTTGTTATTTTTCTGATTTAGCTTTCTTTGCCGGAGCCTTTATGGTGCTCTTTTCCTTCCTTGCCCTGAATTTCTCGACTCTGCCAGCGGTATCGAGAACCTTTTCCGCACCCGTATATACCGGATGGCAATTGGCGCATATTTCAACATGTATGTCTTCTTTGGTTGAACCGAAATCATAAACAGCCCCGCATGAACATACGGTCTTGCCTTTGTTGAAATAAACTGGATGTATACCCTTTTTCATAAGTTGACATCATAACAAAAAAGCAGGAAAAATCAAGGGCATATTCTATAAGCTGAGCGTCTGGATATCGCTTGCAAACTGTGTCGCCCTCTGTGCAACCTGATACCCATAGCTGTAGGTAGGATACATAAAATTCGTAAGGCTTGTTCCCTTCAAGTTGAGTCCTCCGTAATATTTTGCCGCCGAACAAGCCCAGATATCCCATTGTTTCGTAAAGGCGGTCTTGCATCTGGCTTGAGCATCGGCAAGATACAATCCGGTAGCTACGAAAGCGTCTTTGTTGTTGAATGGCGAAGGCAAAATAGAATTTATTACTGATGCGACTCTGTCCTTATATCCGCTCTGAGTACCGACATTCCACCAAGTGGTCGGCATGAATTGCGCTGGTCCCATAGCGCCGCCGTAAGCGCCATCGGAATAAATAGGGCAAGATACCGGAGTAGTGTTTGGATTCATGCCGAGATCTGACATTATTGCCAGAAACGAAGGTATCTGCGAAGGGCTCATGACGGTGTCAGCGCTATTTTGAGCAGCCTGGTTGTAATAGCATTTGCCGAGATTTTTTCCTATCAGGCCGTCCACAGAAGTTTCCTGGGTGAGAATGGCAAGTATGAGAGCCGAGCTTACGCCGATTGTGCTTTCATAAGGCTGTATTACCTGCAAGGCCTGGCCGAATGTAAGCTCTTCTCCGCCGACTGTCTTGAAAAGCCTGTTGCTTATCTGGGCCTTCAATTTTTGCTTGTTGGCAATCACTTGCTGTGCAGCAGCCGCGCTCAATTTTGCCGCAGCCAGAATTTGTGTCTTTTCATTCTTTAATCCTACAAGAGTATTTTTTGTCTGTACCTGCTCATACTCAAGCTTCTGGACCTGAGCTTGTTTTGCTTCAAGATCAGCCTTTTCGGATTCAGTCGTGGTTTCTATTCCGCTCAACTGGCCCATGAGATCATCCAGCTTGCCGTTTATCGTCGCATAATTGTCTGAATTTTTAAGAAAATCCGAAAGATTTTCACTTGATAAAAGAATTTCCAGCGGATTATCGTTCTCGAGTGCAAAGCTTTGCCTTATTATTTGCGCTATTGATTTTTTTATAGTATCCATCTGATCATTCAGCTGACCTATATATTGCTGTTTCTGCGTTATATTGGAACCAAGCTGCTTGATCTGCGCATTCTGGGCGTTTATCTGCAGAGTCGATTTGTTTATGCTTGCCGTCAGGCTTGATATATCTCCATTCAAAGTGGTTTGCTGCTGCTGGTTGGCATCCAAAATAGCCTGCTGCTGGTTAATTTCCACATCACATTCGTTCAATATGGACTGAAGCTCGGCATCGGTTTTTCCATCCAAATTTCCGCTATCGCAAGTCACCGCCAAAGAATTATTAGGCAGCGCAAAAGCGGTAAAAATCACAAGCATTATGAATAAAACTGCTCCTGCCGTGTATTTGGACATTCTTATCATTCTACAACATAATTATACGAACTTAAAGATAAAAAGACGCCGGTATTCGGCCGGCGTCTTTTTAAAATTATTTCTTTTCTTCTTTCTTTGGAGCTTCAGCTGTTTCTGCTCCCGCTTCGCCTTCTTTGGCTTCTTTTCCTTTCTTGGCGACTTCTATAGCCGATAGATCAACCGTCTTTTCTTCGACGACTTCTTCTTTAGGCTCGTAAACGGAAGCGACTATTTCAGAAGGTTTAACCATTAGCTCAACTCCTGCTGGAAGCTTTATATCACCTGCAGTTATAACGCTGTCAAAAGTAGCGAGCTTGGAAATATCTACGCTAAGATTATGGGGAAGATCCTTAGGCAAAGCTTCTATTTCAACTTCATGCATAACCTTTACAAGTATTCCTCCGAGATCCTTGACTGCGGGAGCGATTCCAATGAATTCAAGAGAAACCTTTACTTCGATTTTTTTGTCTTTTTCCACAGCGTGGAAATCTGCATGCCTTGGATTGTCGGTAACCGGATCAAAATCGACATCGGCGATAAGAGCGTCGACATCTATGCCAGTGCCTTTCAAGTGGATTATTGTGGATTCTCCGGCTTCTTTCAAAGCTTTTTCAAAAACATTGTAAGGGAGCTGTATGGGAGTGGTTTTTTCTTTCTTGCCGTAAAAAACAGCGGGGATTTTTCCCTCTTTCCTGATTTTTGACACTTTTTCCTTCAAATCTCTTTTTTCTACATCCAATGTAATCATGGATTGGTATTATACATAAATAAAACAATTAATCAATAAGAAAACGGCTCGCTATTTGCGAGCCGTTTTATTGAAGCGATTTTTTGATTCCATTATCCTTGATTTGTAGAAAAAAGGACGAACCAAATTCCACAAAAAACCGAAAGCTAAAAACAATGTTAGTACGATAACAGCAAATTCTTTCATTGTTCCCCCTTCTTTTAATCAAGTTAAGATCCTTATTTACCATATAATTATAAATCCAGAAAGTCAACCTTTGGCCAGATATTAAAAAACGGGCCTTCTTATGGCCCGTTTTTCTTATCTTTTTGTTTTTGCACGTAATCTGCGGCATAAGCTATCTCCTGCCGGATCGCATCGACAGCCCTGTTTATGGAATTATTGATGACCATAAGGAAACAGAATACGCCGAGACCGAGGTACAAGCTTTTACCGTACGCGCCTATGCATACGGAACACAAAACCATGAAAATAAGTCGCACGGTAAACCTCCTTTATTATTTTTCTCTGACAAATTCAAATCTTGGTTTTTTCTGTCCTTCGACTTCAACTTCTTCCGTAAACATTGCTACAGGTCTTGCCCAAAATTTTGATTTTGGATTATCATACAAAGCTTCGTATAAAACTAAATCTTCCAGATTTTCGGAATTTTTTCCAACACCGATAACTCTGTACAAATTTCCTGTTTTAGAATGTTTGTAAATACCTGGTTTAATTTCCATTGAAATCTCCATTAGTTTATGGTAGATGCTTCTAACTTATATATTACACAAAACTAGAAATTTTGCATTTTCTTTATAGCCGACTTTATATCGTCGCTTCCATAAATAGCTGAGCCGGATACCAGCTTATTGGCTCCCGCTTCAACTATATCCTCAGCATCTTCAAAACTTACTCCGCCGTCCACTCCAACTATGGCTTCAGGAAAATTTTCCTTGAAATCGCTTATCTTGTCTAGAACATCGCGGTCAAAAGGCTGGCCTTGGTATCCTATCTTTTTTATTCCCATGAACTGCACGAAATCAGCAAGTGTCCTGCCGGCAGCGTTTGGCCTGAAATATTCGGCGAGCGCCTCATTCGGCGTATCGGGATTTATGGAAACTCCTATCTCTACGTCGTAAGAAGATTCTCCGAAATATCCGTATTTGTTTCTCAGATCTTTTATGAGCTGGAAAACTCCTTTGGAAGATTCTAGATGTATGATGATCCTTTTTGCTCCGGCTTTTATCCAGTTTTCTGCCACAAATTCCGGCGCCGCCACCATGAGGTCCGCTTCGAAATCCAAAGATTCCCAGAAAGGAAATCCTTCATCCTCATTGATTATTTTTTCGAATTCCCCGCCGTCGTTTATATATGGCCAGCACTTTGACGGCACGAACTTCCCGTCGCAGACATCAATCTGCACAACGGGAACTATGCCGTTAACTTGCGTCATCTTTTCTTTAAGATCGTCGAACGATTCGGCTATTATTGCTGGAACTACTTCTACCATTTTGTTTTTACTTGAATTCAAAATTATTTCTAATTTTCCTAGAAATGACTTCTATCTCCTTATTCCTTCTTTTATGCCTCTCTTCTCCAGAAAAAGGAGTGGAAAGCCATTCTTTGACGGCTTTTTTCGCCTGCTTGAGATTCATGAATCTTGCGCCTAAAGAAAGGATATTGGAATTATTGTGCTCTTTGCCGAGCTTTATGACATCGAGCTTTTTGAAAAATCCCGGCTCGCCGTAATAAACAATGGCGCGGACATTAGGATATCTGTTTGCGATAATGGCTTCGCCTTGGCCGGAGCCGCCTAAAATTATTCCTATATTGTTTTCGGGATTCTGCGCTACATGATTGGCGACTTTTGAGATATAGATCGGAAAATCATCAGTGGGAATATATTTGTAATCGCCACAATCGACGACTTCGTATCCGAGTTTTTTTACAAATGGCACAAGGCCTTCTTTCATGGCAAATCCCGCATGGTCGGTGCCTATATAAACTTTTGGCTTGTGGCTTCTGTATCCAAGGTGCTTCATGAGAAGAATTATAACACTAGCCGATAACTTCCAGTAGTACTTTTTTTATGGATTGTGGATTAGCTGAACCTTTCGTTTCTTTCATCACTTGTCCGACTAAGAATTGCAGCGAAGCTTCCTTTCCTCCCTTATAATCGGCAGCGACCTTAGGATTTTCCGCAACAATTTTCTCAATAATAGATTTCAGAGCCCCTTCATCGCTATGCTGGATAAGTCCTTCTTTTTCTGCGACTTCTTCAGGATTGATATCTTTTTCTACAAGGCGCAGAACCATATCTTTTGCGGTTCTTGATGAAAGTTTTCCTTCCGATATCATCGTTATAATCTTGGCGAATTTCTTATCACTTGGGTATTTAAGTTCCGGATTTTTCGACATAAGCCCCACGAGATCGGAGGAGATATAGTTTGAAGCGAGCTTTACCAGATTCTTGTCATTCCCAAAATCAGCTATGACTTTTTCAAAAAAATTTCCGAGCTCTATGTTTCCGACGAAGCTTTCCGCGACGACTTCATTTATGCCGAATGTCTTTATGTATTTTTCCCTTCTCTGCCATGGCAGCTCCGGCAATTCCTCTTTCAATTTTTTCAAATCAAAAACTTCGGAAAACATCATCTTCGGCAGGTCAGGATCAGGAAAATACCTGTAATCATGCGAGCTTTCCTTTAGCCTCTGGGAAAAAGTTTTTTGTTTTGCATCGTCCCAGCCGCGCGTTTCCTGAACTATTTTCTCGCCATTCTCCAAAGCTTCAATATGCCTTTCAATCTCATATTCAATCGCTTTTTCCACCGCTTTGAAAGAATTTATGTTCTTTACCTCGACTTTTGTTCCGAGTTTTTCTTTTTCCTTGCTCACTGAGATATTTGCTTCAACTCTCATTTCACCTTTTTCCATATTAGCGTCTCCCGCGCCTAGATATTGCAAAAGCAATTGGAGCTCTCTGGCAAAATCTCCGGCGGTCTTTGCATCATGAATGACCGGCTCGGTGACAAGCTCCATCAAGGGCAAGCCGGCGCGGTTGAAATCGACAAGAGAAAAATCTCCCTTATCATGGGACGACCTTCCCGTATCTTCTTCAAGATGGATTCTTGTCAGCTCCACTCCGTTTATGGATCCTCCGGAAACTATAGGATATTTGTACTGTGATATCTGATAGCCTTTCGGAATATCCGGGTAGAAATAATTCTTTCTGTCCCATTCGGTAAAGTCGGCTATTTTAGAACCGCAAGCAAGGCCGACTTGTATGACCTTTTTTATGGCATCATGATTTAAAACCGGCAATGTTCCCGGCTGTGCCGTGCAGACTTCGCAGATATTGACGTTTGGACGCTTTTCATCCGGATCGTTCTTGCAGGAGCAGAACATCTTAGTCCGAGTTTTCAGTTCGGCATGGATTTCAAGGCCTATTGTAGCTAGATATTTATTTTTCAGTTCTTCAGTCATGAAACTTAAATATAGCTTATTTTAAGGTGTTTTTATATACTTGACAATATAATAAATTTAATATAAAAAATAAGTAGAAGTAGCTCTATTATTAAAGGAGGGATTCTGTGAAGAAAAAAATATATTATGTTGCTGTCTGGATTGGCGGCGTAGCTGTAATGGTATGTGTTCATTTGCATTATTACGAAGGAGTTACAGGATTTGCGGTCCTAACTCTTTTGAATTTATCTCGTTATACAGTCGAGACGCTAAAAGAAGAAGGTTTTTAAAAAGGCGGGTCGCTTGCGGCCCGCCTATTTTATTTTTCTTCTTTCCTCAAAACTTTTATCAGATTGTCTTTCAGCTTCTTTATCGATTTATCGTCCAAAATGGTTGCTGTCAGAATATTCTTATTTAGCTTTGAAATCTTTTTTACGGCTTTATCTAACGTCTTCTCGTCCACCATATCGGTCTTGGTAAGGATAACCACTTCCTTCTTGTCTTCAAGCTCATCGGCGTAAAGCTTCAGCTCCTGCCTGATAATTTTGTAATCTGAAACCAAGTCCGCGCTTTCAAGCGAAAGGCAGTGGAATAAAACTTTTGTCCTTTTTATATGCTTCAGAAATTTGTGGCCCAAACCTCTTCCTTCCGAAGCTCCCTCTATAAGCCCAGGAATGTCGGCTAAAATATATCCGTGCATATCGCCGAGATACGGCTCAAGAGTCGTAAACTGATACGCGCCAATTTTCGATTTTGCATTCGTCAAAGCATTGAGAAGCGAAGATTTTCCGGCATTCGGCAGGCCGATCAGTCCCGCATCCGCCACAAGCTCAACTTCGATATCGAAACCGGCTTCTTCCCCTTCTTTTCCGTCCGTCTGCTGCATTGGCTTTTGATTTATAGCACTTTTGAAATACTCGTTTCCGAGTCCGCCTTTTCCGCCGTTTAATATTTTTACGATTTCATTGTCGTTTTCAAGATTGAATTTTTCCCTGGTGACAAGGTTTATCGCTATCGAGCCGACTGGAATATCTATTATGAGGTCTTTTCCTTTTGCGCCGCTTTTGGACTTGTTCATTCCGTCTTGTCCGTTTTCGGCGGAAAATTCTTTGGTATTTTTATACCGGAAAAGTATTCCTATATCGCGAACGGTGCGCAAATATACGTCTCCGCCTTTTCCGCCGTTTCCTCCGGCGGGGCCGGAAAATTCCTTGCCTTTTTCATGAAGCCAGCGCACCACGCCATTGCCGCCTCTTCCGGCTTTTATATTTATTTTTAATTCGTCGATGAATGCCATGATGAATCAGAAGTCTAATGTTTATTACCCTTTAAAGCAAGCTGTGCAAGCGCAAGTGCCCCTTCTTTTGATTTTGCACCAGCTACAAAAAGATTCCTGTGGCAAAATATCGCATCAGGAACACCGGTAATTTTTGCAAGATCCTTGCCAGTCTTTGCCGCCCAAGATTTAGGCATGTCCATCCTATTTTTGAATTTCGAACCAGGTTTTCTCAGAGCTTTTAAGCCCCACGCTCCGTTTGGCCTTGGGCTTACGACAAAAAGCGGCTCCTTATATTTGTCGAGAACATGCTTCCAGGAATAATCCTCATTGAACACTATTATTCTTTTGTCTTTTGTTTTTTTGTAAATTTCCACTACTTTCTTGTCGCTTGAAATGCTCCCTTTTATCCTTTCCACTTCCCTTTTGAGCATCTTTGCGCATTCTTTTGCGGCTTTCTTGAAAGCAGAAAGCGAACTGACATTCTTTTCTATCCTTGTGGGATTGAAAGCGTATATGTAGTCGAAAAAAGAAAACGGCTTTACATGCTGGATGACTTCTTTATATATCTCTATTCCGTTGTCCTCGGCATCGAGCGGCTGGATTATTTTATAATCTATTATTTTCCAGACTTCTTCAGAACCGGCAATTTTCATTCCATAATATTTCCAAGCCAGTCCTGCGGAAGAATAAACCACTCCGTTCTTTCTCTTCAGCTTGAAGCTCGCCTGATGATGGTCAAACTTGTGTTTTTTAGGATTAAATTCCCCTCCCACATCAAAAATATAATCTGCTTTCGCCCAGTCTTTCGGCTTTCTGGAACGGATTATGTGAATAGGCTTTTTCAAATACAGTGACATTATGGCTATAGCCATTACATCATCAGGATGGAATGCGTCGCTATGTGTCACAACTATCGGCTTATTTGGAGACATCTTCGTTTGAATTATCGGCTAATTATACACAAAATCCGGTTTTTATAAAGTTTTTAGACTTAATAAAAAACGGAATGGCATTCTATTATTTCTATTTCAAATATTCCTTAATATTCTGTTCATGTTCTGCATATGTATCGGCACAGTGGATCTGCCCGCTAGAGTCGTGCAGATAATACAGGCACGATGTCGTCGCTGGATTTAGGACTGCATCAATAGCATCAAGGCCTGGGTCGCAGATAGGGCTTGGTGGAAGACCTTTGTTCAAATAAGTGTTATATGGCGACGTTATGCTTGTATCTACAGCTTTTATAGGTGCCCACCAGCTTCCATCGCTCGAATAATTCGGCAACTGAGTTCCAGTCGGTGCTTCGCCGTAATGAGTTATATCGTCATCTATATATTGAATGGTCGAATCGATATCGAGCTCCATTCCGGCAGATAGTCTATTCCATATTATGCCGGCAATGAGCGGCATATCGCCGGTTCCCGCCGCTTCGCGCTGCACGATCGAAGCAATTTTTAGCGCCGTCGTCCACTTTATGTTTGCTGAAGCGAATTTTTCGGTATATAGCTGGAATTTTCCATTGAACTCATTTATGAATATCTGCGCCACCTGAGCCGGAGTATCATTCACCGGAATAAGATAAGAATCCGGAAAATAAACTCCTTCCATATAATCACTCTCTGTATCTGTATCTTTCGTAATCCATTCGGTTTTTTCCGCATCGCTCCAGCCAAGATTTTCCGCAAGAATTTCAGCGATCTGCTCCTTGCGCAATCCCTCAGGAATAACGATCCATTTCATATACGGGCTTTTGAGCGCATCCGCAACTTGCCAAGCAGTCATGCTCTTTGAAATTTTATAGGAACCCGGCGCTACCGAAGATTTTTTCAGCGCATACTCGAAGCCCCATTCGCTTTTTATAAATCCTTGATCATGCAGGCTTTGTATCGCATCTTGCTCGGATTCGTTCAGCCCGACGACGAAATTTTCAGCTGCCGCATTTTTCGCCGGAGCCCCGAAAACGGCTTCATAGCCGAAAAAACAGCCGGAAACGAAAAAAATAAAAATTGCTGCGGCAACCGCAATTATTTTATGCGATATTCCTGTTCTTATTTGTTCCATATTATATTGGTTAGCCGTTTATTTTTAAGGAATTTTTCAACGAGGTATGTATTGCGGCACCGATTATTCCAAAAATCGCCGCCATAGCAAATAATGTTACCAATGAATTCAATCTTATTAAATCAGAAATCCTGTTTGTTATATCGAATTTGGTCCAAGTCAAAAAACCGAATAGGTGGCCAAACGTTAAGGAATACAGCCATATGAGCGAAAACTGCCTCAAAAATGCGCGGTATAAAGAAATGGCTACAGAAACTGCGACAAAATACCAAAGAAATGGCAGAAGCCATCCAAAATTGCCGAGGACATTCCATAGCCAAACGACGATCTTATTGCCCTCAGCTCCGCCCAAAGCGATGCCAGCTGCGGTCACGTATGAATCGGCAGACAGAAAAACCGCGAATAATGCCGACGGTATGATAAGCTCCCGCATTCTATTATTTTCCATGGCAATTCTTGTATTTCTTACCAGATCCGCAAGGGCATGGGTCATTTCTTCCTACCTTGTCCTTTTTCTTTTCTGGAACTGATGAATTGTCGGATTTTCCTTCTCCGCCGGCTTCTTTCATTCCCTTTTGCGTCTGCTTAAGTTTATCCTCTTCTTTCTGAAAAGCTCCTGCGCCTATATGCGGCAAAAGCCTTAATATTTCTCCGTTTATAGCTTCCTGCATATCCTTGAAAAGCCTTAAGCCTTCTTTCTTGTATTCCACAAGCGGATCGCGTTGTCCGTAAGCGCGGAGATTTACGCTGCCGCGCAGATAATCCATCATCTCAAGATGATCGACCCAGAACATATCTATTGCCTGAAGCATGAGTATCCTTGCGACCCTGTAAAATTCCGCTTCACCAAAAGCCGCCGTTTTATCAGCCACTATTTTCTGAGATTCCTCATCAAATGTGATTTCCGCCAGTTTTTCTTTTATTTCTTCAGTGGAGCCGGAAAGTATTTTCCTTCTTCTTTCATAAATAGTTTTTCTCTGGAAATTCAGGACGTCGTCATACTCAAGCACCTGCTTTCTGGCATCGAAATTAAATCCCTCGATTTTCGTCTGTGCACTTTCAAGCGACCTGGTTATCATCGAGTTTTCTATCGGCTCGTCTTCCGGAATATTGAATCTCGTCATTATTTTCTTAACTGTATCTCCGGCAAAAACACGCATAAGAGTATCATCGAGCGAAACAAAAAATCTGGTCTCTCCAGGATCTCCCTGTCTTCCGGACCTTCCTCGGAGCTGGTTGTCTATCCTTCTTGCATCGTGCCTTTCGGTGCCATATACGCAAAGGCCGCCGAGAGATTTTACTTTCTCGTATTCTTCCTTATCAAAAATCATTCCGCCGAGCTTGATATCCACGCCTCTGCCGGCCATATTGGTGGCAACGGTTACCGCGCCGAATTTTCCCGCGCCGGCGATTATTTCCCCTTCCTTCTCATGATTTTTTGCATTCAATACCTGGTGAGCAATTCCTTCCTTGTTCAGGTATTCCGAAAGCATCTCGTTTTTTTCTATGGAAACGGTTCCTATGAGCACCGGCTGTCCGGATTTATTTTTTTCTTTGACCATTCTTGCAAGGTCTTTGAACTTTCCTTTCTCCGTCTGGAAAATAAGGTCGTTCAAATCCTTTCTCATTGTCGGCTTATTGGTAGGCACAGGAGTGGTTTCCATATGATATACCTTGAAAAATTCTTCGCTTGAAGTCATCGCGGTTCCCGTCATTCCGGCAAGCTTCTTGTATAATCTGAAATAATTCTGGTATGTGATGGAAGCATAAGTCCTAGATTCCTTCTGTATCTTGACCCCTTCTTTGGATTCTATCGCCTGATGCAATCCTTCAGACCATCTTCTCCCTGGCTGCAATCTTCCGGTAAATTCATCGACAATGACGACTTCCCCGTCTTTGACCACATAATCTTTGTTCAGATGGAAAAGGGCTTTTGCACGGACAGCGGTTTCCAAATGATGCACGTATCTTATTCCGCCTTCCGTATATATGTTTTCGACTCCCAAGGATTTTTCGGCCTTGTTTATTCCTTCGTCGGTGAGCTGCACGGCTTTGTGCTTTTCATCAACAGTATAATCAGTATTTTCCGCAAAATTCCTTACTATCTTTGTGAATATTTCATAAAGCTGGCCGGAATCCGTGCTTGGCGCAGAAATAATAAGAGGAGTCCTGGCTTCGTCTATCAAAATGGAATCGACTTCGTCGACTACGGCAAAATTATATTCCCTCTGCCTGAGATTATTGATATTGTATTCTATATTGTCTCGCAGATAATCAAAACCGAATTCGTTGTTAGTTCCGTAAGTGATATCGGCTGCGTATGCTTCGTGCCTTGTGCAAGGCCTTAAAAATTCATGGACCACCTTAAAAGAACCGAGTGCGTCTCTTTCTTTGTCGAGCTCCGGCTCCTCTTTTGGAGGAATATGCGCCGGATCATACATATATGAAGCTTCATGATTTATGATTCCGACAGACAGACCTAAAAACTGATAAATCTGTCCCATCCAAACCGCATCTCTTCTCGAAAGATAATCGTTAACTGTGACCACATGAACTCCTTTTCCTTCTATCGCATTCAGATATGCCGGCAAAGTCGCCACGAGAGTTTTTCCTTCTCCGGTTTTCATTTCAGAAATCCCTCCTTTGTGCATCAAGATTCCGCCGATAAGCTGCACATCGAAATGCCTTTGGCCCAGAGTCCTTTTCGATGCTTCCCGGACTGCGGCATATGCTTCCGGCAAAATATCATCAAGATTTTCTCCGTCAGCCATCCTTTTTCTGAATTCAACGGTTTTATTCTTCAGTTCGTCATTGGAAAGCCTGGAAATTTCAGCTTCAAAAGAGCCGATTTTCGATACTATCGGCTGCATCTCTTTTATGATTTTGGCGCTGCTGTCGCCGAAAATTTTGCTTAAAAACATGAAATGTATAATAGCATAAAAAACCGGCTTTTCCATATAAAAAACGGCGCTTTTACCGCGCCGTTTTTCAAAAGAGATAAGGCCTATCTTCTGGATTTTTTTGCTTTCTTTGCTTTGGATTTAGTTTTCTTTGCCTTCTTCATTTTTTTCATTTTCTTCATTTTCTTTTTAGCCATTTTTGCTGTTCCGGACTGCAAGGAGTAAACGGCATATCCGGAAAAAATTATTTTTATTAAATGAGTAGCTTATCGACCAAGTTTGAAAACTTAAACCTACTGCTGTAAATAATTTTATCCCTAAGAAAAAATATTACAATGATTTTTTAATAAAAATGTTGATAACTTTTTTAAAAATAAAATAATTTTTCCGGCATTTTTTGTTTTTTAAAAAATAAAAACCGCCGCTATGCGGCGATTTTGGTTCCTTCCATTTAAGGCCGGCGAGGACTAACTCCATAAACAATATCTTTTTATGAGCGCAATCGCCGGCCATAAATAGAAATAACCTCCGTATAATTGTAAAACAACGATTAAAATTTGACAACATAAAACCCCGCGAAGCGGGGTGATATGCAAGACATTGTTTTGAGTGAGTCAACTTGTTAACTCACGCTCACGCAAAAAGTATATCATATTACTAGGTAAAAAGCAAGTTTTATTTGAGTGTGCCGTTCAAAATGCCGGTTATTATCTGCTGGCCTTGGTCTTTGAATCCTGAATTCGCTTGTATTGCGCTGTTTATTTCTGCAATAGCTGACGACTTATCGCCTTTTTGTATGTCAGCTTCCGCCATTATAAGATACACTCTTACGAATATGTCATTCGACATACCTTCGCCTGCCATAAGTTCTTTAGCTGCATTTATCTGGCCGTTCAATATCATCATTGCTGCATAATACTGCTTGGCATCATCAAAGCTATTTTCTTCATCGTATGCCTGCTTGGCCGTTGCAAGAGCTTTATCGTTTTGCCCGGCATATGCATAATTTTTCGCAAGCTCCAAAAGCATGGTCTGTTTTGTCGGGGAATATTCCACAGCCTTTTCAAGAAATGGTGTAGCCTGGCTGAACTGATTTATATTATCCAGGAATACTCCCGCAAAAAACTGGTATCTTGCATCAAGCGGAGTCTGGCTGATCTGATTTTGGATTTCATCGTATGCCAAGTTTGCAAAATCCTGCTTTACTTGGGTGTCGGCCTGGGACTGAACCACTTGCGGAGCTATGTTCAGTATCTGCTCCCTTATTTCCGCATTGCCGAAAGTATTGTAGGAAAGAGCCTGATTGAAATAATCCAGATTTTTGGAAGGGCCTTCAGGATAGCTCTGCAGAGCCTGTATGAGGGTCGTATTTGCTTCTATCGGCTTTATGTTTACAAAATATAATGCAGTAAATAAAATAACCAGAAGTATCGGCGCTATTATGTAGTTTGCGACTTCGCTATTTGTAATCTTCGGATTTTCTTTAGGTTTGCCCGATTGCGCTGGCATGCCCGCTTCCCTGCTTTCCGCGTCTTTTGCGTAAATATAAGCGAGTATCATGAAGAAATAGAAGTAGCTGGTAAGATTGTCGAAAACGAAAAGATTCTGGGCGAAATACGCGGCAAGCAAGCCGAGAATTATAGCTGCATCAATAACGCCGAACTTACCTCTCTTTTTCCAAAGTATCAAAACTGCAGCTAAGAAAATTAAAAGATAAGCCAGGAGCCCCAGAATTCCTCCTGCAACGAGAATATCGAGCGGCGTATCATGAGCCCTGTCAAACCATTGTTCCTGGTCATACATTCTTGGATCGTAGTATTTGTTGAATACGTAATTGAATCCTTCCTGTCCCCAGCCTAAAATAGGTTTTTCTTCGGCTCCTTTTATGGCCATCGGCCATACGTATTGCCTTGCCTGTCCTTGTCCGGCAACATCGTTCCAGGAAATTTCAGCCAGCCTTTGCAGCGTATCGCTTTTTTGCACTAGGCTTGTATTTTTAATGGCAAAGAATCCTCCTATAATCAGTGCTATGAAAACGAGAACGGCGACAGATGATTTTTTCATAAACCCGTCTCTTTTTTCGAAAATAGCCACGGCAATGCAAGTTATCACAAGTCCGCCCAAAAGACCGAGGATAACGCCTCTAGTGCCTGTTCTCCATATATCGAAAAAGAAAAGTACCGATAAGATTATATAAGCATAAAAAAGCCAATTTTTGAAAATTTTTATTCCTCTTTTTGTCTCGCCCATGCTTTTTACTATGACATCCTTATAAAGAAGCAGGAGCGCCAGAAAGAAATTGAAAAGGAAATATACTGCTACGTATATTGCATTTCCCAGATTCACATCGACTCTTGCTGCACCAGTGGTAAGCCATTGGTTTATGACATAAAAGCTCATTATGAGAGCGGCAAAAACTGAGCTTCTGAAAAACCAGAGCCAAAGCTTTTCAGTATTCATGACGGAAGCAAAAACGAGAAGGTACATAAGAAGATGTATCTGGGTCACCCAGCCGTCCATCCTTTCAAAATTGCTCCAAAGAGCTTTCATAGGGTTTACAGCGTGTATGTCGGCAATGAGCATTATACCTACAAATGCAGCAACAGAAACAAGTATCCAGGAAAATTTCGGCCTGTATTTGGGATTTACATAAGCAAGATACACCCACAGGGTAAAAATTATTTCAACTATTATCCTGAAAGCGAAATTCTTTCCGGTAATAAACGGGAAGAACATCGTATTGGCCACAAAAAATGGGATGATGAGTATCGACCAGAGACCTGTAAGAATCGTGTATTTGATTATTTTGTTTTCTTTCATAAAAATTATTATTTAAAATTAAGCTTTTCGATTATAACATAAAGATAGTTTCGCGCTAACCGAAAAAATGCTAATATTCAGGCTGAAAAATATAGATTATTTACCAACCATGGCCATCAACCCAAAAGACATCAGCGTCATCATCCGCGGACTAATCGTAGGCAGCAATGATACTGATAAAAATAAGCAGTTCACGAAGCGGAGCTTGGCAAGCGTGAGAAAATACTTGCCTGGCGCGCAGATCATTGTATCTACATGGAAAGGACAGGAAACTTCCGGGTTGGACTGCGATGTTTTGATCGAGAGTGAAGAACCTGGCGTAATAGACATGATATCCAGGACTAATACTCTTTTTAAAGTTTCAACAAACAACCAGATTGTTTCCACACAAAAAGGCCTGGAAAAAGCCGATCGGAAATATTGCATCATTATGCGCACCGATATCGTGCTCTCTGGTGCAGGATTTATGAAATACTTTGAGAAATTCAATCGTGCGCCATCGTGCGGATTTGTCGAAAAAAAAGTTGTTGTATTGCCGACATTTAATGGACGTAAAAGACGGGATGTGCTTTTTGGCCCAGCCGACTGGTTCTTCTTTGGCCTGACAAAAGATATAAAGAATATCTTCGATATCCCACTTATGGATACGGCGAAGCTGGCAGGACCGAAAATAAACGATCATTATGTCATCGGAAACAATTTCAACTGCGAATCTTATATCTGGACGAATTTCTTGAAAAAATACCAGGATTTTTATTTTCCTAACAGGAATTATTTTTCGGAAGAGGCGCTCGCGTTATCCGAAAAATCATACGCACAAAATCTGATTATGCTGCCGGCAAAAAAAGCGACGATTGGCTGCCTCAAGTTTCCACATATAGAATACGCTGCAGAACCATGGTCAAGTCAAGATCTGTATACTTTCAATGAATATAAGAAAATGTATAACAAATACAATATGGACAAGATTTTCATTATTCCAAATATTCTAGATGGTCTGGGCTCCAGGCTTATTATATGGGGGCGAAAAGTAATTCAAAAAATATTGCCGATCACATATAAAAAGATTGTGAACAGTATCCGGACCAAACGGAAAAATTCATTCAATATAACAAAATAAAAAATGAATATATTTCAATCATCCATCAACCCAAAAGACATCAGCGTCATCATCCGCGGACTAATCGTAGGCAGCAATGATACTGATAAAAATAAGCAGTTCACGAAGCGGAGCTTGGCAAGCGTGAGAAAATACTTGCCTGGCGCGCAGATCATTGTATCTACATGGAAAGGACAGGAAACTTCCGGGTTGGACTGCGATGTTTTGATCGTAAACGAGGAGCCACCAAGAATTGATATGGTAGGTTCTAGTGGTTTGCTTGACCGCGTGACGGCCGATAACCAGATCCTTTCGACTCAAAAAGCTCTCGAAAAAATTGATAGGAAATATTGCATAGTCATGCGAACAGATATCCTATTTTCTGGCACCGGATTCATCAAGTATTTTGAATGGTTCAACCGTGGGACATCTTGTGGATTTGTTAAGAAAAAGATAGTCGTTTTACCTACATATAATCCAAGGAAAACCACAAAAATATTGTTTGATCCTGCTGACTGGTTCTTCTTTGGCCTTGATGAAGACATACGTAATATTTTTAATATCCCCTTGATGCATACCATGCCTCTGGCAGGCCCAAAAATAGATGGGCACTATCTTTTTAAGAACAATTTTGGCTGCGAATCGTATCTTTGGACGAATTTCTTGAAAAAATACCAGGATTTTTATTTTCCGAATTGGACATATTTTTCGGAAGAAGCGTTTACTTTGTCCGAAAAATCATATGCTCAGAATTTAATTATGGTTCCGGCAAACCGAGCCAATATCACCTGTTTGAAAATGCCTAGCGCCGGATACGGTGCCCGTCCATGGCTCAGTCAGGGATTATATACGTTCCATGATTACAAAAAAATGTACAACAAATACAATACGGACAAAGTATTAGCCATTCCCAACCCTCTGGAATCTATCGCCTATTGGTTCGCACTGAATATTCGTTTCCTGATAAAAAAATATACTCCCGTCATTTATAAAAGTATCGTTAATAAGATCCGCAAAATGCATGGGAGCTTTAATTTGCTGAAATAGCCAGATAAAAATAAAAAATAATTATGTATCAAGCATGTATTGCTGATTTCTGAATCACTTCCTGTTAAAGCACAAAAATGCTAATCTACTTATTAACATAATAATTTTTTATGGAGCTATCGATACCATATCTTAAATCAAAATGGCGCGATTCCGGATTTCAAAAGTATTTTCGCAATACCAGCTGGATGCTCTTTGGGCAGGCATCAATGGTCATTTCCCTGATTGTCAATATATGGCTCGCCAGATATCTCGGTCCGACCAATTACGGAACTTTAAGCTATGTCCTCGCGTTTGGCGGCATATTCGGCTTTATCGCCGGACTTGGCATGAATGATGTACTGGTGCGCGAACTGGTCCGCTATCCGGAAAAACGTGACAAGCTTTTAGGCAGTGCTTTTGGTCTTTTGAGTGTAACTGGTGTAATCGCCTTTCTCTGTGTCATCGGTTCTGCTTTTTTATTCGAACCGACAGGGCTCGTACGAACCCTTATCATACTCTATGGAACCGTCTTTCTTTTTTCACCGACGAGCGCCATTCTGGCATATTTCCAAGCTACCGTACAAGGACGCAGAAACGCCATTGTACAGATCTCAAGCGTCCTGGCTGTCGCCTGTGTAAAAGTCGCGCTTATACTGCTTCATAAAGGCATCGTATGGCTCATATTCGCTTTCATACTTGATATCGTAGTCGGCTCGATTATGTATATTGTAAATTACCGAGCAAGCGGCCTCAGCATGTACCAATGGACATTCGATAGGAATATAGCGAAAGCGCTCTTTATTGGATCTATATTTCTTATGCTATCCGCTGTCACATCATATTTCTTTTTGCGTATAGACCAGATCATGATCAGATTCTATCTTGGCGATACCGCCGTAGGTTTTTATGCCGCAGCCGTCAAGCTTTCTGAAATATGGTACTTCATTCCCGGAATCATATGCGCCTCAATCTTCCCTGCCATCATCAATGCTAAAAAGGTTAGTGAGGAACTCTATAAAAAACGCCTGTGGAAATTGTATGCATTCCTGGGCGGCAGCGCGCTTTTGATCGCCGTGCCAATAACATTTTTAGCTCCATGGCTCATCAGTATTCTATTCGGGAGTACATATGCGACCGCCGCGCCAATTCTAGCGATCTATATCTGGTCTGGGATCGGTCTCTTTCTCGATACCGGGCTTGATAGATATTTTACGACTGAAAACCGCCTCTTACTAGTATTCCTATACAATCTGCTTGCCGCAACAACAAATGTTATTCTTAACATCATACTCATTCCGCGAATCGGCATTACTGGCGCAGCTTGGGCGACGTTGATATCTTATTCGCTATATCCGATTTTCGCCTTTACTATCCATTTGCGAGGATTGTATACGAACGCATATGTTGAATAAAAGCTGTCTTGATATTGCCGAATAACGATGTTATCAATACATATACTATAAAATAGGAATGATGAAAGAAAATAAAAAATATAAGGCAATAATTTTCGATCTCGACGGTGTTCTGGTAAATATGCCAAATGGCCATTATGAGGCATTGAATAATGCTTTAGCCTTATTCGGCGCAAAAATAAATGAAGACGAGCATTTTGATTTTTTTAACGGCCTTCCGACAAAGAAGAAGCTTGAAGAATTGGAAAGGCAAAAAAGACTCCCTTCAGGACTTATAGAATTCATAAACGAGATCAAGCAGGATTATACAAAAGAAATCATACCGAAATACTGCAAACCGGATTATTCAAAAATAATCTTACTTAAGCAATTAAAGTCTAATGATTTTAAATTAGGGTGCTGTTCTAATTCTATAAAAGAAACTCTGCATTTGATGTTAAAATCCGCGAATATATTTGATTATTTCGACATAATAATCGGCAATGATGAAGTAAAAAATCCTAAACCACATCCCGAGATATATATAAAGTCATTTGAAGCCCTAGGGGTACAACCTGAGGAATGTATAATAGTTGAAGATTCCCAGCATGGTATTGTAAGCGCAAAAGCAAGCGGAGCGACAGTATACGAAGTAAAGGGTGTTGATGATGTTAATCTTTCGTTATTCACAAAAATATTGTAAAAAATGAAAAAATATAATTTAAATCAATTTACTCGGGGGTGGATTATTGGCGATTTTACGCCCAGCATCATTCGTACAAAAGATTTCGAGTTTATGGTCAGGCATTACAAAAAAGGAGAAAAAGAGAAAAAGCATGTCCATAATAAAGCAGATGAAATTACAGTCATTGTGGATGGTACTTTTCTAATGAATAATGAGAAATTGACTGACGGTGATATAATTCATCTGTCTCCAGGAGAACCGACAGATTTTGAATGCTTGGAAGACGGGACTACAGCAGTTATAAAAACACCTTCAGTAATCGGAGATAAATATGTTTTATAAATTAATAATATAAAAAATATGTTGAATATAGTAATACCAATGGCCGGGCGCGGATCAAGGTTCCAAGAAGCTGGGTATGCTTTCCCTAAGCCTCTTATCGATATAAACGGCAAAACAATGATAGAAGTTGTTATAAACAACCTTAAGCCAAAAACCGATCACAAATTCATATTCATATGCCAAAAAGATCATTATGAAAAATATGATTTACACAACATATTAAAAAATGCCACAAATAATAATTTTGAAGTGGTTCAGATAAACGGCATAACGCAAGGCGCGGCTTGTACGGTCTTATGCGCAAAAGAATATATAAATAATGGTGATGATCTTTTGATAGCAAATTCAGATCAGTTTATAGAAAATGATATAAATAGTTTTATAAACACATCAAGAAAAGACGATAAGGACGGCGTTATTATGACTTTTACATCCAGCCATCCGAAATGGAGCTATGCCCGAGTGGATGATACCGGCAAAGTATTGGAAACGGCGGAAAAAAAAGTCATTTCCGATAAGGCAACTGTTGGGATCTATTATTTCAAAAAAGGAAGTGACTTCGTAAAAGGAGCAGAGGCTATGATTAAAAAAGGTATACGACATAATAATGAATTTTATGTATGCCCCGTTTACAACGAATTGATACTTGATGGCGAAAACATATATATAGATGAAATAAACTCCGATAAAATACACGGCTTGGGAACTCCTGAAGATTTGGATAAATTCCTTACAGAACTGAAGGAAGGAAATATAAAAATATAAATGAAAGTAGTTACCCATAGAGGATTAAATGCGTCAAAAGAAAACTATTTTGAAGAAAGTTCTATCGAAGCATTTTCCGATCAATTGAATAATGGCTATGGGTTGGAATTTGATCTTCAGATTACAAAAGATCAAAAAATTATAGTGGCTCACGACCACAGCCTTAAGAGAATGAGCCGCGGCGTTGATACACGTAAAATTTGTGATGTTAATTCAGATGAAGTATTAGGTATGGATTTTAACGGGTGCCATTTAGCATCTTTAGATGCGCTAATTGAGCTTATAAATAAAAAACAGGCTAGCGGTGCAATTTCAGCTATTCATGTTAAACACGGCATACAAAACAAAAAAGATCTTGATATTTTGCTTGGATATCTTAAAAAAGACGGAAATAAAAAATTCATGCTGTTTGATATAAAAATAGAAACTGCAAAATATCTGAAAGAAAAAAATCCGAATCTGAATCTGGCGCCTTCTATAGCCCATTCTTACGATATAAAACGATATAATGATGTGGTCGGTGGTACGCTTATGAATATTGATGAGGCTTTGGCACATACCGAGCTTTTTAATTGGGTTTGGCTTGACGAATGGGACAGAAACAGCGATGACGGAACAAAAAAATTTTATACTGGCGAATTGTTCAGAGAAATCCGCAAGGCCGGCCTAAAAATAAGTCTTGTAACACCAGAACTTCATTCTTCCTCCCCTGGCCTGCTTGGATCAGAAAAACATCAGGATGCGATTAATAAAAAAATTCTTTTTGAAAGGATAAAAGAAATAATAAAGCTCAGGCCGGATATTGTCTGTACGGACTATCCCGATGAAGTAAGAAAACTCATAAAAACGACGATAAAATAATTTATATGAAGCGCCCAAATAAAATAAAACATATACTGTATAAAATATTGCCTAATGGCTTATTCGAGATTATCCGCCGGATATGGCAAATGTCATTTGTAAAATTAAGAAATTTTAATCGATTAAAACAAAAAACTTTTACCGAAGAAAAAATTGCCGAGCTTTCTTATGGCGATATTTCTTTCAAGATGAGATTGGTTCCCGGGGATCATAGCGTCGGTGAAGAGATTTTTTTTCACAATTCATACGAGCCTGAAATCGTTGAATTATTCAAAAAATATGTGACCAAAAATATGGTATGTTTGGATATAGGGGCCAATATCGGGCATCACTCGCTTGTGCTTTCAAGGCTTGCCAAAAAAGTCATTTCTTTTGAACCGAATCCTCATATTTACAGACAATTTAAAGAATCGATAGAGCTTAATGGCATAACTAACATTGAAGCTAATAATTTTGCTCTGGGAAATTCGAACGTGTCCACATACCTTTCTTTTAGTCCTGGTAACTCGGGCGGCGCTTCGTTCACTAAAATTGATGATAAGATGACTGATCAAATTACAGCAGAAATAAAAAAAATGGATAATCTGAACCTTGAAAAAGTTGATTTTGTAAAGATGGATGCTGAGGGATTTGAATGGGAAATTATAAAGGGCGGAATGAAAACTTTTGAGAAAAATCGCCCTATAATCGTGATAGAATATAGCCCTTTATTTCTTGAAAAAACGGAGAAAGATGCTTCAATAAATATACTCTCATGGTTTCATTCGAATGAATATGATTTATATGACAGCGATTACTACATGAAAAAAATAAGCGATTTGAAAGAATTTCGTATAAAATTAAACTCATCTATACGCCAACAGGTCAATTTATTTTGTTTACCAAAGAAAAAATAAACTGTCTTATGGACATAAAAAAAGAAATAAAAAATAATTCAAAGAGATTCAACAAAATCGTTATTTGGGGGCTTAAAAACCGGTGGCACACTCATAGATTCGTTTTTGCCGGTTATTATAGGGCTCTGAAGAAATCCGGAGTACGCGTAGTCTGGGTTGAAGACGAAAAAAAAAACCGAGAGTTCATAGAACCGAATGACCTTATAATAATGGCGAGTGGCGCTTACGGAAAAATGGTTCCTCAGAAAAAAAGCCTGGCGGATTATAATGTCCCTATACGTGACGATGTTTACTATTGCCTTCACGCTGAAAATGATTACTTCATTCAAAAAATAAGGCCGGAACGAAGGCTTATCCTGAATGTCTATTCCGATGAAATCGGTGCCGGACAGCAGCCTAAAATTTATGAGGCTGTGCATTTCAATAAAGAAACGAGAACTTTGTACGAACCTTGGGGTACCGACCTTTTGCCGGATGAATTTAAAAGGCCTACATATAATAATCATAAGTTTGTATTCTGGGTTGGAAGCATCTGGAACGATAAGAATAATCACGGTAATCTGGAAGAAATAGCCAGGCTCAAAAAATCGCTCGAAAAAAGAAGATTGAAATTCTTGCCAGTCAGGTTCGTGCCGAATTTCATGAATGTCTTATTGGTCCGGCTTTCAAGAATCGCTCCGGCCATAGGCGGACGCTTCCAGGTGGAAATCAATTACCTGCCAGACCGTATGTTCAAAAATATCTCATACGGACAGCTCGGCTTTTCCAATATCAAGAAATTCAACGATATATTCAAAGATTGCAACATCTATGATGAAGATATGGATGCCATGATTGAAAAAGTTCTTTCTCTGACGAAGGAACAATATATCGAGCTTGTAAAAAAACAGCAGGAAATCTGCAAGCGGTATACGCTCGCAGACAATCTTAATAATGTCTTAAAGTTTATTTAAGATTGAAAGTTTTTCAGCGTTTTAATCTGCAGTACCGCTTTTTCGAATTCCTCGTTCGTAACCTCCCTTGCGCAAGCAAAATATTCTACGCTCTGGCAATAATGGAAATTGTGCTCCTTGCATTTGCAATTCTTGAGATTTATAAGATTGATGAAATCGTCGCGCACTATATCGAAATAGACGCTGCCATACACCGAAAATATAATTCCTGGAGTATGCTGGCGGAACGCCATATGCGAAAGACCAGACTGTAAGCCTACAAATAGTTTCGCGTGAGTAATTACCGAGCACAAATCATCAAATTGATAAGCTCCTATACGATCAATAAAAAAATCTTTCCTTGTATCTTCATCGAACAAATCTCTGATTTTTTCATAATACGGCACAACGCTTTTGGAACCCAAAAACACTAAAGAACTGTCCGGGAAATATTTTATTAATGTACGGATGCTTTCCGCCCATTGTTCCGGCGTTCGGCTTTTTCCAGCAATCGAAGCAAAAACTGTAAGGATGATATAGGACTTCGGCTTGAACTCCGTGCCTTTGTTCGGCTCATGAAGCGGTATCGGATTGGCTTCCGCTTTCAGTTTCGAAACGTCGATATGATAGCAGTTTTCTAGAAGATCTTTATGAAAAATGTCGTAATTCTTCTGCATCAATACACCCTTATGGATAGAATTTACAGAAAAAATCTCTGTAGAATAATTGAATGCGGACAAGCGGATGCGCGAACAATAGGCTATGAAATTCGCAAATGCCCTGAGTTTGGCGGTCGGATTATCGTCCACGATTATGTGCATGAAGCACTTTACAAAGAATGATTTAAAATAAAACCGAATAAACTGAAGCAATCCTTTGGGCTCGGAAAGGACGATAAGCGAGATGAAATCATAGCTGCGCGCCATCTCTTCGCAAAAGCCGAATACGCCGCCTTTTTTTATAGTAAAGAAAACGACCGGCGTATTCGTCGCGCTGTGGAATTTTTCGGCCAAATCGGTATTTGTTATGAAATCCCCTATCGTTCCGGTGCCAGTATAGATGAACAAGCGGGCTCGCCGCATATACTCGTCTCGTGTAAAGCCGCCCTGGCTTATATTCATGGAAATCACATCTTTGACCCGGCTCAAAATCTCGATATCGGCATCTTTATCGTAGCTCATGTCGAATTGCTTAAGCCAGAGATGACAGAAAACTTTCATCTTCTTATGCAGTCCTGCAGCGATATGGGTCGGCCCCGTATGAACCATAAAAAGCTTTTCAGCGAAAAAGAAGATATTCACGAGGTCCTGCGCCGGGGCGCCGATCACCTTCATGAAAGAATCTTTCGGCAAAAATGCCGCAAGGCTATCTATATATTCCTCGTCTTTTTTCACTCCGGTAAAAACGATTTGGCGTTTTTCTTTCTGCGCTTCGGCAAAGACTTCTTTCCATGTATCGTTGCTGATACGACGGTCGTCATGCGACGGTGTCGGATGGACAACAATATAGCCGTCCCGGAGGGTATAGCGTTTTTTGACGCTTTCATCTTTTATAAAACGAAAATGTGGTGATTCTAAAACCGGCTTGAATCCTATTTTTTCCAATATCTCATTGCTTTGCTCGTAAAAAAATTTATCGTTTATATCGGCTTTTATATGAATACCCTTTGGCACATAATGCTCCATGCCAGGATACACGAGCGAGATGACATCTGTTCTCGTTAAATAATGAAATGCATCGCCAGCAAGCCGAAGATATCTCTTGAGCGGAATCGGAAGAAAATAGACAAGATATGTCTTGCGTATCATAGACTGGAAAAATTCGCCGATAAAACGCAGCTTTCCAGATATCGAACTGAAATCAACGCACTCGATAAACGGATAACCCTTGGACAAATCGCGCAAAAAAGCAAAATTATGCTTTATGAACATCGTCGTCGGAATACCAGCTGACAGGTAAAAACGATCAGCCAAATCCAAAAGAAGGACATGGTCCCCTATCGGAGAAGCATTGAGTAATATGAGCCTGGCAGAATTTTTCTTGTTATCTTTCACGCTAATGATATTATGGTCAATTTTTATAAAAGGCAATCGCCAAACATAATCGCACAAGCGAAAGCATCCTTATCAAAAATCCGCGTAGCCTCATTTCCAAACCATTATGTTTTGTCACCTGAGCCTGATGAATCCTATACTTGAGTAGAGGTTCGGGAATATTCGCCGAAGTATACCTATATATGATCCTGGTCCATAATTCGTAATCTTCAGCGTGCCTGAAAAACTTATTGTATGTTCCGACTTCATCGATAATTTTTTTCCTTACCATAACGGATGAATGTATGAACGGATTATGCAACAGTGAATATCGTTTTATCTGCTTCCATGTTTCCGGAGGATAAGATAATGTTCCTGTGGTTTCTCCAAAATTATCTATGACATCTGCCCATGAGCCGACTATGGCGCATTCGGGATGTTCAGTAAAATAGTCTAGCTGTTCTTCAAATCTCGTAACGGCGCAAACGTCATCGGCATCGAAACGGGCGATAAATTCTCCGCGCACTTTACTAATTCCAAAATTAAGCGAATCGATAAGGCCGAAATGCTGGCGGTCAAAAAATTGTATCCGGCCGTCTTTAAAACTTCTTACTATATCTGCCGATGCATCGGTTGAACCGTCGTTTACGATGATTAGCTCAAAATCTTTTTCAGTCTGATCAAGCACCGAGATGATGGCCTCCTTAAGGAAATTCTGGGCATTGTAAACTGGCATGATAACGCTGATTTTCGGAATATCTTTTTCCATGGGATTATTCTAACAGAAACTCATGCCAAATACATCATTCTGAAATATCTATGATTTCAAAATCATAAGCGGAAGGAATTTTTTCTTCTTGTTTCCCTGAATTTTCTCTTTGCTTTATGCGTGTAAAAACGGCAATGGCGGATGCCGCAATCATAAGCATGATTGCCGATAAAAAATAGCTACTCATCTATTCCAAGAATTTTTTTTAAATCGTTTTCCGGGATTTCTTTCGGCCCCCTGTCCTGAGGCTTTTCCTCTTGTTTTTTCTCCTCTTTTTTCTTTTCCGGTTCCTGTTTCCTTTCTTCTTTCTTTATTTCCGGTTCTGCCTCTTTTTCCTTTTTTTCTACCGCCTGCGCGGGCAGGTCTTTAGGCTGATTCTGGACCTTTGACATAACAGAAGCAAGGGCTGATTTTAATCCGGCAATATTTTCCTTGCTCATAATCTTTGGCCTTTCGCCAGGATTAGCTTTCTTCTCTGCCGGTTTTTCTTCCTCGTAAAGCTTTTTCGGCAGATCTTTTAGAGAGATGAAATCATCTCCCGGCTCATTTTCTATAGGAGGGAGTTCCGGTTTGGAAAACTTTGTTTTTTCTTTCGGTTTTATTTCTTCCTGTTTCTGTTCCGAAGAAGGCGAGGAAAATTTTTGTACCAGATTTTCAAAAATCTTTTTATTTTCTTTCGGCTCTTCTTGTATAGCTTCCTTTGAGGCTTCCCTGGGAGCTTGCACGGCTTTGATTATATCCTTCAGCATTGGTGCCGGTCTTGCCGGTTCCTCCTGCTTATTTTGTGGCTTAAATGGCTGCCTATCGCTTGTTTTTGGCGCAGGCTTGCCTTCCGTATGCCATTTGTCTATGTTGCTCTCGACTTCCGTTCTGGGCTTGGCAAATTGCTTCCTGGAACTTTCTATTATCTCCGGTACATAGTTCAATGTCGGCTCCTTGAACATAAGGATAGAAGATGCTGAAAAAGGCACCGAGCTGACGCCGTCTATCATAAGCTTAAGATACATCTGGTATTGCCCGAGATTCACCAGGTCTTCTGCCGTAAATTGCGGAGCAAATTCCTTTTCCAAAACCTCAGCATCGTATGCGCCGACGCGGAAAGCTATCATTGTGCCTACGTTGCCAAAAACTGCAGCCCTGACTTCTTCGGACATCTGCTCTATATATTGGTGGGCAATAGTAAGGTTAAGCTTATATTTCCTGGCTTCGGATAAGATATCAGCAAAAGATTCGTTCGCAAAAGACTGGAATTCATCGACATAAAGATAAAAATTGGGCAGTTTTTTGAGCTCTCGTTCAGGAATATCGGCGCGGGACATGGCGGCAAGATAAATCTTGGTTATGAGCATAGAGCCCAGAAGATTCGCATTGACTTCGCCGACCTTTCCTTTTGAAAGGTTTATTATGAGAATTTTCCTGTCATCCATAAGCTTCCTTATGTCGAAAGACGATTTCGGCTGGCCGACTATGTTTCTTATCAGTGGGTTGGCGGTGAATTGCCCGATTTTGTTCTGAATAGCCGGAACGGCTTCAGCAGCCTGCCTCTCCGTATATTTTGCAAACTCATCAACCCAGAAAGATTTTACCGCTGAGTCTTTTACATTGTCCACCACTTTTTTCCTGTAGTCCTTGTCGGAAAGCATCCTGTTGACTCCGAGAAGCGTCGCTCCGGGATATTCGAGAAGCGCAAGAAGCGTATTTGAAAGGATATATTCCATTCTTGCGGACCACGCATCAACCCATATTTTCTTGAATGTGCTCATGAGTCCTGAAACCACAAGATGCCTCTTGTCGGCGCCTATGTCTTCGAGAACATTGAAAGAAATGGGATGATCAAGATCAAATGGAGCAAAATAAACCACGTCTTTTATTCTTTCTATCGGAACATACTCCAAAAGCAGCTCTGCTGTTTTTCCATGAGGATCGAGAAAAGCGATTCCTTCTCCGCCTTTTATATCCTGAATTGCCATATTTTCAAGAAGCGTAGATTTGCCCATACCCGTCTTACCTATGACATAGATATGTTTTGTCCTGTCTTTCGCTTTTATGCCAAATCTGACGCGCTTATTGCGCGAATCAGTTTCGGCAAAATATGTTATTTTTTCTTGGTCATTGCCAATCGTCATAGCTAAATATTTTCAAAAAACTAAATCTTAAAAAAAGAACTTTATTTTGCCTCTGTATCGGTCTTTGGAGCATTTTCGGAAAATGTATCTGTCTTCATGTCGTCTCCGTGAAGCTGTCTCAAAACCTCGTGAAGCTCCCTCCTTATAAGAATAGAGAGAACCGCTATTATCACGCCAGACGCCACATAAAGAAAGATTTTCCATCCAATGGGAAAACCGGAAAATGGCACAAGAGCCACCAATATTCCAAGTGCGAAAATCGTCGAAATTTTTACCATAATCTATATATTAATATTTTAATGCATTATATCACACATTCAGGAAAAAATCTTGTTTTGCTTCAAGTATTATATCTCCGATTTTATATATATCGCCTGCGCCCATCGTTATCAAAATATCCCCTTTTTTGAGATTTTCATACAAATATTTCTCTATATCTTCAAAATTGCTGAACGATAAGGCCTTTGTATTTTTTATATTTCTCGACAATATCTCAGAAGACACGCTTTCGTCCTCCTTTTCCCTTGCGGCATAAATAGGAGCCAGCAAAAGAAGGTCTGCATCATTGAAGCTTTCCTCGAAATCATTCATAAGAAGCTTTGTCCTTGAATAAAGATGCGGCTGAAAAACAGCTATTATCTTTTTATCCGAGAACATTTCCCTGGTCCCGCCAAGCGTCGCTTTTATCTCAGTCGGATGATGCGCGTAATCGTCGTAAACGATCGCGCCGTTTTTGGTCTCCCCTCTTGATTCAAACCTCCTCCATGTTCCTCCGAAATTTTCCAGGGATTTTTCTGCAGCTTTTTCGCTTATTCCCAAAATTCCGGCTACGGCTATTGCCATCTTTGCATCGTCTTTGTTGTGTTTACCTGGAAATTTCAGCTTTATATTGCTGCCGGATGTTCCAGAGTCTACGATGCCGGCTATGGCATTTTCAACCGCAGAACTTACGATATTATTTTTCTTGTCTATCACGAGCCAGCCGTCTTTCGGTATTTTTGCGGCAAACTCGCCAAAAGCATCTTTGATCGCATTTATATCCTTGTAAAAATCAAGGTGGTCATTGTCTATATTAGTAATGACCGCTATATCCGGCTCTATGTTAAGAAAGGATTTCTTGTATTCGCATGCCTCGACGACAAGATATTTGCTTTGGCCTGAAATAAAATTGCTCTTGTTTTCCTTGAGAAAAGAGCCGACTATAACCGTGGGATCGAGTCCGGCATCCATCATTATTTTTGCGATCATGGCGGTAGTGGTGGTCTTGCCGTGAGTGCCGGAAACAGCGATGGTATATTTGTCCTTGGAAATCTCATGCAGGGCTTGCGGATACGTGAGGCATCTTATATTCCTGTTTTTGGCCTCATTAAGCTCCGGATTATCGTTTGGAATCGCTATTGTGTATATTAAGAGATCGGTATCCTGCGGCACATTTTCCGAGGAGTGGCCTATCTTTATATCCGCGCCGAATTTTGAAAGCTCGTCGGTAATCATGGAGCTGCCCCTGTCAGAACCGCTTACTTTAACTCCGTCAAGCAAAAGCATCCTGGCCACTGAAGAGATGCCTATGCCGCCTATGCCTATGAAATGAACTTTCTTTGAATTTTTTATTATATTGTCCTGCATTTTGATTATTTTAGAGGCGAAATCATGACGACAAATTCCCCTCTGACCTTATCCTTGTTTTTATCGAAATATTTTTCTATTTCCTCAGCTGTTCCAGAAATGATTTCTTCATATATCTTGGTAAGTTCCCTGGCTATCACTATTTTTCTTTTACCAATATGATTTTTTAAAGATTCTAGAGTCTTTAAAATCCTGTGAGGAGATTCATAAAAAACGATCGTTCTTTCCGTTTTCGAAATTTCCCTGAATAAGGTTTCTCTGCCTTTCTTGTGCGGCAAAAATCCTAGAAATAAAAATTCTGAGGCTGGGAGCCCTGAAACTGATAACGCTGAAACCAAAGCGCTAGGCCCTGGAATGGCGATGATCTCTATATTTGGAAATTTTTCACGTATTTTCGATGCGAGAACCGAGCCAGGGTCGGAAATGGTCGGCGTGCCGGCATCGGATACCAGGGCCAGAGTTTTTCCTTCACTTATCATTTCCAGAATCTTGTCGATTTTTGAAATCTTGCTTTGTGAATGATAGCTCATTGTCGGCTTTTTGATTCCGAATTTATTCAAAAGATTCAGCGTAACGCGCGTATCTTCGCAAAGGATGAGATCGGCTTCGTTAAAAGTTTTAATGGCTCTGTATGTGATATCTTCAAGATTCCCTATCGGGGTGCCGACTACGTAGAATTTTTGCATAAATCTTATATTATATTAAAAATCAAATAAAAAAAGCCCCTGGACGAATCCAGGGGCGCCATACTTGATGCATTTTGTGAGACTTCAGCTTGCGGCTGGCACAAGCTCCGGCTCGACAGGCTCTTCCTCTTTTCCATAGAGGATCAAATCCTTGACTTGCACGAACTGGACTGGACGCAATCTTCCCCAGTTCCGGATGAGCAAGAGGTCGCGTTCCGCTTGCCTCTTGGTCCTTCCTTGAAAAATCTCGGATTTTTTATCCTTCGGGATATCCTTCACGGTACCCTCGGGATTTTCCAGGGCCCACTTCAGAAGCGGATCCTGCAGAGTCTCGTCGTTAATCTCAAAAATATGATTCAAATCTGACCTCTTTCTATTCACAAAATTGAACGGCTTATAAGACTTTAACACCTATATAAGATAAAGTCAATGATTTTTGTGGGCGCGAGAGATCGGTCACAGCTTTTTTCCTAGCCGCCGCTCAGAAAAAGCTGCGACCCCGACTCAATATAATTTTCAGCTGAAAATTATATTTCCGTCTTTCGAGTCCTCTCGCGCCCAGTCAAAAATACCCGAATGCTGCATGCATTCTCATTCGGCTTATTTTTGTCTGTGGGCGCGAGAGGACTCGAACCTCCAACTCTTGCGAGATACGCTTCTGAAGCGTACGTGTATACCAATTCCACCACGCGCCCTTGTATTTTTAATCCGCAGAGATATTATACAGAAAGGACAAAACAAATAAAGGAGGTTGAAATGCCGATTAACATGAAGCAGCTTATTAAGCGGCTTGAAAGGCGCAATAAGAGAAAATCAAAACAAAAACCTCGTGTTCAGAAAAATGATCCCAAACTCGATATTTGGGATGCTCATGGACGAGGAACAAGGCATGGTGGTTGTCATTAAAAAAGCGGAACTTTTAGTTCCGCTTTTCTATTTTATTGAAAAAAACCCAGCTTATTGGAAAGCGGAATGTAAATCAGAGCGAGTATAAAAAATACTATGAGGCCGGCTAGGATAGCTTTATTGGAACCGATTTTCGGGGAAAGATAAGCTACGACAAGCATATATGGAACCCATGATAAAAATGTGCCTACGAGAACCCATTTTGCATGCTGGCTCACCGCCTGTCCTCCTCCAACGCTCTGTCCGATAAAAAAATACGCTATGAGAGTAAATACCGGCATTAGCGTAGCCAGTCCGGAAAGAGTCTTTTGCCCGTTTTCTTCAAGAACGACTATTAAAGTCGTGAATAATCCTCCGGTTATGAAATAAATAATGAGATTTTTTATTGACATAATAATTTACTAGATTTCAATTTATGGTGCGCGTGCCAAGACTCGAACTTGGGTACTCGGCGTTATAGGCTCGAGTGAGTTTTCAAGCAAATAAGCTGACGTTCTGCGTGCGCGATCCAAGACTCGAACTTGGGACCTCGTCATTATCAGTGACGCGCTCTAACCACCTGAGCTAATCGCGCACGCAATAAACCAGCTTATTTATTTGAAACGAACGATGTGCCTATATCGTAACCGATATCAGTGACGCGCTCTAACCACCTGAGCTAATCGCGCAATAAAACAGAATATAGCAGAAAAAAACCTTAAATACAAACAAAAAAGCGTTCCTTTTAAAAAGGAACGCTTCGTCCATGCCATTCATCCAAAAAGCATGGAAAGGACTTTCACCGGCCAATGCCAGAACGGCATATAGACTTCCGGCCGGCCATCTACGCAATGAGCCGCGAAGTCGCAGCTGAATGCGAAAACCATGACCAGGTAAAGCATGATCAGCAAACCCAAGCCTTCCATGATATCTGATGCGGAAAGCTTCGATTCGCAAAACTGCGCTCTGCCCGTATAATTTCTCATCATTGCCCCCTTAGGCATTTGATAGTGTTGCTGATGTACTTCATTGGAAATGATAGCACACTATCTATAAAAAGTCAATGATGAGGGTAGTGCAAGAATCCGACGATAATGCCGTATCCGAAATACAAAAGCGCAAAAATAAAGAGATATATCTGCACTTTATCCCATTTTGATTTTTTACGGCCATAATCGTGGTATTCGAGCTTTATCAAAAATCTGTCTTTCATCTCTGCCTCCTGGTGCAGCTTTGAGTTATCCGTTTAAAAGATTAGGATAATTCCTAAAATAAATCAAATACAAAAGGCGGCGCCCTTTAGGGCGCCGCCTTTTGTATTTTTATATCGTTCTTTCTTTTGTTCCGTTCTCACTTCAGCTATGCTGAAAATTTTTGTGGTCTTTCCCACTGCATAGCACATATAAAGAATGTGCAAACTTTCGAACGCTCAATTGAGGCGCTCGAAAACCGACCGATCAGTCAACATTGAAGTTGACGTGTTCGATTTGAATTATTCCACGAGCAGCTTCCGCTACCCGTGCCTTGTTACGACTTACTCCCTGTCACCGAGCTTACCGTAGGCCGCGACAAGCGCGAGACTTCGGGTACTCCCGGCTCCCTTGAGTTGACGGGCGGTGAGTACAAGACTTGAGAACGTATTCACCGCAGTATAGCTGACCCGCGATTACTAGCAATTCCAGCTTCATGAGGTCGAGTTGCAGACCTCCAATCCGAACTGAGGCCACTTTTATAAGGATTAGCTCCGGGTTACCCCGTCGCGACCCGTTGTAGCGGCCATTGTATTATGTGTGTAGCCCAGGGTATCAGAGGGACATGCTGACCTGGCGTCATCCTCACCTTCCTCCCCCGCATCAATCAAACAAACTTTCGTTTATGTACTAATGCGGGGGCAGTCTCGCCTGACACTATGTAACAGACAACGAGGGTTGCGTTCGTTACCCCACTTAAGGGAACAATTCAAACCACGAACTGACGACGGCCATGCATCACCTGTCCTAGCAGCCTTGCGAAGGCTCCAACGTTTCCTCGAGGCTTTCAGTATGGATTTCTAACCCTGGTAAGGTTCTTCGTTTACCATCGAATTAAACCACATGATCCACTGCTTGTGCAAGTCCCCGTCTATTCCTTTGAGTTTTAACCTTGCGGTCGTACTTCCCAGGCGGATCTACTTAACGCGTTAGCTTCGCCTCTCAGAGGGTCGATACTCCGAAAAGCTAGTGATCATCGTTTAGGGCGTGGACTACTGGGGTATCTAATCCCATTCGCTACCCACGCTTTCGTGTTTCAGTGTCAGGAATGCGCCAGTGTACTGCCTTCGCTTTTGGTGTTCCCCATGATATCAACGGATTTCACCCCTACACCATGAGTTCCATACACCTCTCGCACCCTCTAGTCTTGCCGTTTCCCCCGCATGTCTCCAGGTTAAGCCCGAGGATTTAACAAAAGACTAACACAACCACCTACACACCCTTTACGCCCAATAATTCCGGATAACGCTTGAGGCTCTCGTATTACCGCTCCTGCTGGCACGAGTTTAGGAACCCCTTATTCATGAGGTACCGTCAATAAACTTCTTCCCTCATAAAAGATGTTTACGTCCCGAAGGACTTCATCCATCACGCGGCGTCGCTCCATCAGACTTTCGTCCATTGTGGAAGATTCTCGACTGCAGCCACCCGTAGGTGTATGGACCGTGTCTCAGTTCCATCGGTGGGGGTCAGCCTCTCAGCTCCCCTAGGCGTCATAGCCTTGGTAGGCCATTACCCTACCAACTAGCTGATACCGCACAGGCCGCTCCCAAAGCGATAAATCTTTACTCTTGCGAGACCATCGGGAATTACCCCACCTTTCGACTAGCTATTCCCGACTCTCGGGTGACGTACCTACGTGTTACTACCTCGTCTGCCGGTCTGTCCATCTTGCGTATCGCATCCCCTTGACTTGCATGCCTTATCCACGCCGCCAGCGTTCATCCTGAGCTAGGATCAAACTCTAAAAAATTGAATCCGAAAATTTAAAAATTAACGGATGAAAATCCATAAATGGACTTCCGAACGGAACAAAAGAAAAAACAATATTCATTTTTCTTTTTGATTCTCTATTTTAGAGGCCTGCCATTTTCTTCTGCATTATTAAACAAAAGCAACGGAGCAGACTCTGCGTCGTTCTTACTTGAACGATTTGATCTAGACTCGCACTTAATGTACCGCCCTCATGTGTATAAAAGCGGTACATGTTCTTAAAATCTTGTACTTATTTTTTTATCAAGGAACACTGCCTCCTAAACGGAGCTTGTGTTAAGCAACTTTGATATGCCGTTTTTTTCGTGAAAAAAAATGGCATATCCCTTTTAAAAGACAGCTTTGCTATTATACCCATAGCAAGGACAAAGTCAAGAAAAATAAGGCTATTTCAGCCTTATTATCTACAGTTTATCCCCAAGCCAGTTTTAGCCTTATTTTTTCGGCTTATTTTGCATCTTTTCAACCGTAACAAGCAGGTTTGAACCGATGAAAATAGATGAATATGTTCCGAAGAAAATACCTATTAGAAGAGT
>CAWJAN010000005.1:0-77089 GCA_963840885.1 uncultured bacterium
ATATTCATAACTACGATCATCAGCATGATTTTTTCCTATGTGCTTTTTTACGCATACGAATATCTATACGATAAAAAAGACAAGACCATAGAGAGAGCGAGAGAAAAGCTCAGCGATGAGGTCATGGAAACTGAAAAATTCAAGATGGCCGTCGAAAATACCGCGGAAGACATCGTCATCACTGATACGGACGGATATGTCATTTTTGCAAATGACGCGACGAGTAAAATCACCGGATATCCTCACAATGAAATCATCGGAACAAAAGCAGGGAAACTGTGGGGAGGCTTCATGCCGGAAGATTTTTATGAAAATATGTGGAAAACGATAAAAACTGATAAAAAATCTTTTTCCGGCAAGCTAAGAAATAAGAGGAAGAACGGCGAATTTTATGATGCGTCCATAAGTATTTCTCCGGTATCAGATAAAAACGGAGAATTGCAATTTTTCGTATCGATAGAACGGGATATAACCGAAGAGGAACGCATAGACCAGATGAAAAGCGATTTCGTATCCATGGTATCGCATCAGCTTAAAATGCCGGTGGCCCAGATACGCGGATATGTAGAAAATCTTCTCGGAGGAATAGCCGGAAAAATAACCAAAAAACAGAAAGAGTATCTTGAAGATATGTCGAAAATCGCCACAGCCAACGGAGCGCTCATAGAAGCGCTCTTAAACGTATCCAGGATAGAGAGAGGAACGCTTATTTTTGAAAAAAACAATATCAACATAAACGGGCTTCTGGAAGAAATAGCTGGAATCCTGAATGAAACGGCAAAAAGAAAAAATGTCAAAATCATACTGTCGATTCCGGATAAGAACGTTAAAATTACGGCTGATGAGCTAAAAACTAAGGAGGCTATGAGGAATGTGGTGGATAATGCCGTAAAATATTCTCCTAAAGGAGGAAGCGTCGAGATAAAAGTTTCCCAAGAAAATAGCATGACGGTAATAACGGTATCGGATCATGGCCCTGGAATAGACAAAGAAATACAAGATGAGATTTTCCTTAAAGACAGGATGTGGTCCGGAAAAGTAAGGACGACGGATTTCGGCCTTGGACTTTATCTGGCAAAAAAATTCATCACTCTTCAGAACGGCACGATAAATTTTAAAACTTCAAACAAGGGAACGACTTTTATAATGACTTTTAATTCAAAATAATATGAAAAACAAGGATATACTTTTCGTCGATGACGATAGGTTCATACAAAAAATATATGGGGACCGCCTGAATGCCGAAGGATTCAAAGTTTCCGTAGCCGAAACGATAGAAGACGCCAAGGAAAAAATGTCCGATAGCGGTTTTGATCTAGTAATACTAGATTACGTATTTGCCGGAACATCCGGACTTGAATTACTGAGATGGATGAGAAAAATGAAATTGGAGACTCGTGTAATAATACTGAGCGCTCTTAGCCAGATGAAAAATATGGAGGAGGCGAAAGATGCCGGAGCCACTATGTATCTCGCAAAAGACAAAACGACTCCTAACGATCTTGTCAAAAAAATAGAGGAATTATTGGGAAAGTAACCAGCTTTTCAAAAATTTACTTATGATGCGCTTTGTTTCTTCGGCATCCTTAACCTTTATCGCTTCTACGCCGGTCTTTACTACTGGATAATCATTTCCGCCAGGAAATATCGCATCGCCCATGAAAACTATCTCTTCTTTCTTTATATCAAGTATCTCCATGATCTTTCTTATAGCAAAAGCTTTGTCTATGTTCTTTCTGGTTATATCTATGGAAGTGGAACCGCCAATTTCAACGGAAAATTCCGGCAGATAGCCGTCAAGAATCTTTTTTAGGACTTCTCTCTTTGACATATCCGGATCCCAAGAATGCTTAATATCATAGGGGGCATCTTGGCCGAGAGCCGAAAAAGTGAACTGGCTGTTCCTATCCTCTAGTTTTTCTCCGTAAGATCGGTCCGGTATGAAATCAACCCTCTCAAGAGCCTCGGAAACGGCATTCCTTATCTTGTTTTTTTCCTGATCAGTGAGAGTTTCCTCGTAAATTCTCTGCCAAGCGCCGCCTTTATGCTCGTACATTGCACCTCCTTTCGTTGGAAATACGTATAGGTTATTGAAATCCGTGTTTTTTGAAAGTTTGCCTATAACCTGCGTTTGGAACTGCTTGAAACCGCCTCCGGATATGATAGCGACCATCTTTTTAGATAAAAGAGAGGATAGTAATGAAGACATCTCATCATCTATAGGGCTTTTGCTCAGCGCCAGAGTGCCATCCAGGTCAAAAACGAATATTTTTTTATTTTCCATAGTTATAAACATTGTATCTTAAAATTAAAAGGAGTAAAATGATGGGCGTAAGATCTTAAAGTTGCAATATGGGATATGTGACAGATGAAAAAGTTTATAGTATTGGTTTTCATAAGGCCAAAAATAAAGTTTTGGCTTTTTGCATAGCGCCAGAAACTTCAGGAACATTGTTTGAAACCTCCTCAAAAAAAGATTCTTATTCCGAATTCGGAAAAAATAAAAAATTCATAGGCCTTAAGCATGAGGCCGGCAAAAAGCCGGTAATATTCACCAAGAATGATTTCCTTTCTGTTTCCGAATCGGGAAGAGAAAAAAACTTGGTGCTTTTTAATAAACACGGGAAAATTCATAAACTCATAATAGCCTCGTCAAAAAATCTGGGGGATTTTATGTTCAGAGGCCTTGTGCCCGGAGTAAAAGAAAACGGGACATTAGTTCCGGATTTTAAATACAATAAAAACTATGTTCTTTATTATGGCAAGGAATCAGTAAAAATCGCGCTTTCCAAAGACTTGAAAAAATGGTCAAAGCCCAAAGAATCTGTTTTGAGAAAAAGGCCAGGATTTTTCGACAAAGGAGATGTGGAAGTTATAACGTCCATAAAAATATCCGAAGGAATATTGATTTTATATAATGCTTCCGTAAAAGAAAACGGTAATTTCAAGATGCAGATTGGCGCATGCCTTTTTTCCGCAAACAATCCTTCAAATATCATATGGCGCTCAAATGAGCCTTTGTTCGAACATGAATCGGACAAACAATATGAGTGCAAAGGGGCGATTTTCGACAAAAACCAGATATTCACATACTGGACAGACGGAGAAAATACGCTCGTTTTTTCTTTTTATGATCCGTTTTCGGAAAATTTCGGCCTGCATTCGAACAAGCAGCTCAAGCGTCATCACAAGAATCCTATAATATCTCCGTCTAAAAAAGACGGGTGGAGAACGGAAGGAACGTTTAATCCTACAGCTGCCATACTAGGCGGCAAAATACATTTGGTATATAGGACCATAGGCTCCGATGGGGTTTCCAGATTCGGATATGCAAGAACTGATGATGGCATAAATATAAGCGAAAACTACGATAAGCCTATTTTTGCCATGCAGGAACCAAGATCCGGCATTCCGGAATCGGAAAAAAGATACGACCTTATAATGTATCCATCGGGCGGGAGCTGGGGAGGATCAGAAGACCCGAAAATGGTAATGATAGGTGACAAAGTATACATAACCTTCAATTCTTTCGAAGGATGGGATTCTATAAGAATAGGATTGATTACACTCGATAAAAAAGATTTTAAAAACAAAAAATGGAATTGGACCGGACCTCTTCTGATTTCGCCTCCTAAAGAAGTGCACAAGAACTGGGCTTTGTTTCCGGAAAAGATAAACGGAAAATTTGCGATAATACACTCCATATCTCCGAAGGTCCAGATAGAATACGTTAAAAACCTGGAAGATCTGGCAACTGGAAAGCAAAAGATAAAAAGCGTCTGGGTTTCAAACGGAGGTCCGAAGCAGAGCTGGGATACTTATCTGCGTGGAGTCGGGCCGGCTCCGGTAAGAACGGAGGAAGGATGGCTGGTTTTCTATCATGCCACCAATAAAGTGAAGAGGGACGGATATGCGCTCGGCGCAATGCTTCTTGATCTTGAAAATCCAGAAAAAATAATCGCCAGAAGCTCAGTGCCGATACTTTTGCCTGATATGTGGTATGAAAACGAATGGAAGCCGGGAATAGTTTATGCCTGCGGAAGCGTAGTCAAAGACAATACTATATATGTATATTACGGAGGCGGAGACAAATATGTCTGCGTGGCCACCGCGCCGCTTGAAAAATTCCTTAAAGACCTGAAAAAAAACAAGCAGGCGGGATTCGATGTAAAAAACGTTTCTTTTTCATAAAAAATAGCCGCGGCATGATATAATCGAAAGGAAATGTTTACAGTAAAAAGATCGCATCACAATCCGATTATGATTCCTAATACGAATGACCCTTGGGAAGCCAAGGCTGTTTTTAATTGGTGCCCTGTAAAAACAGATGGGACATATCATTTCGTATACAGGGCGATGTCTTCTCCCGAATTCCATCTTGGCACCCATATGAGCGTCTCTTCCGTGGGCTATGCTTCAAGCAAAAACGGCATAGATTTCAATGACAGGAAGCAGCTCATAGCTCCTGAATACGACTGGGAAAAATACGGATGCGAAGATCCGCGCGTAACTTATATGGAAGGGAAATACTACATATTCTATACAGCAATAAGCGATTACCCTTTCGATGCGAAAGGCATAAAAGTGGCCGTGGCGATTACAAAAGATTTCAAGAAAATAGAGCAGAAGCATCTTATCACTCCTTTCAACTCTAAAGCTATGGCCCTCTTCCCAGAAAAAATAAACGGCAAATACGTCGCCGTTCTTTCCGTGGATACGGACAATCCTCCTGCAAAAATGTGCTTTGCCGAATTCGATAAGCTGGAAGACATGTGGAATCAAGATTATTGGATAAAATGGTACGCAGAAATAGAAAAGCACCGCATTGACCCGAGAAGGACACAGTACGACCATATAGAAGTCGGCGCGCCGCCTATAAAAACTCCTAAAGGATGGCTTCTGATTTACAGCCATATACAGAATTATTTTCCGTCTCCGCAAAATTTCCTTAAGGTATACGGCATCGAAGCCCTGCTTCTCGATCCTAAAGACACGAAAAAAATAATCGGCCGCACTAAGGGCCCGATGTTTTTGGCGGAAGAAACATACGAGGAGTTCGGACAGATCCCTCAGCTCGTTTTTCCTTCCGGAGCGATTCTGTCAAAAAATAATCTTGATATTTTCTACGGCGCAGCCGACACTGTCTGCTGCAAAGCTACTGTGAGCCTTGACGGCCTTCTTTTCAGCATGGAACCGAATTCTATGAGCATGTATCTTACTAGATACGAGAAAAATCCCATACTTACTCCGCGAAAGAACAATTGGTGGGAAGCGAAAGCCGTCTTTAATCCCGGCGTTCTTCATATAGGGAATACGACATATATCATGTACCGCGCCATGTCTGAGGAAAATACGTCTAGCATAGGATATGCGCTTACAAAAGACGGATATAATATTACAGAAAGAAGAAATGTTCCTTGCTATATTCCCCGGGAAGATTTTGAAATGAAAAAGATTACTGGAGCAAATTCCGGATGCGAAGATCCTCGCATGACTATGATCGGAAAAACTATTTATATGTGCTATACAGCTTTCAACGGCCGTGATCCATGGAGAATCGCGATGACATCCATATCATACGAAGATTTCAAGAACGAGCTTTGGAATTGGACAAAACCGGTATTGATTTCCCCGGAAGGAGCCGACGACAAGGACGGCTGCATTTTTCCGGAAAAAATAAGAGGAAAATATCTCATACTTCACAGGGTCAATAACGATATCTGCGCCGATTATGTAAAATCTCTTGAACCGGATAAAGTCTTGCTTACTTCCGGCACTCCGATAATGCTCCCGCGCCACGGCATGTGGGACAGCGAAAAAGTAGGCATCACGGCGCCGCCGATAAAGACAAAAAAAGGCTGGCTTCTTCTTTATCACGGGGTTTCGGCAAATCATCATACATATAGGGTGGGCATTGCGCTCCTTGACCTGAAAGAACCTACGAAAGTCATCGCAAGAGCAAGCCAGCCGATTTTCCAGCCAGAAAAAGATTACGAGCTCCACGGCCAGGTGCCTAATGTCGTCTTTCCGTGCGGAATGGTAAACAGGAAGGGAATAATATTCATTTATTACGGCGGAGCAGACAGCGTCATAGGACTGGCTACGGTTCCATTAAAAAAATTATTGAAAGCGGTAAGCTAAAACAATGAAAGACAGAATCTTAGGATTAAAAAAGAATGTTTTTTTTCTGGGTTTAACTAGCCTTTTCAACGACTTCTCGTCGGAAATGGTTTTTTCGATTCTTCCGGCATTCTTTATTTCCGTTCTTAAGACCGGCGCCGAATCGATGGGCCTTGTAGAAGGCGTTGCAGAAGCGGCATCGAATTTCATAAAGATATATTCAGGAAAATTTTCAGACAAAGTCCAGCGCAGAAAAATATTCGCGATACTCGGATATTCGCTGTCGGTAATTACCAGGCCGTTTTACGTATTCGTAGGCAGTGTTGCAGATGTAGTGGGACTGAGGGTTTTAGACAGGATAGGCAAGGGTTTAAGGGATCCTCCGCGCGACGCATTGATTTCACTTTCCATCGATAAAAGCGAATCAGGAAAATCTTTCGGCTATCACAGGGCTATGGATACCACAGGAGCAATACTCGGTCCGCTTGTGGCATATCTTATACTTTCAAGGTTTCCAAACGGATTCAATACTGTCTTCATGACGGCATTTTTTATCGGACTCATATCGATTGCAAGCCTCGTATGGGTAAAGGAAATAAGCATCGTATTGGAAGAAAGAAAAAACCAGATATTAGAAAAATATAAGTTGCCGGCAAAATTTAAAGTATATCTTGTATCGATGTTCATTCTTTCTCTGGGAACGCTCCCCATAGCCATACTTCTTTTCAGGACAAAGGATATCGGCCTTGTCATAGCATCAATCCCTCTTTTTTATATGATTTCAAACGTGGCTTATGCCGCTTTTTCCATACCGGCGGGAAAGCTTGCAGATAAAATTGGCGCCGGAAAAGTTATTTTTATCGGCTATCTTCTTTTGATACTCGGATATGTAATGCTTGGATTTTCCAAAACTACTGTTCCTCTTATAATAAGCTTCCTTATAATAGGAATGTTTTACGGATTTACTGACGGAATGCAAAGAGCATATGTTTCGAATATAATGGAAAAAGAATATGAAGGAATGGCATTCGGATATCTAAACGCGATCATCGGATTCGGCGTTCTTCTTTCGGGTATTATAGGCGGCTATCTGTGGCAAAACCTGGGCGACATATCTACTCTGTATATTGCCATATCCATAGTAATAATAGGCCTTATAGTGTTCAGTTTTTCCGAACGCACCCAGAAAGCTGAAGCAAACGTAATTATAAATACTAATTAAATTTTAATATAATATGAAAAAAATATTCCTTTCTGCCGGATTTATACTGGCTTTCGGAGCTTATGCTGTTTATACGTCGCTTACAGGACAACCTCAGGCTCTTCCTTCATCAACGAATGGGACTCCGGAAAATACCGGAAATAATGCTGGCAATTCCTCGGCAAATGAAACGACAAATCCGAGTTCAATAAATAACCAAGCAACGGGACAACCGGCAAATACAAATGCCTATACATATAATGACGGCGATTTTACGGGAAATTCCGTTGATGCATATTACGGGAACGTTCAGGTGAAAGTATCCATAACAAACCACCTTATTTCCGATGTTCAGTTTCTGCAATATCCAAATGACAGAGGAACATCTATCCAGGTAAGCAATATGTCTATGCCGATACTCAAATCTGAAGCGATAAAAGCGCAAAGCGCCAATGTAAATATAGTATCTGGCGCCACCCAGACAAGCCAAGGATTCATAGAATCTCTCAAATCTGCGCTTGTTTTGGCACAAAATTAAAATACAAAAATGAGCGAAAGCCGCATCATAATGGGAATGCCGATAACCGTCTGCATTGCCGACAATAACGCAGAAAAAAAAGATATTGATAAAGTCTTCGATTATTTTACCTATGTGGACGAAAAATTCAGCCCTTTCAAGAAAGACAGCGAACTTTCCAAAATAAACGACGGATCTTTGGAATATGAAGGCCTTAGCGGCGATATGAAAGAAATACTGGAGCTTTCCAACAGGACAAAAACCGAAACTTCCGGATTTTTCGACATAAGAAAACCTGATGGAAAAATAGATACCTGCGGAATAGTAAAGGGCTGGGCCATAAGAAATGCCGCGAAAATGCTCCGTGATTCTGGTTTCCAGAACTTCTATATAAATGCCGGCGGCGACATACAGGTTTCTGGAAAAAACGAATCCGGAGAAAACTGGTCAGTCGGAATAAACGACCCGTTTGACAAAAGTTTCAGGAGAATAGTAAAAAAAATAATTCTTAAAGAAAACGAGGGGGTGGCGACGTCGGGAACATATGAAAGAGGGCGGCATATATGGAATCCTCTCGATTCAAAAAACGAGCCATCGGCTGATATAGTCAGCCTTACAGTAATAGGAAAAGATATTTATGAATCCGACAGATTCGCTACGGCGGCATTCGCCATGGGAAAAGACGGCATAAATTTCATAGAAAAAATAAACGGTCTTGAAGGTTATATGATAGATAAATACGGAATGGCGACATATACAAGCGGCTTTGAAAAATACGTCCGCTAAAAAAATAATGAAAACTATAGACAATATAATAAATAAAATAACGATGTACAGGCTGGTCCTGTATTATTTAACTTTTCTTTTCCTTTCGGCGCTCGGACTGTCTTTTGCAGGAATACTTTCTTATAATCCGATTTTCCTAATTATAGGAACCATTTTCATACTGGCCGTATGCGTAATCACAAACGAAATATTCGCCTGGGGATTTGAAGCTCCAGTAAATATAGAATCAGTTTACATAACGGCATTCATACTGGTTCTACTTATCAATCCTATGAGATCCATGTCAGATTCGGTATTTTTTGCTTCGGCTTTCTGGGCATCGGCCGTAGCAATAGCTTCAAAATTCATACTGGCGGCAAACAAAAAGCATATCTTCAATCCGGCGGCCCTGGGACTTTCGGCGATACTTTTATTTGACCTTTCGGCAACCTGGTGGGTAGGAACAGGAGCGATGTTTCCATTCGTAATTCTTGGCGGACTCATAGTAGTCCGTAAAATAGCCAGATTCGACCTGGTATGGGCATTTTTGATAACAGCTCTGGCGCTTATTTTTCTTCCTCATATGTCTGGAATTGCCGACATAATTAATACTTCCGTAAAAGTATTCCTTGATACTCCAATAATATTCTTCGCTTTCGTTATGCTTACCGAACCGCTTACTACGCCTCCGACGAGATTTTGGAGAATATTTTACGGAATAATAGTAGGAATACTTTATTCTCCGCAATTTCATATAGGGTCGTTTTACCTCGCGCCGGAACTTGCCCTTGTTTTCGGAAATGTATTTTCCTATTCTGTAAGCCCAAAGAAAAAATTAATTCTTAAGCTGAAAGAAAAAATAAAGCTTACTCCGGATACCTATGATTTTGCCTTTTACAACGACGGCGGCATGAAATTCAAGCCAGGACAATATCTGGAATGGACGCTTGCTCATGATAAATCCGATTCGAGAGGAAACCGGAGATATTTTACTATAGCTTCTTCTCCGACGGAAAAAGAAATACATCTTGGCGTAAAATTCTATAATGACTCCAGCTCTTTTAAGAAAAAGCTCCTTGGAATGGCTCCAGGAGAAAAAATAGTGGCTTCTCAGCTTGACGGGGAATTCGTGCTTCCGGAAGATAAAAATAAAAAATTGGCCTTTATAGCCGGCGGAATAGGAATAACTCCTTTCAGGGGAATGATAAAATATCTGATGGACACAAACCAAAAAAGGGATATCATACTGGCTTATTCTAATAGGAAATTCGACGGCATGGCGTATAAAAATATATTCGATGAGGCATACATGAAAATAGGTCTTAAAACGATATATCTTATAACTGATGAAAGTTATGTTCCGCAAAACGGATATTATCTGGGCAGAATAGATGAAAAATTCATAAGGGAACAAATTCCAGATTTCAAAAAAAGATACTTTTACGTTTCCGGAACGCAAAGCATGGTAAGGGATACCAAAAATATGCTTTATGGAATGGGTATGCGGAAAAGCCAGGTAATGACCGATTTCTTTCCAGGCTTCGTATAAAACATAAACTAAAAATGGAAAATCTGCCGCTTTTAAAAGATGAGGATTTGGTAATGAGATATCGCAAAGAAGGCGATGAGCGTTTTTTCGTTGAATTAGTCAACCGCTATCTTAAGCCTACCTATAATTTCGTCAGGAAATTCGGCGGAGAAGAAAAGGATGCTGAGGAGATTGTCCAGGAAAGCTTCGTTAAGCTGTGGAAAAATATACAAAAATTCAGGGAAGGAGAAAAATTCAAAACATGGTTTTTTACGATTGCAAGAAATACGTCCATAGACCTTTTAAGAAAAAGGAGGCATATACCGTTTTCTTATTTTGAAAATGAAGAAGGCGAAAATGCCATGGAAGATGCCCTGCAAAGCGAAGGCTCTTTAGCCGATGAAATAGCCGAGATTGCGGAAAACAAGGAAATGCTCCAAAAAATGCTAGATGACCTGCCGCCGAATTACAAGGAAATACTTTTTCTTTATTATAATGAAGACCTTGGCACGGAAGAAATATCAAAAATTCTCAAGCGTCCGGCCAATACGGTAAAAAGCCAGCATAGAAGAGCTCTCATGAGGATACGCAAGCACGCAAACGCACCCAAACTTAACCATTAATCGTATAACAAAAAAATGACAAAAATGAAATTCAATGAAATAGATTTGCCGCCAGGACTAGAAAAAAAAATACTGGCAAAAATAGAAATGATGGCATCTAAAGAAATCCTGAAAAGAAAAATTTTGGGAGGCTTTTCGCTTGCTGTATCTATCTTCGCATTTCTGGAGTTTTCCCTTTATCTCGTAAGCGAAACTAAAAAATCCGGTTTTATTGATTATGTTTCTCTTCTGCTCAGCGATTATAAGATAGTGCTAGGAAATTTCAGCTCTTATATACTTTCTGTCGTGGATTCCATCCCTTTCCTTGCGGTAACTCTTGCAATGGTTTCAATATTGGCCATAATGGCATCTGCAAGATATCTGGCCGGTGCCGCAAAATTTGAAGCTGGATCGGATACATTAACGGCTTAATTTTAATAAAAATGGAAAAATTTAAAGAGATAGTAAAATCCGACGGATTTAAAAAAACCCTGTATATAATACTGGGCTTATTGGTATTGCTTTTCACGTTTGAACTGGGGATGATAAACGGTTTCAGGGAAGCTTATTTTTCCGACAGGGTCGGGGGAGATTATTTTATGGAAATGAGAGGAATGATGAATAACAGCTTTTTCAGCGGCCTCTTGCCGGGAGGTTTTATGAGCCCTCATGGAGCAGTCGGAAAAATAATCGGGATAAAGCTTCCTAATATAACGATAGCAGACAGGAATGGAAACGATGAAAATGTGCAGATATCAAGCACGACTGAAATAAGGGATGGCAATAATTCGGAAAAGCAGGAAGATCTTAAGATAGACGACATAGTGGTTATATTCGGCGCCCAGAATGACGATAATCCTATTATAGACGCAAGACTTATAAGAATACTTCCGCCAGCAACATCAGGCTCAGACCAAGAAGATGCAAGTGCAACACAACCGATAAAATAATCAATAAAAAAAATAGAATGAAAAAAACTAAAACATATATAAAAGAAAAATGGCCGAAATTCAAGGCCTATGCATCATCCCATAAGCCATTGACCATAATTGCCGTAATAGTTTTATTTTCTTTATCATATTATTCATATGGAAAAATTTTCGGAATGTCTTCATCCGGACAGTACGTTCTAAGCAGGGTCCAGCCGGGAAATATAACCGTATCCGTAGCCGGTACCGGGCAAGTCCAGACGGAAAGCGAAGTCGACATAAAACCTCAGACCGTAGGTCAATCACAGACTCTCGGACAAATTATTTCCGTGAATGTCAAAAACGGCGATATGGTAAAAGCGGGACAGGTAATTGCGGTGCTTGACGGAAAAAATGCCCTGCAAACCCTTAACCAAGCCGAGGCAAGCGTGCAAAGCGCCCAGGCTTCTTACGATACTCTCATAAACGGACCAACAGATTCTGATCTGAGCTCCCTGAATAATTCAATATCCAATGCATCGACATCTCTCGCCAATCTTCAGCAAAATATACTGCTAAAGCTCATGAGCGATTATACTTCTGCAGCAAATTCCGTATATCTGAATACTGACGGATATTTTGCCAAGCCTACAGACACCGATCCTGACTTTTCCGTCGACGGCGTAACCTTCACGAACCAACAGCTGGTAAACGACATGAATTTCGGCAGAGTATCCATCGGAACGATGCTTCCGGCATGGAAAGCGAGCATAGACAGCTTAGATCCTGCTAATTACGATGTCGTAGCGGCTCTGAACGCTGCGATAACAAATCTCAACCAGCTAAGAGATTATTTTGACAATATGACGACACTGTTTGCTTCCTATACAGTAACCGAAAATTCAAATGCCGACAGCTCGGTAAGTTCCGGCAAAAGCTCGGCTTCGGGTGCAAGGTCAACTATGGATTCGGCTATAAGCGACCTTACATCGGAAATACAGTCCTATAACAGCTCAGTTACGTCATTTGCCCAAGACCAGCAACAGCTGGCTTACAAAATCGCTCCTCCTACGCAGGAAGAAATTATTGTTTCAAAATCCCAGCTCGACAATGCGACTGCAAATTACAATAATGCCCTGCAAAATTATGAGTCGAGAATCATAACAGCTCCTTTCGACGGCCAAATCGGCGGACTTAGCGCCCAAGTCGGCCAGCAGGTATCATCCGGCGACTCCCTCGGAAAAATAATAACTTCAAGTAAAATCGTTATCATATCATTAAATGAAGTCGATGCCGCAAAAGTTTCTTCAAGCGACCAGGTAACTCTGACTTTCGACGCACTGCCAGGCATTACAGCCACAGGACATATACAATATATTGATCCGCTCGGAGTCGTAAGTTCCGGCGTCGTAAGCTATAACGTAAGTATCTCCATCGATGGAAGCGATGACCAGATTAAAACAGGAATGACAGCAGAAGCTGCGATAATAACTGATTCAAAAACCGGAGTATTGACTGTTCCAAATTCTGCAATTAAAACTTCAGGAAACAGGCAGTATGTTCTTGTCATAGATACGTCGACATCAACAGCGCAAAATTCGTCATCATCTTCTTCAACTTCAACGAGAGGATTTGGAAGATACGGAAATGCTTCCGCAACGGGAACATTCGCATTTTCGTCATCTACTGCATTCTCTTCGTCTACAGCATATTCATCATCAACCAGAAGGATTGGAACTTCTTCTTCCTCGACAAGAACATTTGGCGGCGCAGGAGCAGCCGGCGGATCGCTTACTGTGCCATCAACAACGCCGGTAAAAGAAATATTTATAACGACAGGCGTTACCGACAATACAAATACTGAAGTAACGAGCGGTTTGCAAGGAGGAGAAATGATAGTGGTAAGATCGACAACCGTAACAACAAGCACTACAAAAACCGCAGCTTCTGCCGCAACATCCAGAACCACCGGAGGTTTTGGAGTCGGGGGCGGCGCAGGAGGGCTTGGAAGAGCACTCGGTGGAGGCAGCGTCGGAGTTGCCAGTTTCGCAAGATAAATTCAGTGATTCATGTTCTTAATCATCTTCAACAATGATTGAATGCAAAAATATAGTTAAAATATACAAAAATGGAGACAGTGAAACCCTTGCGGTAAATGGCGTTTCTTTTACGATAAACGATGGCGAATATGTCGCTATCATGGGTCCGTCAGGTTCAGGAAAATCTACTCTTATGCACATACTAGGCGCGCTCGATACTCCGACGTCCGGTCAATATTTTTTGGATAACAAAGATGTTTCAAAGCTCAGCGATGATGAGCTTGCCGATATACGAGGAAATAAAATCGGTTTCGTTTTCCAGGCATTTAATCTCTTGCCTAGAACTACCGTACTTAGAAATGTAACTCTTCCTCTTATATATTTAAAATTCCCTAAGGAAAAAAGGGAAGCTATGGCAAAAAAATCCCTTAAATCTGCCGGACTTGAGGAAAACAGATGGGACCATCTTTCCAACCAATTATCCGGAGGACAGATACAAAGAGTTGCAATAGCCAGAGCCCTGGTAAATGATCCGTCTCTTGTGATGGCTGACGAACCGACAGGAAACCTAGACACGAAAACTGGTGAAATCGTATTGGAAACTTTTGAACAGCTCAACAAAAAAGAAGGGCACACTATTATTCTGATCACTCACGAACCGGACGTAGCGGAACATGCCGACAGGATAATACATATAAGGGACGGTAAAATTCTCAGCGACGAAAAAAATCACAAGAAAAGACATGCAAACACAAAGTTAGAAAATTAAAATAATTTATGACAATACAAGATTTACTTCAAGAAACTACATCGGCGCTTCTTTCGAACAAGGTGAGGACGGGCCTTACGATGCTTGGAATTGTCATAGGTATCGCTTCGGTTATTGCGATGCTTGCTGTCGGAAACGGCGCGACGCAATCCATACAACAGCAAATACAATCTATCGGCTCTAATCTTGTCATAGTAAGTCCTGGAGCGCAGAAAAGCTTCAGCCAGGTGCGTACAAGCAGGGGAACGGCAAATACCCTTACAATGGATGATTCTGCTGCAATAGCTTCAGAAATACCAGATGCGGAAGCGGTAGCTCCAGCAGTAACGACACAAAAACAAATCGTTTCTTCAGTATCAAATTCTAATACGCAAATAATCGGAACTGTTCCTATGTATACTCAGGTTAGAAACGTAAACCTTTCGGAAGGAACTTTCTTTACGGATGCTCAAGTCACATCCTTGGCTCGCGTTGCCATTATCGGCTCAACTACGGCGGCAGATCTTTATCCCAATGCGGATCCTGTGGGACAGATACTCAGGATAAACGGAAACATATTTACTGTGATAGGCGTGGTTGCCGCAACTGGCGGAAATTCCGCAAACGCGAGTGATGATGTGGTTTATATTCCTATCACCGTAGCTCAGCAATTTTTGACCGGCAATAAATACGTATCTTCGATAAACATAGAAGCCAATAGCCCTAATGCGGTCACCAATGTGCAAAACGAAGTTACAGCCCTTCTTCTTGCGCGTCATAATATAAGCGACCCGACAAAAGCGGATTTCAGCACGCTTAACCAATCGGATATTTTATCTACAGCATCGTCAGTCACTTCTACGATGACATATCTTCTGGCGGCGATTGCCGGCATATCTCTTCTTGTCGGAGGAATCGGCATCATGAACATGATGCTTACGACAGTTACCGAAAGGACAAGAGAAATCGGCCTAAGAAAAGCTATCGGAGCAAAAGAAAAAGATATAAGAATGCAATTTTTATTTGAATCGATGATCCTTACGGTTTTGGGAGGAATCATAGGAATCATTCTGGGTATGCTTATTTCCTATGTGCTGACGCTTACCGGCCTCTTGTCCGCTCAAGTATCGTTATTCTCGGTCATATTGTCATTCAGCGTCTCCGCAATCATAGGAATAGTGTTCGGATATTATCCGGCAGCGAGAGCATCGAGCCTCAATCCCATTGAAGCTCTCAGGTACGAATAATCATTTGAACGAAAAAAGAGAGAGGAATTTCATCGGATCTATGGCTATGCCATTTATATGAACCGATAAATGCAAATGCGGCCCGCTTGCATAACCGGTAGCGCCTGAAAGGCCAATGATTTCTCCCTGCGTCACGATTTCACCGACATGAACATTTATTTTTGAAAGATGCATATAATATGTTTCAAGACCTAAGCCGTGATCTATAACTATTGTCTCGCCATAATCAACAAAACTGCGCGCAAGAGTAACTATACCGCTGTTTGATGCGGAGACTGGCGTTCCGACATCGGCACGAAAATCCGTGCCCTTATGAACGATATCGTATGCGCCGCTGTCGCGCGAATAGCCATACGGATCAGTCACGGTATGATCCGGTACCGGAAAAATGAATGCGCCATTCCATAGCTCAGTCGTAGTGCTTTTGAGAGAAGCGAGCGATGCATTTTCTTGTCCAAGAGTGCTGACCACCTTGGCCTGGTTTGCGGCTGAATTTCCGCCGAGCTGCTCGGGAACCGGAAGCGATTCTGTTTCCAAAAGGCGCTGATGCACGGCGAGCGTTGCTGTTGCGACACGACCATCGGTCAGATCAGCTTCAATTTCAAAAGTGCCCGTAGCGGCATGAAGATCGATGCCAAGAAATGCGCTTGGTTTATCATCATATTCAAATAATGACGCTGGTGATCCATTAAACATAATAGTGCGCACTTCGGACATATTTGTTCCGTTTATTTCTACAAGTGCCGGATCTCCTTGCATTAATGATGATGGCATTACCGAAACAGAAAAAGCGCTTGAAGATGAGGAGGAAATATTTGTCATCGTGGCAACGGAAAGAGTGCTTGTAGAGTGTGAGCCTAATATCCCTAAAATAAACGCCATTATTGTCGCATAAAGAAATTTCAGCATAAGCATATGTCTTAAGTATACCGCAAAAATGGCAGTTTGACTGAATCGGCATAGTGGTGTATCATTTATAGCGTTAAGAAATATCTTGAATGTTTGGAAGAATAGTCATCTTTCTCCTCAAGTAAAGTCTTACGGTTAATAAGATAATTTAGTTTGTAAATGAAGAAATTGTACGTAGGTGGTATTTCCTACAGCACCACAGATAAAGGTCTTTCAGACGCTTTTTCTAAAGCTGGAGAAGTCGCATCGGCAGTCATCATAACCGACAAGATGACCGGAAGGTCAAAAGGTTTCGGTTTTGTCGAAATGACAACAGATGAAGCAGCTCAGGCCGCCATAGAAATGTGGAATGGCAAAGAGCTCGACGGAAGGAAACTCACCGTTAACGAAGCGAGACCAAAGGAGGAAAGACCAAGAAGATATTAATCTAACTTCTAGTTTTTTTAAGAAAAAGCGCGTCGCAAGGCGCGCTTTTTCTTTTTTTACATATTTTCTGATACAATCATAAAATTATGAAGAATCTGATTTTCTTGGATACCGAAACGACCGGAAACGAGATAGGCAAAGACCGCTTATGCGAGGTCTGTTTTATGAATGACGGAAAAGTAAACACAGAATATTTCAAGCCGCCGGTGCCGGTTTCTGTAAAAGCAATGAGCATTACGCATATAACAAACAAGATGCTTTCCGATAAGAAACCATTTATTGGAAGCAAGATGGCAAAAGAACTTCAAGGGTTGCTTAAAGACGGGATATTGGTGGCGCATAATGCTTCCTTCGATTGCTCCATGCTTGAAGCCGAAGGAATTTCCGTACCAAACAATATATGCACGCTCAGAGTAGCCAGATATCTTGATCCTGAAAATCTCATACCTGAATATAATCTTCAATTTCTCAGATACTTCCTTGATCTTGATGTGGAAGGGCATTCTCATAATGCGGAAGATGATGTAAAAGTCCTGTATGCGCTTTTCCAAAGGCTTTTTTCAAAAATAAAAGAAACAGAAAAAACAGAGGAGGAAGCCGTAGAAAAGATGGTGGAGATTTCAAAAACTCCGACTCTTTTTTATAAATTTAATTTCGGAAAATATGCCGGCGAACCGCTGGAAAACGTGATAAAAAAGGACAGGAAATATCTTGAATGGATGCTTGAACAGAAGATTAAAAGCCCGGCTAACGAGGAAGACTGGATTTATACGCTTAAGCATTATTTAAAAAAGTAATTGATTGTGTTTTTTCTTCCAATTTCTGCAAAAATAATGTAGTCTTTAATTTCTATGGCCGAACACGGTGAAATAGTATTAAAATTTGAAAAAGTGTCTTTTGAATTTGGACACAACAAACAGATCTTGGAAGAGGTTGATTTTACATTGAGAAGGGGGGCGAAAGTCACCCTTATGGGACAAAACGGGTCCGGTAAAAGTACTATTTTTAATCTAATCACGGGACATTTCAAACCAGAATCGGGAAAAATACATTTGCAAAATAAACTTACGATAGCCACGGCCAAACAAGTCATTCCAAGAGCAGATGCGGAATTGACTGTGAAGGAATTTTTTGAAAAATGCTTTAAAAATAAGGTCTATAATATTGAACCAAAAATTGAAGAGGTCCTGGAAGTGGTAAATCTTAAGGCTCCTATTGAAAGACTTGTTATGAGTTTCTCTGGCGGTCAGCAAGCCAGGCTTCTTCTCGCAAGTGCGCTTATTCAAAATCCTGATTTATTGCTTTTGGATGAGCCGACGAACAATTTGGATAAAGATGGAATAGCTCATCTTACAAAATTCCTGGTTGAATACGAAAAAACTTGCATTGTAATTTCTCACGACGCAGATTTTCTAAATGCATTTACGCACGGCGTTTTATATTTGGATGTTCATACAAAAAAAATTGAACAGTATATGGGAAACTATTTTGATGTTATGGAGCAAATAACGGTAAGAATTGAAAAGGAAAATATGAAAAATGCCCAGCTTTCAAAGACAATTCAGGAAAATAAGGAGAAGGCAAACTTTTTTGCCATGAAAGGCGGGCAAATGAGGCTTGTGGCAAAAAGAATGAGAGAAAAAGCGGAAGAACTTGAAGAAGAAAAAGTAGATGTTAGGCTAGAAGACATAACCATACGCCCATTCAAAATACCTGCACAATACGTACTTGGAGAGATTGTTCACATATCCGAATTTTCAATTTTCAAAAATCATAAAAAAATTGCTCGAAAAGCAAATATCTCTTTGAAGAAAAATCAGCATCTTCTTTTAACGGGGCCAAACGGCATCGGAAAGTCTACTTTGCTTGAAGCTCTGGCAAAAGGAGATTCGAAGGGTGAAAAAATAGCTGAGGGCGTTAAGGTAGGGTATTACAGACAAGATTTTTCTACGCTAAATTTCGATCATACTATCTTTCAAGCGCTTATGTCTGTTATGGATAAAGATATGGAGCAGGAAATGCGATCAGTTGCGGCCGGATTTCTTATAACAGGAGATATGATTAACACAAAAATCGGCAGCCTTTCCGAAGGACAAAAAGGTTTGGTGGCCCTCGCACAGCTCGTGCTTTTAAAACCCGGGCTTCTCATACTTGATGAGCCGACAAACCACATAAATTTCCGTCATTTGCCTATAATCGCAAAAGCTCTGAGTGAATACGAGGGCGCCATGATACTCGTAAGCCATGTTCCAGAATTTGTAAAACAAGTCAGAATTGACGAGGCTTTTAATTTGGAAAAATAGAAATAAATACTAAAATTATTTGTATGAAAAAAGTTGAACTTACTTTTATGGTGGTTCCGGAATTTTTGAAAAGCCACTGTTACATAAAAAATCCGGTAAAGATAAGGGTTGTAGACCCTGAAGCTATTTTCCTCACAGACATCCTGGGTGAAAGTTGAAGGAAAATGATAAAAGCCGGCATACCTTTTTACTTTACCAAAAAACTGGCTGAGAAATTGATTAAAAAGGGGATTACGGTAAAAATTCCGTAGATATTTGCCTTTGATAAAATCTATTTTGACAAAATATTTATTTGATATAGCATTTTAAACGGATCCGACTAACTAATTGGAGGTGGAAAAATGGGAAGAGTCATGCTGTTTACTCCTTTTACTGGCGATATGGAGAAAAACGCGGAGTATGCGGACAAATGCATTCGCGACTCTTTGTCTAAAGGCGAATCTCCGCTTTCAAGCCGTTTGCTTTTTGGCAAAATCGGCATAAAAGCTGGACTTCTTTGGATAAAAGGTGCGGAACTCGTAGTGATATACGAAGATCTTGGCATAAGCAAGTGCATGGAACTCGGCATAGAAAGGGCGAGGATAGAAGGCTGTCCTTTCACATACCGGAGAATACTCTGACTTATGCGAAAAAACCAAAAGGCCGGCATTAATAGCTGGCCTTTTTTATTTATCAAATAATTGACAAATTGCCGGTACTTTGCTATTATATTTAAGTAAATAAATCTCCATCAGAGATTCATCTCACCGATTAAGCGTAAATGTTCAAATGTCGCAAAATCTGTGCGACATTTTTACATTTAATAAACTAATGCCTGTCTAAAATGATAGGCCAAAAAGCGGAAAAAAGCCGCTTTAAAACATCAATATGCGCAGAGTAATAAGGAATGTCGGATCTTTTGACAGATTCGACAATAAGAAATCCGGAAAATTCGGATTGCACAGAAAAAGCATAAGAGGCTCGGAATCAAAATCCCGTGCTGATTTTGCAAGCAATAATCCTGGAAACGGACCGGCTCAGGCATCAGGTTCCTTTTCAGGAACAAGATACGGACACGGAAAACCTTCATTCGGTGGAAACAGGTTTTCCCGCGGATCAAGCTACGGAAAGCCGTCATTCGGCGGAAGAGGAGGATTTTCTAGGAACCGAAGAGGAAATGACGGATCAAATATCCATTTCTCAAAATTTATAAATAAGGCTGTTATCACAGAGGAAGTTTCAAAATTCGTTCCGGAACACCTTTTCAAGGATTTCAACATAGATGACAGGCTCAAGGCAAATATTTTTGCCAAGGGATACAATGAACCGACTCCGATTCAGGACAAGATAATTCCTCATGTGCTCAGGGGATCTGATGTCGTTGGCATAGCGAATACGGGAACTGGAAAAACAGCCGCATTTCTCATACCACTCATACAAAAAGTCCTAATGAATCCAAAAGAAGAAATTCTTATCGTGGTTCCTACGAGAGAGCTGGCCCAGCAGATAGAAAGCGAACTCAAGAGCTTTACGGAAGGAATGAAAATATTTTCCGTATGCTGCGTCGGAGGCGCTCCTATAGGCAGGCAGATTTCAATGCTTAAGTATTGGAATAACTTCGTAATAGGAACTCCAGGAAGACTTAAGGATTTGGTAAACAGAAAAGTATTAAATCTTAAACCATTTTCAACTATAGTATTGGACGAGGCAGACAGAATGCTTGATATGGGATTTATTGCGGATATGAAACTCATAATGTCCCAGATGTCGGCAAAAAGGCATACTCTGTTTTTCTCAGCAACGATGTCTAGAGAAATAGAGCAGCTTATCAAAGAATTTTTAAATAATCCCACGACTGTTTCCGTAAAAACCGGTGATACTTCAAAATCAGTAGACCAGGATGTCGTAAGAATGAACGGAAAAGAAAAGATAGACGTCTTGCACGAGCTTCTGAACAATCCGGAACTTTCTAAAGTCCTGATATTCGGAAGAACAAAGCATGGCGTTGAAAGGCTTTCAAAAACCCTCACGGAAAGAGGGTTCAAAGCAGATTCGATACATGGCGACAAAAACCAAGGAGCGAGACAAAGGGCTCTCGGCAAATTCAAAGACGATCATATAAAGATTCTTGTTGCTACAGACGTAGCCGCAAGGGGGCTTGATATACCCGATGTAACTCACGTAATAAACTATGATATACCTGCTACATACGAAGATTATGTCCATAGAATAGGCAGAACCGGACGCGCTAACAAGAAAGGAAAAGCTCTGACATTCATAGGATAATTGTGGCTTTAACCGGCCGGTTGTATAATTATACAAAGGTCGTTTAGAAAATTAATTATTTTCTTATGTCAAAACTTAATTGGTTGGAATGGGTAGTGGTAGTCCTTGTTATCGTAGGATCGATAAACTGGGGACTTACCGCGCTCGGATGGAACTTGGTCGACTCAATCTTCGGAATGGGATCGACAGTTTCTCAAATAATTTACATCTTAGTAGGCTTGTCCGGTATCTATATGATATTTACGGTCAAAAAACTCACAAAGCCTGCAGCAATGTAATATAGGCGACATTCTCAAAAAAACGGCCGGCCTCAAATGGTCCGGCCGTTTTTTCGTATTCCAAATAAGGTATAATATTCTGGATGAAGAAAACTCTGTCTTATTTTGATTTTGACAATATCCTGGCTTTTTTTCTTGTTGCCGTTCTCGCTTCTAATTATTTTGATTTTCTTAAATTTTCATACAGCGATTATATTCTGATTGCCGTAGCTATCATAGCTACGCTTCCTGTAATAAAGAGCGCTTATTATTCTGTCTTGGATAAAAAGATATCCGTTGACTTGCTTGCTGCAATAGCCCTGGTATTTTCTCTTTTGAGCTGGGAATGGGTTTCGGCGATATTCATAAACCTCATGCTTACCTCATCAAGAATACTTACCACATACAACCAGAACAAAGCAAGAAAAAACATACAAGCCCTTCTTAAACTGAAACCAAAAAAAACAAAAATCAAGAATTCCGAAGGAAAAATAATTGAGGTAAAGCCGGAATCCGTAAAGATCGGAGATACGGTAATAGTCGCTCTCGGAGAAAGGATTCCTATTGACGGCTCGGTCATAAGTGGAAGCGCAAGCATAGATGAATCTTCCCTTACAGGCGAATCAATGCCGGTATCTAAATCCGTAGGAGATATGGCTTACAGCTCGACTCTGGTAGTTTCCGGCGGACTCGAAATAAAAGCAGAAAAAGTCGGCGCAGAAACGACTCTCGAAAAAATAATAGAACTGGTTGAAAAAGCCCAGATAGACAAGCCGGAGATAAGAACTTTCGCTGAAAAATTCGCAACCTGGTACATAGTTGTTATTTTCATTGCTTCCATAGCGGCTTATTTCATAACGCGCAGCTTGTCCTTCGTTTTGGCTCTTATGCTTGTTGTCTGCGCTGACGATGTAGCCGTTGCTGTTCCTCTGGCTTTCCTTACGGCAATAGGATATGCGGCAAAAAATGGAGTAATAATAAAAGGAGCAAGCTTTATCGAGGCCCTTAAGGATGTAAAAGTCATATTCCTGGATAAGACCGGCACGCTTACGAAAGGTATTCTCAATGTAGAAAAATTCGTTCCATGCAATAACTGCGATAAGGAAAAAATACTCAGGTATGCCGGAATGGTCTCTGTCTTTTCAAACCACCCTATTTCAGAAGCCATAGAAAAATATGCGGAGAAAGAATACGTGGACGGACCTAATGAATATCTTCCATCTGATTTCAAAGAAGTGCAGGGAAGCGGAATAGGCGCGAATATAGGAGATGAATTATTTTCTATGGGAAAAATTTCCTATATCGAAAACCTCGGGGTAAAAGTCAGCGAAGATTTTAAAAAAGAGATTCTTTCCGAAGAGGATAAGGGATACAACGTTACAGTGGCTTCTCTGGGCGATAAATTCGTCGGATACTTTATCCTTGCTGATGAAATAAAAGTTAATATTAAAAAAGAAATCGAGGAACTCAAAAAACTCGGGATTGAGAGGATAATAATGCTTACAGGAGACAACGAGAGGGTGGCGAAAAGAATATCTGAAACTCTTGGAATAACCGAATATTATGCCGGGCTCTTGCCGGAACAAAAGCTTGATTTCATAAGAAAAACCTTGAGCAAAAAATACAAAACGATGATGGTTGGCGACGGAGTAAATGATGCTGCAGCGCTCAGTCTGGCTGATATAGGGGTCGCCATGGGGATGGTAGGCATGGATGTAACCATAGAATCCGCAGACATAGTGCTTATGAAAGACGATTTCTCCAAAATAACAAAGATCATACAGATGTCTCATTATGTTATGAAAATTTCAAGCCAGGATTTTATTATATGGGGTATTACCAATATTGTCGGACTTATCGGGGTATTCGCCGGAATACTCGGACCGAGCGGAGCCGCGGCATACAATTTCCTTACCGATTTTCTGCCTGTGGCGAATTCAGGCAGGATATTTTTCCTATATTTAGGCAGAAAAAAGTGATATAATAAAAAAATTATGGATCGGCAAGATAAAAAACAATACGGTTCGTTTGTTTTCATCTCCGTAATGCTTTCTTTGGTTTTGTCCTTTCAAGTTGCAAACGCATCAATAACTACTGATCTGTCGGCCGGAATAACAAGTGCCGTAAAATTCATAGTCCAGGACGTATTGGGCGGGGTTAAAAGCCAATTTTGCAACCTTTATTTGTCCGAAACACAGAACGGTGCCTGGAAACAGGGCGATATCCAGACAAATATAGGGGGAAAAATATGCCAAGGCTATACGCCGCCATTAAGTAATCCGATAAATTTAAATACCGCTCTGGACGCAAGCGGAACCGGCACCTCATTTGCTCCTTCTTCGTTGCCAGATACAAGCGGCACGGCAACATTCACTCCGCAAACAAGCACTCCCGGAGCGCTCATGGGAGATGTGACGGCAGAAGGCACAAATCTTGATTCTTACTCCATAATATATTGGACTAACATAGAAAGGCAGAGCGAAGGAACAGGCCTTTCTTCTCTGAATGAAAACGGCGTGCTTGATTCCATTGCCGCGGAAAGGGTCAATGACATGTTCAATAAAGGATACTTTGCCCATATTTCTCCGACAGGCGATAGCGCCTCAAAAGAAGCTGACTCTTTCGGATATGATTATATAAATCTAGGAGAAAATATAGCTCTTGGAAATTTCGGCGGATCCAGAGACCTCTTGCTTGCTTGGATGGCAAGCCCTGGACATAGGGCGAATATCTTGAATGCAAATTACACTGAAATAGGGGTTGCTGCGGTACAAGGAATGTATCAGGGACAAAAAGTTTGGATAGCTGCCCAGATTTTTGGAAGGCCAGTTTCAAGCTGCACCGAACCTGAAACCTCATTGAAATCCCAGATAGATGCCGGAAAAAGCACAGCGAGCGACCTGATGTCTCAGATACAGAGCCTGCAAACTGAAATAACCGCTATGGATAAATCGAATGTAACGGAATATGATGCCAAAGTCGCAGATTATAATGCGCTTGCAAAACAGTACGACGATATGGCTGCGAGCGTAAAAAGCCTCGTGTCTGAATATAATACCGAGGTGCAAACATTTAACGACTGCATTAAATCAAAATAAAAATGGTACTTGCGGCACATTCCATAGTAGGCGCAGCTCTTGCGAATATGTTTCCTGATAATCCGGCAGCCGGATTCTTGCTTGCATTTGCAAGCCATTACGTAATAGACGCCATTCCGCACAGGGAATACGATATAGAAGGATTCTTTGACGAAAAAAATAAAAAGTTCAATTCTGTTTTCAGCAGCCTCATATCACTCAAAAGATTCTTCATGATAGGCTCTGATTTCGGAATTGGAATAATATTATCGCTATTGATTTTTGCGCGCGACGAAAAAAGCCTGATCGCCACGCTTCTCGGTATTTTGGGCGGGGTTTTGCCGGATGCGCTGCAATTTTTTTACTATAAGTACAAAATCGAACCGTTTGTTTTCATACAGAAATACATACATGACGTATTCCATAGCCACGACAAGATGTATGACCGTCCGATACGCGGATATATAAACCAGATAATTACGGTAGCAGTTTTTATACTGCTGTTTTTCTTGGTAAAGACTAAGCTCTGATAAGATCTTCAAGTTCTTCTCCTTCTATTTTCCTGTACTGTCCTGGATTCAAGTCGCCTAATCTTACGTTCATAAAACGGACTCTTTTAAGGGATTCTATAGGCAGGTTGAACGCATCACACATCCTCCTTATCTGATGTTTTTTGCCTTCCGAAAGAGTTATGGAAAAAACCTTGTCTGCGATAAGCTTTGTCCTGGCCGGCTTTGTTTCAAGATCTCCTTCGAGTTCCATGCCTCTTTCCATTACTTTCAGCTGATGCGGTTTTACGGGAATCCTTGTCTTAACGATATATTCTTTTTCGTGATTATAGACAGGATTCAAAAGCTTATCTGTAATTCTTCCATTGTCAGTAAGTATAAGCAGGCCTTCCGAATCCTTATCCAGCCTGCCGATAGGGAATATGCCTTTTATTCCTATCGAGCTCGCCACGTCCTTTTCTCCTTTTTTCTGCCTTACCGTTATAAGGCCTCTCGGCTTGTAATAAGCATAATAAGAAAAATCTTTTTTTATGCCGTTTTTAATTTCAACTTTGTCTTCGGAGCTCACTTTGTCTCCGAGCACTGCTTTTCTGCCGTTAACAAAAATCTTGCCGGCTTCTATAAGCCTGTCTATATGCCTTCTTGAAAGAGAGTGCTTGTCTGCCAAATATTTGTTTATCCTGGTCTTTTCCATAATCACGTCTAATCTAGCATCTTTAGCAAATATTTAAAACATGCTAGAATGCTTTCCGTTATGATACCGCATGTAGTTGCGCACGATACATTTTTCATAAGCACCGTGGAACAATTCTCATATCTGGGAATATTCTTTTTTGCTATTGCTTCCGGATACATAATACCGGTGCCAGAAGAAATAACCCTGCTCATTGTAGGATATATGGCAAGAATGCGGATAATCCACCTTACTCCGGCAATATTCATAATCATAATAGCCTTCATAATAGGAGATAATATCATCTACAGGCTCGTGCTTAAAAACAATAAATTTGTTGCTAAGCTCATACACGACGTGCTTTCTCTTAAGTTCATCGTCAGGAATAAAAAATTCCTGGACAAGCATATACATCTGACAATATTCATCACTAGATTCTTCCCGTTTTTGCGCTTCGTGGGCCCGGTTTACGCCGGATATACAAAAGCGAAAGAAAGCATATTCCTGACATTCAATACTCTGGCTATAGCCATATATGCGCCAATGGTTATGCTTATAGGGTATTACTTCACAGGAAATTTCGGCCAGATAGCCGGACAAATAATGAGAGCTAGGCACGTAATAGTCGTGCTAGCATGGATAATAATCGGACTTATAATAACAAGGATAACCGACTACGTATTCAGGCAAAACAATTAAAACGCCTTAGCGGCGTTTTAATTTTAAGAGAGAATCGAAAAGTGAAAAGATTTTTGCATTATTTCCAGGACCTCATCCTCGGAATCAACTATTTTGTATATTTTTTCATCCTCTGCGCTTATGGTCTTATATTCTCTGCTGAGTTTTTCGTCTATGAGTTCCAGAACCGGTTTCCAGAAATCGCTTCCCACGAGTATAACCGGCCTTCTTTCGACTTTATTTGTCTGGATAAGCGTAACGAGCTCGAAAAATTCATCAAGTGTTCCGAAACCGCCAGGAAAATAAATGTAAGCCTGCGCGTAGAAAAAAAGCAGCGCTTTCCTGTCGAAAAAATATTCGAAATCTGCTGATTCCGTAACGTATTTGTTTGTCATCTGCTCCTTAGGAAGCTTTATAGTTATTCCTAAAGATATTCCTCCGGCTTCATAGGCTCCGCGGTTTGCAGCCTCCATTATTCCAGGTCCTCCTCCGGTAACAACCGCATAATTAAGTTTTTTTACTATTTGGGAAGCTAAAGACCTGGCAAGCTGGTAAAACCTGTTATCTTCGGTGAATCTTGCGGAACCGAGAATGCTGACTGTTTTAGGATATTTTTTTATCAGATCGTAGCCTTTGCTTAATTCTACAATGCTTGTCCTTTTTCTTTTCCTTATAATTTTATCCATTCTCTCTAGGGTGAGAGGTCCGGATTCTATCTGGTTTCCGTATTTTATGTTCTTATCGTTCGTAAAAAATCTTAACATGTGTTTTTTGGGAAAATTCTTATAAAATCGCCTGTAAATTATACCATAAAAGCTACAATAAACTTTTCAACACAGTATAATTGTTATTATTGGCTTCTTTGTTATAATTATGCCCATATTAGCAATTTAAAAAAACCATTATTTATCAAAATTATGATTGACAAAAAAACCGGAATAGCTGTAGCGATTTCCCTCACTGTCATTCTTCTAGCATTCGGCGGTGCAAATTATTTAACACAAATTTTCTCTGGTCAGGAAAATAACCAACAACAGACAGCTTCAGTGACACCACAAGATCAGCTTCAAATTCAGGACGTTGCCACAGGAACAGGAACTGTGGCCGTAGCAGGAAAACAGGTCACGGTAAACTATACCGGAGTCTTCGAAGACGGCACGAAATTCGACAGCTCCATCGACAGAGGCCAGCCTTTCACATTTACCCTCGGTGCAGGCCAGGTGATAAAAGGGTGGGATATCGGAGTCGAAGGAATGAAGGTCGGCGGAAAAAGAATCATAGTGGTTCCTCCTTCGCTCGGATACGGCGCAAACGATTACGGGCCTATTCCTGGAAATTCGACTTTGATTTTCTACATAGAACTATTAGACGTAAAATAAAACTCATTTAAAAGCGGTGCGCCAAAGGCGCGCCGCTTTTTGTTTATTTATGCTATATTGATTTTCGTGGAACCTATAAGATTTAAAATTGAAAAGAAACTAGGAAAAGGCATGGGAAGAGCCGGAATACTGGAAACGGCTCATGGAAAGATAGAAACTCCGGCTTTTGTCGTGGTTGGCACGAAAGCAACGGTAAAATCGCTTAATGCCGACCAGGTAAAAGATGCCGGAGCTCAGGTAGTTCTTGCTAATACGTATCATCTTTACTTGCAGCCGGGAGATGAGATAGTAAAAAAAATTGGCGGACTTAACAAGATGATGAACTGGCATGGACCTTCGATGACGGATTCGGGCGGATTCCAGGTATTTTCGCTAGGCGCAGCATACGGAAAAGGAATATCCAAAGTCCTGCAGATTACAGACCCGAATTTTCTGATTCCTGAAAGATTTGACGATGCCGAGGCTCCGCGTCTTGCGAATATCGGCAGAGACGGAGTTTCCTTCAAATCGCATATAGACGGATCAATTCATTACATAACTCCGGAAAAATCCGTCCAGATACAGCACAATATAGGAGCGGATATGATTTTCGCTTTCGACGAATGCACATCACCGACCGAAGATATCAAATACCAGGAAGAGGCTCTGGAAAGAACACATAAGTGGGCCGAGAGAAGTTTAACCGAACACAATAAGCTGAATAAAAACGGTAAAATTGCGCTATTTGGGATAATACAGGGCGGCAGGGAAGAAAATCTCAGGAAAAAATCTGCAAGGGTAATTTCAGAAATGGAAGTTGACGGAAAAAAGTTCGACGGCTTCGGCATAGGCGGCTCTTTCGCAAAAGAAGACATGTCTACCGCAGTTAAATGGGTAAACGAAATACTCCCAGAAGAAAAGCCGCGCCATCTTCTCGGTATCGGCGAGCCAGAAGATCTGTTTATGGGCGTAGAAAACGGCGTTGATCTTTTTGATTGCGTTCTTCCTACAAGGTTAGGCAGAAACGGCACCCTTTATACGGAATCAGGAAAAATACATATTGAAAATACGAAATTCAGGGAAGATATTGGGCCTGTTGAAATAGGCTGCGAGTGTTATACCTGTAAAAATTATACGAGAGCTTATATTGCGCATCTGTTCCATGGAAACGAGATGCTTGCTGGAACTCTTTCTTCCATACACAATGTATATTTCATAGTGAACTTGGTAAAAAAAATCCGCCAATCGATTTTTGACGGGAATTTCCAGGAATTCAAGGAATCTTTCCTAAAAAGCTACAGCGGGTAAAAAGTGATAAAATAAGATTATGTCAGAATACTATAAGCCGAATAGGGGAGCAGCGTGGAATTACGGCGGAAAGAACTGGAGATTGAGCCGTTCAAAAATAGACCTCTTCTTAGAATGTCCTCATTGTTTTTATCTGGATAATAAGCTCGGCGTCAAACGGGTGCCAGGATTTCCTTTCAATCTCAATTCCGCTGTAGACCATCTGTTGAAAAAAGAATTCGATTTTCACAGGGCGAAAGGAACCGGACATCCTCTTATGAAGAAGTACTGCTTGGATCTGATACCGTTCAAGAATGAAAAGATGGACGAATGGAGAGATTCACTCAGAAAAGGGGTCCAGTATTTTGATACGAAAAACGGATTCACCGTATCTGGCGGAGTCGACGATATATGGGTAGATAAAAATGGTGATTTGACCGTCGTGGACTACAAAGCTACTTCTAAAGACAAGGATATAGTTTCTCTGGATGAAAGCTGGCAGGATGGCTATAAAAGGCAGATGGAGGTATATCAATGGCTTCTCAGGAAAAACGGCTTCAAAGTTTCCGACAGGGGATATTTTGTTTACTGCAACGGCAAAACCGACAAAGAAGCTTTTGACGCCAAACTCGAATTTGACGTAAATCTGGTTCCATATGACGGAAACGATTCCTGGATTGAAAAAACGCTGGATGATATAAAAAAATGCCTGGAAGGCGGCACCTTGCCGGCTTCCAGCGAGAATTGCGATTACTGCTCATATTGCAACTCAAGAAATGAAGCCGAAAAAAATAAATGAAAACAGTAAAAATAATTTTTATAGCGCTTGCGGCATTATCGTTCGCACAAAATTCTTTTGCGGCTGATGCCAAGATAAATGCCGGAGTTTTGCCGAGCATCTGGTATTCCACCACCACTCCTTCCATCGATGAAAATATTGAAATATACGGGGGCATCCAAAACCATTCGGATTTGACGCTTTCTATTGAAGCTGTTTTTTATGTGGATGGAATGCCAAATTCAAAAATGATATTCATTTCCAATCCAAAAACGCTGATAGAAATATCAAGCCCTTGGACCGGTATATACGGCAATCATTCGATTCAGATAATATTGGACCGGATTTCAAGCGGCACTTCAACGGAAATGGCTACTAGTTCGCTAACTGCATATGAAAGCGACAAAAACACTATAAATGTGTCGAATAATGTCACATTAGGATATATCGAAAATAGCGCCGTGGCTATAGCGGCAAATATGATAAGTTCTATAGATAATTCCGCAAATAATCTGGCTGATCAGATAGAGACGCTCAAAAAGCCGGTTTCTGAAAATTCCGGCGCCGCTTATTCCGAAAATTCTCCGGAATCGTCAGGTACTTCAGAAAATATTCAAATACCTGGAACCAGAAAGGTAACGCCAGCTTCCGTATTGTCGGCTGTCACTAATAGCAATATTTTCAAAACGGCATACAATTATTTTATAGATTTTTTTAGCCTTATAATAAGGAACTGGGTGGTAAGCCTGGCCATACTTCTTTTTCTAATGTTTATTTTTAAATTCATGACAGGCTGATGCTATGATTAAGAAAAAATATATAATTATACTTTTAGCTATTTTTCTCGTTCTTTCGGCTTTTGCGGCGTACTATATATATTATCTGAACATGGCCCACAGTACGTTCGAAAACTATTATGCTTTTCGTGGTTGCACAACCTTGGTTGAAAAAACCGATACTTATGGAATCTGTAATACAGATTCCGGACAAACAATAAAAATAGTTAAATTCCAAAATGCATGGTATCTGGATGGCGACCTGCCATGCAGCTTTTTGTGTTTCTAGTGGGCGATACAGGGTTCGAACCTGTGACCTTGCGAATGTGAATCGCACGCTCTAACCAACTGAGCTAATCGCCCCGAATATTTTTTTGTAAATTTGCAAGCGCACCAAACTAGCCCAAACAGCTAATCGCCCTACTCAAAAATTTATATCATGAAAAAAACTTTAATACTATTTTGATTTTTATCATATTATATAATATACTTTGCGGGTTATTATTTTGGGCCGCTAGCTCATTTGGTAGAGCGCATCCATGGCATGGATGAGGCGACCGGTTCGATCCCGGTGCGGTCCACTAGGAGCGGATAATAAAGGGCCTATAGTATAGTGGTAGCACGCGTCATTCGCATTGACGAGACCCGGGTTCGACTCCCGGTAGGTCCACATAAGAATAAAATGAAAAGCGGTTTTCATTTTATTCTTATGTGGACGGCGTAGGTATATTTTGCACAGCAGTACAAAATACCGAGCCAGGGTCGTGAAAATTTTCGAGTGACAGCAAGAAAATTATTCCTGACCACAAGTTGAATATTCGGAGCGTGGTGTAACGGTAACATATACGATTCGGGTTCGTATGACTCCGGGTTCAAATCCCGGCGCTCCGACAATTAAATTTTTATTGACACCTCAAATCAAATAACATAAAGTTATTTGAAAGAGTTCTTAATTGAAATTTCAAAGGAGGTGCATTATGTCTTCAAAAAAGAAAACTGCGCCTGCTTTTTTGCAGGATACGTGGATAAAAAATGAGCAGAGAGATGCAAAATTCGGCGATACTTTCCGGCCTCTATTGCTTCTTGGCGTAGCCACTATGTGTCCTTATTGCAATATGGTCATAAGCAATGAATATCTTCTTGACGGGCATGATTGCCCCGAGTGCAAGAAAAGGATCAAAGATTAATTATCTGTGGTCCTTTTTTGTTTGTTTGACATGATATCTTATATAATTTAATATAAAAGCTAGGATTATTCTGAAAAGGAGGCGCGCTATGGTTTTTGAGTTTACTCAACCGGAGCCGCCACAACCAACTGGCGGACCGGACAAATATATAACCGAAGAAGACAAAAAGTTTTGCCTAGGCAATCTATCTATCTTGATAGATGAGAAAAGGGCAGAGCGTTGCAGGGGATGCAACCGAATAACAAGCAATGAGTATATGAATGCGTTTCATCATTGTCCGGATTGCTGAGTTGGTTATAAAAACAAGAGCCGGATTAAACCGGCTCTTTCCATTTGTTTCTTGTAAAAAAGATATGGTATAATTATTTTTAGAAAACATATGAGAAGCATTCTATATCACACTAAGCATTTCATAAAAAACAATAAGTGGTGGTCGGCTTTGATAGCCATCGTCCTTCTTATAGTAATCTATTTCGTTTTCGTTAAAAAACCTGCAAGCACCATAGGAAGCACCGTTACCGTAGAAAGCAGGAATATAACAGAAGAGGTGAGTGCGACCGGAAACGTCAAGCCGCTCTCCGATATAAGCATGGCTTTTGAAACCGGGGGCAAAGTTTCCGACATCGCCGTTTCAATAGGAGACAAAGTATCGGCCGGGCAATATCTGGCTTCGGTATCTAATTCTGACCTTTCCGCCGCAGTAGACCAGGCGAAAGCGAGCTTGAGTGCGGCAGAAGCCGACCTTGCAATACTGAAAAACGGCTCAACCCCTCAGCAAATAGCCGTGAGCCAATCACAAGAACAAGAAGCTCTCGGAAATTTTAATCAGGCAAAAAGTGCTCTTATAAACTCGATACAAGACGCATACACAAAATCGGATGATGCCGTAAGGAACAAGGCTGATTCCATGTTCGATAATCCAAGAAGCTCGACTCCGAAGCTAAGCTTTGACACGACGAATTCACAGCTGTCTATAAATGTAGATTTGGAGAGGGAAAATATCGAGAATACCCTTTTAGACTGGAACAATTCCTCAGTAAATCTTACTCCTGATTCGGATTTGCAGTCTGCTGCGGATATCGCAAATCAAAACCTAGACTTGATCAAAAATTTCCTGAACGACGTGAATCTTTCGCTTAACAGCGCCGTCATAAGTTCTTCCGTCACTGAAGACGTCATAAGCAGCTGGCAGGCAAGCATAGCAACGGCAAGGACAAACATAGCGCTTGCAATAAGCAATATGTCTTCGGCTTCAACCCAATACAATTCCATGGAATCACTTTTGAAAGTCGCGGAAGATCAGCTTACTCTCACAAAAGCTCCCGCCACAGACAACCAGATAAAAGCTCAGCAAGCGTTAGTGGACCAGGCAGCGGCTAATGTTGAAAATGCAAAAGCAAAACTTGAAAAAACAATCATACGTTCTCCTATAGACGGAACCATTTCCAGAGTCGATACCGATGTCGGGGAAACGGTACAAAGCGGGGTAAATGTGATTTCTGTTATTTCTTACGGCGAATACGAAGTGGAGGCTTTTATTCCGGAAGCGGATATAGCTAAAGTAAAGATAGGCGATGTGGCTACTACAACGCTTGATGCTTATGGTTCGGATACTTTTTTCCAGATGACAGTAATAAAAATAGATCCGGCGGAAACAGTCATAGAAGGCGTCCCTACATATAAGGTGACTTTGAAATTCGCATCAGATGACAGCAGGATAAAATCTGGTATGACAGCAAACCTCGACATACTTACAGGGCAAAAATATGGCGTGCTTGCGGTGCCAGCAAGATCAGTTTATTCTGTCGATACCCAAAAATACGCGCAGCTGGTGGATTCTGAAAATAAAATCGCTGATGTTCCGGTTCAAACTGGTATGCGCGGAGTCGACGGATACATAGAAATCATTTCCGGTTTAAAGGAGGGAGATACAATTGTAGGATCTCCGAATATCTAAAGCAGTGGCTCTCATAGAGGTAAAAAATCTTTCCAAAGTCTACGATAATGAGGGCGTAAAAACCGACGCTCTTCACGATATAAACTTGAATGTAGAAAAAGGCGAGTTTCTTGCGATTATGGGCCCGTCCGGTTCCGGCAAATCGACATTGCTGCAGATACTCGGCCTTTTGGACAATCATACGCATGGCACATATCATTTCGCCGACAAAAACGTAAAGCTTTACGATGAAAATGAAATCGCAAAGATAAGGAATCAAAAAATGGGATTTGTTTTTCAGGCATTCAACCTGCTTCCGCATCTGACACTCATAGAAAACGTTAAGATGCCTCTTTTGTATTCTGATAAGCCGGAACATGAATGGGATAAGCGCGCGGAAGACGCTCTTATATCAGTAGGCCTCGGACACAGGCTCACTCATCAGGCATTCCAGCTATCAGGAGGAGAAAAACAGCGCGTAGCTATAGCTCGCGCCCTGGTTAACGATCCTGAAGTTATTTTTGCCGATGAGCCTACCGGAAACCTGGATTCAAAATCAGGACAAGCCGTCATAGAGATAATAGAAAAGCTCAATTCTGAGATGGGACATACGATAATTCTGATAACTCACGAAACGTATACCGCAGAATATGCCCAAAGGATAGTTAAGCTTCTTGACGGACAGATAGAAAGCGACCATAAGGTGAAAAACAGAAAAACTAGCCGTGATCATTTTATAAAATAATGAAATTAAGACATAGCATCAAAACAGCGACCGAAGGGCTAATGACGCACAAATCTCGTTCCGCTCTTACTATTATAGGAATCGTAATCGGCATAACCTCGATAATCCTTGTCATGTCTCTAGGCCAAGGAGCGCAAAATCTGATTCTTGGAGAAGTAAACGGGCTTGGAGCAACGACTATAGCCGTGATACCTGGAAAAATTTCAAGCGGACCGTCCAGCTTCGCAACAACGCTTTCCGATTCTCTGAAGCAAAAAGATCTTACCGCTATAGAAACAAAAACAAATGTCCCGTATGCGACCCGCGTCATGCCCGTAATGATAAGCGGCGCAAATGCCGTATATGGAAATAAGGTTTATCAAGTCGGATTATTCGGCGGAACGCAGCTGATGCAACAGATTTTCAATATTACCGTTGGCAGGGGAGATTTTTTTACCGATGACGATGTTTTAAGCAATCAGGCCGTTGCGATAATAGGAAATGACGTGAAAGACCATTTATTCGACGGTGAAGATCCTCTTGGTCAGAAAATCAGGATAAACAATACGACTTTCAAGATTATCGGAGTATTGCCTGCAAAAGGGCAGTCCGGTTTCGTAAATTTTGACAGCGGAGTTATTATGCCGTACACGACCGCCCAGCAATACGTACTCGGCGTAAAATATTTCAGCCGTATTATTGTTGAGGCCGACTCGCAAGATCATATACAGGCTACAGCAGAAGATATAACCAATACATTGAGAAATTCTCATAATATTACCGATCCTGCAAATGATGATTTCACCGTAGAGACTCAGGCGGATATAGCTTCAACGCTAAATACCGTAACGACAGCCCTGACTGCATTCCTTGCGGCAGTTGCAGCCATATCCCTTATAGTGGGCGGAATAGGGATCATGAATATAATGCTCGTATCGGTTACAGAAAGAACGAGGGAAATCGGCCTAAGAAAAGCTCTAGGGGCAACAAACCATGACATACTGGTACAATTTCTTCTTGAAGCTGTAATGCTTACCGGCTCCGGAGGAATAATTGGGATTATTTTGGGAGGTTCATTATCTTTCATAATATCTCTCATACTTAAAAACGCACTCGGCCTGAATTGGCAGTTTGTTTTTCCTTGGAGCGCAGCCGTCCTCGGTATTGTTGTTGCAAGCCTTGTAGGACTTGTTTTCGGAATCTATCCGGCACGGCAGGCATCAAGAAGAAGCCCTATGGAAGCCCTGAGATACGAATAATAAGCTTTACACTTTTAAAATTTAATTTATACTTTAAAGACTATGGGATTCTTCAAAAATTTAATGCTTAAGCAAGCGCTCAAAACGCAAGCGAAAGATATGCCGCCTGAACAAAAAGATAAGCTCATGGCCGCATTCGAAAAAGATCCGGCATTCTTCGAAAATATAGAAAAACAGATAAAAATGCGAATGAAGCAGGGGAAAGGGCAGTTCGAAGCTTCAATGGAAGTAATGAAAGAAAATCAGGATAAGCTAAGAAAATTGATGCAATAGATATATAAATTTAGACAAAAAAATAAGGCCGTCTCTTTTGGAGACGGCCTTTTTGAATCTTGAAACTACTACTAAGGCCTTATTACGAGGCCGGCGTTCACGGAGAATTCCGCAAACGTCGAGGTGTCGACTGTGAAGGGAATACTGGTCACGCTCCCGAGCTTATACAGCTCTCCTGAAAACGTGAACCCGAATCCGTCCGTGATGGGAAAAATTGATCCCAACTCGAACACTATCGAGCTTGCCGTATCCGTGTGAGGGAACGGTGTCCCACCGATCATCAACTTATTGTCGATACCAGCGAACTTCACGCCGAGTCCCGCGTAAGGAAGCCAATGTTCATCCTTAACCGGATAAACCTTGGCCATAAGCTCCCATGAATCAGTGATTCCCACAGTTCCGATTGATGCCCCGTAAACTTTCTTTTCGAGGGACGTATTTCCGGAATCATGAGAGACCATCAGGCCGACCTTGCCGGCAATGATTCCTTCAACCGAGAACTTCTGGCCTACATTGCTCGAGCTAGTCGTGGAAAATCCTTGCGGATCTTCCGACTGACTTCCAAAGCTTGCTGCCACTTGTTCCCAACTGAACTGAAACCATCTGTCGCTGAACTTCCGATCAACCGATTTCTCTTTCACCAATTTTGTCGGTGAAGGAGTCGGGCTTGCCGTCGGTGAAACTTTCGCTTCGACGACAATAATCGTTCGCGATTCCTTGAGGACCTCGTTGTTCCGAGTCGTCTTCGTGTACACGATGGTGAACATTCCGATCTTGGACGTATCGATCATGTTGATCGCTACGAGCTTGATCGGTCCGTCAACATCGCGCGGTCCGTGAGCAATCGCGCCTGGATCTACATACACTGAACCTTTCATCACAGTCACCGGATTCTGCCCGATGATCTCGATGTAAAATGGAAACAGCTTTTTCTTGTGCTTCACGATCTTCTTGTGAGTGCTTTTGGCACTCGCTGAAGTCGTGTCTTTGTAGGGCGGCGCTTCATAAGCATTCGCCGCCCTCGCAATCGAAAAGCTGAACCAGAACAGCATCATGGTGATGAGAAACGTAAGCTTCTTCATCTTGTACCTTCCTTCTTCCGGATTTTATCCGGAAAATTATTTAGTAGATTTTCAAAAAATTCAATTCGGTGAGACAAGAATCTTGCTTCACCATTGAAAAACTCCGTTCATAATAATAAACCATATATAAAAAATGTCAAGAGAGATTATGCATGAAGGTATTATGATATTAGGGTAATAATTTATACTTTAAAGAAATATTAAATATATAAGACAAATGACAAAAACCCTTAAAGGACAAGGTATAATCTGTGTCCTTTATGAAAAATGTCCTTTACTACAAATATTGGACTTACTATTAAACTAAAATGACGGCCTGCCGTTATCCTTGTAAGACCAGCCATGCGTAGGAACTTGACGAAATTAAAAAAGTATTTGACAAATAAAATAAACGTGCTAATCTCATCTTTAAGCGGTTCTATATTCAGATAACAATCTAATCGATTATTTTGTTCTTTCACCTACTTGTTTTCTCGTGCGTTAAAAGGTTTTTCTAGGTTAGTTTTATTAAAAACACATCAAGTCGAAATCACTTATCCTTATAGGGATAAGTGTAAGTTTTTGCTTTTCAAGTTATGACTACAAACAAAAGAAACATCATCAAAATGCTCAGCAACGTATTCATCGTTGTCCTTTTTGCTGTTTCTTTTTCTTCCGTAGCATATGCTGATTACTCAACCACGACCGTCTTAAACACAAGCGGGTCATTTGTAGTTCCGCAAGGAGTTACTGGGTTGACCTTTAGCGTTGTTGGCGGAGGAGGAGGAGGCGGCGGAGGAGCATTCACGTTCGCAGGCGGAGGAGGAGGATCGGCTTCTGCCATTTTAAATACAAATATCTCTGTAACACCAGGACAGACGATTTCTTACACTGTAGGAAACGGCGGTAATGGCGGATACGGAGGCTCAATGCAATTTGCCGGAGGCAATGGAACAAATGGAGGTTCAACTTCATTCGGTTCCACGACAGTATCCGGAGGATTCGGAGGCCAAGGTGCAGCTTATGGAAATCCATCAAGCGGCATCGGCGGACTTGCGGGAGGCATTGGAGGATCCAACGGAACAAACGGAGACACATTCTTTGGCCAGAGAGTCAAAGGTGGAAACGGGGGTTCTAACGCACTCGGAACGGCGGGAGTCGGAGGTTCCGGTAATTCTTCATCGTATGTTCTTGCAACCGCAGGAACGAACGGTGCGGGAGGGGGAGGAGCAAGCGGATGGCAGTTCAACTCAAATGGCACAGCTGATGCTGGCGCCACTGGAGGAAACGGCTCAATCGTTGTTTCTTACTATGCAGATCTTACTGCCCCTGTAATTACAATTTTAGGATCAAATCCTGAAACAATAACAGTTGGCACTCCATACGCTGATGCCGGAGCTATAGCTCTCGACAATATCGATGGAACGACAACAGTCGCAACTGTTTCAAACAATGTTGATATAAACACTGTTGGAACATACGAAGTTGTTTACTCTGCTACAGATACAGCAGGAAACAATTCAATGGCAACAAGGACGGTTAATGTTATCGCTGCTCCTGACACCATTGCACCTGTTATTACTATCCTGGGTTCTAATCCGGCAACCACAACCGTGGGATCAACATACGTTGATGCCGGAGCTACAGCCTTCGATAATGTCGACGGTACAACTACTGTAAACATCGCCTCAAACGATGTAGACACAAATGCAACAGGAACATATTCTGTTGTTTATACTTCGACAGATTCTTCAGGAAACACGGCCACAGCAACAAGAGTTGTTATTGTGGGCGTAGCATCTCCAGTAGATACTACTGCTCCAACAGCACCTCTTATTTCAACGACAACGGCCGCAACCGGAACAATAACCCTCTCTGAGGATATTGCCTGGTTTGATTCAACTGATTTGGAATCCGGTGTAGCTTATTATCTCTATCTTTGGGATAACTCAAGCGCAACCGTGCTTTCAACTACGACCGCGGGAGTCTCGACGACAACTTCGACAACTACCAACTTAACGGCATTTGGAACATATTGGTTCCATGTCGCAGCTGTTGATAATGCCGGAAACGTGTCCTTGACGACAACTTACGGTCCATTTCTGATTTCTGATTCAAATGTCCTTTATGTAAATTCAACCATCGGAGGAACACTTTACTCATTGTTTTCGCCATCTCTTGCCGAAGCTGCAATAGCTTCTACGACAGGCGCAACAACAATAGTAAATTCGAGCATTTCCGTATGGTGGGACATAAACGATTCAAACGTAATAAATACAACAGTAAACGATGTGGCGATGAACTTGGTTGATGCGACAAATTCAACACTTATCAATGACGATATCGGAAACTGCCAGATCATAAATTCTGACGTTGAAAATTATTACTTGAGAAATTGCTACGTGGCATTCTCTGTGCTTGATCCATCCACACTCTACTCGTTCACAAATTCAACGAGCACGAACTCACAGATCTATGCTTCAAATATCGACAGTTCAACAATCGATCATTCATACGTGGCGACTTCGACTATCGGCAATTCGAACATTTCATTCTCGACAACGACTGATTCGACCGTCGCTTCATCAACGATAAGCAACGGTTCGATTATTTCTTCTTCAACAGTGGAAATAAGCACTGTCGATAATTCAAATGTATCGTCTTCAACAGTAAGCACGAGTACCGTCACCGATTCTTCAATAGTAAATTCTACATTTACGAACTCGGCTTCGGACAATTCAACAACGACTGATTCGGCTGTTGATACATCATCGCTTACAAATTCAACCGTAAGCTCAAGCTCCGCTACAAATTCGACGATAACCGATTCAACGCTTACAAACAGCACCTCGACTGATTCGACGATAACATCTTCGAATCTCGACACAGTTGTCGTTGCAAGCTCGACGATAGCAAGCTCGACGATAGCAGATGCAACAATTACCGATGCGATAATAATCGACAATACTATCTACAGCGGCACGATCACATATAACGGAACAACAACCGTCATATCTACATCGACTCCGCTCGGAAGCCTTATCGAATATGCGCCGGTAGCAGCATTCTCTGTCGCTACAAGCAATCTTCAGATGAACATCACGGACAATACCGTCGACCTTAACAGCGGAACGGTATTTCCTGACAGCTGGACATATATGTGGGATTTCGGAGACGGAACCTCGACAACAGTCCTTGCATCAACAACCGGACAAAACATATCTTATACGTACGCAACAAGCGGAACATATACGGTATCTTTGACCGTTACTGACGGATACGGAAAAGTTTCCACGACTTCAAGCCAGGTAACCATAGTAAATAATCCTGATACGATTGCTCCAGTAATTACGATTCTCGGATCAAATCCGGACAGCGTAGTTGCTGGAACAACTTACACCGATGCAGGCGCAACAGCATTCGACAATGTAGACGGAACCACAACAGTGGCAACCATCTCTAACAATGTTGATACTTTGACTCTCGGAACATACCAGGTTGTTTACTCGGCTACTGACACGGCAGGAAACAATGCGACAGCTACAAGAACTGTAAATGTAGTTTCTGCTCCGGACACGATTCCTCCGGTAATTACAATAAACGGATCGAGCACTGTAAACGTATTCCAAAACTCTACATATACGGATCAGGGCGCGACAGCATTCGACAATGTTGATGGAACGACAAGTGTAAGCATCTCATTTAACGATGTAGATACTTCGGCTACCGGAACATATTCCGTCGTATATTCTTCAACCGATTCTTCAAGCAATACGGCATATGCTACGAGAACCGTAGATGTCATCGGAGCGCCGGGCGACGTAGTTCCTCCAGTCATCACCATCACAAACGGAACGCCGACAACGGTTTTGCAGAATTCAACATATGTTGATGACGGCGCAACCGCATTCGATAACGTTGATGGTACGACTTCAGTTGCAACCATCTTCAATGATGTCGATACTGCAGCTACCGGAACATATTCAGTAGTCTATTCGGCAACGGATACTGCGGGAAATAATTCGCAGGCGACGAGGACGGTGGATGTTATTGCCGGACCAACCGACAATACGCCTCCAGTCATCACCATCACAAACGGAACGCCGACAACGGTTTTGCAGAATTCAACATATGTTGATGACGGCGCAACCGCATTCGATAACGTTGATGGTACGACTTCAGTTGCAACCATCTTCAATGATGTCGATACTGCAGCTACCGGAACATATTCAGTAGTCTATTCGGCAACGGATACTGCGGGAAATAATTCGCAGGCGACGAGGAATGTAAATGTCGTCGAAGCTACAAGCTCAGACAATATTCCGCCTGTAATCACAATAATAAACGGAACACCTACAACTATCACAGTTGGTTCAGTTTATACGGATGCAGGAGCTACGGCATTCGACAATATTGATGGAACTACGACAGTAACGACAATCTCAAACAATGTTGATTCAAATACTGTCGGAACATATCAGGTTGTCTACTCAGCCACAGACGTAGCTGGAAATAACGCAACGGCGACAAGAGACGTAAATGTCATAAGCGGAGCTTCCGACAATACGCCTCCAGTCATCACCATCACAAACGGAACGCCGACAACGGTTTTGCAGAATTCAACATATGTTGATGACGGCGCAACCGCATTCGATAACGTTGATGGTACGACTTCAGTTGCAACCATCTTCAATGATGTCGATACTGCAGCTACCGGAACATATTCAGTAGTCTATTCGGCAACGGATACTGCGGGAAATAATTCGCAGGCGACGAGGATAGTAAACGTAATCGATCAGGACACTGTTGCCCCAGTCATAACGATTCTTGGCAATAATCCGGAAACCATTACTCAGTACATGACATATACAGATGCAGGCGCAGTAGCATTCGATAATGTCGACGGTTCAACGACTGTAACGATAATCTCGAACAATGTTGATACTTCGGCAACTGGAACATATTCTGTCGTCTACTCAGCAACCGATATGTCAGGCAATGCCGCAACGGCAACCAGAACAGTTAATGTTACAGCGGACACACAGGCACCTGTCATAACGATTCTCGGAAATAATCCTGAGAATGTGTTGCTAAACTCAGTCTATACTGATGCAGGCGCAACGGCCTTCGACAATGTCGACGGCACGACAACAGTCAATGCCACAGGCACGGTAGATACCGCAGCGACTGGCACATACCAAATCGTCTATTCATCGACTGATTCTTCAAGCAATACGGCATATGCTACGAGAACTGTAGATGTCATTGCAGCTTCAAGCTCGGCAAAACAGATTCTTTCCTTCGACTTCAACGGCCTATCACCTGCAGCAACGGGAACGATCAACCAGATTTCCGGAACTATAAATTTGACTGTTCCTTCAGGAACAAATGTTACAAATCTTGTTCCGACAATCTCATTGTCCGCAAGCGCAAGCGTCAATCCTGGATCAGGAGCGGCTAATGACTTCACAAATCCTGTCGTATATACGGTTACCGCCCAAGACCTTTCAACATCGACATACACGGTCACGGTAACAGTTGCGACAACATCGACATCGACGCCAGATACTACTGCTCCGGCAATAACGATACTCGGGTCAAATCCAGTAACGCTTACTGTCGGCTCGTCATACACTGATGCAGGCGCAACAGCATTCGACAATGTTGATGGCGTAACAACTGTAACGATAGCTTCAAACGATGTTAATACTTCGATTGCAGGTTTGTATCATGTCGTATATACATCGACTGATTCTTCAAGCAACACTTCGTTTGCAACAAGAACAGTTAATATCATTTCGACAAGTTCAAACAGTGGGGGACAAGTAACTATATTCGGCGGAGTCCCTGGACCATACGTTCCACCGACAACTCCGACATATACCGAACCAACACCTTCAACACCAGTTGTAACCACACCGGAAACACCTGCAGCACCTACGACACCGCAAACGCCGGCAAACAATACGCCTTCCGCAGGAACGAATAACAGCATCTCCGGAACGGAAAGCTCGTCTGGCAATCAGGCAAGCGGCGCATCAAATGCTGGAAATTCCATAGATTCTGCACTTGGCGGAATAATAGGAACGACTGGTGAATCGCAGGGCGGAGGATCAACATCTGCGGAAACAGCTACGACCGCAGCATCAACGACCGCAAACTCGTCAAACAAGAGTTTGGTGGCAACAGTACTTGAAGGTTTGTCGAGCGCAAAAGCTCTCTGGACAATACTCATACTTTTGCTCATCGCAGTAGCTTCATACATAACTTTCAGACACTATAGCGAAAACGAAAGCCAAAACCAAAGCCAAAATAAGAAAACTAAATAATATAGTCTAAGAAAGTTTTGTAAGACAAAATCGCCGGCACAAAAAGTGCCGGCGATTTTGCTTTATAATTTTTTTAAAAATGCTAAAGTGATTCCTATGTCATTATCGATAGGAATAGTCGGACTTCCAAATGTGGGAAAATCCACTCTTTTCAACGCTCTCACTAGAAAGAGCGTTCTTGTCGCAAATTATCCTTTCGCAACTATAGATCCGTCTGTCGGCGTAGTTGCTGTGCCTGATGACAGGCTTTTCAAGCTTTCTGAATTTTCCAAATCGGCAAAAACCGTTCCGGCCGCAGTGGAGTTCGTTGATATCGCCGGGCTTGTGAAAGGCGCATCCGTTGGGGAAGGGCTTGGAAATAAATTCCTTACCAACATAAGAGAGACCGATGCGATAGCGGAAGTTGTCAGGATTTTTGAAGACGACAATATAATCCACGTCGCAAATAAAATCGAGCCGCTCTCCGATATAGAAACGATAAATCTCGAGCTTATCTTGGCTGATCTGCAAACTGTTACAAAAAGACTTTCAAATCTTGGAAGCGAAATCAAAAAGGGAAGCAAGGTTGCCATAATAGAAAATGGGGCGCTGGAAAGGCTTAAGACCGCCCTTGAAGCCGGGAAGCTCGCAAATACTGTAACGTTTGATGAAAAAGAAAACGCCGAAATAAAAAAGCTTGGCCTTATCACCATGAAGCCCATCCTTTACGTTCTGAACAAAAAATCGGGAGGAAAAAATCTGGATGAAATGAATGACGGAAGATTTGCCGGACTTATAAAATTTTTTAAAGATAATAATTTCAAATATGTGGTTGTGGATGCGGGAATCGAGCAGGAGCTAAAAGATATGGAAGGGAAAGATAAGACAGAAATGCGCGAAGGGCTCGGAGTAAAAGATGACGGAATAAACGAACTTATAAAAGCCGGCTATGATTTGCTCGGCCTTATCACTTATTTCACTACCGGAGAAGATGAAACCCGCGCCTGGACCATTAAAAAAGGATGGACGGCGCCGGAAGCAGGAACCGCCATTCACGGCGATTTCAAAGAAAAATTTGTTCGCGCCGAAGTTATTGAATGGAACAAATTGCTTGCCGCCGGCTCATATGGAGCGGCCCGCGAAAAAGGTTTGGTACGTACTGAAGGAAAAGAATATACCGTCAAAGATGGCGATGTCATAGAATTCAAAATATAAAAAGCCCTCAGAACGAGGGCTTTCTTGTAAAAAAATCATTTACAAATAATTCCAGCTGGATTTCTAATATTTCTTTTTTTGCGCTGCCGACATGGTCTATATCAAGAACAGGGGCAGACGATGATTTTTTGACTTCTTTGAAACCTCCTCCTATGATATATGCGATAAAAGAAAAAATACCAAGAAAAGAGATTAATGCTGCCAAACCGCCAAAAAAACAAAGAATGTTATGGAACATTTCAGGTCCTTTGAATGCGAGGTGAAAAGAACGGAATGCTTTTTATATTATATTACTTTTTCCTGACGGAATAAAGTCCGTATTAAAAATGGCTAGTATGAACTTTTTTAATTTTTTCTTCTTCTTTTTCAATCTCATCTTTGCCAGCCAAAGTCCTTTTTTTCTTCGCCAAAAGATTTATCGCTATGATTGTAGTAATCGGCACAGCAAGAATTATTCCTATGGAACCCATCAGAATCCTTACGATTTCTGCGGAAAAAAGTTCTCTGTTCACTATATTAGCCGCACCAGCTGGATCGGAAACATAAAATAAAAGAAGCAGGGGAAGTGCAACGCCAACATAAGCTATCGCGAGAGTATTGACGAGAGCGCCTATATGCTCGCGGCCTATTCTTATTGCCCGTTCATAAATCTTGTTTTTTGAAACGTCCGGAGCAATACGCAGAAGCTCTTCCACGGCAATCGCCTGGCTTATCGCTATGTCGTATAAAACTCCGAGAAGGCCGATTATTATTCCGCTAAATAAAATTCCGAGCATATCAATGGAGCCTTTGGTATTAAGATTCAAAAAAGTGGCTTCTTCCGTGCCGAAACCCGTAAGCCGCGTAAAATGCACCGCCCAATATGACAGAAGTCCTGTAACCACAACCGTCACTATCATGCCAGCGACGGCGGCTGAGGTCGTCTTATTGAAGCCGTGAGTAATGTAAGACCCGACAATTATTATTATGGATGCAACACCTATGGTAATAAGGACTGGGGAATTGCCGTGTAAAATTCCCGGCAAGAGAACATAGAAAATAAGAATGAAGCTGAAGATAAGACTGAGAAGCCCGCGCAAGCCTTGGATTCCGCCGAACAATAAAAGTATTATCAAAAAAATAATTGCTAGCACTGCCAGCTGGGGAAGCCTGTATGGCTGGTCTACTGAATAATAATCTTTTCCGTCAAACTGGCTTGAGGTGTGGTTCAGGTAAAAAATTTCTCCAACATTAAGATTTATATAGTCGTTGTCTACTGTTACTGTCTGTCCAGCTTGGCTGCCTTCAAGCACTTTTACGTCTATGACCTGGGAAGTTTCCGTTATGTCCGTGCCTACGACTTGTTGGGTTCCCTGGCTTTCTATTTTAATCACCTGCGCCTTCACCACCTCTACCTTGTCCGGAACTACTTCGCCAGCGCTTTGTGCATGCACTATGCCTGAAAATGAAAAAGAGGAAAGAATAAGCAATCCTGTAAAAAATAATCTTTTCATATATGTAATATTAACTTTTTAAGAATATTTTGTATATGCATTTTTTCCGAACGACGCTTGCATATATGCTTATAAATGGTATTATCTTAACCGTAACTTTAACACTATTTTTAACCATAGGGGAAAGCAATGAACCATTTATTACCGATTCTGCTGTCAGCTGCAACATTTGTTTCAACATTCATAGGCGGCCACATAGCAATCAGATACAAAAAGTGGCTTCACTATATAATGTGCTTTACCGCCGGAGTCCTTATCGGTGTCGTTGCATTCGATATCTTTCCGGAAATCGTCAGTATTATAAAGGAAAATAATTTCGATGCGACCGGCGTTTCAATCGCAGGCATTATCGGATTTATTCTTTTCTTTATTTTTGAGACGAAAATCCTTATGCATCATTCGCATGAGGATGAGTACGGGGAGCATAAGCATCCGCATGTAGGCATAGCATCTGCTATTGCTCTTGCGGGACACAGCTTCATGGACGGCGTCGGCATCGGACTCGGATTTCAGGTAAATCAAGCTGTCGGTATTCTGGTCGCAATCGCAGTGATTGCCCATGATTTCACGGACGGCATGAATACTGTGACACTTGTCCTCCTGAACAAAAATCACGAGAATACCGCAAAAAAGTTTTTGTATATAGATGCTATTGCGCCTATTCTCGGGGTTGTCTCAACATTGTTCTTCCATCTGCCGGAAAGCTTTTTGGTTTTGTACCTGGGCTTTTTTGCAGGATTCCTGTCTTACATAGGCGGGAGTGACATCCTGCCGGAAGCGCATAGCGAGGGAAGTTCTAATACAAAAATCGCTCTTACGCTTTTCGGCTTGCTCTTTATTTTCATCGTAACTCGTTTTGTATAAATGTTTTACGAAAAATCCATGCTTGTCTTTACGGCGGCATGGATTTTTTATTTTTTCAGGAAGTGATATAACATAAGATATAAAAAAGGTGGAAAAACAAGGAAAAAAAGTATTCGTCGGCCTTTCAGGCGGGGTGGACAGCTCCGTCTCTGCCGCACTACTCAAAAAAGCCGGGTATGATGTCACCGGTGTATTCATAAAGGTATGGCAGCCTGATATCGGAGAATGCACCTCGAAGCAGGACCGGCTCGATGCGATGCGTGTCTGTGCAAAGCTTGATATTCCATTCTTTACGCTTGATCTCGAAAAGGAATACAAGAATGAGATTATCGATTACATGATAGCCGAATACAAAGCCGGCAGGACGCCGAATCCTGATGTCATGTGCAACAAATATATAAAATTCGGAGGATTCTTCAGATGGGCATTACAGCAAGGCGCGGATTTTGTCGCTACCGGACACTACGCGCAAGTACGCAGAATTACAAACCCCAATAATAATCATTCTCACATTCTTACGAATGAGGTATATGTATTCGAACTTCTGGCGGGCGCCGACAAAAATAAAGACCAGTCGTATTTCCTCTGGACGCTGACACAGCATGAGCTTTCAAAGACGCTTTTTCCGATAGGCCATCTGGAAAAACCGGAAGTCAGGAAGCTTGCGGAAAAATTCGGCCTGGCGACGGCGATTAAAAAAGATAGCCAGGGACTTTGCTTCATCGGCAAAATAGACATGAAAGATTTTCTCAAGATGTATATAAAAGAAAAAAAAGGAAAAGTGCTGAACGAAAAGGGAAAAACTATAGGCGAGCATGACGGCGCATATTATCTGACAATAGGGCAGAGGCACGGATTTAAAATCACGGAAAAAACCCCGGAAGACAGCCCTTATTACGTGGTTTCAAAAGATATAAAAAATAATACCGTCACGGTCTCGCAAAAACCGCCTGTCTCGGAAAAAGAATCAAATATCATTTCTCTTGAAAAAATAAGCTGGATATCCGGCAATGAACCAGACTTGTCGAAACCTGTCCGGCCAGGAAAATATTCGGCAAGAATCAGGTACAGGCAGCCGCTTGAGGAATGCAGAATAGTTAAAAGTTCAAAGCCAAAAGCTGAAAATCTAGAACTTCATTTCACGAATCCGCAAAAAGCCGTAACGGAAGGCCAGTCTGCCGTAATTTACGACGGAGAAATCTGCCTGGGCGGAGGAATTATTTGCCAATAGGCTTTCGTTTGCTATTATAAACTACATGACAGACTTCTACGTAGTTAAATCGACAGGAGAAAAACAGCTCTTTGACTATGGAAAGCTTGAGAGCTCGCTCCGCCGATCAGGTGCCGACGAACAGCTCATTGAAAGCATCGTCAAAGAAGTGAGCGAGACCGCCTATGACGGAATGACGACAGAAGAAATCTACAAGAAAGCGTTCTCTATACTCCATCAAAAACATAATCCGGCAGCTATCAGATATTCTTTGAAAAAAGCCGTGGCCGAGCTCGGGCCTACAGGCTTTCCGTTCGAAAAATTCGTGGCGGAAATATTCAAAGCGCAAAATTATGAGACCCTTACAGACCAGATAATACACGGCAAATGCGTGGACCACGAGGTAGATGTAGTTGCCTGGAAAGACAATGACCTGATAATGTGCGAGGCAAAATTCCATACTGATTTCGCCTTGAAATCGGATCTTAAAGTGGCTCTTTACGTAAAAGCCAGATGGGACGATATTCTTGGAAAGCCATACACCTACGGCGGAAAGCAGCTTAAGCTTACGGAAGGGTGGCTCATTACCAATACGAAATTCAGCTTATCGGCAATAAAATACGGCTCATGCATTCCGCTCTTCAAGCTTGTCGGATGGAATTATCCTTACGATAAGAATCTCCATTACCTTATTGAAAAATACAATCTTATTCCGGTAACTGCGCTTACATCGATTAATACCGCTGAAAAAAACGCGGTAATAGCCAAAGGTATGATTCTTTCTAAGAATCTTCTTGATCCTAAAGTTTTCGAAGGGATGAGCTTCAGCGATGGAAAAATAAAAACCATACAGGATGAGGTGAAAGACCTGGTATCTCAGTCTGAGCTTCATTACGAACAAAGATACGGAAAGGCAAAATAAAACCCCGCAAAATCTGCGGGGTTTCTTAATATGAACGAAAGTTCAATTCTTGAAAGATTTGTAAAAAATCTTCAGGAATCTGAAAATGGTCCAGGAGCCAATGCAATAGCCGAAATTATACCAGCCGCCATTGTTATGGATTTCATATATCCCGACTTTGTCGGAAAAAAGCGAGATGATGAAAGCGACAGGCATTATGAATCCCTGCCACAAGCCATGCCAGAAACCAGCGATCTCGCAATTTGAATTGATGTAGCCTGTCACATAGTCATGATCGGCAGCACATCCGCTTGAGAACAGAATATAAATGCATAGAGCAATCAGGCTTAATTTGAGCATTTCTTGCCTCCAATTTTTCAGAAAGAATTCTATTCGATATTATAGAATATAAATAATAATAAGTCAATATAAATATGGAGATTGTTCTGCCAGCCGAATACGGTTAAAATGATTTTAAACTATGGAAACTAACGACGAGGCGCTTAAAAAAATCCGAGATGAGGTCTTGAATCTTAAAAATTCGCCATTATATGAATATAGGATTCAGAATAAATACTTTCCGGTAATCGGAGAAGGGAATCATAGCGCAAAAATAATGTTTGTGGGAGAAGCGCCTGGCCGCAACGAAGCGAAAAGCGGCAGGCCGTTTTTCGGAGCCGCAGGAAAAATCCTGGACAAGCTTCTGGAACATGCCGGAATAAAACGCGAAGATGTCTATATAACGAATATCGTAAAAGACAGGCCGGAAAACAACCGTGATCCGAAACCTGAAGAAATAAAAATCTACGGCCCGTTCCTCGACAGGCAAATTGAGATTATAAAGCCAGAAGTAATAGCGACTCTCGGAAGATATTCCATGGACTATATAATGAGGAAGTTCGGGCTCGATTCCGAATTAGTCCCCATAAGCAAGGCGCACGGCAAGGAATTCGATACTGAAGCGAGTTATGGCCCTATAAAGATAGCAGTCTTATATCATCCGGCAGTAGTGGTATATAATCCTACAAAGCTCGACGAGCTTAAGAAGGATTTTGAAATATTGAAGAAATAAAGCTATTATTTATATATAACAATTAAACAAATAAAAAACATGAATTACGAACAGAAGAATTTCGATCACTTGCTAGGCCTCCCGGGCTTCAGCGACACGCTTTTAAAAAATCATTTTACGCTCTACGGCGGCTATGTAACGAATTTCAATAAGCTTAATGACATACTTGTAGCCATGGAGAAAGATGGCAAATTCGGCACACCGGAATTTGCGGAACTCAATCGCCGGCTAGGATGGGAATTCAATGGCATGAGATTGCATGAATTATATTTCGGAAATATGACAAAAGATGACGCGAACAAGACAACGACCAAAGACAGCGCCTTTGAGAAAGCGCTCGTGAAAGAATTCGGCTCCTATGAAATGTGGGACAAAGATTTCAGGTCAATGGGAGGAATGCGCGGCATCGGCTGGGTTATTCTTTATTATGACGCCAAAGCCGGACGATTATTCAATGTCTGGATAAATGAGCATGATGCAGGACATCTATCCGGTGCAACGCCGCTCCTTGTCATGGATGTGTTCGAACACGCATTTATTACTGACTACGGGCTCAAAAAAGCGGATTATATCGAAAGCTTCGTGAAAGCCATAGACTGGAAAGAAGTCGAGAAAAGAATGGAAAAATAAAAAATATTTAAAAACCGGGCTAAACGCCCGGTTTTGACATTATATTTTTTACGTGTTAATATTATTATTGGAACATGTTTCATATCAATTATGGAGGACTGTCATGGCGGAAAACATCGGAATTCGTGAGTACATCGAAAAAAGATTAAATGCCTTAGAACCGATAGAAACTGCGCCCCGGCAATTTTCCCCGAATCAATGGGAAATTTTTATCGGGGTGATAACGAGCGAAAGGATTAAAAAAATATACCACTTGTCCAAAATTGTGCTTGGAGAGCTGGAGAAGCTTTCTTCAAGGCGCGATACGGCCATAAAAGATTCCATGAAAGAGGAAATCCGGCTGACATCATTTGATATAAACCGTCTTGATTGCGTCAAAAGAATGCTTGATGCGGAATTCGAAGGGTCTTTGTATTACGAATTCCCGAAGATCAGGGATTATGCCGATTACGATCTCGGCATAGTCGTGCAAAAAGACTGGAAAGTAATTATATTAAAAAAGGAGATGATGGAAGCATTTTCTGAATTCATGATAGGGATGGAATTCAGGGAAAAATTCAGCGGCGGCTCATCAGTAAATTAGCCATATGCCGTTATTTACGGCCCGGAGAGAAATCTCCGGGTCTTTTTATTTTTATAAAAAATATTTGAAAATTATTTCATTAATGATAATATTGCTTCCGGAAGTCGCAATTCTGGAACAGGAGGCGGAAAAAATGATAACTCAGAAATATTTCAGTGAATTCCTGAAACGATTAACATCTATCGATCCGGATTTGTTTGTGCCGACGCAGGATATCATAAGCACGGATGCTTATTTCATAGGCATTATCAAAGATCCGGGAATCAAACAGGTTTACAGCTTTATCATGGAGCTTGAAAGAGAGCTTGAAGAAGCCATCAAATCCTCTCCGGAAAAAATAGAAAGGATAGAGTTTTTCATTGATGAATGCTGGCTTATATTCTGGGATTTTGCAAAAGTTGAATTCCCGCACATAAACAAAGTGCCAGAAGGCTCGGTATACATCTGCAGCGGATGGAAATTCGTTTTGGTTCCAAACGACGGACGAAAACCGGTTATGGCCAATAAGTTTCATCTTAATCAGAATTAAGCATTCTGCCGGCCCGGAGATTAAACTCTCCGGGCCTTTTTAATATGAAGTTTTTTATGATATAAATACGCTTATGAAATCGGACGAAATACGCGAAAGATACCTTAAATTCTTTGAAAAAAGAGGGCATAAAATAATCCCTTCGGCATCGCTTGTACCAGAAAATGATCCCTCATCTCTTTTTATAAGCGCAGGAATGCAGCCAATGGTTCCTTATCTGCTTGGTGCAAAACATCCGGCTGGCGTAAGGATAGTGGATGTCCAGAAATGCGTTAGAACAGGCGATATTGATGATGTGGGTGATAACCGCCACTGCACCTTCTTTGAAATGCTTGGAAACTGGTCGCTCGGCGATTACTTTAAAAAAGAATCGATCGACTGGAGTTTGGAATTTATTACAAATAAAAAAGAAGGTTTGGGATTGGATCCGAAAAGGCTTTATGTCACGGTTTTCAAGGGCGAAGACGGAATTCCGCGCGATGAAGAATCGATAAATATCTGGAAGGATACTTTTAAAAAACCTGGGATTGACGCGGAAGTGGCAGGTAAAGATGAATATATAAAAGACGATATAAGAATTATTCCGCTTGGAAAAGATGATAATTTTTGGATTGCCGGAAATACCGGTCCATGCGGAGGAGACACTGAATTTTTTTACGATGTCCTGGGAAATGGAAAAGTTGAGGGTGATTTTCATGAATTGGTAAAATCCGGAAGAATCATTGAAATTTGGAATAATGTTTTCATGGAATTCAATAAAACTGCAGACGGCAAATATGAAAAGCTGGCAAAACCGAATGTGGATACTGGAATGGGACTAGAGAGAACGGCTGTTGTAATGCAAGGCAAGGATAATGTTTTTGAAACCGATCTTTTCGAGCCTTTGATGTCTTACATTCATTCAAATTCTGAAAAATACGACGAAAGACTTGCAAGAATTGTTGCAGACCATATACGTTCCACAGTCTTCATTATTTCTGACGGAGTAATGCCTGCAAATACAGAAGCGGGATACGTGCTCAGAAGAGTTTTGAGAAGAGCCATAAGATCGATAGATAATTTGAAACTTAAGGAAGAATCTATTTTTGATTTAGCCAAGATAGTTATAAAAAATTATTCCCATGCTTATCCGAGCCTGAAAACAAAAGAAAGCGAAATATTAGATGCAATCAAAAAAGAAGATGCAAAATTCAGAGAAACTCTGGATAAGGGCCTAAAGGAATTCGAAAAAGGCACCAGTGCATTCGACTTGTTCCAGACCTACGGCTTTCCGCTTGAGATGACGCTTGAGCTGGCTATGGAAGAGGGAAGGCATATAGATGTGGATGAGTTTAACCGTAAGATGAAAGAACATCAGGAAATTTCTCGTGCAGGAAGCGAACAGAAATTCAAAGGCGGGCTTGCGAGCCACGGCGAGATGGAGACGAAATATCATACCGCGACCCATATGATGCTCGCGGCGCTTCAGAAAGTCCTAGGCGCGCCGATAGTCCAGAAGGGAAGCAATATCACTGCGGAAAGAATGCGCTTTGATTTCAACTGGCCGCAAAAGCTGACCAAAGAACAGATAAAAGGGGTGGAAGATATGGTAAATGAAAAAATCGCCGAGAAACTGCCGGTAGAAATGGTTGAGCTGCCGAAAGCCGAAGCGCAAAAAATCGCCACTACGCTCGCATTCGACCTTTCAAGCTACGGCGATATCGTAAAAGTTTATAAAATCGGCTATGTGCCGGAAATTGACAAAGCCTTCAGTATAGAATTCTGCGGCGGCCCGCATGTAAAAAATACAGGCGAGCTCGGGCATTTCAAAATCGCAAAAGAAGAGGCTGTAAGCGCAGGAGTAAGGAGAATAAAAGCTGTGCTTGAATAAATCAGTCTTCAAAAGCCGGCGCCCTAACTGGCGCCGGCTTTTGATTTTAGCTTTCTGCTTGCTATAATGTATGCAATGAGTATTTTTTCTTCCAAAAATAAATCTTCCTTATCTCTTGTTTTTGATTTGAGGGATTCATATGTCTCGATTGCCGCAATAAATTTCGTAAATGAAAGCAAGCCCGAAATAATATTATGTCAAAACTTTGAAATCAATCCGTCAAACCACGAAGATTACGGTAAATACACATCCTCCATGCTAAGTTCTGTAAAAGAAGGGATTCTGGCCGTTAGGAAAGATCTGGCCAAAAAGGGAAGCAAAGAAAGCATAAGAAAATACCATTTCTTCATAGGATCTCCCTGGAGCGTTTCGGAAAGCAAAACCATAAAGATAATTAAAAACAAAAAATTCGAAGTTACAAAAGAGATACTAGGAAAAATAGTCAGCGACGAGGAAGAAACGATAAAAAAGGATATGAGCACCAGCATAAAGCTGGAAAACTGGAAAATCCTCGAAGAAAAAATCGTGGAGTTCAAGCTGAACGGCTATAAGGCAGAAAAGGTCTTCGACAAAAAGATAACCGAGCTCGAGGCCGAGCTCTTCGTCTCTTTCATTCCGGTAGAAGTCTATAAGGGCCTGTCAGATATAACTTCAGGCGGACATATAAAGACAACTATGAATTCGTCCATGCTTGCTTCATATATATTTTTTAGGGATCTTTATTCGGACAAAAATAATTTCATATGCGTGGATATAGGCAATTTCGTAACTGATATATTCTTCGTGAGAAACGATGTTATATCAGGAGCAGTATCTTTTCCGCTCGGAGAAAAAGATCTGATAAAAACCATGATGTCGCACGCCAAAATACCGGAAAGTTCGATAATGACATACATAAATATGATGTGCCACGGAGCCTGCGAAGAGGAAACCAAAAAAGAAACGAAGAGACTACTGAAAGAGAGCAAAAACATATGGCTGGAAAAGTTCAAGCTTGCTATGTCGAAAATATCCTCGGAAACGGATATTCCAAAGAATATTTTCGTCATTGAAAATACAAATCTGGTAAGAGCCATGATGAAAGAGTTGTCTGACGAGGATGTGAATATTATGGGAATGAAAATGGCTGTAGAACATATAAGCGAGGCGATGATAGACAATAATATCGAAAATGGAAAAGATTTTAAAAACGAGCCTTATATAAAGATAGATACGGTATTTTTGGATAAGATAATATTTAAAAAATAAAATTCAAACTTTTTAAACCCATGGCTAGAAAAATAATACAGGACATCATAGTTAAAGATAAAAAAAACGACCATGCGTCGAAAAAGATCGAGGCCGAAAGGCATTTGTTTTTTAGGGAAAAAATATACGATAATAATGATGATGTATTTGCCAAAAAACTTAACGAGCTTAAAGATAAGGAGCATATGTTTGAAAAAAATGATGACTCGGAATTTCCTAAAGAAAAAGTTTCCAAAAACTCTGTTTATTTTCTATGGGCCCTTGGCTTTGCACTTATCGTCACAATAGTTTTCCTTCTGTCTTCTGTTTTTGCAACTGCAAAAATAATCATAACGCCGAAAAATACCGATTTAAGCATGAGTGATACATATACTGCAAGCGATAATAAAGATGCTGCCGGTCTTCATTATGAAATTATGACCGTGGAAAAAACGATGTCAAAATCCCTTCCTACAAGCGGCGAGGAAAGCGTCGAAAGAAAAGCCATCGGAAAAGTCACCATATACAACAAATACAGCACCCAAACCCAGCGTCTGATAAACAATACGAGATTGGAAACGCCTGACGGACTCATTTACAGGATAAGGGAATCTGTGGATGTTCCGGGAATGAGCGGTTCGACTCCGGGAAGCGTAACAGTAGATGTAATAGCCGATGAATCCGGCGACAAATACAATATGAATGTCAGCGACCTGAAAGGCGATTTCACGATTCCTGGATTTGCCGGCAGCCCGAAATTCGACGGATTTTTTGCAAGGATAAGTTCAGACATAACTGGTGGCTACATAGGAAATGTTAAAAGCGTATCAAACAATGATCTGACTGCCGGAAGAAACCAGCTGAAAAATGATTTGCAAACTGAACTCATAAAAGAAGTTTACGACCAGAAGCCGGACGGATACTTAATATTCGACAATAACTACTATACCGATATGAACGACCTGCCAGACAATTCAAGCACTAGCGATTATTCCATCTCCGAAGACGGAACGATACATGCGATAATATTCAGCAGATCCGATTTAGCGGATTTCCTGGCAAAAAACAAGATAAGCGGTTTTGACGGATCAGAAGTCGATATCCTTCCCGGTGATGATTTCACTTCCTCAATTTCCGGCACAACGGCGCAGCCTTGGAACGAACATACTTTGAAAATAAGCTTTTCGGGAAATATCAAGATAGTCTGGGTTTACAATGGCGGCGACATAATAAGCGACATCGCAGGCCAGAATAAATCAGTAATACCGGCCATTCTGGACAAATATAAGACTTCAGTGGAAGCGATAACTGCTAGCATAAATCCTTCCTGGGTAAAAACATTCCCCAAGAATCCTAAAAAAATAAGCATCGTTGACTCGGTTACGGGAAACTCCATATAAAAACTTGCAAATGCTGAAAAAGTTTGTTATTATCTTTTGGCCTTATAAATAATGCAAGCGACGAAAAAAAATAAAGAAACATCCGTTGGAATTGTTCTTGAAGCATTTCCCAACACCATCTTCAAGATAAGACTCGAAAATGACAAAGGGGAAATACTGGCTTATTTGGCCGGTAAAATGAGGATGAACAGGATAAAAATCCTGGTCGGTGACAGAGTGGAAGTCCTGCTTGATGAATATGGAGGTAAGGGAAGAATAATAAGAAGGCTATAATCTTAAAACAATGAAAGTAAAGGCTTCAGTAAAAAAGATATGCGCTAAATGCAAGACTGTCAGAAGAAATGGCAGGGTTTTTGTCACATGCACATCTAATCCACGCCATAAGCAGAGGCAGGGATAAAACAGTTGATTTTTAATAATAAAAATGCTAATGTAAGCATTCGTGCAATTTTATGCGTATAGTAGGTATCACAATCCCGGAAAACAAAAGATTGAAAGTCGGACTAACGGTTCTTTACGGAATCGGTCTTCCGCTTGCCAAACAGATACTTGAAAAATCAAAAGTCAATATAGATAAAAAGCCGGCAGAACTTTCCGCAGAGGAAGAAAACAGGATAAAAAAGACCATAGAAGAGATAAAGATAGAGGGAGATCTTAAGAGAGAAGTCGGTTCCAATATAAAAAGGCTCAAGGATATAAAAGCATACAGGGGTATAAGGCATATAAGAAAGCTTCCTTCAAGAGGTCAGAGAACCAAGACAAATTCCAGGACACTCAGAGGAAACAAGAGAGTCACTATGGGTACCGGAAGAAAGAAAGAAGAAAAGAAATAACGTTAAAAATAAAAAAATTCCAAACGACCAATGGGTAAGAAAAGAATAGTAAAAACAGAAGAAAAGACGGATGCCGCAAAACAAGGCGCCGTTGAGACAGCAAAAAAATCCTCGAAGAAAAAAATCGAGTCAGGCATTTTGTATGTCCAATCGACATACAATAACACCATGGTCCTCTTTACGGACAAATCCGGAAATGCTCTTCTTTCATCTTCTGCAGGGGCGCTCGGTTTTAAAGGCGCAAAAAAAGGAACTCCTTTTGCAGCCGCAAAAGTGGGTGAAACTCTCGGAGAAAAAGCTGCCGTACTCGGAGTAAAGGAAATAGATGTGGTCGTTAAAGGAGTCGGTTCTGGAAGAGAATCTGCCATAAGAGGTTTCGTTTCAAAAGGCATAAATATTACAAAGATAAAAGATGAGACCCCTGTTCCTCACAACGGACCTAAGCCTAAGAAACCTAGGAGAGTATAAAATTTAAATAATCATGAAAGTAGGTCCAAAATACAAAATAGCAAGAAGACTCGGGGCAAGCGTTTTTGACAAGACGCAGACACAGAAGTTTGCAATGAAAGCCGGGGCAAAAAAGACGTTCAAAAAAATGACCGGCTCCGATTTCGGAATCCAGCTTTTGGAAAAACAGAAAGCCAGAGTCACTTATGGCATCGGAGAAAAACAGTTCAAAAAGCTTGTCGAAGGAATAATCGCAAAAAAACTTCCTAATACCGGCGAATCTCTCATTCAATCCCTGGAAACGAGGCTCGACAATACAATTTATAGGCTCGGATTTGCAAGCACCAGGCAAGCAGCAAGACAAATGGTCGGCCACGGACATATAAACGTAAACGGAAAAAGGATGAATATTCCATCGCACAGGATAAAGATTGGCGATGTCATATCAATAAGAGAAGGCAGCCAGAAAAAAACCTTGTTCAGCAACTTAAACGAAAAACTCAGGGAAACAAGGACGCCGTCATGGCTTTCGCTCGATGCGGCAAAGAGAGAAGCAAAAGTGCAAGGACTTCCGAAAATAGCGCCGAACGAGATATCCTTCGACCTTTCCCAGATAATCCAGTTCTACAACAAGTAGTTTAAAAAAGTTTATCAAAATTTATCAATAATTAATAACAAAGCGCTTTAAATAATATGGATCAATACAAAATATTATTGCCTTCAAAACCAAAAATCATCAAAGAGGATGATTTTTCCGGAGTCTATGAAATAGACGGCCTTTATCCTGGATACGGACACACGCTGGGAAATTCCTTGAGAAGAATAATCCTTTCTTCTATTCCAGGCGTCGCCATCACATCCGTAAAGATAAACGGTGTGGATCATGAATTTTCATCAATAAAGGGCGTAAAGGAAGACGTCATAAGCATGATATTGAACCTTAAGAAAATAAGGTTTAAAGCCGTAAATGACGGAGAGCATACGGTTGAGCTAAAGGTAAAGGGAATAAAAGAAATTACCGCAGAAGACATAAAAGTCCCTGGACAGATAGAAGTCCTGAATCCAAATCAGTATATCGCTTCAATAACGGATAAAAACACCGAACTAAATATAGAAATGAAAATCCAGAAAGGACTTGGTTTTGTCCCGAGAGAAGTGATACAGAAAGAAAAGGTTGAGATAGGCACGATAGCACTCGATGCGATTTTCACTCCAATAAGAAAAGTAAATTATGAGGTAGAAAATATGCGCGTAGGAGACAGGACGGACTTCAACAAGATAACCATATCCATAGACACCGACGGTTCCATCACGCCTAATGAAGCTCTTGAAAAATCCATAATGATAATGATAGAACAATTAAAGGCTATCGTAGGCTTCCAGGAACCAAAAGAGGAAATGGAAGAAAAAAAATCTGCCAAAAATGAAGACGAAGAGAAGGAGGCTGATTCGGATTTCCTCAAAACAAGGATAGAGGGCTTGGATTTGTCCGTAAGAACAGTAAACGCGCTTACAAAAGCAAATATTAGGACTGCCGGAGGACTTGCAAAAAAGAAAGAGAAGGATCTCGACGATATAGAAGGTCTTGGGGCAAAAGGAATACAGGAAATAAAAAAGATGCTTTCGAATTACGGAATAACGCTTAAATAAGAATATGCTTCACAGGAACAAGAACAAACAGCTTAGCAGGAACAAAAACCAGAGAAACGCACTCATAAAGAGCCTTGCGGTATCTTTGGTTAAGCATGGAAAGATAACTACCACGGAAATAAAGGCTAAGGTATTGAAGCCTTTCGTGGAAAAACTCATAACAAAAGGGAAGGCTGGCGATCTGAGCGCAACAAGGCTTATAGCATCAAAAATAGGCGCAGCTTCCGCAAAGAAAATAATCAAAGAAATATCGCCTAAATACAAAGACAGGCAGGGAGGATATGCGAGGATTATTAAAATAAAGGCCAGAGTATCTGACGGCGCAAGAATGGCGCAGATAGAGTTTGTATAATTTTAAAAACAAAAATATGAACACAGAAAAGAAAACCTATAGAATAGATGCATCCGGAGCAAAAATCGGAAGAATCGCAAGCCAGGCGGCGAGCCTTTTGACCGGAAAAAATCTGGCCGAATATGCCAAGAACAAGGTTTTCAATACGGAAGTCATAATAGAAAATATCTCCAAGCTGGATATAGGTGAAAAAAAACTGGTTCAGAAAACTTACAAAAGATATTCCGGATATCCGGGAGGCCAGTCTGAAAAAAGCATGGAGCAGATAATAGACAAGAAGGGTAGATCGGCTATAGTCAGGATGGCTGTTCTCGGAATGCTCCCAAGAAACAAGCTGAGATCCAAGGTTATAAAAAACTTGACCCTTAAAGATTAATTAAAAAGATGACGGATACAAAACACAATTATATAGAAGCTGTTGGCAGGAGAAAGACTTCAGTCGCGAGAGTGAGGGCTGTTCCTGCTTCAAAAAATTCGTTTACAATAAACGGAGGGAAAAGCGTCGAGGATTATTTCAAAAACGAGGCACAGAGGATCAAGACTCTTGAATCATTAAAAAAGGCTGAAGCTCAGCCGCTTTCCGTAACGGTAAGGGTAAGCGGGGGAGGAATAAATTCTCAGGCCGAAGCGGTAAGACATGCTATAGCAAGAATCTTGATAAAACTGACGCCAGAGCTCAGAAAAACTCTCAAAAAAGCCGGATTCCTGAAAAGAGATCCGAGAGCGAAGGAAAGAAGAAAATTCGGTCTCAAGAAAGCAAGAAAAGCTCCTCAGTGGTCAAAGAGATAAAGAAAAACTCCCGGTTAATTCCGGGAGTTTTGTTTTTAGGAGAAAAATTCCTTTGTTTTCTTATAGCAATCGAATTCTATCCTTTCGTATTCTAGCTTAATCCTCCTGGCTTTCCTACTTACTTCGGTAACCTCCTTCAGGGTTTTTGCTTTCTCAAGCTTTTTCTTCAAACCCCTCAAGCTATTCGTCTGTTTATGTTCCGTCAAATTTCTCTCCGATTTCCTGTCAAAATGTTCGTCTTATATGAAGTTATCATTTTACATAATGAATTGTCAATGAAATTTAAAATAAATCCCCGCACTTGATTTCAGGTGGGGAATAAAAAAGCCCGCAACTTTTTGGGAAGCGGGCTTGGAATCGGGAAATTTATTATATTCCCATCCTTTTGGTGACATATTCGATATGCCGCCGTTGATTGGCGAGATCATCGACGATGAAATAAAATTTTTCCATCGCTTTGGCCTCGTCCTCGATAGCTTTGAGTTCTTCTTCGGTCTTAGCATCGAATATACGATGCCGGAACTCCAGAACCTTCGGCTCTTGCACGGCAAACGGATCTTTTTTTTCTCCGTCCATGATAATGCCTCCTGATTGGAACTGTAAACTTCTTAAATAGAATATCATAATTTAATACTTAAGTCAATACAAGACGGCCATAAAAAAATCCGCCTCCTTATAAATAAGGCTGGCGGCATTTGATCTGTCCGGGGTTTTCTATTCATCCCTGGACTCTCTTGCCCAGGGTGTTTAATTCATCCCAGGGCGCACTTAACATTTCCCGGGGTCATTATATCTGTCCCAATGGGTACGAGAGAAGTGATACTCTCTTTCTCCTTTCTGCTATAATGATAGCATGATTGATATATATTGTCAAGCATAAAACTTGATTTTCTGTATATTGATGGTAAAATGGCTATAAATATGCACAAAAAAGACCCTAATAATGACGATATCGTATACGAGGAAAGCGAAAAAAAGGCCAAAAAACACGTCTCCGATGATGTAGTTATGGACGATGAAAATGAAGCTCCTGAAGCTCTGGCCAAGAAGCTTAAAGAGAAAATCAAGATTCTTGAAAAAGAAAAACAGGAATATATGGACGGCTGGCAGAGAGAACGCGCCGATTTCATAAACTATAAGAAAAGAATAGAGGGTGAGAAAGCTGAGATAGTGAAATATGCCACAGAAAATCTTATTGCCGACCTTATTCCTGTTTTCGACAGTTTTGAAATGGCATTTGCCAATAAAGAAGCCTGGGAAAAAGTTGATAAAAACTGGAGAACGGGAGTCGAATACATCCATTCGCAGCTCGTCAAAGCTCTTGCCGATAACGGCTTCAAAGAAATCAATCCTATCGGCGAAAGATTTGATCCGAAATATCATGTAGCTGTAGAACATAAGGAAATTGAGGATAAGGAAAATGACGGGATAATAGTTCATGTTAAGAAAAAAGGTTATATGCTTAATGACAAAATAGTGATTGCCCCGCAGGTCGTTGTTGCCGAGTATAAAAAATAAACTATAATTAAAAATATGTTAGCCGTACAAAAACAGCATGGATATGCAAGAAAGATGGTCACATTGCCTAACGGGGCAAAGGCCTTTGTTGTTTTTGAACTTACCGAAATAAACGGCAAGATCACGGCTAAAGCTGTCTTTATAAAAGTTCTGGAACAGGCGGTGGAGAAAAATCCGGTGATGTTCATTTCCGGCGGAGCAGAGAAAAAAACTGTCAAACCCATAGTCAGCCCATTTTTTGCAGAAGTCGAAAATATTTTCAAGAATTTTTCATTCACAGTATCACAACCCACAAGAGCTCCTGATTTTGAATAAAAGGGAAATCGAGCCTTAAGCTTGATTCGTTTAAAAGTATTAGAAGTACTGATTTTTTAATTTAACTCAATAAAATAAATATATGTCAAAAATAATAGGAATAGACTTGGGAACGACCTTTTCGGCAATGGCAGTAATGGAAGGAAATGCGCCAAAAATCATCGAAAATGCCGAGGGAGCAAGGACCACGCCGTCCATTGTCGCAACTACAAAAACAGGCGAAAAGCTTGTCGGGCTTCTCGCAAGAAGGCAGGCTGTCACCAATCCGAAAAATACCATCTTCCAGATAAAAAGATTCATGGGACACCGGTTCGAAGATGCAGGAGTGCAGGCAGACAAAGCATCCGTTTCATTCGACATCCTGAAATCCGCAACTGGCGGAGTGGAAGTTGCAATGGCAGGCAAGAACTACAGGCCGGAAGAAATTTCCGCGATGATCCTGCAAAAGCTGAAAACTGATGCTGAAGCGAGGCTTGGAGAAAAAATCACTGATGCGGTCATCACAGTACCGGCGTATTTCAACGACTCGCAAAGGCAAGCTACCAAAGACGCCGGGCAGATCGCCGGGCTAAATGTCCTTAGGATAATAAACGAGCCTACCGCGGCAGCTCTTGCATACGGCCTCAATAAAAATAAGAACGAAAAAATTGCTGTGTACGATTTTGGAGGCGGAACATTCGATGTTTCTATCCTTGAAATCGGCGACTCTGTTGTGGAAGTCCGCTCGACAGACGGGGACTCGCATCTAGGAGGACGCGATATAGACAAGAAAATAGTTGATTGGCTGGCTGAACAGTTCCAGAAAGAAAACGGCATAGACTTGAGAAAAGACGCTCTTTCTTTGCAAAGGATTGATGAAGCGGCGGAAAAAGCGAAAATCGAACTTTCTACCGCGCTTGAAACTGAAATAAATATTCCGTTCGTCACGTCTGATGCAACTGGACCTAAGCACTTGCTCGTAAAAATGTCCCGCGCAACTTTAGAAAACCTTACCAAAGACCTGATAGACCGCTCTATTGAAATCGCCAAGAAAGCACTTGCCGCATCGCCGTTTAAAGTCGCAGATATAAATGAAGTCATAATGGTAGGCGGACAAACAAGGATGCCTGCCATCATAAAGGCTGTGAAAGATATTTTCGGCAAAGAGCCAAATCTTTCTGTAAACCCTGATGAAGTCGTGGCTATGGGAGCCGCAGTCCAAGGCGGAATTTTGAGAGGAGACGTCAAAGACGTTTTGCTTCTTGATGTCATACCGCTATCGCTCGGCATTGAAACAATGGGCGGAGTGGCTACGCATTTGGTTGAAAAAAATACGACAATTCCCACATCCAGAAGCCAAGTATTCTCAACCGCCGCCGACAATCAGACTTCCGTTGAAATACATATAGTCCAAGGAGAACGGCCGATGGCAAGCGACAATAAATCACTCGGAAGATTTATCTTAGATGGCATTCCGCCTGCGCCGCGCGGAATGCCGCAGGTGGAAGTCTCATTTGATGTAGATGCAAACGGGATCCTCAATGTAAAAGCAAAAGACAAGGCGTCAGGAAAAGAACAGTCTATCAGGATTGAAGCTTCTTCGGGCCTGAAAAAAGAAGATATTGAAAAGATGAAAAAAGAAGCGGAAATGAACGCTGCGGAAGATGCGAAAAAGAAAGATTCAGTTGAATCAAAAAATATCGCAGAGCAGATGATTTATACCGCGGAAAAAGCTATCAAAGATAATGGCGCAAAGATTCCAGCGGACGTCGTAAAAGGTGTCGAAGACAAGGTTGCCGATTTGAAAACGGTAAAAGATGGCGCTGATGTCGCGGCAATAAAAACAAAAACCGAGGCTCTTTCGGCAGAGATGCAGAAAATCGGTGAAGCGATGGCGAAAGCCCAGCAATCCGCTCCTGGACAAACCGGCGGGGATGAAAAGAAAGATGATAATGTTAAAGATGCGGATTACAAGGAAACCGGAAAATAATATCGCTAAATAGCTAACAGCTCCTCTGCTGACCAAAAATCTCATGAACAATAAAATTAAAATCTTAACTACTGGTGGCACTATTGATTGCATAAGTATTGATCAATTAACAAATGTGTATACATTTGTTAATTCGCATATTCCAAAAATGTTAGAACATGCAAGATTGAATGATATTGTTGTTGATGAAATTATGATGAAGGATTCGCTCTTAATGAATGATATTGATAGAGAAAAAATTTCAAATAAATGTCAATCGTGTAGCGAGGATAAAATTGTTATAACTCACGGTACAGATACAATGCCCGAAACTGCTAAATATTTAGGTGAACGTATCAAAGATAAAACAATTGTTCTTCTCGGGGCCATGATTCCTTACAACCAGAAAGATTCAGACGCAATGTTTAATTTTGGTGCTGCAATTGCAAATGTTCAATTATTACCAAAAGGAGTCTATGTTTCTATGAATGGGAAGGTCTTCAATTGGGATAATGTCAAAAAGAATAAAGAACTTGGAATATTCGAAAAATTAAATTAATCATGACATCCAAAGACTACTACAAAATCCTCGGAGTCGATAAATCGGCTTCACATGAGGACATAAAAAAAGCTTTCCGAAAGCTTGCTCACGAGCATCACCCGGACAAAGGCGGAAACGCCGAGAAGTTCAAGGAGGCAAGTGAGGCGTATTCGGTATTGTCGGATGATTCAAAACGCGCGCAATACGATCAGTTTGGAAGCGCAGGTCCTGCCGGTAGCTCAGGATTTGGCGGCGGAGCTGGAGGATTCAATCCGCAGGATTTCGGATTTGATTTTTCCGGCTTCCAGGGAGGAAACGGGCAGAATTTCGAATTCGACCTTGGCGACATATTCGGCGAATTTTTTGGCGGAGGAGGCGGGAGAAGCGCTCAAAGAAAAGGCAAAGACATATCCATAGATATGGAAATTCCTTTTTCCGAATCTGTTTTCGGAGCTGAAAAGAAAATAAAGCTTACGAAAACTTCAAAATGCAATGAATGCGGAGGCACAGGAGGAAAACCGGGCACGGCAATGGAAACCTGCAGAACATGCTCCGGCAAAGGAAAAATTCGTGAGATGAAAAGATCTATATTCGGAACATTCGCTACCGAGCATATATGCAATGAATGCGGCGGCACGGGAAAAATTCCGAAAGAAAAATGTAATGTGTGCCATGGCGCAGGAATTCTAAGAAGGGAAGAGGAATTCAATGTAAATATTCCAGCCGATATAAACGATGGAGAAACCATACGCCTTGCCGGCGCAGGCGAAGCCATAAAAGAGGGTAAATCCGGAGACCTATATATACGCCTGCACGTGAGGCAAGATAAATTTTTCCACAAGGAAGGCAAGGATTTGGTGACGGAACTTAATATAAAACTGACGGATGCGATACTTGGCGCAAAATATGTCATAAAAACGCTTGATGGAGACATAGAGCTGAAAGTTCCGGAAGGCGCCGAATTCGGCCAAATATTGCGGATAAAAGGCAAAGGAGTACCAATAACTCCGGCAAAAAGAGGCGACTTGCTTGTAAAACTCAATATAAAAATGCCTAGCCGACTTTCGCGAAAAGCCAAAGAGGATTTTGAGGATTTGAAGAAGGAGGGAATATAAAAAATATAAATAAAGACGGATTTCACAAAGTGAAATCCGTCTTTATTTTTGTGTTATAATGACAAAAAATATGCATAAATCGGAGAGTAATGCCAAAATCGGCCAGATTTTTAAGGAATTCTGGAAAGGAGTAAGGCCAAATAAATCTTTATTCTGGTTTTCTTTTGTCATGTTCTTTTTTTCTCAGTTTGTAAGCATTTTTGTGCCTCTTTACTATAAACAGTTTTTTGATGTTCTAGGAAGCCAGGCGGACAGATATTCGCTTTATTCTCAATTGGTAAACGTAATCCTAATAATCCTGGGTATCCATCTTTTAAATTGGATATTTTGGCGCACAGGCATGCTTTCCTACAATGTAATGCAATCGAAAACCATTGCAAGGCTTAAGCAATATTCTTTTGAGAATACGATTCAGCATGCGCACAGTTTTTTTGCGAACAATTTCACCGGAAGCCTGGTGCAGAAAATAAACAGGTTTAGCCGATCATTTGAAGCGCTCTGCGACGTAACGGCTTTCAACATAATGCCGGTGATCATAAACATCGTTGGTTCCATTATTGTCACGTGGATTGTGGCTCCAGTGATATCAATAATAATCATGATATGGGTGGTACTCTTCGTGACTTTCAATCTGTTTTTTTCAAAATGGAGAATGAAGTTCAACCTTGCCGTGTCCGATGCCGACTCAAAAACTTCCGGATATCTTGCGGACGCAATGACAAACAACAATGCAGTATCTTTTTTCACCGGATTTTCATACGAAAAAAAGGGATTCCAGGATGTTTCAAACGACCAGGCGCAAAAAATGAGAAAATCCTGGCTTATGAGTGAAATAAACGATGCTACCTACGCATTCTTCATCATATTCGTGGAATTTTTCGTCTTCTACTTCGTAATAAAATATTGGGAAAGAGGGCTCGCTACTATCGGTGTGTTCGTGCTTGCACAGACATACATCATCGGCCTTGCACAGCAGCTATGGGGGCTTTCCAGCGTCATAAGAAGGATTAACGAGAGCATTGCCGATTCAAAAGAGATGATAGACATACTCAACACACCTTTTGAAGTTCAGGATGTTCCGAATGCAAGAAATCTTACAATCCAAAAAGGTGAAATCGTTTTCAAAGATGTGTATTTCAATTTCAACGAAACTCGCGAGGTTCTTTCCGGAATAAATCTTTCCATTAAGCCCGGAGAAAAAATAGCTTTCATCGGCCCGTCAGGTGCCGGAAAAACCACTCTGGTAAGGCTCATCATGAGAGTCTACGATCTGACCGCCGGTTCAATCTTAATCGATAATCAGAATATTAGTTCGGTTTCCCAGGAAAGTTTGCGCGAAAATATAAGTTTTGTTCCCCAAGATCCGGTGCTTTTTCACAGAACCTTAATGGACAATATAAGATACGGAAAAAGAGACGCTACCGATAAAGAAGTCATGGAAGCGGCGCGTCTTGCGCACTGTGATGAATTTATAGATGTTTTGCCTTTGAAATACGATACATTTGTGGGAGAACGCGGAATAAAACTTTCCGGCGGAGAACGCCAAAGAGTCGCGATTGCAAGAGCCATATTGAAGAAAGCGTCGATACTTATACTCGACGAGGCGACATCGAGCTTGGATTCCCATTCCGAAGCTCTCATACAGGACGCGCTCGATAACTTAATGCACAATTGCACTACAATCGTAATTGCACACCGCCTTTCCACCATCAGAAAAATGGACAGGATAATTTCCATACAGGGAGGAAAAATTGTTGAAGAGGGTACTCACGCCGAGCTTGTTAAAAAGAAAAGCGGGCTTTATAAAAAATTATGGGATCTTCAGGTCAGCGGATTTATCAACGAATAAAATCCCTTTAATTATCGGCCATAATTTGCTAATATTGTTGTATGTCTAAAGAATCTGGCAGAAAAATACTCCTTTCCGGCGTAAAGCCGACGGGAACCGTGCATATAGGCAACTATTTCGGCGCAATGAAGCAGTTCGTGGACCTGCAGAATGAATACGACTGCTATATCTTCATAGCCGATTATCATGCGATGACCACCGTCCAAAACAGAGACGAACTTTCCAAGGGAATCATCGACGTTGCATTGGATTACCTGGCTATCGGCCTTGATCCAAAAAAAATCGTGCTTTTCAAACAGTCCGATGTTCCGCAGGTCGCCGAGCTGACCTGGATCTTTAATTGCCTTACAACGGTTCCGTATCTGGAAAGAGCTCATGCATATAAAGACGCTGAGGCTAAAAACAAAGAAGTAAGTGCCGGCCTTTTCGATTATCCTATTCTCATGGCTTCCGATATTTTGATTCAGGATGCTGACGTCGTTCCTGTCGGCCAGGACCAAAAACAGCATATTGAATATGCGCGCGACACAGCGCAAAAATTCAACCGCGTTTATGGCGAGACTTTCAAATTGCCAGAGCCTCTCATACTTTCTCATGTAGAAACAGTTCCGGGAACGGACGGCAGAAAAATGAGCAAGAGCTACGATAATGTCATCCCGCTTTTTGCCACAGATGATGAAATAAAAAAAGCGGTTATGAAAATCCCGACGGATTCCAAAGGCGTGAATGAGCCGAAAAACACGGATGAATCTATTCTTTTCGGCGTTCACAAGCTTTTCCTCGATGAAGATGGAATAAAAAACTTGAAAGAAAAATACGAAAAAAATGGAATAGGATATAAGGAAGCGAAAGAACTTCTCATAAATGATATGTCGGCATTTATAAAGCCTCTCAGGGAAAAAAGGGAAATGCTCAAAAAAGACATAGAAGCGGTTTTGGACATCCTGAAAGAAGGCGGGAAGCGCGCATCAATGAGAGCCGATAAGAAAATGGCTGAAGTCAGGGAGAAAGTAGGATTAGAAATATATTAAATAATTTATGCAAAGAACATACATTGGAGAACTCGGCAAAAAGACCGGAGAAGAAGTGAAAATCTGCGGCTGGGTAGATATAAGGCGCGATCACGGCAAGCTTATTTTTATAGATGCGCGCGATATGTCGGGAAAAGTCCAGATGGTGGCTTTGCCTAATCATAAAGAAGCGCACGAACTGGCCAATAAAGTCAGGCCGGAATGGGTGATTGAAGTCACGGGAAAAGTAAATGCCAGGCCGGAAAAAATGATAAACAAGGACGAACCAAACGGCTCGGTTGAAATTGAAATACTTTCCATGAATGTTCTGAACGAAGCCATTACTCCTGCGATAGATGTCCGCGGAGACGGAATGGATATAGGAGAAGATGCAAGGCTTAAATACAGGTATCTTGATTTGAGAAGGCCGAGAATGCAGAAAAATATCCGAAACAGGTTCAAATTCGTCCAATCCGTCAGGAACTTTTTCGAAAAGAACGGATTTACAGAAATAGAAACTCCGTCAATGACGGCTTCCACTCCTGAAGGCTCGAGGGATTTTATAATTCCATCGCGTCTTGAGCCGGGAAAATTTTACGCTCTTCCTCAATCGCCTCAGCAATACAAGCAGCTACTCATGGCTTCCGGCTTTGAAAAATATTTCCAATTCGCAAGATGCTACAGGGATGAAGACTCGCGAGGAGACAGGCAGCCGGAATTCACGCAGATGGATCTTGAAATGAGCTTTGCTACAGAAGAAGAAGTGATGAATGTGAACGAAAAAGCCCTGATAGAAGCCGTTCAAAAACTTTATCCTCACAAAAAAATACAAGAAATTCCTTTTCCAAGGATTACCTACAAAGAAGCTATGGAAAAATACGGTTCGGACAAACCAGATATAAGAAAAGACAAAAATGACAATGAGCTCTTGGCTTTCGCATGGGTGGTTGATTTCCCGATGTTTGAAAAAGGAGATGATGGCAAATGGACGTTCACCCACAATCCTTTTTCAGGAACAAAACCGGAATCATTCAATGACCTGATGAATAAAGAAAATATAGAAAATATAATGGCGGCCCAATATGATATTACGCTAAACGGCAATGAAATCGGCGGCGGAAGCATCAGAAACCATAAGCCGGAAGCTCTTAAAAAAGTCTTTGAAATCATGGGATACGATAATGAAAGGATAGAAAAAAACTTCGGCCATATGCTTAAAGCTTTTGAGTCCGGCACGCCTCCGCATGGCGGAATAGCTTGGGGGCTCGACAGGCTTATGATGATTCTAGAAAACGAACCCAACATAAGAGAGGTTATAGCGTTTGCAAAAACAGGCGAAGGAAAAGATTTGATGGTGGATGCTCCATCTGAAGTTTCATCCGCACAGCTCAAAGAGCTTAGCATCGAAATCAAGAAGAAAAAATAATGCAGGATTGTATTTTTTGTAAAATCATAGAAGGAAAAATTCCAAGTGCAAAAGTCTGGGAAGATGAAAAATATTTCGCCTTTCTCGACTCAAACCCGCTTAATCCCGGACATACTCTTCTTATGCCCAAAAAGCATGATGATTATGTTTTCGACTTGCCGGACGACGAATATACTGAGCTCATGCTAAAAGCCAAAACGCTGGCAAAAAAATTGAAAGAAAAAATCGGATCGAAAAAAATCGGGCTTATCGTTGAAGGATTCGGCGTTCCGCACGTACACATTCACCTGGTGCCTATAAATCATGGCCATGAGCTGGATTCTTCACGTGCCAAGCCGGCAACTAAAGAAGAGCTCGATGAAGTATTGAAAATCATAAACAGCTGATGAAAGATAATAATCAATTCCAAATCAAAACCGAAGTTTTCGAAGGCCCTCTTGAGCTCCTGCTTTCGCTCATAGAAAAAAGAAAGCTGCTTATAAACGACGTGTCGCTAGCCAAAGTCACGGACGACTTCATCTTATACCTGCAGAATAGGCAAGAATACTCGATAAAAGACGCTTCTGACTTCCTTGTCATCGCCGCGACTTTGCTACTCATAAAATCCAAATCGCTTTTGCCGACTCTTGACCTGACCGACGAAGAAAAATCGGATATAAACGACCTTGAACTCAAGCTGAAGATCTACAAGAAAATAAAAGAGCTTTCGGTCCATGTAAAAAACACGTTCGGAAAAAATATAATGTTTTTCCCAAATGTCAGAAAAATGGAACCTGTATTTTCCCCCGACTCTTCCATGACAAAAGAGAATCTGACAAACGCCATTTTCGGCGTAATAAAGAGTTTTCCTAAATTCGAGGTGAAGCCGAAAGTCAAGATTGCAAAAGTCATCTCGCTTGAAGAAATGATAGGCGACCTTACGAAAAGGATACAATCTTCGCTTAAGATGAGCTTCAGGGATTTTTCCGGAATGGGCCTGCCTGGCCAGGGCAAGGCGGACAGGGTGAATGTCATTGTTTCATTTCTCGCTATGCTTGAGCTCGTGAAGCAGGGTTTGATAGAAGCCGAGCAGAATGATAAATTTGGAGATATAAATATGGAGACGAAGGAAGTCGGCGGAGTTCCGAGTTATTAATAACAGAAATAAAAATGTCAGAACAAAATTTAGAAAAACAAGTTGAAGCTATCCTATTTTGGTACGGCGAACCGGTAAAGATAAAAAAATTGGTGCAGATCTTAGAGAAAACCGAAGAGGAAATCTCTTCGGCTCTTAAAACCCTTGAATCAAGCTTGTCGGGCAGGGGAATAGCGCTTATTTCAAAAGACGATGAAGTCGCTCTCGGCACATCGAAGGATTTTTCAGATCTCATAGAAAAAATCACGAAAGAAGAGCTGGTGAAAGACCTTGGGCGAGCCGGTCTTGAAACTCTTTCCATAATAATATATCAGGGGCCGATTTCTCGCGCCGAGATAGATTACATAAGGGGCGTGCAGTCAAATTTCATCTTGAGAAATCTTATGATCCGCGGACTTGTGGAAAAAATACCGAATCCTAAAGACCAAAGAAGCTTCCTGTACAGGCCGACTTTCGACCTCCTGAATTATCTCGGAGTTTCAAAGATAGAAGATATGCCTGAATTCGAAAAAGCCAGGGCCGAAATAGAAAGCTATAAGAATTCCTCTAAAGAGGCCGCTCCTGTTGAAAACGAAGATTCCGCAAAAGAAGCTGTCGCGGAATCAGCATAATCTGATATAAATAATACATGCATCCTTTCGTATCTCTCAAAAAGGTTTTTGAAGTTTTTCTTTCAGCGATTTTAATATTGATTATTGCGTTCTTATTCGTTGTCATAGCAAATCAGGCGGGAAACGAGAAGATAGCGAAAAATGAAGCTGCGGATAATGCGCCATACGCTTCCAGCTTGTCAGAGATACAGGGAAAATCATTTTATGTCTACGATATATATTCGAATGAAGTTCTTTTTTCGAAAAACGAGCATGAAAGCCTTCCTCTCGCATCGATAACGAAACTGATGACCAGCCTTGTGGCTCTGGATATGATTCCTGAAACATCGACTGTAACCATAAGCGAAGGCGATGTTGCGCTCGGAAGCGGCACCGGGCTTGTCGTGGGAGAAAAATGGAAGCTAATAGATCTCATGGATTTCAGCTTAATCACTTCTTCAAATGACGGCATTCATGCCATAGCAATGCTAGCTGATTCGATAAGCGGAGAAAATATCGTAAGCCTCATGAATGAACGCGCAAAAACACTGGGGCTCGGCGATACCGTCTTTTACAATGTAACCGGCCTCGATGTAGACAATAATTTAAGCGGCGCATACAGCTCATCATATGATGTTTCCAAGCTCATAGAAAATATACTCAGCATAAATCCTAGAATAATAAAAGAAACGCCAAATGTATCGGAAAAATTCATATCTGAAAGCGATATAGTGCATTATGCATCCAATACGGATGAGGCCATAGATGCCATTCCTTCATTAATAGCATCCAAAACAGGATTTACCGATCTCGCCGGCGGTAATTTGGCGGTGGTATTCGACGGAGGATTCGATCATCCAATAATAGCGGTGGTACTCGGCTCTACAGAATCCGGGCGCTTTACGGACATGGAAAATCTTGTTAACTTGTCGCTAAAAAAACTTTCGGCGGAAAACAAATAAAAAAAATTGTTTTTTGGCCAGAAAACCTTATAATTATCTTTTATGGAAACAAACGTAATCAAAGTGATACTTCCTTCTGTGGTATCTTTCGTAATAGGGGTGGCCTTTACGCCCATTCTTACGGACTTCCTGTATAAGCACAAACTATGGAAGAAAAAAAGCGTATCAAAGACCATTGATGGCAGGGAAGCGACGATATCCGCATCCCTCCACAAGGATGAACAGAAAAAAACTCCGCGAATGGGAGGAATAGTGGTGTGGTTCTCTACATTTATAACTATTTCAGCAATATGGCTGCTGGCTGAAATGAATATAGGAAATGGAGTTTTTTCAAAATTGGATTTGCTTTCCAGAAACCAGACTTGGATTCCTCTCCTTACTCTTATTATAGGAGGGCTCATAGGCCTGATAGACGATTATCTTGTAACAAGAGAAACGCCTGAAGGCGGATATATCGGCGGGGGATTTTCGCTTAAAAAAAGGCTTCTTGCTGTGGGTATAATATCTTTTTTATGCGCCGCGTGGTTTTACTACAAGCTTGGCGTAATCGGCATAGGGACATTTTATACCGGCCAATTGATAAATATGGGAATATTCTTCATTCCTTTCTTTATGATAGTGGTTATAGCGATATATTCCGGAAGTGTCATAGACGGAATAGACGGCTTATCCGGGGGAATATTCGCAACCATGTTCTTCGCTTATGCGATAATAGCTTTCAATCAGCAGCAATTCAACCTGGCTGCATTCTGCACGACTCTTGTCGGAGCGATCCTTGCATTCCTCTGGTTCAATATTCCGCCGGCAAGATATTATATGTCGGATACGGGAATGATGGGTCTTACCATCACGCTCGGAATCGTAGCGTTCATGACTGACGCTCTCGGAAACGGGCATGGAATACTCGTGCTGCCCATAATAGCTTTTCCTTTGGTAATCACTTCTGGCTCGAATATAATACAGCTTCTTTCAAAAAAATACCGCGGCAGAAAAGTTTTTCTGGTCGCTCCTCTTCATCACCACTTTGAAGCCATAGGCTGGCCAGCATATAAGGTGGTAATGAGATACTGGATTTTCGGCGCAATATGTTCCGTGCTCGGAGTAATACTCGCTCTTATAAAAATATAAATAAAAGCCGATGATAAGGAAAAATGAAAGCGTAGACAGATTTTTTTTAACGATAAACATAATTCTCCTTGTCATAGGCTTCACGATTTTCTTATCGGCATCGCTCGGTATACTTGCCAATGATTCCGCCCAGTTCAGCTCAATCGTTTTCAAACAGGTTTTTTTCGGGATAATACTCGGGCTCGTAGCATGTTTTATTTTTTCCAGGATAAATTACAAGATATTAAAAAAATATTCTCTTGCGATTTTTATATTCTCAGCAATCCTGACTATCTTGGTGTTTATACCGCATATAGGAGCCACTATTAACGGCGCGAGAAGATGGATAATATTGTGGGGTTTTTCTTTCCAGCCCACATCAGTGCTGAGTTTCGGATTCATAGTTTATTGGGCCACATGGCTTTCTTATGCCAAAGAAAAGGTTTCTGAATTAAAATATGGGATACTGCCGCTTATTGCCATGCTTTCCCTGACAGGAATACTTCTTCTGCTTGAACCTGACACAGATTCCTTCATAGTGCTTGGAATGACCGGAGTGGCTATGCTTTGGTTTGCTGGAGGCAAGCTAAGGCATGTGATCTATCTGGGCATTGCCGCAATCGTATGCGTGGCCATATTGGCTCTCGCAAGGCCTTATGTGATGTCCAGGCTTAAATCTTTCATAGATCCTTCGGCAAATTCGCAGACTTCAGGATATCAGCTTCAGCAATCGTCTATAGCCATAGGTTCTGGAGAAATGTTCGGAAAAGGACTAGGTCAAAGCATTCAAAAATATAAATTCTTGCCGGAATCAATCAGTGATTCGGTCTTCGCAGTGCTTGGGGAAGAACTAGGATTTATCGGATCAGTCGGGGTAATAATATTATTCCTGATTTTCATATTCCGCGGATTAAGGATAGCGATAAGCGCTCCGGATTCTTTCGGTGGACTTTTGGTGTCTGGAATTGTTATACTTATAACTGTCCAGTCTTTCACAAATATAGCCTCAATACTGGGCATAATTCCTTTTTCAGGCATTCCTTTGGCTTTTTTCAGCCAAGGCGGGACTTCGATGCTCGTAATGCTTGCCGAGATAGGGATAGTTCTGAATGTCTCGAGATTCAGCAAATAAATCTTCGCACCGAAAATGAAAATACTTTTAACCGGCGGAGGCTCAGGCGGACATTTTTACCCGCTTATAGCCGTAGCCGAAGAAATAAACAGCATAATAAAAAAGGAGAAACTCCTGCCAGCCCAGCTTTACTATATGTCGGATTCGCCTCACGATGCTACAGCGCTTCTTGAGAATAATATAGAGTTCGTAAAGATTCCGGCGGGAAAGGCCAGGAGATATTTCTCGATCCTGAATATTTTCGATATTTTCAAGACTGCTGCCGGTATCTTGAGCGCCATGATAAAAGTTTTCAATATTTACCCTGATATTATTTTCAGCAAAGGAGCTTATGCCAGCTTTCCCGTACTTCTTGCGGCAAAATTTTTCAAGATACCGGTAATAATACACGAGTCCGACAGCGTTCCTGGCAGGACAAATGCCTGGGCCGGAAAATTTGCAAAAAGGATAGCCGTATCGTATCCGGAAGCTGCCAAATATTTTGACGAGAAAAAAGTAGCCGTCACTGGAAATCCAATAAGAAAAAGCGTAAAACAGCTGGCGGACAAAAAAAGCGGGAAAGATTTCCTTGGCCTTGATGAAGAGATACCTGTAATACTGGTGCTAGGCGGCTCGCAAGGCGCAGTAAAGATAAATGACGAGATACTTAGTATTCTGGCAAAACTCGTTGAAAACTATTATGTTATACACCAGACCGGAAAAAACAATATAAAAGAGGTGGTGGAAACATCCAAAGTCATCCTCCTGCAAAGCAAGTTTGCAAGACGTTATAAAGCTTACGATTATCTCGATAACCTAAATATGAGCATGGCGGCGGCGGCATCCGATCTCATAGTATCGAGAGCGGGCTCTACAATTTTTGAAATAGCAAATTGGGGAATACCAAGCATAATAATACCGATAGAAAGTTCCAATGGCGACCACCAGAGAAAAAATGCCTATTACTATGCCGAGTTTGGCGGCGCAACAGTAATAGAAGAAGCTAACCTGACTCCTAATATCCTTCTTGCTGAAATAGACAGGATACTTTCGGACAAGCAGATAAGCTCAAAGATGGCCTCTGGAGCAAAGAGCTTCATAAAGCAAGATTCTGCCGAACTCATAGCGAGAGAAATCCTCAGGCTAGGACTAAAACATGAAGCATAGCGATGAAAAAATAAGAGTCCGATTCGCGCCAAGCCCTACAGGGCTTTTTCATGTTGGAAGCGCCAGGGTCGCTCTTTTCAATTATATTTTTGCAAAACAAAACGGAGGAAAATTCATACTAAGGATAGAAGATACCGATAAGGAAAGGTCTAAAAAAGAATATGAGGAAGACATAATGGATGGCATGAAATGGCTTGGTTTTTCATATGACGAATTCTACAAGCAATCCGACAGGACTGAAATATACAAAAAATACCTGAAAAAACTCGTGGATGAAGATAAAGCTTATGTTTCAAAAGAAGAAATGAAGGAAGCCGGACAAAGACCGGAAGTCATAAGATTCAGGAATCCGAATAAAAAAGTAAAATTCAACGACCTTATACGCGGAGAAATAGAATTCGATACGACTGAGCTTGGCGATTTTGTCATAGCAAAATCTATGGATGAGCCGGTCTTTCATCTTGTTGTGGTTATAGACGACTTCGAAATGGAAATCAGCCATATAATAAGA
>CAWJAN010000006.1:0-210238 GCA_963840885.1 uncultured bacterium
TCGCGCCGGTCCGTGACCACCTCTCTCAACTATGAAAACTCTTGTGGAACTCGCCCCAAAATCCATAAGCATCTGCGGAGCAAGCGACATATCAAGTGAAGCTCGTAAGTTGGAAAATACTTCTACTTCGGAAAATGTGACTTTAAGCTCGGCAAGGTCCTGTATGGTCTTATTCTTGCTTACCGCATCGTTGTTTATTACCACGACAAGTATTTCCGTTCCGTTTTCTTCCTCGACTTTCTGCCCGCCTTGAAATTCTGAAACTGTTTCCTCATCTCGCGGAACAGGCCACCAATCCACGGAAACTTCTGATACCGGAACAGGTATGTATTTTCTGGCTTCCAAAGGAACCATTTCGGCAAATTTTTTCTCGTCAGTCGTAGGTATTTTCATGAATATTATGAATGTCGAGCCTATGGGAATGGAGAGCGCGCAATTTTTTGTCGTTGTATTCGATTCTCTCAAAAGATCCGTAACGGCTTGGGAAAGCTTTTCGGCCGAAAGGACGGCGGATTTGCCGACTTCCGTTCCAGCATATGGACCGAGAGCTATTTCGCCGTATGTTTCAAGCACGGCTTTCCCTTTCTTTTTTGCAAGCTGGACTACTTTTATAGAGGAAGATCCTATGTCTATGCCAAGAGCGCTCTCGATTTTTTTTGATTTGAAAAGTGAAGACAAGGAAGATAAATTTGAAAGGAAATCTGCCATAAATTACATGTTATTATAACAGGACTTACCAAAACTTACAAAATGCAATGTTGAAAGTCCTGGAGAACATAATAAATTTCATTTTTCCATCAGAAAGAAGTGCAAAAATTCTTGAAGCGATGAGCGCTAGCGATATTTCAGAGGCAATCGCACGCGCTGAGGATATCCCTGACAAAAGATTCAAAGCCCTGTTCAATTACAAAGACCCTTTTGCAAGGCAGGCCGTATGGGAAATAAAATACCATGCAAATAAAAACATTGCTGAAAAAATTTCCATTCTTCTTTATGAATTCATATTGGAAGAATTGTCCGATATGTCCAGCTTCGGCAATTTCACAAATCCACTGGCTATTCCGGTGCCATCCGGAAGAAAAAGTATCAGAGAAAGAGGATTCAACCAATGCGAACTCATATTGAAGATGATAAGGAAAGCTGATGAAGGAAATATGCTGGATTTTTCATTCGATTCGGTAAAGAAAATAAGCGAAACTGAAAAACAAGCTGAGACTAAAAACCGCTCTGAAAGGATAAAAAATCTTTCCGGCTCTTTTTATGCTGATCCGTCAAAAGTCAGCGGAAGATGCATAGTGATAATAGACGATGTTATAACGACTTCATCAACGATGAAGGAAATGGCAAAAATTCTTATGGAAGCCGGAGCAAAAAAAGTCAGCGGCTTTTCCATAGCGCATTGATTTTATCTTCCTCTTTTCGGCTTCTTTGGAGAATCGAATGGCCTGAGTGACTGGCGTGGCGCAAGCTTCTTGCAGTTTACGCAAAGCTTCGGCAATACTTCGTTTTTCATCCTTCCCATTTTTTTCTCTATCGGGAAACCGCAGTGGAAACATTTACTTGACATGAGCTAATAATATATCCGCTTGATTAAAAACACAAATTTTATTTTATTTCAGTACGGTTCCGCGTAAAAACTTTTCAACAATTGAAGCCAGCTCTTTTCCGCTCTCTGAGAAGGAATGATCGCTGTTCTTTATTTGGTGTATTTCGGCCATATCGTTTTCCTTTCTTAAAAGTTCTACGGCATTAGATACCGGAATAACAGTATATTCTTTGATATCCCCTATGACGCCGAGGATCGGTACGCGGATATTCTTATACATTTCAAGGCCGCTGCCCAAGCGTATCGGGAAAGCTTTGGAAAGTTCGGAATCTCCTTCAAAAAAATTAACATATGACTCTGCATTTTTCGGCAAAATCCCTGCATGTGAAAGCCAGTTCTTGGAAAGAAATTGGCTGCCCTTTCCTTCTTTGATCATATTCTTTGCTTCTTCCATTATATTTTCTTCGCTTTTGTTTAGATACTGCATATTGGTTCCAAACGAATCGGAAAAGCCGAAAAGCATTATTGCCTTTATCTTATCCGCAAATTTTCCTTTGGCCATATAATAGACGATTTTTTCCGTGCCCAGGCTGTGACCTTCCAGTATTATTTTTTTATAGCCGAGGGAAACCGCGTAAGAAATCCAGGCATCTATATCCAAAAGGCATTTTTCGAAAAATTCCGATGCCGCTCCTGTATTGCGCTTGTCGCCCGGACCATAGCCATAAAGTTCGAGTGTATAAGCTCCTCGATTATTTACCGAAAGCATGGAGACGCCTAGAGGTTCTGCCGCATCGGCTATGTTCCACACGAAATCATTGGCATAAAAATTGTCTGCGGTTCCATGGATATTTATTATCACTGCATCTTTTTTAGAAGCTTCGAGTAGTATGCCGTAGAGGTCTATTCCGTCTTCGGTTGTTACGGAAACGATTGGATTTTTCATAATCGAATTGTATCAATATTAGCTGGAATTAAAAACCTGCCATTATTTATTTTTTCTGAGGTATTTTTTGGCTACTTCATTGAACTTTTCTCCCCTGTCGAATTCATTCTTGAATTTCTCGAAGCTTTTTGCCGATGGAGAAAATAAGATTATGGTCTTGCCGTCTTTCGGGCTGCGCTCTGATATTTCAAGCGCCATGGCAAAGCACTCATCGAGCGTATTGAATGTCTTGATTTTAGATATATTCAAATGCTTCCTAAATTCTTCAAACATCTTTTTCGATGCGCTGCCGGCAAGAAGAATGATACGTTCGGCTGGAATATGTTTTGATACAATTTTAGCCCATTTTCCGTATTCGAGCCCCGCATCGGTCCCGCCTGTTATCAGAACGCATTTTTTGCCGCCGAATCTTTCCACTGCCGCTATGCCGCCTTCCGGCGAGGTCGCAGCTGTATCATTTATAACTTCCATATTTTTTCCATTATGCACACGTTCTTGCCTGAATTTCACCTGCGGCAATGTCTGAATCTTCGCTTTTATATCCGGAATCTTTTCTCCGGCCAAATATGCGGCAAGAATTGCGGCTTCAAGATTGGCGAGGTTGTGCATGCCCCAAAACTCGACGAATTTCTTTACGTCAGCGATCTTTTTATGTTTTCCTTTCAGATGCAGATATAGGGTATCGTCCGCGTAGCAGATTCCGTTCTTGTTCTTAGGCAATTCGTCTAGTGTGAAAAACCAGACCTGCGCTTTCGGTTTAAGAGCAAGATAGAACTCGGTCCAATCATTGTCATAATTTAAAATGAGTTTGTCATCCTTAGTCTGATGCTTGAAAACGTTTCCTTTTACAAGCGCATAATTTTCTAAAGTGCCGTGCCTATTAAGGTGGTCAACATAAATATTGGTAATGACGGAAATCTGCGGATGGTGTTCAAATCGCTCGAGCTGAAATGACGGTATTTCGTTGACCACTATCTTGCATGTTGCTGATTTGGTCTTCGGCAGCATTTTCAAAAGCGGCTCATTTGTGGAATTTCCAGCAAGCACCGCCTGCGTACCAAGAATATGCGCCGTCCAATTGGCCGTTGTCGTCTTTCCGCGCGTACCTGTGATAGCGATAACCGGCTTATCGCATGATTCATAAAATATATTTGATTCGTTATATACCGGCTTATCAAGAGCTTCTGCCATGCGCACTATAGGGTTTGAAAGCGGAACCGCCTGATTTATAACGACCAAATCGGTATTGCGTATTACTGATTCCGGGCAATGCCCGAAAATAAATTTCCCTTTGCCTTTTATCTGACGCTTGGAATCCTTTAGAAAAGATTCGGGCTTCTCATCGAAGATAGTGAGCTTTGCGCCTTGCTTTAAAAGCCAGTTTGAAACTGAAACTCCTCCGCCTAAAATCCCAAGGCCTATCAGCAAAACTTTTTTACCTTTGAAATTCATAATTGATGATAATAATATCTTTATGGATTTTAAAAAACAAGTAAAAACTAGAATAATAAATGATAATGTGATATCTTTTTGGAACATGGAGACGTGGCTGAGTGGTCGAAAGCGGCACCGTGCTAAGGTGTTAGGGGGGCAACTCCCTCGTGGGTTCGAATCCCACCGTCTCCGCCAGATTACCATGTTAGAACTTTTATGAAAAAAGTCGCAATTAGAAAACAAAAGACCTGCAGTCGTGGACACATGTATACCGGTAGCGCGCCATGTCCGCTTTGTTGGCCTGGAAATCAAAAAAGAAAAATTACTAATAAAAATTCTAAATAAACTTTATGGAATCAATATTCACTTTTAATTACTTCGCCATTATCTCTGCCGCTGTTGCAAGCTTTCTTCTTGGCGGTGCATACGTCGCTCTCTTCAAAAAGAAATTAGCGACACTCAATGGCTCTGCTGATATTGAGGCGGCATCCAAGCAAAAACCAAATCCGAAAGGTCTTATCGGAATTTTCCTGGCAAATCTTGTTATGGCATTCGGGCTCGCATGGTTTATCAATGTTCTTGGCACAAGTTCAGTTTCGGGCACACTCTGGCTGACACTTTGGTCGGTTGTTGCTTTTGTTGCTCCGCTCACCATTGGGCCAGTGCTGTGGGAAAGTAAAACTTTTAAGTGGTGGATTTTCAACAATTTCATAAATGTTATTTGTCTTTTTGCGATGATTCTCATTCTGACTTTTTGGAAGTAAAGATAAGTTTTCGCCAAGTCGTTAGGTGCTACGCCTTTTTTCTTGGCGGCATTTTTACCCTCATGATTAGATATATGCATTATCCTTATTAAAACAGCATAGGATAGTGTATATAATCAATAAACTTTAAGCGCAAAATTTGGCACATCAAAATATTCCGGTTTTTCTTTGTAAATTTGTCTTAATTTTCGTAAAATCAAATCAAGAGTTCTGATATTGAGCTGTTTATTCGGTTCAAACTTCCGGACATCGCCACCGCAGGAGTAAATTTCATTTATGAAATTTAAGGAAAAAGGTCTGGTAGACCTTTCGTTGGGATTCGAAAACCTTTTGTGCCGATTTTATGAGCAAAGCGAAATAAAATCGCCAAAAGGTGTACTGACCTTGTAAAGGTCGAATCCCACCGTCTCCGCATTAAAAAACCGCCGGAATATTTTCCGGCGGTTTTTCGTTTAAAGTTTTTTATCTGCTTTCTTCGTTTTCCTTGTCTTTGTCGTAGGAAAACTTCATTATCCATTTTTCAATGAACCAGAGTATTGTGAAGATGACGAGTGCTGCAACTGTGGAAATGGCGGCAAGCTGGAATAAGCCGAAGCCGGAAGCAATGCCGAGCGCTGCAGCAACCCATAATCCTGCGGCGGTGGTGAGGCCTGTAAATTTGGTATGGACAGGCTGAAAAAGAACGAGACCGGCGCCGATAAAGCCTATACCTGTAATGACCGCTCCAGGCATATACATTATATTTACGGATTGGCTGGAAATGGCGGAAGCCACCATCTCAGCGATAAGTACAAATGTGCTCGAGCCAAGCGCAACCATGGCATAAGTGCGCATGCCGGCTGTCTTTCCGGCGAGAGTGCGCTCAAGGCCGAGAATCGATCCGAACAGGACTGCAAGCGCCACTCTTATAATAATGTCGGTTGTTGTAAGTTCCATGGTAAAAAATTAATTTTTAATGATTTTAATTATACCAAAATCAAATCTTAATTCAAAATAAAATCCCGCCTGCTTTTTCGCAAACGGGACTTGGACTTTCTTTTTCAATTGAACAAATGGGGTATCTTCTCCTTCAGAGAATTATCATTTTCTGCAGAAATACGGAGTACTTCAAAATCTGGATAATCAAGATTTTTTGCCTTGCTCCACCATGTTTCCAATGAGCCGGAAATGTGAGTCGGGCCGCGCTTTTCATATTTACTCTCGTCAAACTCCTTATGGGCTTTGAGGTCTTTATATGCCTCATCTCGTGAAAGCGAAGCTGAAAAAATCGTGCAAACCGGCCTGCGGCGATGTACCGCAATCCAAAGTTCAACCATGATATATCTCCTAGGGATTCAATGATAAAAAACTACTGCTTTCGTAATACTACTCACTTTTTATGCCGTGTCAATAAATCTAATTCATTTATTTTTTTGCTACAATATCGCTATGGATTTTCATTCGCCCACAGAAGAAGCTTTCCGCCTGGATGAATTCAAGAAAAAAGCTCTTAAGAAACTCGGCATAAAAACCGTGGAAGATTTGCTGTATCACTTCCCCGTAAGATACGGCGACACTTCCGAGAAAAAAAATATCGGCAGCCTTGAACCAGGAGACAATGCAGTTATTTTCGGAAAAATCTCAAAGCTGAAAACGAGCAAGGGATACAAAAGCAGGATTCCTATGTCAGAAGCGTGGATTGAGGACGAATCAGGGAAAATAAAAGCCGTATGGTTTCACCAGCCCTATATAGCAAAAATGCTAAATGACGGCGCATTCGTGCGCGCTGAAGGAAAAGTAACGGATAGAAAAGGCGAACCCTATCTTTCAAATCCGAAAATTGAAGCTATAACAAAGCTTCCGACAGGCGTCGGGGAATCGCTTTTCGGGAAAGATGGCGAGTCTCATTCGCTTTATCCGGTTTATCCGGAAAGCCAAGGCATAACTTCCAACTGGTTTTATCACGCAATCCAGAAAATATTCAAATCCGGAATACTGGAAAAACTCGAGGATCCTATTCCGGAAAAAATCCTTGAAAAATACAATCTGCCTTCCTTAAAAACAGCCCTGATATGGATTCATGCCCCGCTTAAAAAAGGAGCATGCCGAATCAGCAAGAAAAAGATTCGCATTCGAAGAGATATTCTTCATACAGCTGCAGAAAAAGAAAGACAAGATTGCCTGGCAGAAAAATCCTTCTTATGTCATAGAAAAACCGGCGGAAGAAATAGACGGCTTCGTAAAAAGATTCCCTTTCACGGAAACGAATGCGCAAAAAAAAGCCATAGATACTATTCTTTCCGATTTCAAAAAAGGACATGCCATGTCCAGGCTTCTTGAAGGCGATGTCGGCAGCGGAAAAACTGCCGTTGCCGCGGCCTGCGCATTCGCTGTCGTCACTTCCCGCCCAAAAGGACAAAACTACGGAAACTTGCAGGCCGCATATATGGCGCCAACGGAAATCCTTGCCAAGCAGCATTTCGAATCTTTCATACAATACTTTACCTACCTTGGAATACAGATCGGACTCATCACCGGAAAGGAATGCAAAAAATTCCCGTCGAAAGTGAATCCGAAAAGCTCGACAAAAATCTCCCGAGCGCAGCTCTTGAAATGGGTGGCAAACGGGGAGATTCCGATTCTAATAGGTACGCACGCGCTTATCCAGAAATCCGTTAAGTTCAAGCACCTGGCTTTTGTAATTATAGACGAACAGCACCGCTTCGGGACCGCCCAAAGGCAGAAGCTGGCAAAAAAAGAAGGACTCAATCCACATCTTCTTTCAATGACTGCCACTCCGATTCCGCGAACGCTCGCACTTACTATTTATGGAGACTTGGACCTATCCCTCCTTGATGAAATGCCAGCCGGAAGAAAACCGATTATTACGGAAATAGTCCTGCCGGGACAAAGAGAAACTATATATGAAAAAATAAAAATGGCGCTCGACGAAGGCAGGCAGGCTTATATAATCTGCCCAAGGATAAACGAGCCTGATCCGGCGAAAGAAATGGCGGTCATCGCGAAATCAGTCAAAGAAGAAGCCGTCCGCCTGAAAAAAGATATTTTCAAAAACTACGAAATAGGAATGCTGCATTCAAAAATGACAACTGCAGAAAAGGAAAAGGTCATGGATGAATTCAAATCGGGAAAAATAAAAATACTTGTGGCAACAAGCGTTGTGGAAGTCGGTGTGAATGTTCCTAATGCAACAATCATAATAATAGAAGGCGCCGAAAGGTTCGGACTTGCCCAGCTTCACCAGCTGCGCGGCCGCGTCATAAGAAGCAGCTATCAGGCATACTGCTATGTCTTTGCCGAAACCAAATCCGATAAGACCGTGGAGAGGCTGAAGGCTTTTAAAAATTCCTCGAACGGATTCGAGCTTGCGGAATTCGACCTCAAGCTCCGCGGAGCGGGAGAACTTTCCGGAGAAAAGCAATGGGGTATCACCGATATAGGCATGGAAGCCATAAGGAATATAAAAATGGTTGAAGCCGCGCGCACCGAAGCGGAAAAAATCCTTTCGGAAGACGAAAGCCTGTCCCGATTCCCTATTCTGCAGAAACACCTCAAGGAAAGGAAAACCGAAGAAATGCATTTCGAATAAAAAACACACTTTTATTTTAAAGTGTGTTTTTTATTATTGTGCGCGTGCCAGGACTCGAACCTGGGACCAATCGTGTATAAGACGACCGCTCTACCAACTGAGCTACACGCGCAGAACTCAAAAATATTAGCCCAAAATTAGTTTTTTAGCAATAAAATTACTATACCTGGAAAGGTAATTATGGTATAATATTGACAATATACTATTTAACTTGGTATAATAATAATGTTAAAAATCAAACCAAATACTTATGGAAAAATTCAATATGACAACAAAAGAAGGGGAAATGCCGGAAAGAATGTCGCCGCTGACAGACAATCAAATAGACGAAATCTACAATGATCCTAATTTCAAGAAAGGGGCCGAAGGGGTTGAGGAGGCTCTGTCAAAAATAGAAGATCAGAGAAGAGAAGAAGAGGGTTGGAAAGAAAAGGGAGTTGTTGAAAAAGAAAAAAAAGAAAATAAAGAAAAAGCTGCTTAATCATCATTAATAGTTTAATATTTTAAGATAAAATCATGGAAAAATTAAAAATACACGAGGTTCCCGAAGAAATAATAAATAAATTGCCTGAAAGCGAACCGGAACTCAGGGAATATATAAGCATGAGGGATACGGACGAGCTTTCTGAGGTAATAAAAGCTGCCCAGGAAAAATTCATGGAAATAATGAGCGACAAGGACGGCGAATCCAAAGAATTCAAAGACAAAGTGGAGCTTGTAAGAGTGGTATCCATAGAAGAGCTGGCGAACAGGATAAGCTCCGGCAATGAAGAAGGGATAGAAACAGATCTTTCCCAAAGTGTTTCCGAAGGAAAGATATCGATGGAAGAAATGAAGCTTTTCAAGCAGCTTAGGGATTCCGGAAATGATTCCGAATCCAGGAAGCTTCTGGCTTTGTGGGCATCAAGAGGAGCGATAGATATGGAAAAACTTACGAAATAATATTTTAAAAAAGGCGCGCCCGGAGGGCGCGCCTTTTTAATTTATTTGTTTTCTGTATCTTCTTTCTTTTTCGGAGTTATTCCGTTTGCGATAAGCACTTTCTCGAAATCTTCCCTCTCAAGTGTTTCGACTTCAATCAGCTTTTTGGCAATGGCATCCAATGCTTTCCTATGGTTGGTTATTATATCCTCTGCCCTTTTAAGATTATCATTCATTATTTTGGAAACTTCCTCGTCAATCTGCGAATTTATCTTGTCGGAATATTCCTTGTCGTTCACTCCCTTTCCGAACATCGCCCTTCCTCCTTCGCCTTCAAGCGCAACCGGACCGAATTTTTCCGACATTCCGTATTTTGTGACCATGTCCCTTGCAATAGCCGTAGAAACCTGAAGATCATTGGACGGGCCTGTAGTAAGATCGCCGAAAACAGTTTTTTCCGCGACATATCCTCCGAGCGATACGGCTATGTCATCCAAGAATTCTTTTCTTGACTGCAGCCTTCTGTCTTCAAAAGGTAGATGAAGCGTATAGCCTCCGGCTCTTCCGCGGGCGATTATAGAAACCTTGTGGACCGGATCGGCATAAGGCAATATTGATGAAACAAGAGCATGACCTGCTTCATGATATGCAGTGATTTCCTTTTCTTTCTTCGAAAGTATGTGGCTTTTTCTTTCCGGACCGAGCATTACTTTTTCAATCGAGCGTATGAGATCGAACTGGGAAACCTTAAGCCTGCCTTCCCTCGCAGCAAGAATCGCGCCCTCATTCATAAGGGAATATAGATCGGCACCGGAAAATCCCGGGGTTCTTTCTGCAATGATGCGCAGATTAACATCTTCCGCAAACGGCTTTTCTTTGGAATGCACCTGAAGAATGGCTTCCCTGTCGTCTCTGTCCGGCAAATCAATTACAACTCTTCTGTCGAATCTTCCAGGCCTCAGAAGCGCAGGATCAAGAACATCGGGCCTGTTTGTTGCAGCCATCACTATGACTTTTTCGTTCGGCTCGAAGCCATCCATCTCTACGAGGATCTGGTTCAGTGTCTGTTCCCTTTCATCGTTTCCTCCACCCATTCCTCCTCCGCGGACTCTTCCGACCGCATCTATTTCATCGACGAAAATTATCGCCGGCGCCGCAGATTTGGCCATCTTGAAAAGATCCCTTACGCGCGAAGCTCCGACACCGACAAACATTTCCACAAACTCGGAACCGGAAATTGAAAAGAATGCTACCCCAGCTTCTCCGGCAACGGCTCGTGCGAGTAAAGTTTTTCCGGTGCCCGGAGCGCCCATCAAAAGGATGCCTTTCGGAATCTTTGCGCCTATATCGAGGAATTTTTTCGGATTCTTCAGGAAATCAACGACTTCCGTAAGTTCTTCTTTAGCTTCCTTAGCTCCGGCAACATCAGCAAAGGTAACTCTCTGCTTTTTATCGGTAGGCAATATTATCCTTGCTTTGGATTGGCCAAAAGTCATGGCCTGTATTCCGGTACCCTTCATCTGCCTCATGGTAAGCCATATAAAAATTCCTATAAGCAATAGCGGAAGCGCTATCGATGCTATGCTGAAAAACCAATAGCTGAAATCCGAGCTGTTCAGTATATTTATGTCTACTTTTTCGAGTTTTGACGGATCGACTTTGTAGTTTGCAAGTGTTTCCGTAAGCGCAACACCCTCTTCTTTCTTGGAACTTTTTACGATTCCGGCGGTTGTTGTCGACACCGAAGACGCAGAAGAAGTTGAGAAGTACGTGATGGTTAGGTCATCGCCCTTTACATCAACCTGTTGAACGATTCCGGCATTAATATCTGATGCAAGTTGTGAGATGGGAATCTGTTCAGGAGCATTGCCTCCGCTCGAAATCATTGAATATAAAATAGAAACAGCCAGGATTATAAGTATCGCATTGGCTATTTTTGCGAAAACGCTCATAGGCCCGCCTTTGAACCTGGGCAATTTTCCCTTGTTTTGCGCTTTTTTATTTGCTGGTTTCTTGTTTTTCAGATTATCCATAGTGGCATTAATATAGCATAAATGCCGGAGTTATTGAATATATATTCCCTTTACTTTTTAATAAAATTATGTTAATGTAATAATCGGAGAAATCAATACGATAAATTCCGTAAAAGGATTGAATTGTGCATAATTTTTTTCAAGAAGCCGGAAGAATCATTGTGAATGAAGGTATTTATATGATTCTTTTCTTGCTGGTTCTGTCTTGGTGCGCGATATGCGTTTTTATAAATGTCATCATGCACATGCTTACTGGATCTCTTAGAAAAAGATTTTTGAGTCTAAAGCGGGATGAATAGTTCGTCCCGCTTTTTTGTTTGTCCAATTTCTCAATTCTCCCCTATTTTGCTACCATATCATCCATGGCCTTCGCCGAAAACAGAAAAGCATATTTCAACTACGAAATCCTTGAGAAAATCACGGCTGGGATTCAACTGTATGGATACGAAGTCAAAGCCATAAAAGCCGGGCAAATGACGCTTGATGGCTCTTACGCCATAATGCGCGGAGGCGAAGCGTTCCTCATCGGCTCAAGCGTTACTCCTCTTCAACCTAAAAATGTTCCCGCCGGCTACAATGAAAGAAGGAACAGGAAGCTCTTGCTGACAAAAAAAGAAATCAAAAGGCTTTCCGATATGGAAAACAAGAATGGTTTGACAATAGTAGCACTTTCAGTGTATAATATTGGCCACAAGCTAAAAGTAGAGCTTGGCATCGCCCGGGGAAAAAAGAAAAGCGACAAGCGTGAATCTATAAAGAAACGCGAATCGGCCCGGGAGATAAACAGGACGTTGAAAAATAGATAATGGGGATGATCGGCCTAGACAATTGGTCCCGTTTCTCATATGCAAAGCGGAGCAACCTTGTGAACTCCTAAATCTACCAAGGAAAAAGTAAATGCTAAAAACATTTCTTCAAAAGTAATGGCTCTTGTTTCTCCTTATTTCGGAGTCCAGGACCTTGCTTTCGCCCGAGTTTAACTCAAGCGACGTCTCACTCACCCGTTTCTGTAAGGTGAATTGAGGTGTTATATTTTCAGAATATATTCTGCGTCTTCTCGCCGCAGAATGAACTAAGAGAATCGGATTATGAATATTTTGCCAGTTTATAGTTTATAATCTTAAATTGCCGCAAGGCAAAATAAACCGGATATGCTTTGTAGAAATATCTGGAACAATCATTTGCACGCGCGTTCGATTCGCGCCATCTCCACCAGTAAAAACATTAGCACCTCTCACGAGGTGCTTTTGTTTTTTGGGTGGAGATGAGAAAGCGCTAAGAGCGCTTTCGGCGCGAATCAAAGCCCGATTGAGCAGATTTTGTGAGTGAAGCGAAACAAAATCTCCAATCGGGGTACTGCTCCTGTAATGAGAGATTCCGCCAATTTCCACAACTCATTGAATAAAACCTATGAATAATGTAGGATTTGAAATGGATAATTAACTCTCGATATAAGGAGGTATTATGTTTGGAAGACAATGGAAAATGTCCACAAAGGTAATAACCGCCGGCGTTCTCAATGCCGAAAGAATGAAGCGTATAAGCAAGGAGCTTATAGACGCGCGCAGGGCAAATGCGGCTGGAAAAATATTCGTTAAGGCGCTCGGCCCTGCAAGCGATTTATGGATGGTACGCCATGACGACGGCATTCTGGCGGTTTACCACGACAGCGAGCTTATTGAAGTAAAATCAGATGCATGAAACCGCGCGAAAAAATATCGCGCGGTTTTTTAAAATGTCATTGATGAAAATTGCAAAACATGATATCCATATATACGGATTAAATTACAGACGGAGGTATTTTTGATGCCACAAGTTCTTTCGGAAGCATATGCCGCAAAAATCAGAAGACAGTTCAAGGATGCTGAATTCGTACTGTTCCGAGCAAGGCAATGGAACTTTATAAGATTCAGATTTGTCGGACTCCAGGAAGGCTCATGGGTGCCGCTAGAAGATTTTTTTAGGGCTTTGGAAATCACGCCTGGAATGCTTGTTCCTCTTTTCAATATCGACAGGATATCAAAAAAGATTCCGGTAACAATCGGAAACTACGATGCTCTTGGCGCTTTTCACAGAGGCAAAAAGTCATTCTTGAAGCTCTCCGAAATAATCGGAAAGCCGATAAGGATCCTTGCTGAAGATGATTCTAATAGCGAAAGCTATCCATACCGCTTCACTGCAGACGGCAGAAAATCCGTCAGATAAAAATAAAAGCCGCGCGACATCATGTCGCGCGGCAATTTTATTAAAATAAAATATCTGCTATTATAATTACATGGAAGTAAAACGATTGTTCAGCAGCATAACAGATGAACAGAAAAATGCCGCGGTAGAAAATCTGTTCGCGCACAGCACGCCGAATAACGACTTTTTCCTTATGGTAATTCTGTCAGTACTCATGGCTACGCTCGGCCTTTTGATAGACAGCTCAGCCGTTATCGTCGGAAGCATGCTCATAGCACCAATACTTTATCCGATGCTCGGGCTCGCCATGGGAATAATAATGTCAGATTTTTCCCTTACATCTAAATCGTTCGTGACAATCATCAAGGCGGCTATCCTCTCGATTGCGGTAGCGGCAATAGTGACGCTTCTTTTCTCATCGGAAACCGCATCATATACATCAGAAATAATTTCGAGGACCAAGCCTTCCCTTATTTATGCATTCATTGGCGCCGTCGCCGGATTTGCCGCCGCATTCGCCACTACAAAGCCCAAGCTCACAGAAACTCTTCCTGGCGTGGCTATTTCTGTCGCTTTGATTCCTCCGCTTGCCGTGGTCGGCATCGGTCTTGCGCGTCTGGACATTGCTGTTTTCTTCAGCTCACTCCTTTTGTTTCTGGTTAACGCCGCGGGCGTTATATTTACCGCAGCAATAGTATTTTCACTCATGAATTTTTACGAAAAACGCAATATCGCAAAGAAAACTGTCAAAGAAGGCGAGGCTGAAATCAAGAAAGAAAACGCGCCTACAACCACTGCCGCAAAATAAGCGAAATAAAAAACCGCGCCTAAGAGGCGCGGTTTTTTATTTATTAAATCTTCCCAACCAAATCAAGTCCGGGCGTCAAAGTATCAGATCCTGGTTCCCAGGAAGCCGGGCATACTTTGCCGCCATGGGTTGCGACAAATTGCGCAGCCTGAAGCTTTCGGAGAAGCTCTCTTGCCGAGCGTCCTATGGAATTATCGTTTATCTCCATGGCTTTCAGCACGCCGTCAGGACTGATGATAAAGGTGCCACGCAGAGATAATCCCTCTTCAGGAATATATGTGCCGAAAAGCTCGCAAAGCTCATGCTTCGGGTCGGCAATCATCGGAAAATCGACTTTCTTTATTGCCGGGCTATTATCGTGCCAAGCTTTATGCACGTATGCAGTATCGACACTTACAGACAAAACCTCGGCATTTAATTTCTGGAATATCTTGTAATTATGGGCGAGCTCTTCCAGCTCTGTCGGACATACGAAAGTGAAATCTGCCGGATAAAAAAACACTATCACCCATTTATCTTTATAATCGGACAATTTTATCTTTTTAATTTTATTGCTGTGGAATGCCTCGGCTTTGAAATCCGGGACAGGATTGCCGACAGAAACCCGCGCTTCTTCGGCTTCAATATTTTGTTTTTTGGTACTCATATTTTTATATGAAAATTAATTTTTTAATGAATTAATTCTACCACAAGAAAAGCGATAAGATAAAAAATGCCTAATTTCCTATATTTGACAAATGATAAATAATGATATATTATATTAACAGAAGGTTAACAAGGAGGTTTCTATGAAGAAAGTGTTTGTTTTACTTTTTTCAGCCGTTTGCCTGCTTATTGCATCCGGCTCTGGCGCATTTGAATCGCCAGCCTATGTCGTAAAAAATGGAGTGACATTCGCCACTTATGGTTCATCTAGTTATAAACAACCCGTTCGCATTGCCAAACGCGCCGAGCGCCAAAGCTATGCAAGCAGAGTTAGTTATAACGGAGGCGACGCCAGGATATCTTTTATCCGGCCGGTTCCCGGATGGCTCACGCAAGGACTTCATGGAAAATATCATAATGCCCTAGATTTCCACGCTCCCATCGGTACTCCGGTGAAAGCAGTGGCTGATGGCATCGTGGTATCCACGAAATGGAGTTATATGTCCGGAAATGTTCTTACTCTTTCTCACGGTAAAGGGATTGAGACTGTGTACTGTCATCTCTCTGCATATGAAGAAGGTATTAAGCCGGGAGTGATTGTTCAACAAGGGCAAGTTGTGGCGTATTCCGGGGATACGGGATGGGACTGCTATGGTCCTCATCTACACTTCGATGTTCATGGGATGAAAAATCCCTTTGCCGACGAGTGGTATCATTGTGCTCATCGGTAGAAAAGTTTCCAAGGGCTGCGAGAAATCGCAGCCCTTTTTCATTTATTGACAAACACATAAAAACATGTATAATTATAAGTGAAAAAATTCAGAAGCTCGGAGGCTTGAATGAAACGATTGATCTTTGCTGTTTTACTGGGACTCTTATCGCTGGCCAACTCCGGTTGCACCGTCATGATGAGAGGTCAGATCATGACATACGGGCAACCTCAGGTGGTCATCGTCGGGCCGGCTCCTGTCCGCCGCCGCATCATTTATGGATACGGGCCTGTTTACAGAGTCTATCCGCAAATAATCCGGCCAGTTCCCCGCTATCCTTACCGCTAACCGCGGCTAAGGATAGAATTCCGCGAAGTCCTCACTGGCTTCGCGGTTTTTTTATTTGTATTTTTAATCTGATATAATCATCTGAATGCAAAGAAAAATCTGGATATCCGCTATTTCTCTTATTTTATTTTTTTCCGTATTGTACGGAATAGAAATCCATAGCTCCATAATAAGCTTTATTGACGGAAAAATGGCTTCATTTGCGATATTAGTAAGAAATCCGATAATGGACAAGCTGATGGTCTATGTGACAAATATAGGCGGACCTGCAGGAGCAGCTGTAACATTTGCAATATTTTCACTCGTAATAATCCTTAAAAAGCATCCTGATTATTTTTATATATTCACGACATCGTTTGTGTTCTCGATAATATCTGAATTCACGATAAAGCAGCTGGTGGAAAGAATGCGTCCAATAAACTACCTGATAAAAGAAACTGGCTTCAGCTTTCCTAGTGGACATTCCATAGCGGCGACCATATTTTTGATTTCCGCCGTCTTTCTTATCGCTCCTGTCATAAAAAATACCGCCTTGAAATGGCTTTTTCTGGCTTTGTCATGCATTTTATTCCCTGCTGTAGCTTTCTCCAGAATTTATCTGTCAGTCCATTTTGCATCCGATGTTCTCGGCAGCATATTCCTGGGTACTGCCATATTTGCCATTACAGACATAATCATTATTAAACTGTTGCGGAAAGACCCAAAAAATGTTATAAGTAATCCATAAATTTACTATTCCAACATCGTTCGGAATTAGAATTTATAAGACTTTGAGTACGAATAAAACAAGAATAAATCACCAGATAAGGGCGGCGGAATTGCGGGTAATTACCGATTCCGGCGAAAACCTCGGCGTCATAACGCTTGGCGAAGCCCTTAAAAAGGCGGAAGAAATGGGATTGGATCTGATAGAAATATCGCCTAACGCCATTCCTCCGGTTGCCAAAATAATGGATTATGGTAAATTCCAGTATGCTGAAAATAAAAAGATTAAGGAATCCAAATCCAGAGTCAAGGCGATCGAAACAAAAGCTGTCCAGATAACCATATCTACAGCTGAGCATGACCTTTCGGCAAAAGCCGCTAAGGCTTCAGAGTGGCTGAATGAAGGACACAGGGTAAAGCTGAACCTTTATCTTTCCGGCAGAGCCAAATATCTTGATAAGAAATTCCTTGAGGAAAGGATTGAAAGATTGCTCAAGCTCATAACGGAAGAATATAAGGTATCCGAGAGCCTGACAAAAACTCCGAAAGGATTCAGCATGACTATAGAAAAATCTAAAAAGCAGTAAAAAGTTGAAAGTTATAAAGTAAAAAATATGAAAACTAACAAATCATTTACAAAAAGATTGAAAGTGACGAAAAATGGAAAAATTCTCGGAAGAAAAGCCGGGCAGAACCACTTCAATGCAAAAGAAAGCAGGAATTCCCAGCTCAATAAGAAAAGAGCCGTGGCTGTCCATTTCAACAGCAAGTTAAGAGCAAGATTCCTTCCGGGAAGATTTAAATAATTAATTAAACCAAAATGACAAGAGTAAAAAGAGGGGTAATAAAGCAGAAGAGAAGAAAGAATGTTCTCTCGATGACCAAAGGTTACCGAATGAACAGAAGAAATAAAGAAGCCACGGCAAAAGATGCCATCAAGCATGCCGGAGCCAATGCCTTCGAAGGAAGAAGAGACAAAAAAGGCGACTTCAGAAGATTATGGAATGTCAGGATAAATGCTGCTCTTCGCGAAAACGGATCAACCTACAGCAAATTCATCGGCGCTCTCAAAAAGAAAAATATAGAGCTCGACAGGAAAGTGCTTTCTCAGATGGCCATGGAAAGTCCGGAATCATTCAAGAGACTGGTTGCACAAGTTAAATAATCAAACAAAAAAACCGCCTTCGGGCGGTTTTTTTGTTTTATAATTCAACAGTTTCGCCGTATTCCGGAAGCTCGGCATGAACATCAAGCTCATCACTAAGGCGCTGGATGAGAAATAATGATGATTTCGGCTCTCCCATGACGCAGAAAACTTTCTTGAGTGTCCCTGCTTCGGCGGCTTTTTCAACGAATCCGACCAGATGATCTGAATCCTTGTGCGACGAATATCCTTCGATTTTCGATATTTCCGCCCTTACGGGAATATCCTGATTGAAAATCCTTACTGTCTTCGCGCCGTCTTCAAGCTGCCTGCCCAGAGTTCCGAGCGCCTGATAGCCTACGAGCAAAAGCATGGTATTTTTTTCAGAAAGATGATCCCTTTCATGGCGGACTATCCTTCCGCCGGAAGACATTCCGGAGCCAGCCAAGATTATTTTAGGATTCGGCATCCTGTCTATCTTCTCAGAATCGCCGGGAACGCTTACGGATTTTAATTTTGAAAAATTGAAAGGATCTTCGCCTTTTCTGAATTCTTCCTGTATGGCATTGTTCATATAATTCCTGTATTTTTCATAGACCTTGGTAACTTTTATAGCTAGTGGAGAATCCAGATACACAGGTATAGGCTTGAGCTGTCCGCTCTCGAAAAATTCGTTCATTTCATGAATTATAACTTGGGTTCTTTCCACGGAAAATGACGGGATTATGAGAAGTTTCTTGCCGTCCGTGGCTTCCTTTATCGCATCTTTCAGCTCGGCGCGCCTTCTGTCTTTTGGCTCATGGTTTCTGTCTCCGTAAACGCTTTCCATTACCAAATAATTTGCATCGGTTATATCTTCTGTATCGTTCAAAAGAAGAGACGGCGAATTTCCCAGGTCGCCGGTAAAGACTATTTTTGTTTTACCATCGCTTATTTCTATCATTGAAGATCCGAGTATGTGTCCAGAATCTCGCAGATATATAGAAAGGCCGCCGCCTAAATCAAATCTCTGGTGATAATCGACTGTTCCCCAAAGAGAAATCGATTTTTCCACATCTTTTTTCTCAAACATCGGCAATACGCCCATTTTTCTTGAATCGTAATCCATGATGCCTTCTTCATCAAAAAGAAGCTCTGCGGCTATTTCTTTTGTCGGAGGGGTGCTTAAGATTTTTCCTGAAAATCCTTCCTTTACCAGTTTTGGAATCCTTCCGACATGGTCCATATGGGCATGGGTTATAAGCAAAAAATTTATATCTTCAGGCTTGTAAGGAAACGACGTCCGGTTGAACCTGTCAGCGCTTTCGCTTCCCTGCATAAGCCCGCAATCAACAAGTATTTTCAGGCTGCCATGCTCTAGTAAAAAATTAGCTCCTGTCACCGAACCCGTTCCGCCGTAAAAAGTAAGTTTCATCATGCAATAGTATATCATCTGATGTCTGTAAGCCCAATAGAAAAACCGTCCTTAAGACTGGACGGTTGCTCTATAGGACCATTCGGTCGCATTACCCTAGATTATTCTAGGTGGGTTCCCTCGATGGTGCACCACGATGTACCAAAAGTTAGGATCCCTTAAAAAAATTTTACGAGGATAATGCTGCCAATAGTCCTAATATAATTATATTCCGGTAGTCTGGCTCGGCAATGGAAAAATAAGCAAAATTGTGGATAAACTACTCAATAAATTTCATATTTAATGCCTTGTCAAACAGCCGCCGGAAAAATACAGTAAAAATATGGCAATTATGGGACAAAAAAAATAAAATTATTAAAATAATGAAAAAACGGCCCTTTCGGAGCCGTTTTTTCAAAAATAAAAGATTAGGCTTTTATTTAATCTCGTTTCTTACTTTTTCAAGATAATTTGCAGCTGCTTGCTGACCTCCTAGGCCAAAAGCAAGACCGACGGCAAGAGAAACAGCGATTATAATACCGGTGAAAATGGTATTTATGAATGATGTTGCGATTCCAAGCTGCAATATAGCGGCTAGGATGGCAAAAATCCATATGGCCCATTTCGTTATCTTTCCGGCAAAATGTCCTGATTTGAGGCCAGCTGATTGTGCCATACCGACAACAACCTTCTGCATCGCTTCAGAAACTACCGCTGCTATCAAGATGATAAGAACAGCGACTATTACCTGAGGAAGATAGCCCAAAACGACATCGCTTAGGAATGCAGTGACCTGCTTAAGTCCTAAGATATCGAGAGCTGCCACCAAGAAAACGATTATGAAGAACCATTCTACGAGCTTTCCTAGGAACATTCCTGTATCCAGCCTGAATCCTGATTTTTCAACAATCTTTTCAAAACCGGCTGCTCTCAAAGCATTGTCGATTTTTGCAAGCTTAACAAGCTGATATACGAACTTATAGAAGATAGCTCCGACAATCCAGCCTATTAAGACTATGATCAAAGCTGCTATCAAAGTAGGTATAAAGCTAGCGACTCCCATCCAAACGCTCTGTAAAGAGTTTGTCAGGACTTCGCTCCATGTAAGTAACATAATTTTATTGTTTTTTTAAATAATAACCTGATAATAAAACCGCTTAAATTCGCCCAATTCAGCGGGGTTTAAAACGACCTATGTGGCTTAATTATATCATCTTTAACAGCAAATAAACCGCCAGTTGTGGATAACCGGCGATTCTGCCTAATATTGCAAAGGCAGCTTGTCGAGAAGAATATTGTGGGGATAATCCAGAACATCTTTTATAAGCTTGTCATACATCTGCATCCTGTATTTGAAATCATTCTCTTCAAAATAAGCGTACAGTATTTCTTTGCCCATTTCCGCTTCTATGGAAGAGATTATGCCGCTTAAGGATGCTTTATTTACATTGTTTCCTACAATCATTACATCTAGCCTGCTATTTTCGTCATGATTGAAAACTCCCGCTACTATTACAAGCTTGAGCTTTCCGGCTTTTGATAGCTTCTTGACCAATTCTTCGCCCTTGAAATTTTTTCCGCTTATAAGAAGCTGGCGGAGAGGATTCAGATAAGGAAAACCGGTATTGAGGACATATCCTTTTGATTTGGCCTTCTTTTCGATTTTTTTCTTCCCCTTTTTCTTCAGGACTGTTTTATAGAATGTCTTTTTTCTCAAGAGTCCGGCTTTTACAAGGTTTTCTGTATCTTTTTTTGCGATACCTTTATTTACTTTTGATCTCTGAGAAATATCCTTTATATCGAAAGCATCTTCCTGATTGAAAAGGAAAAGGCGTATTATTTTTACTCTTGCTTCGCTTCCGAACAACTTACCTAGAATTTCCATAGGCAATGATTTTATCATTTTAGTATATTTTTTCAATGCAAAAAGCGGCGCCTTAAGGCGCCGCTTCCCGCTTGAAACCTCAAACTTTATTATTTAAGGGTTACCTTTCCACCTGCGGCTTCAACGTCTTTCTTGAGTTTTTCCGCATCTTCTTTCTTCATATCTTCTTTCAAGACTGAAGGAGCTGCATCAACAAGTCCTTTTGCTTCAGCGAGGCCGAGTCCAAGAGCTTCCTTGATGACTTTTATAACTGCAATCTTCTGTGCGCCTCCTTCTGTAAGTTCAACTTTGAATGAGGATTTCTCTTCTGCTGCCGCAACCGGGCCGGCTGCAGGAGCTGCCGCGACTGCCGCAGCTGAAACTCCGAATCTCTCTTCAAGAGTCTTTACGAGTTCATTGAGATCCATTACCGACATTTTTTCTATTTCCGCAACAATCTTTTCGAATTTTGCCGGGATTGATTTCTTTTCTTCTGTCATATTTTTGAATTAAATTGATAATTAAGCTGTTTTTGTTTTTGCTACCTGATCCAAGACAACAGCGATTCTCTGGATAGGCGAATTGATAAGATTGACGAATTGGGCATAAAGGGTCTTCTGTGAAGGGATGAGAGCTATTGCTTTCATTTCGTCTTCCGTCATATACTTGCCTTCGAAAATTCCGCCGACTATTTTTGCATTGTCATTGTATTTTTTCTGGAAAGTAAAGAATTCTCTTGCCGGAGTGGTCAAATCTTCTCCATAAACCATAGCAAGCTCTCCTACGAATTCCGGCATAGAACCTTCAATTCCGGCATTCTTAAGGGCAATCTTGGCAAGGGTTTTTCTGACTACGAGATATCCAACTCCTTCTTTTCTCAAAGCTTTCCTCATCGCCTGTTCGTCAAAAACGTTCAGGTTGTGAAAGTTCGCGAAAACTACCGACTTCGAGCCTTTGATGGCTTTTGTCATCTTATCGACTAATTCTGTCTTCTTTTGTTTTGTAATCGCCATATTGTGTTTTTCAAATTAAAAAATCGACCGCATAAGGGCCGAAATAAAGAGTTTGCCGCGGAATTTAAAAAATTCTGCTGCGCCTCGACCGGCTTGCCCGTTTTATAGGGATTTATTTCCTTTTCTGGAAACCGGTTGTCTTTGGCCTTACAAAATACAGCTTATCAGAGATTTGCAAAAAGTCCAGCTTATTGATTATTTCACTTCCTGAATTATATTCAATGCGTTCAATATTCCGTCCGAACCGGCATTGCCGATGATTTTGATGGAAGTTTCTCCGGCTACAGGTTTGCCGGTGCTTAACGCCGTCTCATTCTGGCTGATCCAGAAGCTTATGTCTCCCGGCCATATAGAAGGGGTCATATTCTGGTTTTCATAATAAAGTATCGCATCGGTATAATTAACGGTCCATTTTTTCCCTGCGCCATCTTTTATATTCAAGATATTGCCAGGAGAAAAGCTGCCGTTCATTGAAGTGATAGAAACGGTTGCTTCCGAAGAAACCGTTCCTGTGGAAGAAGATTGCGTCTGATTAAGAGCTGATGAACTACTTGATTCGGAAGACGTGGCATTTGAGATTTTTTCTCCGCTATTATTCTTGTTGTTCATATAAATATAATAACCGGCAATTACAACTAAAATTGCCATTATTATGAACAAAGAAATCGTTATTGAACCTTTTTGCGGATTTTTCATATGCTCGAATTATAATACCGTTTATAATAAAACAAAAGCGGCGCCTTAAGGCGCCGCTTTTGTTTTATTTATTATCCTTCGCTTTTCCGACTTTTCGTCTTGAAACAATCAGATAATTAGAGTATTTCTTTGGGGTTCTTGATTTCTGTCCTTTTCCTGTAGGATGGCCTGTCCATGTCTTTGCTCTCCTTGTGCCTCTGCCGTGCTTTCCTTCTCCTCCTCCGTAAGGATGGTCCATAGGATTCATAACCGCCGCTCTGACTGTCGGCCTTATTCCTTTCCATCTTTGTCTTCCGGCCTTTCCGATATTTACGAGCCAGCTCTCTTCATTTGAAACAGAGCCTACCGATGCCCAAGCATCTTCAGGAACTTTTCTGACTTCCGATGACGGAAGCTTGATGTGCACATATCCTGCATCGTTTGCCACTACCTGGCAGAAATTTCCGGCCGAGCGGCAAAGCTTTGCTCCGCCATTGACCTTTATTTCCACATTATAGACAAAAGTACCTACAGGAATCCTTTTAAGAATAGTCCTGTTTCCTGTTTTTAGTTCGGCATTTTCTGATACAAGGAATTCATCTCCGGCTTTCATTTCTTTCGGAAGCAAAACGTATCTCTTTTCTCCGTCTTTATATTGAGCAAGCCCTATGAAACCTGTTCTGAACGGATCGTATTCCACTGTCAGGATTTTTGCAGGTATATCTTTTTTGTCGTATATAAAATCTATCTGCCTGTAGGAATTCTTATTTCCTCCGCCCTGGTGCCTAACCATGATTCTTCCGCGATTGTTTCTTCCGGCATTGCCTTTCTTGCCACTCGTAAGAGCTTTGAAAGGTTTTGATGCGGTCAAAACTCCCCTATATGTGACGGTTGATCTCTGTCTTACTCCCGGTGATGTTGGATTGTAGAATTTCATATCTTTATTTTATATAAACGCTATCTTATCGCCTTTTTTAAGGAAGACAAGGGCTTTCTTTACCGCTCCTTTTCTGCCGGCTTTGCCTCTAGTAAAAACTTTCTTTGCAGGAAGATTGACGATATTTACTTTTACCGGAGTAACTTTGTAAATATTTTTTATCGCATCGATAACTTTCGTCTTCGTTGCGTCCTTGTGCACCTCGAATGTGTAGACATTCTGGGACTCCGCCTTTATTCCGGCTTTTTCGGTGACTTTAGGACCTTTTATTATCGATAATGTATTTTCTGTCATATATTTTCTTTTATTTTTAATACTGACGTATTATTTCTGCAATTTTCCTTCCAGGAATTTAACTGCCTTGTCGGGATTCTCCACAACAAGATATTTCGTATTAAGCAAATCGACCGGATTTATATTCCTTATTTCATCAACAGAGACGTTTCCGATATTTGAAAAGCTCTTTTCAACCGCAGGCTTCTTGCCTTCCGTTGCGATTATCGCGCTATTGCGCTTTTTTGACATTATATAAGAATAATCCTTGATTTTGGAAAGCGATTTCAAGATATCAAGAGCTTCCGTCGTCTTTGGCTTTGATATCCCGATATTGTCGACAAAAACTATTTCCCCGTCTTTGAATTTTCTCGAAAGCACGGTGAACAAAGCCTTGGCTTTCATTTTCTTGTTTATTTTCCTGTCGTAATTCTTCAGGTTATTCGGTCCGTGAGTGATTCCTCCGCCAACCCAGATAGGCGAGCGCGTGGAACCGTGCCTTGCTCTTCCTGTTCCTTTCTGCTTCCATGGCTTTTTTCCTCCGCCGCGGACTTCTCCCCTACCTTTCGTATGTGCATAAATATTTCTTGCATTTGAAAGCATGGAGTAAACGACCTGGTGGACCAAGTCAGCATTCCAAGAGAGGCCGAAAATATTTCCTGGCAGCTTAATATTGCCGGATTCTTTTCCCGACTGATCGTATACTTTTGAGGATAAGTTTGCGACAGTTTTATCCGCTTCAGCTTTTGGAGCAGGGTTTTTTTTCGCCGCAGGAGCCTTTTTTGTTTTTGTTTCTTTTTCCATATATTTGGTATTGGGTATTATCCTCTTACTTCAACCAGCGTTCCTCTTCTTCCTGGAACAGCTCCTTCAACCAGAAGCTTGCTATTATCTTTATCGACTCCGATGACTTTCAGATTTTTTACCGTGATTCTCTCTCCTCCCATTCTTCCGGCCATACGCATTCCTTTCGGAACCTTATTCCTAAGGCCGCCTCCGATGGAACCCGGAGCATTTTCAGTATGCTTCTGTCCGTGAGATCTTGGCTGTCCGTGGAAACCGTGCCTTTTTATGACACTCTGATATCCTTTACCTTTTGAAATGGCGGAAACTTCCACAAGATCACCGGCAATGAAAGAAGAAAGATCTATCTTATCTCCTACCTTGAATGCAGCGGTATCCGGAACCTTGAATTCCTTCAAGTGCCTGGCATTCAAGCCGTTCAAATGCCCTTTCAAAGCTTTGGAAATATTCTTTTCTTTCTTTTCTCCGAAACCCACCTGGATGGCATCATATCCGTCCACGTCTTTTGATTTTATCTGAGTGACGGTAAGCGGTCCGGCATTCAAAATCGTAACGGGATGGACAATGCCGTTCTCGTCGAAAATCTGCGCCATATTCTGTTTTGTTCCGAGTATAAATTTCATGTTTTTTTGTAAGCGGAGCGGCAAAATTCGTCATTCTTGGAAATATCCGCCGAAGCGGATATTTCACTAAGGATGACCAAACGCCTATTCTCCTGTTTTTAGATCATCTTTACTTCAATGTTCACTCCTGAAGGCAAGCTCATATTCGTAAGGGCTTCAATGACTTTCGCTGATGGATTGATAATGTCTATCAATCTTCTGTGTATCCTCATTTCAAACTGTTCTCGCGCATTTTTGTAAACGAAGGACGCACGATTCACCGTGTATTTCTTTATTTCGGTGGGAAGCGGAATCGGACCGACAATTTTCGCATCGTGGCGAAGAGCCGTTTCGATTATCTGCTTTACCGAAGAATCAAGAATCTTAGAATCGTATGCTTTGACTCTGATCCTAAGAACCGAAATGTTCTCGGTCTTTGAAGCAATCTTTGGTTTTGAAGTAACTGTCTCGCTTTTCGTATTCTTTTTTGTGGTTTTTGTTGTAGGCATAACTAGCTGTTAGCTGTCAGCTGCAAGCTGCCGGAATTTAAGCCGGCGGCCATGAGCCAAAAACTATTTAAGCGATAACTTTCGTTACGACTCCTGAACCGACTGTCTTTCCTCCTTCTCTGAAGGCGAATCTCATCTTGTCTTCGAGAGCGACTGGGGCTACAAGCTTTACTTTGAAAGTAACCGTGTCTCCAGGCATGACCATTTCAACGCCAGTGTTCAAAGTAACATCTCCTGTAACGTCAGTAGTTCTCATATAGAATTGCGGCTTGTATCCTGAGAAGAATGGGGTGTGTCTTCCTCCCTCTTCTTTCTTCAATACGTATACTTCCGCTTCAAATTCTGTGTGAGGAGTAACTGTTCCCGGCTTTGCCAAGACCTGTCCTCTGTGCACATCTTCTTTCTTCGTGCCTCTTAGCAAGATTCCGGCATTATCTCCGGCCATTCCTGACTGAAGCTGTTTGTTGAACATTTCAATACCGGTAACGGTTGTTTTCGTTGTTGGTTTTATACCGACAATTTCGCATTCATCACCGACTTTGACCTGTCCTCTTTCGATTCTTCCGGTAACGACAGTTCCTCTTCCTTCGATAGAAAAGATATCTTCGATAGGCATAAGGAATGGCTTGTCTATATCTCTTGGCGGAAGCGGTATGTATGAATCAAGGGCATCCATAAGTTCAGATATGCACTTTGCTGCTGGATCATCTGCGCTCTTTGCTTCAAGAGCTTTAAGGGCTGAACCTCTGATTATAGGGGCTCCTGCTCCGTCAAAACCGTATTTTGTCAAAAGGTCTCTGATTTCGGCTTCAACAAGATCCAAAAGGTCCTTGTCGTCAACCAAATCGACTTTGTTCAAAAATACAACTATTTTCGGTACACCAACCTGTCTTGCCAAAAGAACGTGTTCTTTTGTCTGAGGCATAGGACCGTCAACGGCCGAGACAACCAAAATCGCTCCGTCCATTTGTGCGGCTCCCGTGATCATGTTTTTGACATAATCGGCGTGACCTGGGCAATCTACGTGAGCGTAGTGTCTTTTATCCGATGAATATTCGACGTGAGAGATTGCGATTGTAATAATCTTTGATGCATCTCTTCTTCCTGCAGATTCTGATGCTTTCGCAACGGAATCATAAGCGACGTCTTTTGCCAAACCTTTGAGGGCCTGGACATGTGTAATAGCCGCGGTAAGAGTTGTCTTTCCGTGGTCAATGTGACCAATGGTACCAACGTTTACGTGTGGCTTTGATCTGTCAAACTGGGCTGCTTCTGCCATATTTTGTTTTTAGACTTTCAAAATAAAGTGCGCGAGAACGGTTACTTTATTTTAAAAACCTTTGATTAAATTATTCTCATCATCCGCCATGCGGCGAACTGTAGAAACTTATAAATGTTACGACTTTGCAACTTATGCGCAATTAAAAATAACGCATAAAACGCGTGCTCGTGATATTAGCAAAAGATGGCTAAAGAGTCAATAATACTAAAAGAACCGCTTATAAAGCGGTTCTTTTAGTATTTTATGTTTGGGATTTTAAATTCTCTGAGTGGTTATTCCTCTTGCTTCAATTATTGTCTTTGCGACATTAGGCGGAACAATTTCATATTGCCCGAATTCCATAGTCGATGAAGCTCTTCCCTCGGTGATTGAACGGAGTGTCGTGACATAACCGAACATTTCCGCAAGCGGAACATTGGCTCTGATGACCTTATTCATTCCGCGGTCGAACATCTCGGTAATTTGTCCTCTGCGCGAATTGACCGATCCTGTTACGTCTCCCATGAATTTGTCCGGCGTTACTACTTCGACTTTCATGATAGGTTCAAGAAGAACCGGTCTTGCTCGCTTTGCAGCATCCTGGAAAGCCATGGAAGCGGCAATTTTGTAGGCAATTTCCGATGAGTCGACATCGTGATACGATCCGTATGTAAGTTCGCAAGAAACATTTACCACCCTGTAGCCGGCAACGATTCCTCTTTCCATAGCTTCTTTGACTCCTTTTTCAACGGCAGGAATAAATTCCTGAGGAATGACTCCTCCTTTGATGGAATCTATAAATTCGAATTCTTCTGAGCGATGGACGTTTTTGGAAATCTTTGCGCCTTCTTCAAGCGGCTGCATTGGCTTGATCTTGATGAGAACGTGGCCGTACTGACCTTTACCTCCGGACTGCTTGATGTATTTTTCTTCCTTCTCGGCTTCGCCGGTAATGGTTTCCTTGTAAGCAACCTGCGGTTTTCCGACATTGGCTTCAACGTCGAATTCCCTTTTCATCCTATCTACGAGAATTTCAAGTGGAGTTCTCCCATACCAGCCATGACCGTTTCTCCGGTTTCAGGATCGGATTTGATCTTGAATGTTGGATCTTCGTCGGAAAGTTTTTTCAAAGCAAGGCCCATTTTTTCCTGATCGGCTTTTGTCTTCGGTTCAATTCTCAAAGTAATGACCGGTTCAGGGAATATAATCTGGTCGAGGATGATCGGGCTCGATTCATCGCAAAGAGTATGAGATGTTTTTGCATTTTTCAAACCTACAGCCGCGGCGATTTCTCCCGCAAAGACTGTTTCCACTTCTTCCCTGTCGTTTGCGTGCATCCGGACGATTCTTCCGAGCCTTTCTTTTTCACCGGTTGTTGAATTGTAAATATATGAGCCGGATGAAATCGAACCTGAATAAACTCTGAAGTATGTAAGCTGTCCTACGAAAGGATCGTTCTGAAGTTTGAAAGCAAGCGCGCAGAAAGGTTCTTCATCCGAAGCATGTCTTACGATTTCAGATCCTGTTTTCGGATCGATTCCTGTTACAGGCGGAATATCAAGAGGCGAAGGGAGATAATCAACGACGGCATCGAGCATGAGCTGCGTTCCTTTGTTTTTCAAAGCGGAACCAGTAAATACCGGGACAATCGTGTTTGCAATCGTGGCTTTTCTCAAAACCCTTTGCAAATCAGCGAAGGAAAGCTCTTTTCCTTCAAGATAATCATTCATCATCTTTTCATCTTCAGCTGCTATCTTTTCTATTAGTTCTGACCTGTATTTTTTTGCTTCATCCAAAAGATCATTGGGGACTTCTTCTTTTCTCACCTTATCTCCCATTTCTCCGTCAAAATAAACGGCTTTCATCGTAAGCAAGTCCACGACTCCCTTGAAATCCGATTCGGCTCCTATTGGAAGCTGCATTCTTACTGCATTTTTCGTAAGCCTTTCCAGAATTGACTGGAATGATCTTTCAAAGCTTCCTCCCGTCCTGTCGAGCTTGTTTATAAAGCAAATTCGCGGAACTTTTCCTTCATCAGCGTATCTCCAGTTCGTCTCTGACTGAGGCTCGACTCCCGCAACGCCGTCGAAAACTACGACTGCGCCGTCGAGAACCCGGAGGGATCGTTTGACTTCGGCAGTGAAGTCTATGTGTCCCGGAGTATCGATAATATTAAATCTGACTTTTTTGCTCAAATCATCTTTAGGCATGTAGGAAGGATTCCAGAAGCAGGTAATGGCAGCGGAGGTGATGGTGATTCCTCTTTCCCTTTCCTGTTCCATCCAGTCGGTCGTGGTCTCACCTTCGTGAACCTCGCCGATTTTGTGCTGTGAGCCGGTATAGTAGAGGATTCTTTCGGAAACTGTCGTCTTTCCCGCATCGATGTGGGCGATGATTCCGAAGTTCCTTACTTTTTCTAGTGGATAATCGCGTTTCATAATATAACTTTCTATATTTTATATAATAATTGTTAATTTAAATTATTTTTCGAAAAATTTTCAATGGATTGCGAGGCGCCAGAAAAAATTTTAGACCAAGCTGTACTAAACGTACTGCGCGGGAGAAAATTTTTTCGGCAACAAAGCAAGCCGTGAAAATTATCGAAAAAATTACCAGGCAAAATGAGCGAAGGCCTTATTGGCTTCAGCCATCTTATGCACGTTTTCCTTCTTCTTGACCGCTTCGCCTTCATTTTTTGATGCGGCGATTATTTCATCAGCCAATTTTTTTGCTATTGGCGCGCCTTTTTTTCCTCTTGCGGCTTCTATGATCCATTTCATCGAAAGTGCCGATCTTCTTCCCGGCCTTACTTCTATCGGGACCTGGTAGTTTGCTCCTCCGACTCTTTTTGACCTGATTTCCATATTTGGAGCGGTATTTGAAAGCGCCAGTTCAAAAATCTCTACTGGATTTTTTACCTTGGCTTTTTCCTTTATCTCTTCGAGCATATCGTAGACAATTCTTTCTGCAATGCTCTTTTTGCCGTCATACATTATATAATTTATCAATTTCGAAACTTTTTCCGAATCGTATTTGTAATCAGGCTGTATGCTTGGCTTTGATTTAAGTTTTCTTCTCATAGTTTTTCAGTATTAGCTCTTCTTAGGCTTTTTAGCTCCGTATTGGCTTCGACCCTTTCTTCTTCCTTCGACTCCTGTAGCATCGAGGACTCCCCTGACGATCTGGTATCTGATACCTACGTCCTTGACTCTTCCGCCTCTAAGCAATACGACAGAGTGTTCCTGGAGATTATGTCCCATTCCCGGTATATAAGCTGTGACTTCCATTCCGTTTGAAAGGCGGACTCTTGCGATTTTTCTGATGGCCGAGTTAGGTTTCTTTGGAGTTTTTGTTGTTACCTTTACGCAAACGCCTCTCTTGAACGGAGAGTTTAATTTTGTAGGCCTGTTCAAAAGAGTATTGAAACCGCGCATCAGAGCGACTGATTTCGGTTTTCTTTTTATTATCTTCCTGCTTTTTCTTATTAATTGGTTTATTGTTGGCATTTTATAATTTAAAATTAAAAAAACACTTTGGCATAAAGCCCAGTGCAACTCTGATACCAGCATCTAGCCATAGACGCTAATTTCTTAGCCGTTATATTAACAGGTCGAGCCTTTTTAGGCAAGCGCTAATGAAGTCCTGTGATAAAACCGAAAATGCTCCATATAACAGGAGATATGAAATCCGGCAAAAAGATTACGGCTGCAATTATTATAAGCAGGCCGTATCTTTGGGCTTGCGGTGAAAAAATAAGCCTTTCTCCTACAGGTATTATTGAAAAAAGTATCTTGGAACCATCAAGAGGGGGAATAGGTATCAGATTGAATAAGCCGAGAGTTATGTTTACAAGAACCACAAAAACCAAGACTGCGGTCAATTGTTCCGGCAAAGGGAAAAATCTTATGAGTAGGCCGAAAATAAGCGCAACAATGAAATTTGAAAACGGCCCCGCAAGTGCAACCATTATTTCTCCTAATTTCCTGTTCCTTAGATTGTATGGATTGTAAGGAACTGGTTTGGCCCAGCCCATCATAAAGCCCGCTCCGCTTATCCATAGAAAAAAAGGAACTATGATAGAGCCGAAAAGGTCTATATGCTTCAGAGGATTGAGCGTAAGCCTTCCTGCGTATTCCGCCGTCCTGTCGCCGAAATAAAGAGCCATCAGGCCGTGAGAAATCTCATGTATCATTACCGAAAAAATAAGTATGAAAATCTGAAATAATATGTTGATTCCTTGCATTTTTGTGTTCTTATGATAGCATACGATACGCTATGGCAAAAATGTGCCCTATAACAAAAAGAAGTTCTATAAAAGGTGGCGGATATTCGAACAGAACCCGTGCTACGCAGTTTAACCCTACTGGAACGACAAGAAAATATCTGAATCTCCAGAGAAAAAGAATCTATATTCCTGAACTTAAAAAAACAATTGTTTTGGATATCTCTACAAGAGGCTTGAAGACGATACAGAAAAACGGCGCTTATGCCACGCTAAAAAAAGCCGGAATAATATAAACAATAAAAAAGAGCGCGGCCAATTGGCCGCGCTCTTTTTTATTGTTATTTTTTGCTTGAGGTGGCGGAAGTTGATATGGCCGCCGATGAAGTCGCGCTATTCTGCACAAATACAGGGCCTTTATTCACTATGATATTTCTTGATGGGGAGTAAATTATAGCCTGCTGGTTTTTTGCATAATACAAAAGAATATCGCCATTTACAGCATCTTTTCCGAAAGGAAAATCACTTGCAAATGATTTGGCGTCATTTATTACGGCAAGAGAAGGAGTTTCGTCATCAGGCAGCATTATGAGCTTGCTTACGCTCGCAAGAATCTGATTCTGCTGGTCTTGCGTAAAGGTGCTGGTTGCAGTGTTAGGAATTTGTTTTGAATAATATTTGCCTGAATATACATATGCTATTGCAGCCAATATTATTGCCACGGCTATCCATGTCATTACTGTCTTTATTCCGATCTTATTGGAAGATTTTTCGTTTTCCATTTTTTAATATTAAAAAATTAACTTGCTGATAATAAACGACTTATTTTAAGTTAATACATTATAACCAATACCGTTTATAAAAACAAATCAAGGCTTTTCGCCATACCTTTGCCTGGTAAAAAACCATGACATTATCAAAAAATAAGTTAAAAACATTACTGGGGCAGAAAACCATCCCAGAAATATCCAGGAAAACGGCAGGCTGGCGAAAAACTCGGATATTTTTATCACATAAGCCAAAAGAAAAAAGCTTATCCAGGAAAACATGGTGGAAAAAGCCGGAAAAACAAATCCTGAAACACCCGTAAGGAAGCCGAAAAGCATTGTTGCCGGAACGATGGGAGAAACGAGTATATTTGCCGGAAGCGCCACGAAAGAAAGCATTCCCATCTTATAAAGTATCAGGGGAAGCACGAAAAACTGGGCGGATATGGTAGATGAAACGGTCTCCCTCAAGCCGAATTTGTCAGGAACGAATTTGAATTTTCTTTTCATGACCGGCGAGATGTAAATGACGGCAAATGTAGCCAGACAGCTGAGCTCGAAAGATACGTCGAATACGAGAAGTTTAGGATTTATGGCGAGCATTATGACTATGGCGACTAAAAGAGCCCTGCCTGCGCTGTATTTCTTGTGGAAAAAATCTCCTAGAATAACGATGAGCGCCATTATTCCAGCGCGTATTGCGGTAGAAGAAGCTCCGGACAATACCACAAAAAGAATTATGCCTATGGCACCGAAAGACAAGGAAAATAATCTCGGCAAAAAAGCCAGCATCTTCATTATGGCGTCAGAAACTATGGTTATATTGTATCCTGACAGCACGACTATGTGAGAAAGCCCGGCTATTCTGAACATGTTCTGAAGGTCCTTGCTCATCCCGCTTTTATCACCGAGAAGTATTCCTGAAAGAAGCGCTGATTCAGGCTTTGAAATAACCTTGTTTATATTTTTAATAAATGAATCCCTTATGCCGAACAAAAAAGACTTTATGGGACTGCCGTGTCCGCCGGACAATACCGAGATTGCGGCAAAATCCATATTGTAGTAAATACCGTCTTTGCCGAGATAATTTATATAATCGAATTCTTTCGTGGAACTCGAATCCGCAACATCCGCGGAAAAATTTTCCGGCTTTGTAAGCTTTCCGGAAACTGTTATAAGGTCTCCATAATGCTCCTGCTTTGAAAGGTCGGAGCTTATAAGCGCTTTGCCTTCCACGGGAATCTTTGCCTGGCCATCATAAATATACTTTAAATCTACAGTGAGCATCTGGGTGTTTTCCCTTATATCCGGCTCTTCGGAAATTACTGCCTCGGCAGTAATATTTTTTCCTATGGAATTTTCAAGATTCAAGTCTAGGCTGGCAAGATTGCTTATCTCATACCGTATTCCGCCTAACGAAAAAAACATTATGAATAAGGAAAGCAAAAGTATCATTTTCCTGTCATTGCCTCTGCATAAAAATTTTTCGAATATTAAAAATATGAAAGAAATTAAAACCAAAAACAGCAAAAAAGAAACTCCCGGATCAAAAAATGGGCAAATAAAAATTGCCGCGACGAATCCGGCAATCATTGCGTAAAAAATATTTTCATTTCCCATTCCTTATCGGATTTTAACCGAAAATTTGGAAAAATAAAACCCCTGGTCCTTTTCAGGAACGAGGGGCACTGCAACGACATCTTCATGCGACTTCGAGGACGCACAGGAACTTGGCCTTGGGGCCGCATTCCTTATTGGAGAAACAGCCCCGGACAAAACGGCGTCCCTTTTCCATCCCGATAGCGAGAACGTCCATCGTTTCGATGGATTCGATTTCGCCTTCGGAAGAAACGGGGTCCGACATGATCATCAGACATCCCTCTTTTTCCTTCAAGGGATGGGACTTGGCAAATTCGCCGCCATCCTCGCCATCGCCGAACTTATAGCCGAGTTCCTTGAGCTTCAGGCAGACATCCTTCAGGGAGGCGCCTTTCTTGAAGCCAAGCTCCTCAGCGGTCTTCGTCTCGAGCAGCTTCTTCTTCTTGACGCGGGCCTTCGGGAAATGATTCCCGATGATAGTCTGCGCGTCATGATCAACGAAGAAATCCCTTTCCTCGAGTTCGTTCACGAGGTCAACGGCATCTTTTGCGCCGCTTCCCACCGTAACGATGTATTTGCTCTTACCTTCCTTCGGCTTTTCTTTCGTCTGCGGCATAAATCCTCCCGAAACATCTGTAATATATCTTTGCCACAACAAAGATACGCTATGCGCACAAATCCACATGTGAGTCATAGCCGGAAATTCCGGAAAAATCCGGAACTTTTGGCCATGACCCATATCTGAAACGTCATTGCAATTAAAAAGAACAACAAGAACCTATGATAATACCCATATTTTATTTGTCAAACAAAATTGTTTACAAATAAAAAATCGGCCCGGTAAAATCCGGCCGGCTTGGTAAGGCCCTTAAATTCCCCATTCCTTTATTATCTCTTTCTCATGTTCCGCGCTTAGGGCTTTCTTGAATTTGGCGCCGCTTACTCCTTTGACCGCCGCCTCGCACTCTGCCCATGTCGAGCATTTTTTAAGCTCGCCGTTCACTAAAGCCAGGTACGAATGTGCGGGCGCATCCTTAGCTGCTTTTTTCGAAAGCGCTTCCGCGCCGGCCGTTTTAACGGAAAGATCGACAGGGTAATCAGCAATCTTTCCCTTGAAAAGTTCCGGTGTTTTCTGCCATGCATAAGCGACAGCGATGAAATCGCATCGTTCATTTCCCGGAATGCCGGCATGTCCGGGCACATAATTCCATTTCACTTTCTTATCACCGCACGCCTTTATCAGCTCTTCCCATAGATCGCGGTTCGATACCGGCCCTTTCTGCACGGTCTGCCAATTATTCTTCTGCCAGCCGAAAATCCACTTTGTCATTCCGTTTATTACGTATGAGGAGTCTGTGTGCACTTCTATATCCTTGTGAGAATTTGTTTTCTGAATGGCATTTATCGCGGCGAGCAGTTCGACGCGGTTATTCGTAGACGGATTTTCAGAGCCGCCGATTTCCGATACTTTTCCATCGAGAGAGATGATTGCTCCCCAGCCGCCAGGGCCGGGATTGCCGAGTGATGAACCGTCGCAAAAAATTATCGCTTTCTCAGACATCTTTTATTCCCATATTATACCAGAATATAAAATAAAATTGGGAAGAGAAATGTTTACTTGTGGTGATACGGCTCATTCTTCAATACTGAAATAGCCCTATAAACGGTTTCGGACAATATTAGCCTTGCGATTTGGTGAGGAAAAGTCAGTTTCGATAAAGACCATATGAAATCGGCTCTTTTGATAACCTTTTGCCCAAGCCCGTATGCCCCTCCTATGATAAAAACGATTCTTTTGCCTGAAGCGAGCATTCTTTTTTCTATGAGTTTGGAAAGCTCTATTGTGCTGAGCTCTTTTCCATTTTCATCGAGTGCCACCACGAAATCTCCAGATTCCAGCGTTTTAAGTATTTTTTCTCCTTCACTATCCTTGTCTGAGCTCAGGATAATCTTCCATTCGGTTTTGAAATATTTGCCGATTCTTTTTGTGTAATCTTCCACTGCCTGATTTATACCGGCATCGTTCTGCTTTCCTATAGAAATGAAGATTATTTTCATAAAGGAAAGTATAGCAGATTTGTGTTAAAATCACTTCATGCTTACAAAAAACGATATGAAAGCGATAAAAGCGCTTCATGAAAAGAAAAACCGGACCGAGCTCGGGCTTTTTCTTGTGGAAGGAGAAAAAAGCGCCGTTGAACTCCTTAAATCAAAATTCAAAATAGATTTACTCCTTGTTACCGCGGAATTTTTCGAAAAATACAAGAATCTTGTCGGCGAAAATGATATAAGATATGAAATTGTCAGCGAAAATTATATTGAAAAGCTCGGAACGCTGGAGACGAACGATTCGGCGCTCGCGGTAGCGAAGCAAAATACCGAAGAAGAGCCGGGAATTTCAAAAAATGAAATTGTGCTCGTGCTCGACAAAATACAGGATCCGGGAAATCTCGGCACTATAATACGCACAGCCGACTGGTACGGTATAGAAAAAATAATCTGTTCCGAAGATACCGCCGATTTTTATAATTCAAAGACAATTTCCGCATCAATGGGCTCTTTTACGCGGGTGAAAGTCTTTTACAGGGATTTGGAAAAATTCCTCGGAGAAGCGCAATATGAAAAGATTCCGGTATTCGGAGCATATCTGGAAGGCGAAGACGTCCACGAAGCGGTTTTCCCGCCGGCTGGAATACTTGTCATGGGAAACGAGTCGCGCGGCATAAGCAAGGAATTGGAAAAATTCATAACCAGAAAAATCACCATTCCGACATACGGCGGAGCAGAGTCGCTCAATGTCGGCGTCGCCACAGCGATCATCCTAGATAATTGGAGAAACGGGCAATAAATGATATGTTAAATGAATTCTAATTTATAATATAAAAATATGAATATATTCAAATTCGCCTATATCAGGCTTAAACAGATGGTCAGAATGAGTTATGACCTGCGGACATTGCGTGATGCTTTCGTGGAAAAGCATTATACGGACCTCATTAACAATGCCAAGGGTCTGAACAAATATGAGGCGAAGCATTTCTCGCAACACGGCGAAGACGGAATAATTGCCGAAGTCTTCAGAAGAATAGGCCCGACCAATAAGACATTCTTCGAATTCGGAGCAGGAATCCAGTTTGAAAACAATTCGATCTACCTGCTTTTGAACGGCTGGAACGGATTTTGGATCGATGGCGACAAAAGATATGTAGAATTCAACAAAAAACATTTCAAAAAATATGCGGATGACGGAATGTTGAAGCTTTCTGACAGATTCATTAGTTCAAAAAACATAAACGATATTGCAAAAGAGCTCGGCGTGCCCAAAGAATTGGATTTTCTCTCGATTGATATCGACGGAAATGATTATTATATCTGGAAAACATGCGAACTCCGTCCGCGCCTGCTTTGCATCGAAACCAATCCGCAATTCAATTTTGATTCGGATTATGTACAGGACGAGACCACCGACTTCGGATATCCGTCTCATTTTACCGGCTGCAGCCTGAAAAAAATGACCGAACTTTCTAAACAAAAAGGCTACGCCTTGGTAGCCACTGATCTTTCCGGCGTGAACGCTTTCTTTGTCCGAAACGAAGACAAAGGCAAGTTCGATAATCTTGATATAAAGGATATTTACAATACACCTAGAACATACCTGCAATTCTATAAATTTTCCTAAAATTTTATCTGTTTTCGAACAAATCTTCTTCCGGAAAGCGGATTTTTGATGGCATAACTTCACCAGCTGCGCGATACCCTACCGCCAAAAGCGCCTGCGTATACAAATATTCAGGCAGATTCAGGATTTCCTTGAATTTTTCCTTATCGAATCCCTCCATGGGACATGAATCGATTTCGAGCTCAGCGCATGCGGCAAGAGCAAAACCTAGAGAAATGTACATCTGCCTTGCTGCCCAGGCGGTTTGTTCTTCTTTGGATTTGGCAGCGAAAGATTTTTTTATGCGATCCCATCTGGCTTCGCTTGCTTTCTTCTTTTCTGCATCTCCTCCGGAAATGAAATCTATGAATGAATCGATGCGTCCAACTATGTCGGCATTCGCGCAAAAAACTAGAAGAAAAGAAGATTCCAATATTTTTGGCTCATTGCCTGGAGCAGCAGCGGCAAGCTTTTCCCGAAGATTTTTGTTCTCGACGACCAAGATATGGAACGGCTGAAAACCGAATGAAGAAGGAGCGAGCCTTATAGCTTCAAGGATCTTATCTGTATTATCAGAAGAAATCTTCTTCGATGTATCGAATTTCTTAACAGAGTATCTCCAATTCAATTTACTCAGAAAAGACATTTATGATGATTTTTTAGGCAGAGAATTTATGAAAAACGCCAGGCAAGCGGCAAGTATGGCTATATCGCGCACAGTTATATCGTTTATGCCGGTTACTATAAGAACACCCAGAACCTGCAGGCCGCCGAGCAATGATCCTACCAGAACAAAATGATCTATATCTATAAGCAGAAGAAAACCTATGATGATATCTAGTATAGCCGTTCCTATCATTGCTGTCTCAAGAGGAAACGGCAAAAGTCCGGCAGCCCACGGCTGAATGAGTGTTCCCCATCCTTCCGGAGATTTGAAAATTAGTACGCCGATCCATAGAAAAACTATGGCAAGGCCAACTCTCAATATATGGAATGATGAATTTTTCATTTTAATAAATAAAATTAAATAAATAAACTATTATTGCCATCAGCCAGATAGTGATGGCCGAAAGAACGCACCAGAAGCACCAGGCTTTTATTATTTTCCACTGCAGATATACGAATACTGCGGACATGAGCGATGCGAATGCTATAAGCCCTTCCAAAATAAGAGCGAATGCAGCAAGCGGACCGTGCCCTATGACAATGAGCGCAGAAAATGCCGAGATCATAACGTATCCCATAAAGCCGAGGATATCGTTATGAATGAAAAAAATCCTATTGTATTTGCTTTCAAGCACGACCGTGCAGTCTTCGCCTATAGGGCATACCGGTTTTTCGGCAGCTTTTCTTGTTTTGATAAGATAAACTGTTTCGCTTATGCCTATCGCGGAAAGAGTGAATATTAATGCAAGGGCCGTCATATCGATTTTAAATTAAAAACCGAGTGAGCCTCCGCCGCCGAGAAGAATGAAGATATTTGCTGCCAAAAGTATGAAATCAAATTCCCATCCCATCGTCTGCTGGCTGGAAAACGGCGTATGCCATTTTGTTTTCTTTGTAAAAATAGCTCCTATCATCACAAAAGAAAGAAGGAGGGCTGAAAGCTGCATATAGATTCCGAAAATAAGTCCCAAAGAAGAAAAGAGTTCAACGAGACCTAGAACGACTATCGCCGCTTTCGGCCATCCCATGCCAGCGGCCATTCCGCTTGGATTTTTCAGCTTTGGAATAGCGTGATAAATAAACACTGCAGCTACTGCGAGCCTTAAAATAAGTATTCCGATATCGTTATATTGCAAAAGTTGTGGAAACATAAATTTTAAAAATTATTTATAAATAATATTCGATAACCTTAACTGTAATTTTAACACGAAATCTGGATTTATTCGCCAGCTTTATGCCCTCCAAACTGTTCCCTTAGAGCTGAAAGTATTTTTCCCGTATAGCTAGGGTTTTTTTCCGAATCTATCCTGAATTTAAGCGCTTCTTCTATTACAGCTGCCCTTATGTTCATTTCCTTGGCTGCATCAACTGTCCAGTCGCCTTCGCCGGTTCTGGCGACCTTGCCGCTGACTCCGCTGAAATCCCGGCCATAAAGCCTGAATGCGCTGCCAAGCCATGATATGAGCCTTGATTCTATAACGGAGCCGTTATTGTAGACTTCCGTTACGTTTTCAAGGTCTATCTTGTAATCCGAATCCTTCAAAATGGTAAATCCTTCTGCAATGGACTGCATCATTCCGTATTCGATGCCATTATGTATCATTTTTATGAAATGTCCCGCTCCAGGGCCTTCAAAAAACCTGTATCCGTTTTTCTCCGCCAAATCATAAAACAGCGGCTCGATTTTTTCAAAAACTTCCTTTTTCCCGCCTATCATTATTGCCGAGCCGTAAAGCGCGCCCTTTGGGCCTCCGGAAACTCCGGCATCTACAAAACGTATCCCTTTCTCATTCAGGATTTTTTCTCTTTCTACGGAATCTTTGTAAAAAGAATTTCCTCCGTCTATTACTATGTCGCCTTCTTTAAGAATATTTTTTAATCCTTTTTCTCCGGAAATCATATCGTCTATGATTTTGCCGGCCGGAACCATGAGCCAGACTATTTTTTCCGAAGTGAGTTTGCCGCATAAATCTTCAACTGAACTTGCCCCGATGAGCCCTTCCAACTCAAGTCTTTTCACCGCATCATCCGACGGATCGTATCCTACGACTTTCCATCCCTTGGAAATAAGCCTCTTGGCAAAATTTCCGCCCATCTTTCCGAGTCCTATTATGCCGATTTCTTTTTTCAGCTTATTTTCCGGATTGATTCTTTCTTCTTCTATATATGAGGATGACGTTACCGGTTCCAAAGTATCGGCTTTGTAAATATTTAGCGGAACGGAATTTTTTTTCCAGGAAGAAATTATCGGATCTATGAATCTCCATGAAGCTGCTATCTCGCCGGTGCTTACGAAAAGCATCTGGTCTCCCATTATGGAATCGAGTATGAGCTTCTCGTATTCTTCTATGCGCTCTTCGTCTTTTTCATGGAGCATGAAATCCAGGCTTCTTTCTTCGGTATCGTACGAAAATCCTGGTTTCCTGGACCAGAAATTTATCTTTATGGCTTCTTCAGGCTCAAGCGATATGACTATGGTGTTTTTATGATGCTCGTTATTGGCACAAAGGCAAGGCATGGGATGCTTGAATGTTATCTCTATTTCTTTTTTTACGTCCGAGAGCCTTTTTCCACTCTCCAGTATGACTGGCACGCCTGCAAACTTTGGATGATTCATCCCGAGCTTCACCTTGAAATATGTTTCTGTCTTTGATTCCTTATCCACGCCGTCTATGTTTTTGTATCCGTCGTATTGGGCGCGGTATGTGAAATTTTTTATCTCTTCTTCGGTGGGAACTATGAGAGTTTCAAGAAGCTCGGCGCGCTTTCGCCTGACCGCGGATGATTCAAGACTGCCGGGAAAATCCATCGTAATAAGCGCGAGCATCTGCAAAAGATGATTCTGCCCGACGTCTTCAAGCGCCCCGACCTTGTCGTAAAAGCTTCCCCTCTGCTCCACTCCTATCTTTTCCAAAAGCCTTATATGTATCTTTTCTATGGAATTATTGTCCCAATTTCCTTCAAAAAGATTGTTGGCGAAACGGAATACAAGGATATTCTGTATCATTTCTTTTCCGAGATAGTGGTCTATCCTGTATATCTGCTCTTCCTTGAATATTTTTTCCAGGTCCATATCAAGAGCCTTGGCCGTTTCAGAATTTTCGCCGAAAGGCTTTTCTATGAGAACTCTGGACCAGCCGTCAGGCCCACCGCAAGGAGCGGTGAGGCCGGATTTGGAAAGGTTTTCCGATATGGCTTTCAGGAATTCCGGAGGAACGGCAAGATGAAAAAGCTTATTGGAACAAAGCCCCCAGGAATCGTCTATCGTTTTTAGCGCCTTTCCAAGATTCACATAATCAGCCAAATTGCCGAAATCTCCGAATTTATACGAAAACATCGAACAAAAATCCGTGCAGGTTTTTACATTTATATCATTATGGGCTGTGAGATCATCCAAAATCCTTTTAGAAAAATCATCGTCGTTTAATTGTTCTTTTGCGAATCCCAAAACCTTAAAATGCTTGGGAAGTTTCCCTTTTTCAAAAAGATGATACAAGGCTGGAGCGATTTTCTTGGAAAATAAATCACCCGTCGCTCCGAAAACGACGAAAATCGTCGGTATATCAATCTGATTTTGTTCTTTGTCCATTTATCGTGGAAAAAATTAAGCGACCAGTTTCTTGAATTCCTCTACCATGGGAACATTGGCCGGATCGACATCATAGCTTTTTGCTGTATGATAAGCGGTCCAATCGGCAAGTATTATCGAAGAAAATATTTTTTCAAACTCGCTTTCGCCTTCAATATTGATAACCGTAACTGGCAATCCTCTGTCTTCATAAAGTTTTTTCAGCACATTCATTCTTTTCTGGATTCTCTCATCGTCCGCGCCGTCTTTCAGGATTATGAAATGGAATTTTTCCGAAAGCTTCTTTGTTTTCGGCGCCACGTCAAATCCTGTCATTTCATTGTGATTGAGCTCGGAAAATACGTTGTAAAATGCCGGAATCTTTCCAGTTTCGTTGAATTTTATCTTCCATATATATGCTATCGGCTGATTTTTGCCAGAAGAATAAATTACCGGCACAAAGCCGCTAAGTTTTTCCGCAAGCTCTTTGCCTTTATGCTCGATGGAGGAAGCTGAAAATGTTTCGGAAATCTTTTTTATTTCCGCATTCGATCTGTCCTTGCCCATAATGGCAAGCAAGGCTTTCAGGCTGAATCCCAAAGCCGAGCGCGGCTGTATTCCAGTATTCGGCATCACAACCATCGGCGTATTGTCTTTTATACATTTTTCCAGAAGCTGTCCTCCGACGGTTATCGACGCAATAGGGATCTTCCTTCTTTTTGCTTCATCATAAGCATCGAGAGTCTCTTCGGTGTTTCCTGAATAAGAGCTAGCTATGACCAGGCTTTTCTTTAGCATCTTTACAGGCAAGTCCGGAAGTCCGTAGCCGCTGTGCACGATTACCTGCATATCGGGATTTGTAATTTTGAGAAGATCGGCCGAAAGATGCGAGCCGCCCATTCCGCAAACTATATAATAATCCGCTTTCTTGAGTTTCTTATAATTTTTTACTTCCGGCTCATAAGCGAGCTGCTCAGGAAATTTTATTATTGCTTTGTCCATGTCCATAATGGACTTATTTTAGCATAGCCTGCTATTTTAGGTGAATATTCAAAAAATGAACGCCGGGTAAATGACGGTTATCCGAACGTAAACGTAAACGCTTCAAATCCTGATTGATCTATCTTTATTTCGATTATATGGTCGGAATAATCTTCAGAATCAAAAAGCGTATAAAGCTTTGCGTCCTGCACAGTGACGGTTTTTTGCGGCTTGCCATCAACAGTAATCTGCAAATTTGCCGGATTCTGGCTCGATGCGACCATATAAATCTTGGCTGAATGGAATTTAAGGTCTATTTCCCCACTTGTGCCTGTAAGCGTCGCATTTCCGGGGGCAAACTGCCATCTTCCTCCCAAGCTGAAATTATTCAGGCTGACATTTTTATTTATGGAATAATCGGCCGGCGATGAGGAAGGATTCTGGCTAGGCGTAAGATTTTGCAGCCTGTCCGTTCCGAAATACATTTCCGGAGAACCTATAGAGCTTAAATCCTGAGAATTCGCTGCTGAACTTGTCGCATTCAGTCCTAAAAGTTCCCGTATATTGTTTTCCGTTTCATCATAATTTCCCTCGCCGAAATGCTCTTCGACGATTTCCCCTTTCTGGTTTATCAGGTATTCTGCCGGCCAGTATTGATTATTGTATGAATTCCATATCGAATAATCATTGTCCTGGACGACCGGATAATGTATGCCGAATTGCGCTATGGCATTTGCCACATTCCCTGCATCCTGTTCGAAAGTGAATTCCGGAGTATGAACGCCGACGACGACAAACCCTTTGTCTTTGTATGTGTCATACCATTTCGTCACATAAGGCAATGTGCGTATGCAGTTTATGCAGGAATATGTCCAGAAATCTATCAGCACCACTTTGCCTTTAAGATCGGCCATCTTCAAAGGTGAGCTATTAAGCCAATTGTCTCCCGTCTTGAAATCCGGAGCCGGGCCGTAATCGGGAAATTTTATCGGACTTACACTGTTTGATTGTTTTGAAGCTGTGGAAGTAGTGGTACTGTTTTCCGTGCTTGAACTCGAGGCTCTTGGATTTTCATTCTGACCGGTATTCAGATTTATTTTTGCTGATTTATCTATGTAAAAACCGGCGGCAATCAATAAGATAACTAAAATTGCAATAAATATATAATTTTTTTTCATCATTGTTTAAAATTTCGGATTAAACGACGGATAATGTTCCAATATCAGGGCGTAAATCCTGGTATCGTAATTGAAATACATCGCTGCGGCAAGCAGGATGATTATAATTCCGAAAATTTTCTGGATAATATCAGAGTATTTTGAAATTACCGAAACTTTTTCGCTTATATACTGTCCGCCGAAAGCTATAATGAGCATCGGAACGCTTGCGCCTAGAGAGTAGGCAAAAAGAAGTATGGAAGCGGCAAGCAGATTCTGCTCAAGAGCTATTAGTGTAAGTATGGAAGCAAGCACCGGGCCGGCGCATGGCGTCCAGACAATACCTAGTGTAAGGCCTAGGAAAAATGCGCTCCAGCTTCCTTTGTTTCCCAGCCCGGCTTTAAGGCTGACTTTGGAAACAGCCGGCGTAAACCATTTCATAAGCATTTCAAACGGCTTCGGCCAGAGAAGAAGGAATCCGAAAACTACAAGCGCCGCTATTCCGATATTCCTTATTATGTTCGGATTAAGTCCCGTGCTTTTCGTAAGTATGGAAAGAAAGACTGCCGCAAGAGTAAAAGCTATTATGAATCCAGCGACTATGAAAATTGGCCTGGATTTATTCGTCTGCCCTATAGATGTTCCGAGAATTATCGGCAATATAGGCAATATGCACGGCGAAGCGATAGTGAGTATTCCGGCAAGAATGGCAAAAATTATTTGAATCATTGCATTAATTCTACCAATTCACAGCTTAGGCGGTCAATCTCGCCGCTACAATGCAAGAAACAGTCCAGCAGCCGCCATCCCCATGACTAAGAATGTTAGCCATATGAATATATTTGAGAGCGGCCCGTTCTTATTCTCTCCCATTATGCGTTCGTCCGATGAAATCCTCCATATCATGAAGATGAGCGGCACGGAAATTATTCCGTTTATGACTGACGTAAAAACAAGGGCATCTATGGGATTGATTCCTATGAAATTTATTGCGAGCCCGATTATTGTCGCTATGGTGATGACGCCGTAAAAACCGTGTCCGCGCCTTAATTTCAGATTGAGTCCTTCGCGCCAGTTGAATGTTTCGGAAATTGCATAAGAAGCCGAAGCCGAAAGAACGGGAATTGCCAGGAGTCCAAGCCCGACTATGCCTAGGGCAAAAATTATTTCCGCCAAGAGTCCTGCCTGAGAAAATGTATGGACGAGAGGAATAAGGGCTTTGGCGGCATCGGCCGCGGAAGCGACATTGGTTATTCCGTTTTTATTCAGCACTGTTCCTGCAACGACTATTATGCACCATGCTGCTATCTGCGATGAAAGCATTCCTAAAAAATTATCTAGCCTGAGTTTTTTAATGAATCTTGCTCCTATAGCCCTGTTTTTTCCCGAATGCCTCTCATTCGCTTCTTCAACCTCTTCAGAAGCTTCCCAGAAAAACATGTATGGGGAGATGGTTGTGCCGAGCACCGCCATTATTATAAATGCGAAAGAAAAACTGGATTCAAAATGAGGAATAAACGTGGCCTTTAAAATATCCTGCCATGGAGCATTTATTATGAATACGGTTATTACATAAGAAAACATCGATAATGTCAGCCATTTCAAAAATTTTGCATAATTTTTGTAGGAAACGAATATTTCCAGAATCAGAATGACGGCCGTAAAAAAAAGTATCAGGACCGGCAGGGAAATTGGAAAAATTAAAGCTGTCGCCGCGCCCATAGCGCCGAGATCGGCTCCTATATTTATGGTATTTGCTATAAGAACAAGAATTACGGCGAAATACAGAGCCTGTTTCGTATAATGTTCTTTTAAAACTGCCGCGATTCCCTTACCGGTAACTGCGCCGATTCTTGCGCATGCTTCCTGGACAGAGATCATGAGCGGCAGCATGAGTATCATTGTCCAAAGCTGGCCATATCCGAACTTAGCTCCGGTCTGGCTGTATGTTGCAATTCCAGACGGATCGTCATCAGCAGCTCCGGTAATGATTCCGGGGCCAACAATTCTTGTTAGTTTTTTTATTTTTTGCCAGAGTTTGGCCATGTGGCTATTGTTAGGCGATATAGCTTCCTGTGCTTGCCAGACTGTTGTTTTTTGCGGCTTCGAGAAGAAGTTTCTGCGCCATATTTATATCAGCAGGATTTTTTGCCCAAGATTCTAGGGCCGGCCTTTGTATTGCCCTTCCGTAAGAAAACGTAAGCGACCATGGAAGCGCGCCTTCGCGGTGCATTTCATTGAGATTCTCTGTGGCTTCTTTATAGCCTTCTCCTCCGGATAGGAAAACTATGCCGCCTATATTTTCCGGAACATGCTCTTTGAGGCATTTGATGGTCATCTCTGCCACTTCTTTCGGCGTCGATTGTTTTGGAAAATCTTCTCCTGCTATCACCATGCTTGTTTTTAGTATTATTCCAGGGATAAAAACTCCAAGATCTTTCAATTCTCCGAAAACTATATCCAAATTATGCGCTGTCACCTCGGCGCATTTTTCTATTGAATGATTTCCGTTTATCAATATTTCCGGCTCGACAATCGGAACGATATCGAATTCCTGGCAGGCAAGCGCATACCTGGCAAACGCATCGGCATTGGCTTTTAAAAGCGCTTCGCTCGGAGTATTGTCGCCTATCATATATACTGAACGCCACTTGGCGAATGTCGCTCCCATTTCTTTGTATTCTTTAAGGCGTTCCGTAAGACCATCGAGCCCTTCTGTTATTTTATCTCCTGCATGGAGCGGAAATTCTTCCGTGCCTTTGTCCACTTTTATTCCGATATCGATTCCTTTTGTTTTTAATACCGACGGAAAGCTTTTGGCATCCATTGTCGACTGCCTTATGGTTTCGTCATATAGGATGTAGCCGGAAATATATTTTTCCATTTCAGGAGCGGTTATTAGAAGCTCCCGGTATTCCCTCCTCTTTTCTTCCGTAGGCTCGACTCCTACTTTTTCGAAACGGCTATTGCATGTGTGGGTGCTTTCATCTATCGCAAGAATGCCTTTAGGCGACATAGTCAGGCGTTTTACGGTTTGAATTAAAATATCCTTGTCCATACAGAGATTTTACCAAGTAGCGGTGGAAATGTCTAAAGATATTTTACTTTTATGATTTAATCGGCCTACGCGTCAATATCCCAATTGACTACGCCGTTTTTTACATCCATTACCGGAGAAGAAAATACTTCCGTATACGATTCATCATCGTTTTTCTTGTCTATCTTTATGTGATACCTGCCTTTAGGGACAAGGATGTAATAGCGTCCGAATTTGTCGGCGACTTTCTTTGCTATCGGAGATTCTTGTCCTTCCATGAATATGTTTATCAGCGCAAATGACAAAGGAAGTCCGTTTGATTTTTCCAGCAGAGTTCCTGCTTTCTTTGTCTTGAATACGACAAAATTAAGTAGATACACCGTGACATATGTTCCGGCAATTATTAAATTATAAGGGGCGGGGACAAAGATAAGGCCTATAAGAGCGACGAAAGCGCCTATGACAAAAAGCGTATCGGAAATCTTGGCCCAAAGAACAGTACCCGCTCTTGTAAATGAAGTCATATTGGCGCGGTTTTTGGCAAATTCATTCCAGTCGAATTTAAGCGGATCCATAGGAATATTTTTTGTTATGATTTCTCCTTCCGCAGTTACGGTTATTTCATCCCCAAAATATAGATCATTGTATACGGCATCGTATAAAGAACCCTTCATCTTCATGGACGGGAAACTGTAATTGGTTTTCTGACCAAGAATCTTATATTTTCCCGGCTTTACCAAAAATCCGTATCTGCCATCGAGATCTGTGATTGCCGTAGAAACTGTTTTGCCCGTTGCCGCATCGGTCAAGGAAACATAAGCCGGATCAAGAGGCCGTTTCGTAATTGCATCATAAACCGTTCCCCAGGGCCGCGCCTTCTTCTTGAGGCCGAATAATTCAACCATCAGATCGAAAATCCTGAACAGAATCATCCATATATCGGAAAGGGCGGCTTGGCTTGTAAGGATTATTGTCAAGATTGAAGCTGTAACTCCTGCAATAATGCCTATTGTAGAAATTGTCTTGGTGACAATAGAGCCTATTTTTGTATTTACTATATTTTTAATCTGTCCGATTAATTGGCTTATGCCAGAAATCGAATTGGAAGTTCCTTGTGAAGGTTGAGACGGCGAAGAAGGCGGCGCTTGGGTTTGTGTGGATTGCGCCGGAGGCGCTGCCTGCTGATTCTGCCCGGATGCGGGCGACGAGGACTGGGATGTATTATTCGATCCGGAAGAAGATGGCTGCGTCACTACCGGCTGGGCTGGCGGCTGAACAGGACTTCCTACTCCGCCTCCGCCTGATGCCGGCGGAGTTGAAGTTGATGAAGTTGAAACTGTCGGGCGCCAATCAGTTTCCACATCGCAATTGCTGCAATCGAATGTAAGTATTCCTATCAAAGTTCCGGTTGCCTGTCCGCTGAATTTTCCCGTCGAAGTATTTATAGAAACTCCGGAAAAGCTTATCCAGCCTATATTGTCTCCCCAAGCTGTTCCGGAAAGATTCCCTTCTCCGTCGTTAATTACTCCGCCATTTGCTGGCGCAAAATTAATCCAGCCGTAATTTTCCGACCAAGCCGAGCCTGTGACGGCTGAATCAGTAATGGATAATCCGCCATTTGACGGAGCGAAATTCACCCATCCTATTTCATTGCTCCATGCGGCACCTTTTCCTGAAAGAATCGTTCCTGTCGACGCGCTAACGGCCATCGGCATTGCAAAAACGGCAAATAAGAAAAGTGATATATATGTCTTATAAAAAATTGTAAAACGATTCATATTTTAATTTCCAGAATCCGTGCTTGATGCTGTCGTATCTGTCGATGTTGCATCCGATGATGAGTCTGCCGTATCGGTTGATGTCGCATCCGACGATGTCGCCGTATCATCGGTAGATGTCGCAAGTGATGCATCATTTGAAGACGTATCCGAAGTCGAGGTTGATACGATCGAATCATCCGTACTTGTCGAAGCATCGTCTGAAGAAGTAGTTGAAGTTGAAGTGGATGTCGCTATAGTATCGCTGCTTGATGTGCTTGTGGTTGTTGTACTTGCATCGTCGGTGCTTGATGCATCAGACGACTGAATTTCCGTAGTATCGCTTGCTACTGAATCGGATGATGAAATTTGGATCGAACTGGTTGATTGCAATTGGCAGGCGCCGACCACATTCGTAAGTATGCCATTGCTTATTATGATGCAATACGGCTGGCCAGTAATCTGATCATACATGGTAATTCCTTCCGGACTCTGGCTCGTGCCAATCGCGATTCCGGTAAGATGCGCTAAGCCGTCTCCCACCGAAGATATAAACGATCCGATTTCCTTGACTGCATTGACGAGTGCAGCAATGATTGGTCTGTCAGCAAGAGTGAGATATCCTCTGGAATCAGTTGCCACTGCTTCGGGTATTACTGATTGAACATTTTGTGCAGAAAAGCCGGTGTATTGATTTGTCATATCAAGGCCGCTTATGGCATTCCAATGATAGTTGATAGGAGTAAGTCCCTTAACCGCATCTAAGCCAAGAGTGAAATCACCATCAATATTTTTCAATCGTTCATCGGAAGAAACTGTAACATTACCTAAAGAATCGGTTATGAGCGTTGCTCCGGCACTGCCTAAGGAAGAAAATTGCAAAGTTCCGGAAACTGTAAGTAAAGCCGACGGAGTTGAAGTGCCTAGGCCGACATTGCCATAAGTAATCAGTCCTGTATCTAAACTGAATACTCCATTATCCAAAGTAATGCTTTTTGTTATGGAAGATGTGGCGGCTGGCGGAGTAAACATCCCGCTTGACGTAAACGTATGAACTGTATAAGCGCCATCATGAGTAATGGTTCCTCCGGTTCCGTCTCCGCTCACTGGAGTCAAATATCTGATGATTACGACGCCAGAGCCTCCGGCTCCGCCGGTTCCATTCGCAGCCGCTCCTCCTCCGCCTCCGCCTCCTGTATTTGTGGTTGCATCGCTTCCGCTTGAAGCTCCTACATAACCTCCGGCTCCGCCTCCGCCATTTCCGCCGTCGCCTGCAGGGCTTGGACCGCCGTCATATCCGCCTCCTCCTCCGCCGCCGCCATAATATGTAGGGGTTCCTGAAATTGAACTTGATGTTCCGACTCCTCCTGCGGGATCATTTGAACCGGTGCTATCAGTTCCGGCTGCTCCGGCTCCTCCTCCTCCCGATCCTTGGGGATTGCCTCCTGGATTATCTCCTCCTTTATTTCCCTGGCCAGCGGTTCCCGCAGAACCTGTTCCTCCGGAACCGGCTTCACCTCCTCCAGAACCTCCGGTATTTCCTGAACCTCCATAACTGCCTCCGGCTCCTCCGCCAATTGCTGTAATGCTTAGAATTGAAGAATCATCTCCATTGTTTCCTGGACTGCCTCCATCACCGACGGTAATGGTCTGAGAGCCGACTATGTCAGTTGTCGTAGAGACGACTCCTCCCGCTCCTCCTCCGCCTCCGCCGTTTGATCCTCCACCTCCGCCTCCGGCAACCGCGAGAATATCAAATGATGAAATGAGTGATGAACTTGCAATTCCCGACAATCCTAAAGAAGAATTTGAAACGATATCGCCTGATGCATAAACATTTCCAGCAACATCAAGAGCTTCGGAAGGAGTTGAGGTTCCAATTCCTACATTTCCAAGATCATAATAGATATCTGAGCTTGTTGAAGTCCACTGTGATGATCCGCCGCTTGACGTTGTCGCTACTACATTTCCGTTTGAATCGACAGCGAGCAAGGTGTTTGAGAGCCCTGAAATATTTAAAGATGGAGTTACTATTCCAGAATCAAAATTAAATAAACTACTAGATGATGTTAATGAAATATACTTAGTATTAACAGCAGAACCTGCAGGCGCCACAAAAGTCCCGCTTGACGTAAACGTATGAACTGTATAAGCGCCATCATGAGTAATGGTTCCTCCGGTTCCGTCTCCGCTCACTGGAGTCAAATATCTGATGATTACGACGCCAGAGCCTCCGGCTCCGCCGGTTCCATTCGCAGCCGCTCCTCCTCCGCCTCCGCCTCCTGTATTTGTGGTTGCATCGCTTCCGCTTGAAGCTCCTACATAACCTCCGGCTCCGCCTCCGCCATTTCCGCCGTCGCCTGCAGGGCTTGGACCGCCGTCATATCCGCCTCCTCCTCCGCCGCCGCCATAATATGTAGGGGTTCCTGAAATTGAACTTGATGTTCCGACTCCTCCTGCGGGATCATTTGAACCGGTGCTATCAGTTCCGGCTGCTCCGGCTCCTCCTCCTCCCGATCCTTGGGGATTGCCTCCTGGATTATCTCCTCCTTTATTTCCCTGGCCAGCGGTTCCCGCAGAACCTGTTCCTCCGGAACCGGCTTCACCTCCTCCAGAACCTCCGGTATTTCCTGAACCTCCATAACTGCCTCCGGCTCCTCCGCCAATTGCTGTAATGCTTAGAATTGAAGAATCATCTCCATTGTTTCCTGGACTGCCTCCATCACCGACGGTAATGGTCTGAGAGCCGACTATGTCAGTTGTCGTAGAGACGACTCCTCCCGCTCCTCCTCCGCCTCCGCCGTTTGATCCTCCACCTCCGCCTCCGGCAACGACAAGCACATCCACTTGAACAGATGATTGGCTTAGTTTTAAAAATTGATCGGAAAATACCGGCATTCCATTCTTATAAAAATCTGCTGCATTAACAATGCCGTTTACATCAAGAGGATATGCTGGAGTTGAAGTTCCTACACCCACTGAACCATCTGATGAAACATAGAGTACAGATTGGCTTGAGGAAGAAACGAAGTTGGCAATGGCTCCTCCGTCTATAGCGTCAATTTCAAATTGAGCGGTTGGTATAGTCGTTCCTAATCCAATGTGTCCGTCCCCTCCTATAAAAAATAATGACTGACTCGATGATGAAACAAAATTGGCAATGTTATTGCTATCCTTTCCATCGATTTCAAACATGCCGATGGGATTCATAGTGCCTATGCCGAAATTTCCCAATAAATATGATGAGGAAGATGAAGTGACCGCAAGAGAACCGTTCGTAGTAAAACCAATCGAATTAAAGAAATCATTGCCGAGATCGATAACGGTAATATCATTACTACCAAAAGCGCCAACGTATGCGTGATTGCCGAATACTGCGAGACCCTGTGGAGCAGCTCCGGCTCCTACCGAGTCAAGGGTAATTGGATTTGTAGAAGATGATATATCAACTACAGACATGGTTCCTGATTCAGCATTAACTAAATAAGCATAATTGCCTGAGACAGAGATATCCTGAGGATTAATATCAACAGTAGTTGTGGCTATCTGTATTGGATTGGAGGAAGATGAGATGTCAAAAACTGCCATTTGGCCTAATGTGGAATGGCTATCAATATACTGATACGACGTGTACAAATACGAACCTGATACAACCATGCAGCTAGGATTGGAACCTGCGGGAGTTGTGGTTGTGGCAACGAGTACCGGATTACTAGAAGATGAAATATCAAATGTAGAAATAGAATCTGGAATAGTGCCGCTGCCCAAGTTTCCCCAGTTAGCTTCATATAAATAATTATTGTCAGCAGACATGGCAAGACCGAAAGCCTGATTTCCCCCGTCTGAAACTTTGGTTATGAATACGGGATTTGTGCCGGATGTGATATCAAAAACTGAAACGCTGCTGACTGTGGAATCCGATTCTGGAGGATTCTCTTGATTCGAAATATACAAGTAGGAATGGTTATTCTCTTTCTTTATGACCATTTTTTGAGAATATCCGCCCTGTGTGCTAAAAGTCGTAATTGATTTTGGAGATTTTGGAGAAGATATGTCAATAACACTTACGGTGGAATCTCCGCTGTTAAGTACATATAAATAATTATTGATGACTTGTATATCTTGGGGAAAACTTCCAACGGCGATAGCGGCGACCTCAACGGGAGATGCTGTATTTGAGTTATCAAAAATAGATACGCTGCCTCCTTCATTGTTTGTCGCATATAAATACTTACCGTAAACCGTTACATCAGTAGGACCGGCCCAATATTCATAAAGAAAATTCTCGATGCCTGGCGTATTGCCTTCATCGTATACTATCGAGGTGCTTGCGGTATAAACCGCATGATTGGAGAAATTAGGATCATCGACAACCACTCTATAGCCGTCAACACCGGAAACTGCATTCCAGGATACGTCGATTGCATATGGACCGCTTGAAGTGCTGGTAAATGGTATATCAACATAATTTTGGGAAGGAACTTTTATGCCATTGATGAGCTTATAGCCATAAACTTTGAAATCATAATCTCCAATATACGTTAAGGTTCCCGTAGCTTCATCATCGAGAGCGTCACCGATTCCTGTTGGGCTTGGAACAATATATGCTGTGCCGCCTTGTGCAGTACCTATATCAGCTGGCGACAAAGATGAGTAGTTGATTCCGGTAATATAATTGGATATAGATCCTGAAATGGTTAAGCTTGCATCGGGTGTGGAAGTACCGATTCCGACATTGCCGACAGAGTAATAAATATTTGAGCTTGTTGAAGTCCACTGGGAGGATCCGCTCGGGGCTGTTGTTGCTGTCACATTTCCATTTGCGTCCACCGCAAGAAAAGTATTGGAAAGATTTGAAATATTCAAACCTTGTGTGGTTGAGGTACCAACAACCGATAGTGCAGTTGCAGGAGTTGTTGTACCTATGCCTAAATTTCCTGCAAAATATGAAATTGTATTTGTTCCTGAAACGGATATTGCGCCGTTTGAAAGTATTCCTCCAGACCCGACTGAAAGAGTTGTTCCTACATTCAAGAAATCCTGGATATTAATTCCCCTGCTTACATTTACAGTTCCAGCCTCAATCGAACCGGCTTCAAGACCTTCTGCTGTAATGCCGCCGATGTCTACAACTGATATGGAACCTGCCGCAAAAGTATCTGAATTGAATTCGCTATTGGCAGAATATACATAATTTCCTGAAACGGCGACGCCTTGGCACCAAGTGCTGGTTTTTATGTTTCCAATAAGGTATGGGGACAGCGGATTGGAAATATTTATGACTGATATGGAATTATCTTGCTGATTTGCAGTGTAGGCATAATCTCCGGAAACTGTGATATCTATAGGTGCAGCGCCGGAACCAACTGTCGTAGTGGCAACAGGGAAAGGAGCATACGGATTTGAAATATCTACGACAGACATGGAATCGCCTTGGAAATTTGCCACGTATGCATAGCTGCCGGAAACAGAAATACTTGTCGGGACATATCCCACAGTCGTAGTGGCAATTTCCACCGGAGAATGAGGATTTGAAATATCCACTACTGAAATGGTGGTGCCGCGCACGCCGGTCAAATCGCCGCCGTTTGTAACATACGCATAGTTGCCGGAAATTGCTATGCCGGCAGGGCCGAATCCTACTGTCGTAGTAGCAATAATCGATGGAGCATAAGGATTTGAAATATCAAATACAGAAATAGTATTTCCATCGCCACTTAAGCCGCCGTCGGTCACGTATGCGTAGTGTCCGGAAATTGCTATGCCTGCCGGATATGTTCCGTATACCGATGATGTTGCAATAAGCTTTGGATCTGATGGATTGGCGACATCCATGACAGAGATATCGTGATCAAATTCACCATTATTTACTACATAAACATAGTGTCCTGATTTTGCGAGGCCTATAGATGAGGCGCCACCTACTGTCGTAGTAGCAATCTGCCGAGGAGCGGCAGGATTTGAAATGTCGACGACAGCGAATGGATTGGCTCCGGGTTCAAGTGGATTCGTACCTGGATCACCATTTGCGCGATTATCATAATTGCTCGAAACATAAGCATAATGACCGTCTATAATAATATTTTGCGGATATAATCCGACAGATGTGGTTGCAATCTGAGAAATGTGATTAAAATCGCTATAGCTTGAGATTGCTCCGTTTACGGTCAGGACATTTTCCGGAGTCGTGGTGCCGATGCCGACATTTCCGCTTGAAGCTATGTACAAAGCGGAACGGCTGGAAGGCGATATAAAATTAGCAATATCGCTTGTCGATGAACCGAAAACCTCCAAGCTAGCAGGCTGATTTATGGCGCTTGTATTTACAGACATGAAATTATTGTTCGGGCCAATGGCTGCAAAATAGTTTCCGCCGAAAGCTATGGCGTTCAACGGCGTAGATTCTGTAAAACTTTTTGTTGTCCAATCATTGCCATTTAAAGATTCACCGAATTCTTCGGGATTTCCGACTGCTATAAACGTGCCGTTGCCATATGCAATGGAACTCCAAGAATCAATTGTAGGTGAATTGCCTAGAGACCAATTTATTCCGTCAGAAGAAGTGGCAAACCTGTTATGGCCTAAGGAATCGCTTCCTATAAGAATAAACATATTGTTGCCATAAACAATGGCCGTTCCACTGTTCATGGGTGATGGCACGTTTTCTGCAGTCCAGTTTATTCCATCTGAAGACTCAATCGTATGCGAGTTATTGTTAGTTCCGACAAAAATTCCATTTGCATAAATGAAAGATGACCAGTTGGCTGCTGATGTTGGAAGACTGCTTGTGGCCCAGTTAATACCGTCCGAAGAAGTGGCGAATTGATCGCCGCCCAGGGCGACAAACATGCCGTTGCCGTATGCAATTTGCCAAGCCCAAGTAAAATACGACGGATGCGGAGGCGGCATAGTTCCGCCAGTCCAGCTTATACCATCAGAAGAAACCGCTACATGATCACCGTTTGTACCAGCAGCTATAAATTTACCATTCCCGTATATTAACGTTTCCCAATAATCTGATTCCGGCATGGTTCCTGATGTCCAATTTATTCCGTCGGAAGAGATTGCCAAATTGCTGCCATTGCCGGTCGCTACAAATTTGCCATTTCCGTAGGCAATAGCGAGCCAATCGCTATTGGAGACAGGGAGAGTTCCCGTAGCAAGATTGCTTCCTTCAATAGGCTCGTGAGAATTGCCTGCTTTCACTCCGCCGGAATCATAATAAATATTCGAGCCTGAGGTCGTCCACTGTGAAAGAGACGAGCTTGCGGTAAAAACATTCCCATTTGAATCCACACTAAGTAAGCCGCTTGAAATACCGGGAAGGGTTAATCCGAATAATGTGGTTGTTCCGGTAACGGATAGTGCTGACTCAGGTGTTGTAGTGCCGATACCTATGCGGCCGTCAGCGCCAATATAGAATACTGAAGCGGATGTCGATGAGAAAAAACTGGCGATTGTGCTTGTTCCTTGCCCGAATACCTGGAATGTATATGCGCCAGATGATGTTGTGGTGGATGTTGTGGTAGTGGAAATCCTTACAACAGAAATATCGCTGTCATCATCATTTGCGGTATAGGCATAATCGCCGGAAATAGCGATATCGAGCGGAAAACTGCCTACTGAAACTGTCGCACTCACTGATGGAGATGAAGGGCTGGAAATATCCAAGACTGAAATCGTATCATCGCTACCATTCACAAGATAGGCATGCGTGCCGGAAATAGCAATGCCGCGGGGATGATTTCCAACGTTCACATCGGCAATATCGCTCGGCGAAAGCGGATTTGATATATTGATGACAGAAATCGCATCACTATTAACATCGGCTACATAGGCATAATTGCCGGAAATCGCTATGCCGTATGGGCTAGATCCCCCAGGAAGCACTGCTGTAGTGACCTCAACCGGAGCAAGCGGATTTGAAATATCTACAACGGAAACATCATCATCATCGGAGTTGGTCACATAGGCATAGTTGCCGGAAACAGCAACATCAAGAGGTGAACCGCCGACCGAAGTCGTAGCAACTTGAATTGGAGCAAGCGGATTTGAAATATCTATAACAGACATTATACTATCGGACTCATCAGCAATATAAGCGTAATTACCGGATATTGCGATGCCTAGAGCCGTATCATAATTATTCGGATCATTACCAACAGTCGTCGTAGCGACTTGGACAGGAGCTGAAGGATTTGAAACATCAATGACAGAAAGATTGCTTGCGCCATTTGTAACATATGCATAGTTGCCGGAAACTGCGACATAGTATGAGTAATCACCTGAATCACCTACGCTCGTCGTGGCTGTCTCGATTGGAGAGAGAGGATTTGAAACATCAAAAATGGAAAATACCGCATTGCAATTATCGGCAACATAAACATGGTCACCTGAAGCCGCAATCCCCCATGGGCATGCATTGCCATTGTCTGTCTGAGCCGTGGTGTTTTCAACAGGAGACGCAATATAATCTACTGTCGTGGTAGAGCCGGTAGTAAAAAATGAATTCGTCGATGTGCCGACAGCAAAGTTTCCTACATTGAAAAGATTCTGATTATTTAAATCGATTGTAGATGTAGCTCCTGTAAAAGGTATAAATGTGGAAAAAAGGCTCACGCCGCAGTTCGATGTTCCCATCACGCAATCCGGATTCAGCGTTTCACCAGGAGTATAAACCGAAGCAGAAGCAAAAGTAAAAAATGCAAATATGAAATATATTGCAAATAATACAGAAGAAGTGAATTTTCTAAAGGAAATATTCATGACGTATTTATTGGATATATTATAGCAATAAATAAAAAATTTTCACTAACCAATGAATGGAGAAATTATTTATTCCTTACACCACCAAATTCTCATTCACAATCCCTCCTTTCAGGTCTACAACGGGAGATTTGAAGGCTTCCGTGTAAGATTCATCATCGTTCTTCCTATCGATCTTCAGATAGTATCTTCCTTGGGGGAGAAGGATGTAATATCTGCCGTATTTGTCTGCGATTTTCTTGGCGATAGGAGAATCATCCTGGCCTTCCCTGTAGATCTTGATTACTGCAAATGAGAGCGGCAGGCCTGTTTTGGAATCCTTGATCGTTCCAGCTTTCTTCGTCCTGAAGACGACATAGTTCAGGAGATACGCGATGACATAGAGGCCGGCAACGATGAGGTTGTAAGGCGCTGGAGCGAAGATGAGGGCGATGAGCGCGACGAAAGCGCCGATGACGAAGAGCAGATCATATATCCTTGACCAGATTACTGTGGAACCTTTGGTGAAAGTATTCATGTTTGCCCTGTTCTTGGCGAACTCGTTCCAGTCGAATTTCAAAGGATCCATCGGGATATTCTTGGTGATGATTTCTCCGAGAGATCCGATGACGAGCTCTTCTCCGTGATAGAGGTCGTTGTAAACGTCGTCGAATGTGCCGAGAATCTTCTTTGACGGGAAAGAATAGTTGGTCTTCTGGGCCATGATCCTGTACTTGCCGGGCATTACGAGGAATCCGTATCTGCCGTCGAGGTCCGTGATTGCGGTGGCTGCGGTTTTGTTGGTCGCGATATCGATGAGCGTCACGTAAGCCGGATCGAGAGGACGCTTCGTTACGGAATCATATACTGTTCCCCATTTTCTCTGCTTTTTCTTCAGGCCTAAGGATTCGGATAGCAAGCCGAAGAATCTTGCCGGTATGGTCCAGGTTTCAGACCAGGTCAGGGGGTTAACGAAAAGAAGCGCGGCTGAATATGCGATGCCTCCGATGACAAGGCCGACGGTCGAGATTACTTTGACCACTATGGAACCGACAGGATCGTTTACGGTAGAGCTTGCCATTCTGATTATTGGATTTAATGTATCCGATATTCCCTTGATGGCATTGTTGAAAGATTGAGAATTCGATACTGGTGCCGTTGGTGCGGGAGTTGGAGTCGGAGTTGGCGCAGGTGCTGGAGTTGGCAAAGGTGTTGGCACAGGAGTTGGCAAAGGTGTTGGCGTAGGGGTTGGTGTCGGAGGTTCAGGAGGAACGACTGGAAGAGGTTCGGTCTGGCATCCGAGGATGTCATTGGCTTTCTTCCTTGAATAGTATCCGAAGTTTCCTGTTCCGCTTGAAAGTCCGTATGGAGAGAGGATGTCGCTTGCATATGCGTTCTGGAAATTGGTGACTGAATCTGCAGTTACTGTTCCGTAATATTCCATCTCGGAACCTAGTGTTTCCGGACCGCTTGTGGCCTGATCGAATCCGTTGGTGTTCAGGAATATCTGGAGATCCTTAACGTCAGGATCAGATGTTCCCGGCATGAGGTTCTTGGTGAAGCAGAATCCTTTAGGCAATGTCGGAGGGATGATTACTGGAGGGGTTGAGGTTGCAGGCGTGGTTGTTGCGGGGGTGGTGGTTGGAACGATAGGAGGTTCGGTTGAACCGCCGGATGGGCCTGTATATGGAGGCAAAACCGGTGTAGGCAGAGTCGTGGTTGCTCTTCTTCCGTGTGGACGATGGGGAAACAGCCAGTTGACGTCTGAGCCTCCGTCTACACAGCCGTTAGTGCAGTCGAAGGCGTCAGCGGAAAGATTGGTTGAGCCTGAGACATCTAAAAATGAAAATGAAGATGTGCCTGAACCGGTTTGCAGTATATTGAAAGGAACTATAGCTGGTGGAGAAAACTTTTGAACATCGCCGCCATTATGCCCGTAGTCGGCAACATATATATTGTTATTCGAATCAACCGTTAATTGCGTAGGATTGGAAAATTGTCCATCGCTAGTCGTGCCGAATGTGCCGAATTGGCTAATCAATGAAAGATCCGAATCAAGCTTAACGACATTATGATTGCCTGAATCGGATACATATAAATATCCGTTTGAATCTACGGCTACGCCGTATGGTGAGCTGACATCTGTATATGAAGAAACGTAAGAAAGGTCGGATACATTAAATTTTACGATTCGATTATGCCCAGTATCGGCAAGATAAATAAAAGTTCCCGCCGGATCAACGGCGAGCGAACCGCTAGTCGAATTAAAGCTGAAACCTTGGCTGTTGGCGGAAGTGGTTGATGCAATAAGGTTAAAATTTGAATCCAATTTCAATATTCCGCCGGTTGGGCCGTAATTGCTGGTGACATATATATTGCCGGATGAATCAACGGCAATGCCTCCGGAAATACCGGTGCTCTGAACTGATGGAATCGTAGTGATATCCGGGGAAGATATCAAAAAATTACCGCTGGGATCAAATTCCATAATTTTATTACTCGATCCGTTCGCTACGTACAAATTATCCGAAATATCAGTGGATAATTGCACCGGATCAGAAAGCGAACTTGTCGCAATGGTGTTTATCAAATTGCCGGAACTGTCGAATTCTTTTATATAATTTCCAAAATAATCCGAAACATAGATATTATCTGCCGAATCATGGGCTACTCCAAAGGTTAAGCTAAGCGATGATAACAATTCGCTATTAAATTGAGGAATGGAAGCCCCTCCAGTATTTATTGAAAGAAGATTGCCAGAGCTTCCGGACAGAGAAATGCTGCCGGATATGGTTGTCGTGGCAGTCTGATCGAATAAAAGCGATGAGCCCGATGATGAAAACTTGGTCAAATTAGGAAATGTGTTTGAACCGGAAATGGTTTGGGAGGATGTTCCTGTAAAATTAACCGTGCCTGAAGAGCTTGCGCTCGTATCTTCAAGTATTCCGCCTGTATTCGACCAATTGCCATAAACATTCAGTATATATCCGTTTAAATCAAGAGTTCCTCCGTCTACTAAAACAAGACTGCGAATATTTTCATCCTGATAAAGTGTGACTGTTCCGGTGCTTATCGTCGCATCACTCGTCTCATCTGTCGATGTCGATATAAAATTTATTGCTCCCCCACCTGTTATAAGCGTTCCGCCGGTGTTTATAAAATTCCACCAATGGCCGCTAAAATTTAATGTGTAAGATGACAGGTCTAGCGTTCCTCCGGATGCCAAAATAAGGCTATTAACATTTTGATCTTGGGTCAGGTCGATAGTCCCAGTATTTATAGTTGCGCTGTCGGAAGATCCAGGAAAATCAATGCCTTCAACGGGAACATACCCTGATGGAAGCACGAGTCCGTTATAGGTGGTCGAAGCGGTGCCGTCCGGATTAACGACGGTTATATTATTGTTATGAGCATCGGTAACATAAATATATCCTGATGTCGTGAGAGCCATACCAAAAGGCTGAGAAAATCCGAATGAAGAATAAGTTGTCGAAGCGGTGCCGTCCGGATTGTAGACCACGATACGATGCGATCCATTGGATTCCAATGCGTATATATCTCCCGATGAGGAGAGTGCCACGTTTTCAGGGACGAAAAGTCCGCTGCCGTTATAGCTTGTCGAAGCGGTGCCGTCCGGATTTAAGATATCAATGCGGTTATTCGAAGCATCGGCAACATATATTTCTCCTGAAGGCGAAAAAGTTATGCCGAAAGGATATATCGGAGCCAGGCTTCCTCCGTCATAGCTTGTGGATGCTGTGCCGTCCGGATTTAAGATGACAATTCTGTTATTGCCTTCATCGGATACATAAATATCTCCGGATGGGGAAACTATTACGTATCTAATATTGCTAAAAGGGGCCAGGCTTCCGCCGTTATAGCTTGTCGAAGCGGTGCCGTCCGGATTTAGGACAACGATTCTATTATTTGAAGCGTCTACTATGTACATTTCTCCTGACGGTGAGAGATTTATTCCTACGGGACCGATTGGAGCCAAGCTTCCGCCGTTATAGCTTGTGGATGCTGTGCCGTCCTGGTTCAGGACTACTATTCTATTATGTCCGTTATCAGCTATGTATATTTCTCCAGAGGTAGATGAAATCGCCAAATTATAAGGAGCGCTAAAACCAATTAATCCTCCGTTTGTTCCCCAGGTAGTGGTGCTATTCCAGTCACCGCCTGAGCTTGTGTTGAAGGCGGTTGAAAAATTATTGCTGGAATTTGAAACGAATATCTTTTTAAAATTTTCGTTAGAAAATAAAAAAACTGCTGAAATTATTAAAATTATGAGTAGGAATATTGAAATAAATCCTGCTGGTTTCGCCTTTATTTCTGTAAATTTCATTTGGTGGATTAGGATTATTATTGCTACGGTGTTTATTATAATAGATTTTATAATAAAGACACTAATCACTTGCGAATATTAGGCCGCTGAAACTGTATAGGAAAGATTAAATCATATCCCGGCATTTATATTACTGCGTTTCATGATGCCATGATATAATTTAAACTTATTATGGAAACGCAAGCCACAGGCATTTGTCCCGTTTGCCACGAGCCGGTAAGGCCGGAATATTATTTTTGCCCGAATTGCGGGACAAAATTAAAACGAGCTCCGCTTCCAGTATCGATGGCGGAACAAATCAAAATATATGCTCACAGCATAATCCTTCCCTGGATTCTTTTTATTACCGTATCGAAATGGAAAGGGGTAGAATATATGAAATCAAAAGATATCAAAGAAAAGCAAATCGGCATCATTGCCTGCGTTCTATTAGCTCTCTCTACGATTATTACGATTTGGATGGCTTACGTTTTTACGCAGCAAATGATTCAATCCTCGATAGATAGTATCAACGCTGATCTGAATTTTTAAATATTCAAACTCACCCATGTATCGAAAAACCCGGAGCAGTCCGGGTTTTTCTATCATTAGTAACGTCGCAGATGATGTTAGAGCTATTTTTTAAAGAAAAAATGACGCTACAATTTACATTCCTATTTTTACTTCACAACTTGTAATACCCAAATAAGTAAAATAAGAGCGTAGAGATTTATGAGTAAAGTTCGCAGCCAGTGTGTCCTCAAAATCTTTGCAAGATATGGACTTTGGGAGCCGAGAATATCTTTGCTCAATTTAGCTTGCCATTGTCCCCAAAATAATATCGTAAAAAAAATGGATAATGCTTGCGCAAGAAAAGTTCCCCATATTGCCCAAAGAGGCGAACCGGCAGGATGATACCAAAAAAGTATAATGGAACCAATAAGAGCTAGAGCTACCGGAGTGAAAATCCAATATGGAAGTTTTCTCCAATGCACTTCTTGAACTTTTTGAAAATCAACACCGACTAACTTCCACGAACGGAAAATATCAACTTCCATTGCCCAAATAGTTCCAACGTTGTAAAAACCAAGTGCAAGATTTATGATAAGAAATGTCAACGGATTCATAAATTAAATTTTATCAGGGTGGAACCGAAAAATCAAAGCCGGATATAGCTTAATTTCCAAAAAACATCGCTGGGTGCCTAACCGGATTCGGACCGGTGATAACGGATCCACAGACCGTTGTGTTACCACTACACCATAGGCACCATATCGTTAAATCATAGATTTAACAGGATTGAATATAACAGATTTCTTCTTTTAATCAAAATAATTTAATATGTCGGTGGTTTTTCTTTATTCCCTGATTTTGCGGCAGAAAATCTTGCGAGCGCATAAAGCAAGCTTGATAAGCGGTTCAAAAAAGTAAGTGTATGCGGATCTATTTTTGCCAGCCCTTCTTCGCTTACTCCGACGACTCTTCTCTCTGCCCGCCTTGCGAGAGTCCTGGCAAAATCAAAATGCGCGGATATTTCGCTCGCTCCGGAAATGAAAAAAGTCTTTATTGCTGGCAATTCTTTTTCTATGCCGTCTACGATCTCCTCCATATATTTTATTTCACTCTCAGGAATTTTCTTGTCGGCTCCGGCAACCTGAGCCTGGACTATGAAAAGATCGTTCTGCATCCTCTCCGCAATATCCGAGATTTTTTCTTCCCCGAATTTCAAATCTCCCGATTTTGATTTTGCTACTCCGATATACGAATTGGTCTCATCCAGCGTTCCGAGCGCTTCCGCTACGGCCGAACTTTTTGAAATCCGCTGGTCACAGCCGAAAGTTTTCGTTGTTCCGCTGTCTCCCTTTCTAGTGTAAAGCATGATGGGATTTTACCATAAAAAAGGAGCTGAAAAAATTACGCTTACAGCTCCTTTCCATACCACCTCGAATACTTGTGGCATTTTCCCTTTTTATGGCTTTTGCAGATATTTTTGCTGTTATATATGCTGAGGACCGCTCCGCAAATATTACATCTGCGGCCGGCTTTGAAAACGCGCGGTTTCTTTTCGTATACATAATACGTTTCTTCGCTTACGTATTCCTTGCGCCGTCTTCCCATCTTTTTTCACCGCCTTTCGTTGGTAGCATCTTTACAGATTTTACAATTTTATTTTTTCATGCGAAAGGGGCGGCGGGCCAGATTGCCCGCCGCCCCTTATCTGTAAAAATTATTTCTTCTCCTCAAGATCCATGCAAACGGAGTTTATGCAATATCTTTTTCCTGTCTTTGTTGGGCCGTCGTCGAAAACATGGCCTAAATGGGAACCGCATTTGGCGCATAATACTTCAGTCCTGTTCATTCCCAGGCTTTCGTCTTTTTCCAGTTTTACTGCTCCAGGCAAAGCTTCATCGAATGAAGGCCAGCCTGTCCCTGAATCGAACTTTTTATCGGAAGAAAAAATGGGGTTGCCGCAGGCAGAGCAGACATACATTCCCTCTTTGTTTTCATGCACGTACTTTCCAGAAAAAGGAGCTTCTGTTCCCTTTTCTCGAAGCACTTTGTATTGCTCCGGCGTCAGCTTATTTTTCCAATCCGCTTCTTTCATTTGTTTTTCGTCTTTGTTCATTTTTTTATTTATTAATAGTTTTTAAAAGATTCGCAAACTTTTTCTGGACCTTTTCTAATTTAGGATTTATGACGAGCTCGCAGTACGGATTGCCAGGATGATTGGAAAAATAATCATGATGGTAATTCTCTGCTTCATAAAATTTTTTTAGCGGTGTTACTTCGGTTACAACCTGATCGCCTCCCGTATTGGAAGCATCTATTTCTTTTATAATGGCGAGGGCCTCTTTTTTCTGTTCGGGAGTCGTATAGAAAACTGCGGATCTGTACTGAGTTCCCACATCATTCCCCTGGCGGTTCAAGGTCGTCGGATCATGAGAACCGAAAAAAACAGTCAGAAGATCGCGGTAAGAAACCTGCGATGGATCGTATTCCACTCTTGTCACTTCCGCATGGCCTGTTTTTCCCGAACATACTTCTTCATATGTGGGATTTTCAGTCGTCCCTCCGGAATATCCTGGCAATACCGATGAAACCCCCTTCATCATTTTGAATACCGCTTCAGTGCACCAGAAACATCCTCCGCCGAATACTGCTATTTCCTTTTGTTTTTCTGACATATGATAATTATAGCAGATAAAAAATAGGATTCATTATCCTGTTTAAATTTGTGCACGGGAGAGGACTCGAACCTCCAAAGGATTGCGCCCGCTACCACCTCAAGGTAGTGCGTCTACCAATTTCGCCACCCGTGCATTAGGCTACATATTATAATAAAACTTTCTTTTTGCAATGAAAAACGCGGGCCTTGCCCGCGTTTTTTTATTCTTCTTTTTTCTCCGGCTTGGCTTCTTCTTTCTTTTTCGTATCGGTATTGCTTGTTCTTCTTGCCTCTAGAAGTTCTCCACCCAAATGCTTCCTGAGCTCTTTTGTGGCTTTGTTTCTTACGTAGTAAAGCTTTGATCTCCTTACGTTTGAACGCTTCAGGACTTCTATTGAATCTATCATCGGAGAATAAAGCGGGAATATCCTTTCAACGCCTACTCCGTCGACGACTTTTCTTACTGTAAATGTAGCGCCGGCTTCTTTTCCGTGTTTTCTGGCAAGAACCATGCCTTCAAAAGCCTGGAGCCTGGTCTTGTCACCTTCCTTGATTTTTTGCCATACGATTACCGTATCTCCGGATTTCATATCGAGATCCTTCCTCTCATTCATGTCTACTGGTGAAATATTCATATATTTAAATTGCGCTCTAAAATTTAGCACATTTATTTGGCTTTAGCAATTCCTATTTTCTTCATTGCGACCTCGAAATCCACCGGATAAGGAGCTTTTATGTTCAGGGTTTTTCCCGACGGTATCTTGATTTCAAGCTCTCTTGCATGAAGCGCCATCCTTTTGAAGCCCATTTGCTTCCTGCTCTTCAATAAAAAATCTCCGGCATAAAGCTGGTCCATGACAACGGGATGATTTACCGATTTGAAATGGACTCGTATCTGATGCGTCCTTCCTGTTTTCGGGATAGCCTCAAGAAATGTGAATCCGTCCGCTCTCTTAAGCACCCTGAAATATGTCACGGCCTCTCTCATTTCTCCTCTTGCGCCGCGCTGCGCGGTAAATTTCCTGAAATCGGTGGAACTTTTTCCTATCGGCCTGTCTATCATTCCCCTGTCTTCTTTTACGTCGCCGTAAACGAAAACATTATAAACTTTGTGAACTTCCCTGTTCTGGAACTGATCTTTCAAAAATTCATACGCCGGCTGGTTCTTCGCGATGATAAGCGCGCCGGTGGTATCTTTGTCTATCCTGTGCACTATTCCCGGGCGGAAAACTGTCGTGCCGTCGCCAAGCACGAGCGGCTCGCCTACTTTTTTTACTTTAGGGTATTTTTTCAAAATCCAATCGACCAAAGTTTTTGCTTTGGTCTTGCCATCCGGATGGACTATTATTCCTGCCGGCTTGTTTATGACAATGACATCTTTGTCTTCGTATAGAATCGGGATTTTCATGTGATTTGTCTTGATAATCTAGCACGAATGAGTTATTGTACAAAGCGCGGGCGATTAGCTCAGTTGGTAGAGCGCTTCATTTACACTGAAGATGTCGCAGGTTCAAGTCCTGCATCGCCCACAGAAAAAAGAATCTCTTTTTTGATGCAGGACTTGAAAGCCGGAGCGCGGCGGCGCGAGGCGGGGTCGCGAGATTTTTCAGCAGAAAAATACTCGTGACCAAGTCCTGCATCGCCCACAAATTTACAGCGTTTTTTCTTATGACAAACTTGCTCGGTAGGAACTCGACCCTTACAAGGTCAGTACCCGGATTGGACTTTTCCGTTCATTATCATTCCGGAAAAATACACAATCGGGCTTCGATTCCTACACGGAAGCGCCCCGCGCTTCCTCTCAGGCACATTTTAAAAAACCGCGATAAGCGGTTTTTTAAAATGTGCCTCCGGTAGGAATCGAACCTACATCAAAGCCTTAGAAGAGCTCTGTTCTATCCATTGAACTACGAAGGCAAGTGCCAATAACAAAAAGAAATATAACAGGTTTATAGGGACGGGTCAACCAAATTTTTTGGAGACATTTTGGAAATTTCAGTTTTTCTAGATTCGTAATCGTTTATTATAGATTGTATCTCATCGGTTTTCAGCATCTCGACTTTTATGGAAGAGGATGGAACGCTTATGTACATCTCGCCGCTAGTTATTCTGCTGTACATTATGCCGTCAAAAACAAGATCAAAAGCTACGAAAACTGAAAATATTATTATTATCGAAATCCAATCCCGGACAGGATTTATGATTTTTCTGGATGACAAGATTTTATTCAGGAATCCGTACTTCTCGCCAGTATTATTTTTTGTATTGTTTTTTTCGCTCATCCAAATTAGAAAATTTTAATTTTAAACTTATTTTCGACTTTGTTATCTAAAATATAATTTGTTGTTTTTTTCATTTTATTTATTTCATTGAATTTCTAACGGGACAAGTTATTTGAATTTTATTACCGTGAAATCCAGGCTTCCTGACCATTGCGGCGTCTTCGTGCCTGATGAAGCCGGTATGACATCCAGAGAAACGTCGTCAATATCTATCTTTAACGGATATTCTTCAAGAGTATCTATGAAAAAATGAATGTTTTTCCAGCTTCCCGTCATGCTCATGCTTATCTTTACGTATTCCATTCCAAGCGCCGAAAGCGCGTCAGAAGAATCGTAGCTTATCTGGCTTATGCTTTCCTTAAGATTGCTCGATACGGCCGCATTTTCAACTGTTTTTATAAGATCAGAGACATTATCCTTTCCTACCACGTAGCTGTCCAGGTTGTTTTCATAATCATTCCCGTATTTTATGTCATTTTTCATCAGAAATGCGGTATCGCTTTTTATTATTTCTGATCTTATTTCGTTTCCGCTGCTGATGGTATCGGCAATCTGGTTTTTTGTAAAAGAAAACATGACAATCCAAAAAGCGAGAAGAGCCGTATCAAAGATGAGTATTATCACGACCAGTGCTTTTGTTTCTTTTCTTGGCATATTTTTAATGGATCTTATTTCTTATCGTAAACAAGCGTTATGGAAAAATTGGCATTAGTATTATTTATAAGATACGATACCGGCAGATCGACGTTCGTGAAAGTTCCATCATCCACTAGAGCTTTATTGAAAGACGTGAGATCGTCTCTTGTGGACGCTATTCCTGATATTGTTATTTTCTGCGAATTTCCCGCGGCAGCTGATATGGAGAAAGAAGATATGGATATATTATTATTTTTTAAAGAAATTATTTTATCTATAATGCCGCTATCGGAAATATTTGCCGTATCTCTCTCCAGAATATCCGCCATACTATTCAGCTTTTTGACCAGCGCAACGACATCGTTATTGCTTTTGGAGGCCAGCGACTCGGTTATATCAAGCTGGTTTGCCACCGTCTTGCTTTCATATTTAGAAAAGATAGCAGAAGGTATGAAAAGAAGTATGAGGAGGAACAGGCCGAGAAAAACCGCCACGAGAAGAAATATGAGGCCTCTTAATATATATTCGAGCGTTACCTGTCTCTTATTTTTTTGTGGCAGAAAATCAAGCATTTTTGTTGATATTTTTTAATTTCATGTAAGGCATGGCCAGGCCTACGGCAGTTGCAAAATTAAGCGATTCTTTGAAATCTATGGGGGGAAGATAATTGTTTATGTCAAAAGTGTTGGACCATACATTTGCCGGTACTATTTCCATATCTATATTCTGCCCTACGTGGTTCAAAAAACCGGGAAGATCGGCCGAATCGCCGCACGCTATAATCTTGCGTATCGCGTCATCTCCTCCTATTGATTTTGACTTCACATAATCTATGAATTTTTCAAGTTCATCCTTTATTATTGAGTATATATTAAGCGAGGATGCCATTGAATTTTTATTCTGATTGGAAGGCGAGACTCCAGCTTTTTCCAGGCTTTCATCTATGTAGCTTTTTCCTATATTCAGTACCGATGTAAAACGCACGGTATTTCCGTCAACAAAGGAAAAAATAGTCGAACTATATTTGACATTCAATATTACATAGCTTTTCTTGTCGTCTTTCGGTATTACCGATCTTGCCGTCATCCTAGATTCTATTTCAAAATTCACCGGAAAAAATCCTGAAGCTACTATGGCATCTGAATAACTTTCTATCGTGGTTTTAGGTATGACCGATACGCTTGCGAATATGCCGCCGTCCTGCTTGTCTTCTCCTATTATTTCATATTCGAAAAGAACCTCGCCGGCTTTGAACGGAACGTTTTCTTCAAGATGGAACTCAAGGGCCTGCCTGATTTCGCCCTTGTTCATTTTCGGCAATCTTATTTCAAAAATATAGGTCTTCTGTTCCGGAACGGAAACGTTCAGGGATTCTACTGAAATCTTGTTTTTCAGCTCAGAAAAAACTTTTGTGAACGCATCCTTGTTCAGTATGTCTCCGTCTTTCATGGTATTTTCCGGAAAGACTATTTCTCCGAAGTTTTTTACCGATAATCTTCCGTGTTCATTGAAAAATTCCAAAAATCTCACCGAGTGGTTTGAAATTTCAACTCCTGCCACCCTTATGGAAAGATAATCTAGTGGATAGGCAATCTTTTTAAAAAAATCAAGCTTCATAAAGCTTGATATATTATAACAGAAAAATATATAGGCTGTAACAGAAGATTCCTATTTTCTCCTGAATATTTGGAATGCCACCGGAAGCACGGATAATATTATTATCGCCACTATTACCGGCAATATGTATTTGTCTATATCCGGAATAGCCTGTCCAAGAAAGTACCCCGTGAAAACCAGGCCGAATGACCACGCAAATCCTCCGAGCATATTGAAAAATGTGAAATCCGTGTATTTCATATTGCCGACTCCGGCAACTATGGGAGCAAAAGTTCTTACGATCGGCGTAAATCTGGCCATGACTATGGTCTTTTTGCCATATTTTTCATAAAACTTTTCCGCGCTTTCCAAATGTCTCTTATGGAAGAAAAAAGAATCCTCCTTAGTAAAAATCTTCGGCCCGACTTTTTTGCCGAACCAATATCCGGTATTGTCGCCAAGCACCGCGCATACAAAAGAGCCTACGGCAAGAAGACCTACGTCAAGATAATTCTGCGAAGCAAGGAATCCGGCAGTAAAAAGAAGCGAATCACCGGGAAAAAAGAAGCCGAAAAACAAGCCGGACTCCGCATAAACCACGAAAAATAGGCCTATGAGGCCGAGAGTCTTTATGATAAGTATGGGATCCAAAAGGTTTGAAATATTAGGCATTTGTTTTTATTTGAATTTTGTTCCTTCCGGAATATATTCCGGCACTTCCATAAGAGCGAATTTTTCTCCGCTTGATACAGCAAGTATCATGCCGTTTGAATCGAGACCCATCATTTTTCTTGGTTCAAGATTGGTGACGAAAGCGACTTTTTTCCCTACAACGGAATCTGCGGAAGGAAAATATTTGGCTATTCCGGAAAGAATCTGCCTGGGTTCGCCTTCGGCAAAATCAACTGATAGCTTGAGCAGCTTGTCCGAGCCTTCTATCGGCTCCGCAGAAAGTATTTTCCCTACTTTCATCTCTATCTTGGAAAAATCGTCGATGCTGATTTTTTTATTTTTCCCGGCCTCGGCTTCAGCCTGATTTTTCTTTTCATTCCTTGCTTTTTCCTTGTCCAAAAAAGTCTGGAGTATTATGGAAGCGGCGGAAGCATCCAGCATATCCGTCTTGCCGAAAGTTTTTTCCACCTGCATGGAAGACATAAATTCCGGCTCCAGGAAAACCGGGAGCTTTGCGGCATTTCCCAGTTCGCGCTTGAAAGATATTATTTCCGGATTTATCTTATTGTCTTCTCCCTTATAATCTTTTGATTCTCCTATAACCAGAGCCTCTGCGGCATTTTCAGCGCAGAAATCGGCTATATTTTTTATCAGGCTGCCATTGTTTTCCATTACTATCTTAGGGAAAGCCACCTTTCCTTCGCTGTCGGAAACGGCTATTCCAACCCTCTTTTCTCCGTAATCTATTCCGAGATATTTCATATTTTTATATAGCACATCATACATCAATAAGGTCATAATAAAAAGTTTTGCCAGCTGGAAAAATTTTGCTACAATAAGCGGCATGAGCACAGATATATTAAGCCAGTCCATGGCAACTTATATTTCATCCAATCCTTGGATAATATTGGTAATCATTTGGTCTGCGGTTTGGAAACTGATAGCCCTTTGGAAAGCCGCAAGGCATGGCCAGATGACTATATTTATAGTCCTTGCCTTATTGAACACCATAGGCATTCTTGAAATCATTTACATAATCTATCTTCATTACAAAGACAAGAAAGATTCGATGAATTCTCCGAAATCTCCTATGCAAAGTTAAAACCAAAACAAAGAGCCGCGCCTGAAAGGCGCGGCTCTTTGTTTTGGGCGAATAATATTATCAGATTAGAAACCGAAGAGATGCATGAAGAATCCTCCGATATTTCCTAAAAATCCTTTTATTCCTCCTGCTTTTGACGAAGCCACTGGTTTAGCCGACTGGTCAATGACGAGTGAAGCTGTTACTGAATTTCCGTTTACCGTTCCCTGCACGAGAATATTATCTCCAATGGCGATACCAGAAACAGAACTTGTTGAATTTCCTTTCGTTACCGTTGCGTTAGTAACATCGATTGTAAATTCCGTATTGCTGTTATTTTTTAAGGTTACCGTGTTTCCACTGATTGCAGAAACCGTTCCTGCCACAACAGGATTACCGTCTCCTGAAATCATAGATTCGGTCGATGTCGATCTGGATCCTTTTTGAAAACCTGAAGCGCCATTTCCCATTGTTGGCATTTTTCCGTCACGGATTGTTTTTGCCACAACATTTGTTCCACTAACTGTTCCCTGTATCATTACGGTATCTCCTGAAGCGATAGATGAAACCGAGCTTGTGGCATTGTCTTTATAAACTGTCGCTGAACTTGCATCAACCGTATAAGTTGTTGCCGCTACTGCCGCAGTTGAGGTTCCGAAACCTTTTCTTGCCGGAGAATTAACTGTAAGTGTGTTTCCGCTGACGGATGCTACCGTTCCGAATACTCCCTGGCCCATTCTCATTCCTCCCTGTATTGATCCTGGAGCTCCTCTGAAGCCCTGATGATTTGCATAAGGTGCGCTTGCGGGCGTATCGGCAAAAGCCATGCCTGCAAAACCTATCCCTGCAATCATAACTGATGCTGCTAATGTTCCTAAATATTTTTTATTATTCATGTGTTTTGATTATCTGCTTATAAATCTAACCGTTCGTAAGCATTAATACGGCCTGCACTGAAAGCAGGGTGCAATAAAAATGCGGCTTTTATTGGCCGCATTTTTAAATTTTTTATAGCCTGTTTAGGAGCGCTCTCGTACCAGGACCGACTTGGCCTAGCTGGTCGAGGCCATATGCTTTTTGCAAAGCCTTAACCGCAGCAACGGTTACGCTTCCGAAGTAGCCCGTATCGGTAGGATATGTAAAGTATCCGAGTTGTCTCAGTTTGGCTTGCAGCTGAGTTACTGCCGTTCCTGAATATCCGAGCTGCAAATGTTCCGTGAACGCAAATGATGAAGCAGAACTTGAAGTCGTTGTCGTAGTCGTTACGCCAAGAATTGAAACTGAAATTGAAGAACAAACATTGGACGATGAGCAGACAGAAAGCACTGCGGATCCGGCTTGATTGCCTGTAATATTCAATGCGCTTCCGCTTACATAAACCCCGACAGCGTTAGGATTAGAATTGTATGAAATATAATATCCCACTCCGGAGCCGCCATATATATTTACATTCTTATTTCCGCCAACATATAAGCTGACAGAATTCTGGTCAAATGTTATAGGAGCAGCGCTTACATTACTCACTGCATTTCCGACCGATACGTACAAAGAATTGCACTGGCCTCCGGTCTGGCATACGAGCAGATTCGCAGAACCGGCGGCAATGCCCGTAAGCACTATACTGGAACCGCTTATAGAGCCGGAAACAATTCCGGGATTCGAATTATTTGAGATGAAATATCCTCCATTGCCTACGAGATATACCGCAGCTGTCTGGCTCGGACCAAGAACCACATTGTTCTGACTGAAAGTCGGCTGGACAGTTGAAACTGTTGTGCCGTTTCCGTTTACATTAACATTAAGCGTTATACATCCTCCGGCATTTGAACAAACGCTTGCCGACGATGCGCCTTGGCTTATACCAGTAATGGTGACGATTTGCCCATTTAAGCTATAGCTTGCTTTTCCGTCATTATTCTGAATAACAGCGTAAGGCATCGTTCCGCCCGTAACAGAAATGCTTATGACTTGTCCCGCAGTAAGAGACAGATTATTCTGGCTTAAATTTATTGCTCCTCCTGATGCACCGCTCACCGTAACGGAAACTGTTCCGCAATTTCCGGAAACTGAACATACCGTTATAGAAGAATTTCCCGGAGTATTTCCGTAAATTACCAGGCTGCTCGTGGAAATATATGTCTGCGCGGAATTGGTATTTGAATTTGAAGAAACGTAATAATTTCCTGAGCCGCCATAAACAGTGATGTTTTGCGTCTGGCCTGTGATAACGATTGCGTTGTTATTGCTGAAAGTGAGGCCTGTTGAAGAATATGTTCCTATTGATGCCGTTATCACTCCGCATGCGGAAGAATCCGTCGAACAAACAGTAATAGTTGATGAACCCGTAGTGCCGATAGCAGACAGCGTAAGAGTCGGTCCGTTAAAGCTCGTGCCTATGATGCTTGGAGCGGAATTATATTGGGCCGTATAAAATCCGTTTCCTCCTGAAATGGAAATCTGGACGCTCTGACCGCTCACTACGCTTACATTATTCCGGCTGAAATTCAGGGTATTAGATGAGGATTGCACTATCACATAGATGCTGGCGCAATTGGAATTCGATGAAGAGTTTATAAGGCAGACATTTGCCGTCGTCTGTCCCGCAGAAAGTCCGGTTACAGTTATTTGGTTTCCGCTGAAAGAGACATTGGCGACCTGCGGATTCGTATTGCTCGAAAGATAAAGCAATTGCGAGCCTGTATTTTGCGCAGTGAGGGTGGAAGATTGCCCGGCATTAAGGACGACGCTTGACTGGCTCAGGCTGAAATTAGACGATACGGCATTTCCATATGACCACGATATGGGAGACGATGTCTGATTGTTTACGGAAACGCTTACATTGCTGTTTTCCACTATGTCATAGTCGGAAACGCCGAATGATGTGGAAAAATTACCGGTTGAATTCGTTGTTCCGATGTATTTCCCCTGCAGCCCAGATGCATTGGACGAATAGTAATACATTATTACGCCGGAATTTGCATCGCCTACTACGTTCATATCTATAGTATTGGAATTGCTGCTGTCTACGGACATGTAAAGGGACGGGGTCATCGCATAAGCGGTGCCGGCCGAAAGAGCCGAGATAATGATGAGTAATGCCGTCAAATTTCTGAATAGTGCTTTCATGGTTTTATATTTATACGTCTGATAATCTCTTGTGGTGCATATTATAGCAAAAGAAAACCGCGGCTTAAACCCGCGGAAAGTTCATAATCTTTTTTCTTTTATCCTTTGAATGCAAAAGCCATAAGCACTATGGTCAAAGCATTCAAGATCACCAATGCTATCGCCATCTGTGGTTTAGTTGGAAGCGGATGAATCAAAATATAAACCGTGTAGATTATTGCAACGATTGCCGCACCTATAAAATTCCCTCTTATTATCATAATTTAGTTTTGTGTTAATTAAATGTCCCGGCCTTTGGATAATCATATCATTTTTTATTCAGGCAGGTATCTTGTTATAATATATGAATCTTATTTATCAGCTCATTAATTCACTTACAGATATGAAATCAATTGAACCTGTTTTGCCGCTCTGGGGATATGTCATCATGGTTATCATTGTATGGGCAATCGTCCTATTCGTCGTATCGCAACTTATTCCAGCAAAATTCATAGTAGCTGTCGGCATCTGCGCCGGTTTTTTTATAAGTATGAGATATATGTATCTTCGCATGCGCGTATCGCATCTCGAAAAGTAAACTGCGGAGAGGGCGAGATTCGAACTCGCGAGACCGTTTCCGGCCCTCTAGTTTTCAAGACTAGTGCTTTCAACCACTCAGCCACCTCTCCAATAGCAAACAATTTAACCTAAAACCGCAATATTATCAAGAATAAATTAACTTTGGTATAATCACATAAATTAACAGCAAGTAAAAAATTATTAAAACTTATGAAAGGATTCATGGATTTCATCAGAGGACAAGGCGTCGTAGGGCTTGCTTCCGGATTTATTCTGGGAGGAGCGGTTTCAAAAGTCGTCGCAGCCATAGTGACTGATTTGGTAAATCCTATTTTAGGATTGGCGCTCGGCCAGATCAAAGGACTGGAAACGGCATCGCTAGATATCGCCTCTGCTCATATAATGTATGGCGACCTCATCAGCGTTCTGATAGATTTTTTTGCCGTGGCATTCGTCGTCTACTTCGGCGTCAAGGCTATACATTTGGATAAGCTGGATAAGCCGAAAGTCTAGATTAAAATATATCCGCTATCCTGAGCCTTACTTCCGGCCTGCCGCGGAAAAAAGATTTTTCAATATTTGCGAGCAGATTGATTTTTTCTCCTTTCTCAATCTTTACGGAATAATTTTCCGGCTTAGTGAAAAAACCTATTGCCGATACGGAATAGCCTCTTGAATTTTTGAAATCAATCTTCAGATGGTCGCCTTTCTTGCCGAATAGTTTTGCATCATGCACCTCCGCGTTCTGAAACGCAAAAACCGGCTTCGGATTGTCCATGCCAAACGGCGCAAGCTTGCCAAGCTCGTTGGCAAGCCTCATGTTCACATCATCAATGGAAAGTTTCGCATCTGCTATCATTTCTTTTGAGATTTCTTTATTTTCTATTGATAATTTTTTATATGATAGCTCGAGCGCATCGGCAAGCACATCTATTTTTTCAAAATTTACCGTGAAACCGCCTGATGCCGCATGTCCGCCGTACTCGTCAAATATATCTCCTGCTTCGCGCATGGTGTCGACGACGCTGACGCAACCGTCTCCGCGGCACGAGCCTTTCAGATTTTTCCCCTCTTCTCTGCCCCAGAGGTAAACCGGCCCGGAGTGATCATCCATCAGTGAGCTAGCAACAAGGCCTAGAAGCGACGGCTTCCAATCGGGATTGCCCGCCACGAGGACTTTTCTTTTTTTCTCCGGATCGAATTTCTTCCAGTGGCTTTTTATCTCCTTGACCATTGCGGCGACAATTACCTTTCTGTCGTCGTTTATGGAATTCAGATGCCTGGCGTATTTTTCGGCTTCTTCATCATTGTCCGCAACAAGCATGCGGAAAGCGTCTTCCGGTATTCCCATGCGAGATGCCGCGTTTATTCTCGGAGAAATCATGAAGCCGATATCGTCTTCGGTTAGATTTTTCTGATCGATTTTCAAGATCGACAAAAGTTTTTGGAGCCCTAAGCGCGGAGTTTTGCGCAAAACTTTCAGGCCATAGTATGCAAAAATCCTGTTCTCGCCGATAAGAGGAACCATGTCGGAGACAGTGGCGATGGCGACCATATCTAGAAGCCACTTTTCCCAGCCTTCTTTAATATCCCAATCTTTTCCGTGCTTTTTCAAAAGCGCTTGGACCAGCTTGAAAGATATTCCGGATGCGCAGAGTATTTTTTCCGGATAGCGGCAGCTCGATTGCTTATGATTGAGAAGAGCGACCGCTTCAGGCAATTTTTCTTTTCCGTTTACGATTGTAGGAAGATGGTGGTCTATGATAATAAGGTCTATTCCGTGCTTTTTTATCCTGTCCGCTTCTTTTATATTCGCGGTTCCGCAATCTATTGTTATGATGAGCTTGAATTTTTTCTCGGCAAAAACATCTATAGCATCGTCATTGAGGCCGAATCCCTCAAGAACCCGATGCGGGATATAATTCTCGAAATTCCCGTATCCGATTTTTTTGAAAAAATCATGAAGCACCACCGCGCCAGGAATGCCGTCGGCATCATAGTCGCTGTAAATAAGGATCTTTTCGTTATTTTTTACGGCGTCATATATCCTTTTGACAGCTTTGTCCATATCATGCATCAAAAATGGATCGTGATTCTCCTCAAAAACAGGATTCATAAAATCCCTGGCTTTCTCGGATGTCTTTATTCCGCGGTAAAAAAGGAGTTTCCGTAAAAGTTCAGGATATGCTTTCAATTCCTCGCTTGCGCTTTCCGGAATATCTTCTCGAATGGAATACGGCATATCTTTATGCTGCTTCGCGGATGAGCTCGGAAAAATCCCCGGTATTCAAACTGTCTCTTCCGATAAGAAGGCCGCTGACATCTCCCTTCTCCACGAGTTCTTTTGCATTTGCTTTTGTCACGGAACCGCCGTATAGAACAGGAATTTTTTCAGGGTCGCTTATTTTCAATGTATCGTTCAAAACTCTTCTTATGAAAATCGCCATTTCGTGGAGTTCAGCAGGCTTCATAGCTTGTTTTTCCGACTTTCCTATAGCCCATACTGGTTCATATGCGACAATGAGATTTTTTATGAATTTTTTCGGCAATTTTTCTATGGCATTTTTCAGCTGCTTATCCAGCTCGACAAAATATTGTCCGTGCTCATTCCTCTCTTTTTCGCCGATGCAAAGTATGGTCTTGAATCCGGCCTTAAGAGATCCGAAAAGCTTATTCCTGACTATTTCATCAGTATCTCCTGAAGCGCGTTTTTCGGAATGTCCGACTATCACGTACTTTACTCCGGCGCTTCGGAGCATTTCCGGGCCTATCTCTCCGGTATGGGAAACTCCTTCGCCCAAAAAAACGTCTTGAGCTCCGAGTGCGGCTATTTTTGATTTATTCAATATATCCGAAACTTCATTTATATACACGAAAGGCGGGCAAATGACCATTTTTACCGATTTTATGCCTTTTGTCTTACGCAAAGTCTCTGAAGCTATCCTTTTTGCTTCAGCGGCTGACTTCGGATTCATCTTCCAATTGGCCACTATGAATTTTGATTTGCTTTTCATCATGTTTACCCTGTTAAATAAGATTTGTTTAATCTTAGCTTAATTTTACTATGATATGTTAAAACAATACAGTACTTATGGAGTTTGGACCTATTTAACAGGGTGAATTATATCATTTTGAAAATATTTGATATACTGTTCCCATATGAACAAGCTTTCTTGGCAAATACTCGAGTACAAGAAAAGAGAAAAAACTGTCGACTGGTATTGGGCGGTCGGAGTTATAGCCGTTTCTCTGGCTATAATAGCGGTGATAATGGGCGACGGGCTATTTTCAATTTTTATAATCATAGCAACCGCCATACTTCTGACTTTTTCTTCCAGAGAGCCTAGAACTTTCGAAGTATCGGTAGACAAAAGAGGAATAATCGTGGGAGCAGAATCCTACCCTTTCGCAACGCTAGAAGATTTCTGGGTGGACATAAGCGAGCACAATAATCCGAAAATACTCCTGAAATCAAAAAAATTGATAATGCCTCTTATAGTGATACCCATAGAAGATTACGACCATATGGATATAAGGGATTTTCTTCTCGAATATCTTCCGGAAAAAGAAATGCATGAGCCTTTGTCGCAGAAAATCATGGAAGGGCTAGGCTTCTAGCTGTGGCTTTTTGCCTTTTGAAATGATAAATTAGGGCCGGCGAAACTTTCAGTTTCGCCGGCTGATATCGCTCCCATCGTTCAATGGATAGGATAAATCCTTGCGAAGGATTTGATGTAGGTTCGATTCCTACTGGGAGCACATGCATGCCTGCAGAACTATGGCCGAAAAAGGAGATTGTGCGACTTCAAAAGCGCCCAGTTGGGCGCTTTTAAATTTAATAACAAAAACTATTTTAAACCAATTTTTATGCCTTTTTTAACATCTTTTCCAAATTGAACGGATTTATCAACGATTGATTTTCTTTTTGACGCACTATTGTTCCATTTTTTCTTTAAATCTTTTGCAATCTTTTCCCCTTTGTTTTTTAAAACCGAATACTCTTTTGCACTATTGGAAACAATTTTACTTACCGCTTTTACTACTTTTTTGTTTTCTTTCATTTTTGTTTATATTAACTATTAAATTATATGATTTAATTTTCTCTATCAGCATACACAACGAGTCTATTGGAATAACTTTTCTTTGCTGCATTCCAGATCCCCTCACAAGTGATAAGATTTAGATGCGACTTACCATCTTTCGAATCAAACACATTTGTAGAATTTCCATTCTCAGTGTATGTCCCAAGCTCTCCTACCACAAAGGTAGTTGTAGCTCCTTTATCATCCACCACATAAATTTTATCCCTTATATGCAGCTTGTATAAATTATCAAACACTGCAGGTATATTATTTTTCCAGCCATAGTGCCCAGCGACTACCGCACTGCCAATATCTCCTGGACGTGGTCCCAAATCAAACCAAGCCACGTCATTTGGGCCTTTTGGTACAGCCATGGCTCCATCTGATGTTAAACCAACATATTCGAATGTTGCATCAACATTAATGTGTGGACGGACAAGCGAATCGGAAGTCGAGGCTGACGGCTTGTAGATGTACCGCTTTTTGATCTTACATTAATCAAATCTTGCAAGGCTTGGCTTATTGTCGGTGGAATCGGTATAGGTGCAGTGTAAGAATCCTGAGTGATAATATTTGTATTTAGAAGATATATGTAGGTTGCAGACAATATAACTATAATACTGACTGTAATATATAGTGATAATTTCAATGATATTTTTTCCTTGCATATTTTTCAATACTATCGGAAAAGTAAAGTCCTCTAAGGCAGAGATTTTACTTCCTCTAGCTTAAACAAATTTATTTTAACAATAAATTCTATACTAGATTTTTATTCTTCTTTGGAAAACTCACAAACTAAAGAAACAACCAGTACGAGTATGATAGCTGAAAGCAATACTGTAAGCCATGAGACAGTTACTCCTTCTGGTGTAATCCCTGTATTAGGGAGATTCGGTGTGTTAACAAGAACGTTAGCAAAAGCAAAGGCTACCGCCGATAAACCATTTGCATCTCCTTTGACCGTAGCAATATTATCTGTTGAAACATTAATGTTTGTTTTACAGGTATATGTCCATATTTCATTTGAATCAAGTAATTTATTTCCATTGTTATCACCGGAAATAAATGTTATTGCTGCACATTTATTATCAGTAAGTGAAACATTGTGAATTGGAACTGTTCCTGAATTAATTACTGTATATTTATAAGTAACATCACCACCTCCAAAAGTAAACGGTGTTAACTGATTAGGAACTACTACGAGATTAATGAGTGGTGGCTGTATTGAACTTCCAACTACTACAGTGGCTATCGCAGTAGCAATCGCTGTATGATAATAAGCATCATCGCTATGACCAGTTGCTATGGCAGTATTTGTAGTAGTGCTAGTAAGTGTTGTTGAACAAGTATATTTCCAATTTTCTCCGGGATCAAGCTTCTTATCACCGTTCAAATCACCAGAAGAATAAACGACGGGAATACATTTATCATCAACAACCGTAACATCAACTAATGCCTGCTGTCCACCAACATTCCAAACATTGTAATTATATGTGACTTTTCCAGATCCAGCTGATAAAGCTAAAGGACTAGGAACTTTTGTAATTCCAATTAATGGAATTATTGATACTACACCCGGTCTATGTCCTTTAGCAGTAACAACAACCGGTGCATTAGATAGTGAAATTGTGTTGCTAATAAGTGTAACTGCGGTTTGTGCCAATGCTCTTCCATTTAATGTCGCACCTGCTCGCATCGCAATATCCGTTTGAGCTAAAATGATACCTTGCATTTGTGAACCGGCTAAAAGATTTACTGTTCCTGCAACCTGCCAGAAAACATTCTTGGCTTGAGCGCCTCCGCTTAATATGATTTTTTTACCGACTGCAAGATCAAGTGTCCCTGATATTTGGAAAACCCAAACATCATTTGCTCCACCTGAAAGTGTGACGTCATTTGTTATTGTTACATTACTGCCCCAGGTATAAACACCGGGAGCAAGTGTCATAGTTCCTACTGTTCCGGCACCAATATTTAAATTTGGACCAACTCCAGCTGGTGTTGCTGGTGCTGAAGCATTGGTATATGCGATTCCCATATCTGAAACAGCATTATCAACTAAAGTTTTGTTTGCTCCAGGTCCAGGCATTACACAAGTATTATCAAAACTTCCTCCGGGACCACCTGCAAATGTAGCTAATGCATCAACTGTATAAATTGAACCAGTAATTTCTCCGCAAGTAACGCCAATTTGCGCACCACTACCAGCACTATTACCAATATTTCCGGTAATAATCGAAGTCGGTACATCAGTAATTCCTGTTTCACCAAGAATTACAAAATTATTCGTATCTATTGATCCCAAATTTATTGGTGCTGGACCAGCAGCAAATGCAGCAACAGGACCAATAAAACCAATGACTAGAGAAACAATTATCGTTGATATTGAACTCTGACTAAATTTTTTCATATTTTATTTATTGTTAATTTATAATTATTATTAATTTATTTTCAAACTTACTTAATATATTCTAGTTGAAATTTGACGATTATTTTTATATTTATGTATTTTATTCGACCAAAAGTAGATATTTAGATGCTTTTTGAATAGAATCGCGATTGATTCATCAGCAATACCTGCACATAGTGTATCAATAATATGAATTTACTACTAATATAGATATGTTTACAAGATATTATTTATATTTAAAAGTCGCACAATCTCCTTTTTCGGCCATAGTTCTGCAGGGATGACATTGATAGTCTCTGGGAAGAAAGACAAGAGCAAATAGAAATTGAAGAACTTGATGCAAATGGAGAGAATCTTGAAGTTGATGAGGGACTAGAGGTGTGTCTTTGTGATATAGATAAAGATGCTTGCCCATTACATAATATGGAAGAAAATGAAGAATAAATCACAAAAACAATGCGATGATTTACTCACTCCCATAATAAAGAAGTTGTTTCCTAAATGTTTGCTTTGTGGTGGTGAAACGCAGGTGGCACACCATCACTGCCATAAAAGTAAAAGTTTAGTTCTTCGGTATGATTTAAAAAATTTAATTCCGCTTTGTAATAGTTGTCATTTCAAACTTCATTTTAATGAAAGTTTCTGGGCATCAAAGATAGTTCAGTCGCACAATCTCCTTTTTCGGCCATAGTTCTGCAGGTTAATGAGAACAAAAAACCTGTGACCGATTCATTTAATTCCGACCAGTAAAAATTTTTATATTTCCTCCTGAAATCTCTTTTCCCCTTCCTCTATGATTTTAAATGCTTCCTTTTTGCCGAACCATTTTTTGAAACTGACCTTCTTATTCTCAAGTATCTTGTATTCCTCAAAAAAGTGCTGGACTTCTTTCTTGAAATGCTCTCCGAGGTCTGACAACTCTTCCACCTCTTTCAATCGCGGATCATTTTCGGCAACTGCGATAATCTTCCAGTCCTGGCCGTTTTCGTCTTCCATATCGGCAATTCCTATAGGGCGAGCAGGAACGACGCATCCGGAAAAAAGCTCTGTGGAAATAATCACGAGTATATCTAGATGATCTCCGTCCTGTCCTCTTGTCTGAGGAATGAATCCGTAATCGAACGGATATCTCATTGACGAATGCAGTACGCGGTCCAGGCGTATTTCATCTGTGCTTTCTTCGTATTCATATTTATTGCCGGATCCCTTTGGTATTTCGATGACGGCGTTTATTGTTTTTCCCTGCTTAAACCAGGTTTTTATTTTGTGAAAACTCATTGGTCTTAAACGATAAAAGCATTTGTCTTGCAAATGCTTTTATCGAAAAAATTATATTTACTTCTTTCCTTTTGCTTTGTTTATCAAGACGGTGATTCTGGATTTCAATCTTGCTGCCGTGTTTTTCTTCAGGAACTTTGTCTTGACGGCTTTGTCTATTGCTTTGTAAGCCGATGACAGCTTGGCCTCGGCTTCTTTGGCTTTTCCGCCCTTTACGAGCTTTTTTATTTCACGCACGGAATTTTCTATGGCTTTTGCCCTGCGGGAATTGAAGACTTCTTTTCTCTCCGCCACGCGCAACGCTTTTTTTGCTGATGATGTTATAGGCATGATATTTGTATTTGGATAAGGAATAAATTAGCATACTTATGCTTTAGAAGCAAATGAATTTCATTAATATAATTTATCCGATATAATCTTTTAGAATATATTCAAATTAAATTATTGCATGATACTTGACATAGTTTATAATGTATGACATCATGCTAACAGAAAGCAAATGACTTAAAATTGAACTTTGAAAGGATTGATCAATGAAAAAGAGCTCCGTTACATACGAAAAACCACTTCCGTCGATTTTTAAAATGGTGGGTGAACTTTTTATCTCAAAGGGATTTGATTTAGCTTGGCCAAGTGGAATAGCAATCGACATGAAAGAAGAACCTAATTGGTTCGATTCATATACATATGGATTAGGTATGCTGAAAAAAGATCCGAAAATGAAGCCGGAGAAATATTTTTTCGGTCTTTTCGAAAAAAAGGTAAGGCGAAATTTTCTTGGAGCTTTTACTTTTGAGGAGGACGAGAAAAAATTCATTTTTTTAGTTTATGGTCGAGATAATATTAAGTTAGCCAAGCAATTGGCCGACAAGATAGCATCGATGTACAAGATCAAGATTGTCATTCGTCTTGATTCTGTGAAAACTGGAATTGAATATTTTCATTCAGATCATTCAGGAACTTGAGTAAGTTGGGTGAGCTCCCGCAGTTAATTCTGCCGGGAGCTCTTTTTTATTTCTTATTTTTGTTTTATTCTACAAACGCTATGAGCAAATATAAATCTATGGATTATGTTATAATCCTAGTAATGATAATTGGTCAAATGTAAGTAATTTTTATTGGCAAAAATTTTATCAAGTAAATGATTTCCAAAATAATCGGCACTGTCTGGGATACGAACGGTAAATTTATGACAGTAGGAGTCGGCGGTGTCGGCTTCAAGATTTTTACTACCGCCGAAACAAAAGAAACGGCGATAAAAGGTTCGGAAATTTCTTTGCATACCTACCTTGCGGTACGCGAAGACGCGCTAGACCTTTACGGATTTCTATCAGAAGAGGAGCTCGGTTTTTTTGAAATGCTAATTTCTATTTCGGGAATAGGGCCGAAAACTGCTCTGAACATTTTAAGCATCAGCTCGGTGACTGCGCTCAAAAGAGCGGTTTCCACTTCCGACGTATCTCACCTCGTAAAAGTTTCCGGCATCGGCAAAAAAATCGCCGATAAAATTGTTCTTGAACTTAAAGATAAAATTGGTGGCAGCGATGAAGGCGGACCGACACTCCGTGAAGAAGTAGATGCGATAGAAGCGCTCAAAGCTCTTGGCTATTCTCAAAAAGAAGCCCGCGACGCGCTGAAGCAGGTGGAAGTGAAAACCGGCACAAGCGACAGGATAAAAGAAGCGCTGAAAATACTCGGGAAATAATTTCAAATTAAAAAGCGGATTTTTCGCAAAGCGAAAAATCCGCTTTTTTAAATATCTATTTCTGATGGCAATCGCAGAAGCTGGCGCTTCGTCCGCCGACTTTTATTTTTTTTATTATTCCAGTGCATCCTTTCATGCTGCATTTTTCTCCTTCACGCCCGTAAACCTGCTGGATCCTGTGATATCCTCCTTCTTCGCCTAAAGGATTCCTGTAATCGGACATAGAATCTCCCCCGACTTTTATGGATTTTTTCAGCACCGCAATGATTGAATGGTAAAGTTTTTTAAGTTTTTCTTCATTTATTTTTCCTACAAGAGTAAGTGGGTGTATTTCCGCCATCCAAAGCGCTTCATCGGAATAAATATTACCTATTCCCGCGATAAGTTCCTGGTCCATAAGGACAGTTTTTATTTTTCCTTTCGGTTTTTTGTATAGCCTTTCTTTGAAAGCCTTGTAAGTGAAATTATTTGAAAGCGGTTCGGGCCCTAGCTTTTTCAGGTCCGGCAAATCATTCATCTTGTCCGTATCAAAAACGAAAACTTTGGCGAATTTTCTCGTATCCGACAAAACCAGATCTTTTCCATCCGAAAGACTGAATACGAGATGTATGAAACGGTTATAAGGATCGGCAAGCGGGCCAGATATCGGGGGAAGCCACTTCTTGTTTTTAAACAGGTATTTTCCATATAAAAGATGTCCCGTCATCTTCATGTGCACGAGTATTGTCTTGTCTCCGGACAGATTGATGAGTACATTCTTTGCTCTGCGTGAAACACTTATGACTTTCCTGTTAATGACCGATTTTCTGAAAACCGGAAAATATTTCTTGTTCTTCACATCGTCTTTTCCGGCGTAAAAAGAAGAATCATAATCGGTCCAGACATCCAGGATTTTAAGCCCTTTTATTTTCCTGTCTAAGATGCTGGCTGTAGTTTGTACTTCGGGTAATTCCGGCATAAGATTAAAATCGTTTTTTTAATTCCTCCCTGGAAACTTCCGCATCGCTCCATTTTTCCTTGTGGCCGTTTGCGCGCATTATGTAAGGATCAGTTCCCTTTCCGGTGATTATAACTATTTTCTCGCTGTCGGCATAGCTTATGGCTTTTGCGATGGCTTGCCTCCTGTCCAGGATTATTTCCTGCTTCTTGTTCTTGAAAAATCTCGCCATGTCTTCCAAAATTTCTTTCGGATCATCATCATAAGGATCTTCGTCAGTAAGTATCACGGTATCGCACATTTTTTCCGCCACCTCCGCCATGGCTTTTCTTTTCCATTTGTCGCGTCCGCCTCCGCAGCTTCCAAGAACCCCGATTATTTTTTTGCCAGGGAAAGCTTCATAAATTGCGGTAAGAGATTCCGGAGTATGGGCATAATCCACTATCAGCTTGAAATTCTGATTTTCAGAAACTTTTATGCTTTCAGCCCTGCCTTTTATCTGCCTCAATTTTTCCACGGCTGATTTTATAATTTTCATATCTATCCCTTCGGATTCTGCATATTTTATGGCGCCTAAGATATTGTAGATGTTGAATTTTCCGGAAAGCGGAGATTTTATTTCATTTCCTTTGTAAAAGAAGCTTATCTCATCATTGGCCAGGGAAATCTTTTCCGCATCCTTTATGGAAAAAGTTATTTTTTCGGCATTTTTAGTTTCAAAAAATCTCCATGCTTCCGCATCATCTGCATTCACCACGACAGCCTTGTTCTTTTTCGGCGACTTCTCTAGACCTTTAGCGATAGAAACTTTTGCCGCAACGTATTTTTCATAGCTGCCGTGGGATTCTATATGCTCAGCGGCAAGATTTGTGAAAATAAGCGCATTCATATAGACGAATTTATTCCTATACTGCTTTGCGGCTTCCGAAGAAATTTCGATTATTGCGTATTCGCATTTCTGATTAACTGCCTGCCTTAAAAACTTCTGTATGAAAAATCTTCCCGGCATCGTCATCTTGTGAAGATTCGGCTTTGAATTTTCTCCTATCTTGAAGCGCAAGGTTCCTGCAAGCGCAGTTTTCTTTCCGGCTTCTTCCAGAATCGCATTTACGAGCTCCACTGTGGAAGTCTTTCCTTTCGTGCCGGTTACCGCAACCACTTTTATCTTCCTTGAAGGAAATCTGTATATCAAGACCCCTATAAGCGCAAGCTTGTAATGGTAAATCGGCTGAGCAAGATTAAAAATCTTTTTCGGTATAAATTTTTTTGCTGTGCGTAAAATCTTATCCATTTCTTTTGAAAATAATATATGCGCTTATTCCGAATGACACGCTGACATTGAGCGATTCCTTCTTTCCGAGCATAGGTATTTCGGCAATAATATCACAAAGTCCGAGTATTTCCTCGCTTATTCCTCCGACCTCGTTGCCAAGTACCAGAGCGGTATTTTTTTCCATTTTTATATTTTCAATATCAACTGATTTTTTGTCCTGCTCAACAGCGATTATCCTAAAGCCGTTTTTTTTCAGTTTTTTCAAAGCTTCCGCCGTATCCTTGCAATATTCCCATTCTACATAATCCTCCGCCCCGAGAGCCACTTTCGCTAAATCTTTTCTTTTTCTTCCGAATCTGTCTGTGGGAGCCGGAGTCGTTCCGCAAAGATAAAGTTTGCCGACGCCAAGCGCGTCAGCGGTCCTGAAGATTGAGCCGACATTATATACGCTCCTTATATTGTCGAGCACCACGGCTTTTTCGTATTCCTGATTCATTTGTCCAGATATTATCAAAAAGCCCGAAAATTAAAAGTTGCGTTGACATAAGCGCTTAAAATACTATACTTCGGCTAAGAGTTCTATAAAAAACGGAGGTATTAAATGCCAGAAACACTGGGTGTTGAAGACAGGATAAAAAAAGTGGTCGCCAAGCATTTCGGCGTGGAAACAGCCGAATTGAATCACGATACCACTTTCGTGAACGATCTCGGGGCGGATTCTCTCGATATTGGGGAGCTCGAGATGGCTCTCGACGATGAGTTTCCCGGAATCGAAACCGAAGTTAGAATCGAGGAGGTTAAAAACGTCGGCCAGCTGGTTGATTACATGATCAAGCTCAACCCCGCATGATTTCGTGCCGATTGAAACCCCTGCCTATACAGCAGGGGTTTAAAATTGGAAACTTTTATCTTTTAGCTTTATGTCATATAATACTGGCATGATATTAAATACATTCCCGGATTTGCTGACATTTTCAATATTGTCCCCGCTCATACTGAGAGTCGCTCTCGGACTTATAGCGGTAAATCTCGGCAGGCTGAAGCTTGCATCGGAGAAAACGGCGTGGCGGGAACTTTTCGAAACGATACATTTCCAGCCAGCCGAATATTATGTAAAGGGAATGGCTTTCGTAGAGATAATCGGCGGACTTTTTATACTTGTCGGAGCATACACACAGATAGCGGCTATAGTATTTTCAGTAGTTTTCTTCTGCGAGATGGTTCTTGAATTCAGGGAAGAAGCTCTTGAAAAGAGGAATCTTTCCTTTTACATGCTGATGTTCGCCATTTCACTCTCTCTTGTCTTTTTAGGCGCCGGGGCATTCGCTTTCGACAGCATGCTATAAAAAAAGCGGACGGGAGCTGACCCCATTCCGCTTTGGATTTTTCAGGAGATTATTGGCCTTCGGAACGCAATCACAGTTAACGGCATCGTACCCTCAAGCAGCAATCAGCGTCCAAAGATTAAATTTTTTTACGGCGTTTTTCCAGCCTTACCTCCTTCATATGAACTAATGGATAAATTTATCAGAATATTTTTTAAATGCAATAAAAGCGGCGGGCCGAAGGCCCGCCGCTTTTATCTTATTGAAATTTATTTAAGCATGCAGTGAGAGCAGCATTTGCACATTTTCATAAAGCCGAGAACGATTACTATTATCGGCCAAACGATATTTACAGTGTATGCACTCAAGTAGCCAAATGTCCCTAGCAAAAAAACAAGGCCGAAAAGAACTATGAGCCAGGAAACCAGCTTGTGGTGTCCGCAGCCGCATACTTTTGCACCTCCATTATTTTGATCCATCATAAATAGTTTATTTTTGATTAAGCTTAATCATTTGTTTCGACCATACATATTATACCAGTTTGCAAAACAAATAAAAAAACCGCATGTGTGCAAATGACCATGCGGTTTTTCAGCAAACCATCGCTATGTCTTTGTTTCGCATGCCGTCTCCTTCTTCGCCTTGATCAAATGGAAGACCAAAATTATCCCTTCTGCAGATTTCTGCAGGAAAACATTCCTGCATCGGTCGCAAAATAATTTTTCAATTCCCGGCGAATGAACATGGTACCGCGGCGGGATTTGAGGCGGAAGTTTGACCAATCGTTCAAACTTCATGCTAAGCATATCGGTTTACCTCCTTTCTCTATTTAAAGAAAATTCACATCTTGTACTCCTGCATACAGTATACCCCAACCAAATGTTTTTAAAAAATAGCCCGGGGTTTAAACCCCGGGCTTGATCATTATCCTTTCTCTATATTTAAGCTTCCTTTCAAGAAGCTTCCCTTTGCTCGCGCACGGCAGCGCTGTAGGCTTTCGGAGTAACCTCCTTCCAATCCTTCCCATCATAAATTCGTTTCGATTCGTTCGCCTTTTGACTCCTTTGAATTTGATCGAATGCGATATTATGTTTGGGAGGAACAATATAACCACCCACTTTGCTTCCCTTCAACCTATCACTATTTTGAGACATGCGACCCTTTCTTACATCTCAAAATTAACTTCCTTGTAAATTTTACCGCCGGCAAATATGGGTGTCAATGAAAATACTGTGGAGAAAACCATTAATTTTCTTTTTCGTCGTAAATTGCGTTCAATAAGCTGAATGTTTTTTGGCCAAAAGTATTTTCTCCGGTAATGCCGTATTTTTTCTGAAAAGCTTTTACCGAAAGATTCGTGCATGTTCCTATGGCTCCGCTGTGAGGGCATTCGTTTCTCGTCATGCCGGCTGGCGGATAATCCCCGTCCATTATAAGCGCGGTCTGCATGGCATAAATATCTTCAGCATTCGAGCTTGCACTCGTCACCGGCTCGGTCCAATCATATATATTCTTGCTCGGCTCATATGAAGAAGTGGCCGTAACATTGTCATTTCCGGTGTAGTAGTCTTGCAAACCAAGATATGTCTGGTATGCAAGATCTTTGAGAGCGATGCTGCGCGTCAGCGGATTTACGAATTGCGGTTCATATATGTAATCGTATTCTATAAGTATAGCTGCCGGCTTTGCGGTATTATAAGCGCCGATTCCGATAAGCTGAGGATCGGCAACGAGGCCTGGCTCTTGCACAGGAAGATCGCTTGTCGGATTATACAGACTCAATCTTTTAAAAACCGCTTCGGCAACAGGTTTTGTGGTGGAACCGTTATCGTAAATATCAGGCGGCATATATTCCACAAAACCGGTGTATTTGCCGACAGCATTGTATGAATTGCCGCGATAATTATTTACGCAGATATTTATCATGAAGTTTATATCGTTTTCATTCGCCCACTTGGTGGCTCCGTAGATTCTTATGGCATCGTCTGTCGGCGCTGTATTATGGACTTCGCCGTCGTTGAAAATAGCAGCAATCGCGGGATTTTGAAGAGAGGATTGTTTTGACGCTTGTTCCCAACTTACAATATCGTTCCAGTTATTCTGAAAATATTCGGTGAAAGTAGGACTCCATGATTTCGTGTCTCTGGTCGTTGTAGCATTATAGTTTCCGTCAGCTTGCAGAAAAGCCTGCAGATCCTGGCCGATTTCCACGGCCAAATCGCGCTCATATATTTCGCCGGACGGTGTTGCCATTTCAGTTCCTCCTTCGTCCGGTTCATGCGCGGGCACGATAAGGACATTTATTTTTTTTGAACTGCTTGCCGATGTATCTGAGGCTGGAACATTCGCCGTCATTGTCGGCGCGAACTTGAAAATATAATGATTAGCGGCATATAAAACGCCTGCTATCGCAACGATTCCCAAAAATAATTTAAAAATCAGTTCTTTTTTCATTATTTAAATTCTTTTTACTGTGCGCCCAGTAGGAATCGAACCTACGACCGTCTCCTTAAAAGGGAGCTGCTCTACCGACTGAGCTATGGGCGCGTTAGCTTTTAGCAATCAAACTGCTTTGATTGCTCAAAGACTTACGCGAGCCGGAGCTATGCTTTCTCAGCAAAGAAAGTAAGCGGGGGCAGGGTCGTGGAAGTTTTCTTGCGGCGGCAAGAAAACTATTCCTAACCATGATTGCGTCGAAAAAATATAACAATTTTTTAGTCAAAAGTCCAATTTGGCAATGAAAAAACCGCTCTTCATTTCTGAAGAGCGGCGAATATTTCTTACTCATTGAAGCAATCAGAAGCGCCGAAGCCGTCTCGTATCGCTTGTCCGATTTCTGTCCAATCAGTTTCCGGCCCGGCAGTTATGAGCTCGTGCCCGACCATTTCCCTCACCGCTTTAACGGGAGAGATCTTGGCGACAAGATTCATCACATGCCGATACTTTATATAATTAAGATGCGCTTTGACCTGACGCATCATGACAAGCACATGACCGGGCTTTGAAATATCGTATACTCCGATAGGCCCGATCCACGGATTATCTGTATACAGAAGCTGATGATGATCATGTTCGCCGACTGAAAACCTCCATGACGGGTCATTTTTGAAAAACCAGTCCTTCTTGCCGGGAAAAAATTGTATTTCCTTGGGCTGTTCTTCGGTAATGATGACATCGTTTTCCGTACGCACTACGTATGCAAGCTTTGCCATTCAATCCTCCTTGATGTGCCTCTGAAAACGATATTAGCCGAGTAGATGAAAAAGTCAAACTCTGAGTTAAATAAAAAAGCCCTGCATTCATAAGAATACAGGGCTTAACTTTTTACAACTTCACACGCAATTAATCATGGCGTAGTAGTCGGTGTTTCCGTCGGCGTTTCAGTCGGAGTCTCCGTTGGTGTTTCCGTAAATGTCTCCGTCGGAGTGACTGTAAACGTATCGGTAACTGTCGGCGTCTCTGTAACCGTATCCGTCGGTGTTTGCGTCGGCGTATTAGTAACAGTAGAAGTCGGTGTTTGCGTCAGTGTCGGCGTACTTGTCGGCAACGGCGTGTTCGTAATCGTCGGCGTCGGCGTTTTAGTCGGCGTGTTTGTCGGCGTATTCGTCGGCGGCGGATATGTCGGCTTTTCCGGGCTCGATTTGGACGAGCAGGAAACTTGCGCGAGCATTCCTGAAACGATTATCATGCTGGCAAAAAACAGCGGCAAGATTTTCATACGTTCCTCCTTTCAAAGAATTTATGGGCGCATGGAAAGGCCGATAAGAGCCTCTCCTCTCCATGAGACTGCCGAGTCGCCAATATTCCAATGAACCCTGATATTCGGCGGATTAGCGTCGAACTCAATATTCCATGGTATCCGGTACTCAGCTGAAACGGCGAATGTATCGTCAAAAGGAATATCGATGCCTGGACTCCACATAAAGCTCCACCTGCTCTTGCCGTTATCCAGATAATCTCCGGAAATATCGGTATAAGCGAGAGCGAGGTCTAAGCTAAAAATAATCCCTGACTCTCCAAGCGGCGAGCATAGCCTGAGCATTGCACCCGCTTGATAATTGATCTTCGCCAAAGGAACAGAACCCTCAGTCGTTTCTATCTCGATAGTGGGCGTGCCGAAATCGGCAAACAATCCCAGACCAAACCTTTTGTCCGGAAAATACAAGATGGAAACATCAGGGCCCGCGTCCCACTTGGAAGCTATCACCGTGCCTGGCCGTATAATCGGATATTCAATCTCGTTCCAAACGATTCCCTCGACGGAAATCTGGACCGGCTTGTCGGCATACGATTGCTTCGGTACGAATGAATCAGCACGCGTTTCTGCCGAGAGCAAAGAAACAAAAAGCGTTAAAAGCAAAACGAGCTTTTTCATCTTATCCTCCTATTAGCAAACTTAGAACGTCCTTCTGCTTAAGATGTTAGGCGCAATAAAGCATTATGTCAATCAGAATTTCAGGATGAAATCTTTAAGCATTAAAATATGGAAATATATTTTGAATATGCTATTGTGCCTATAGAAACAGCTGATTCCGATTTTACTTGGAGGAATACATGGGATTGCCAAAATCATTAGCTTCTCTTATAAAAAATAAGGTCATTCATCTTGCCGTCACCGTCTATTCAAGTACAGGCTACAATGAATGCCGTATCAATAAGGGTTTTTGGACAACAGATATAAAACTTGTGACATGCAAGAAATGCCTTGCTCGATGCAAAAGAAAACCCCGGCAATAGTCGGGGTTTTATAATTCCAAAATGAGTTTCTCCAGACCTGCAAGAAAATCGGCATTCCCCCGGTGCGCTTCGTGATACATGGATACGAGCTTCAAAGAAACTCTTTCGAGCTCGCCATCTTTAAAATTTTTCAGGTATCCCTTCGCTTTCTGATAAGGAAACGGGCTCATTCCGGCTTCTGCGGCGGATTTTGAAGATTTGGCCAGAAGCAGATTTTTCATTTCCCAAAAAAGCATGCTGTGTATCTCCTCTGCGGCCATGTCTTCCGCGAGCGCATCCTGGAACATCACCCACAAATTTTTCTTGTCTTTCCTGCCGAAAGCGTCGGCGAATTCGAAAAAGCTTATTTTTCCTTCAGCTGCCGTCTTTCTTTCCTTAGATTTTTCCGGTTTTGAAAATTCCTCCGCTTTCTCGGCATATTTTTCTATTTTAGAAAGTGAAGCTTTGTCCATTTTTCCTTCCGCGAAAATAAAAATATTTTCGGAAGCGCCTATTTCCTTTACATACTTCATTATGATCTCCTTGTTTCCCTTGTTTTCAAAAGTCCTGTAAAAATAAATTATGAATTTGCTTAAAAAAAGCGCCTGGCCTTTGGAAAGCTCTTCCAGCTTGGCGCTGGAAATTTCTTCATCTCCTATTTTGACGAATGCGGCATCCGGTTTTTTCGCCAAAAGAGAATCAGCAGTGGCTCTGGCCTTTTTCCTGGCCGATTCCGCATCGGTTCCGTAATAAAAATAAATCATTTGATTTTAAGTATAGATTATGGGAGGAAAAATGAGTAATTGACTTTTTGATTATTTAATGATTTAATTGTAAACGGAGTTCATCTATCAAGATTCTAGGGTGGAGGTACTGAAATGCTAACTTTCATGGGAATCCTTTTTTCAAGCCTGGTTCTGACGGCCATCTCGGCCTTCATTATTAAAGCTTCGGAAAGAGAAAAGCCGGCGAAGCTTCAGGCTGAAATGCCTGAAGAAGTAGTGATGCGTCCCGCTGAAAATACAGAGGAACATCTGCGGATGGAGGATATTATTTCTCCGGAAACGCATATTCCCCTTTTTATAAAAGTAATAATTGGAGATGGATTCGTGTTCTATGAAGCTTTAGTTGCGCCTTTGGATGAAAATCTAGTAGACGCAATGATGGAAAACTTCTATAAGGAAACGGATGACATTTTTCCAAATTGGGGAGAAGAGCGGTATCCTGGCGTTTACTGCAAAGGATACGCGGCCATAGTCCTTGCGGACAAAAGGCTCGCGCCAAAAGCCGCTATTCTGGATATCATAGGCCGATGTGAAGAGGTCTATGCGGAAAAAGTGGATATGGAGCTCGCCGAAAGGCAGATAGTTGAGGTAAACGGCTCGTATCTCGCCGTTATGAGATTCAGGCATATTTGCCCATGGCCGTGAAGTTTGCGGCCAACAAAAATGCAAACGCGCATCCTAAAAAAGTGCGCGTTTTTATTTGAGCAAAAATAGTGCCGCTGCCGCTATGGCTGCCGTTTCGGCGCGCAGCACCTGCAGGCCGAGAGAAAATGATTTTATATTCTTATGCTCGAAAAAATCTCGCTCGTTTTCCGTCCATCCTCCCTCAGGGCCGATTAGAATTCCGATTTTACTTCCCTTCTTAAGTTTCAGTGATTTTATTTCTTTTCCATCAAAATCAAGCGCAAAAATCTGCCCGCCAAAGTTCTCAGCTGCCGATTCTAAACTTGCCGGCCCGTATATTTCCGGAATGAATGCTCTTCCGGATTGTTCAGCAGCCTCAATGGAGATTTTTTTAATCCTTTCAATATTTAAATCTTTCTTCTCGCTTCTTTCGGCAAGAATAGGATGAAACGCCGAAGCTCCTATCTCAGTGCATTTCTCCACAACTGTTTCGAAATTGTCTTTTTTAAGTATTGATTGGAATATGTGAAGCTCGTATGCCGGCTTATTTTTTATTTTTCTTTCTTTATCGATCACGAGAATAGCTTCGCCTCTGTTCAAGACCTTGAAATATCCTTCGAAATCCGAACCATTGCCGTTGAAAAGTACAACCCTGTCGCTTCCAGCGAGCCTAAAAACTTTTACCCATTGATAAATGAGTCCCTCATTTTCTATTCTGGCTTCCGTTCCTTTTTTCAGTTCCTGTTCAATATAAAATCTGTGCAAGCGCATTGCGTTAGTATAAAGTAAACGGTTTTCTTGTCAAAAGGTTTGCATTGTTATATATTTCGAGTATGAACTTGATACCTACGGTAATAGAAAAATCGCAATTTGGGGAAAGGGCCTATGATATTTATTCCAGGCTTCTTCGTGAAAACATAATATTTCTGGGCGGGCCTATAGACGATGAGACCGCAAACATTGTCATTGCCCAGCTTCTTTTCCTGCAATCTGAAGATTCGAAAAAAGATATAAAGCTATATATAAATTCTCCAGGCGGCTCGGTAACGGCAACTTTAGCTATTGTCGATACGATGAATCATATCAAAAACGACGTTTCCACTCTTTGTGTTGGAATTGCCGCATCCGGCGCAGCTATAATCCTTTCCGCCGGCAAAAAAGGCAAGAGACACATACTTGAGAATGCCGAAGTCATGATTCATCAGCCTATAGGAGGAGCCGAGGGGCAAGCGACCGACATAGCCATTTCTGCAAAGCATATTTTAAAAACCAGGGAAAATCTAAATAAGATGCTGTCAAAAAATACCGGCCAGCCTCTAGCTAAAATCGAGAAGGACGTGGAGCGCGATTTCTTCATGACAGCCGAAGAAGCCAAGAAATACGGCATTGTTGATGCGATAATATAAGCTATTATCCATAAAAAGCCCGGTTTTACTTCGCAAAACCGGGCTTTTTTATTGTTTTTCTCTTCTAGACATTTGGCCCGAATGGGGTTAATATCTAATTGTTAGCAATTTAATTTTGAAAGATTCCGTTTTTTAGTAAAAATCCAAAGCAAAGTATGTTTTTTAGAAAAAATACAAATTACCTAAGAAAAACCAGTTCTACTGCGGGAAAAACACATAAGCTCGATAAAAAAGTCTAGAAGGCGAAATCTTTTCGCATAAAATGTCGTTAAAAATAATAGCACTGATTGCAGCTGCCGTTGGCATCTTGGGCATTGCAATCGGATATTATCTTCGTCTGATAATTTCCCTCGGAAAAAAAGGTTCGATGGAACTTGAAATCAGGAGAATGATGATTGAGGCCGAAGAAAAGGCCAAGAAGACGGTTATTGAAGCGGAAACCAAATCCGTAGAAATAATCAAAGAAGCCAAAGAGGAAGCCAGGCAAAAAGAAGAAAAATTAAAATTCACTGAAGACCGGCTTATCAAAAAAGAAGGCTTGCTTGACCAAAGACAAGTCGATATCGACGATGAAGTTGAAAATATCAAGCAAAAAATCTCCGAGATAAAGGAAATCAGGGAAAAAACCGAGAAAATAGAAGCCGACAAGAACGTCGAGTTGATGAATATTGCCAAAATGAGCGAAGAGGAAGCAAAGAATTCACTTCTTTCTTCCATAGAAAAGAAATATGGGGAAGACCTTATGGGCAGGATGAAAAAACTCGAGGAAAGCGGGGAGGAAAAGCTTAAAAACGTAGCAAGGGAAATACTTATCACTTCAATTCAGAGAATGTCCGCCTCTGTTGCTCCGGACGTAATGACAACCATACTTTCTTTGCCTTCGGATGATCTTAAAGGAAAGATCATCGGTAAGGAAGGAAAAAACATCAAAGCATTCGAAAGAGCGACGGGTGTGGAGGTCATCGTAGATGATACCCCGGGAATAATAACCATATCTTCATTCGATCCGATCAGAAGGCAGATTGCCAGGGTCGCTCTTGAAAATCTTCTTATAGACGGAAGAATCCAGCCTGCAAAGATAGAAAAGACCGTGGAAAAAGCCCAGCAGGAAATAAACAAGATTATCAAAGAAAAAGGAGAGCAGGCCGCTTATGAATGCGGAGTGTTCAATATGGATCCTAGAGTAATAGCGATTCTTGGAAGGCTTCATTTCAGGACAAGTTACGGACAGAATGTTTTGCAGCATTCCATAGAAATGGCCCATATTTCAAGAATGATTGCCGAGGAAACCGGGGCAAACGTTCCAGTAGCGGTTGCCGGTTCTTTGGTTCACGACATAGGAAAAGCCCTTACGCATGAAGTCGCCGGAACTCACGTGGAAATCGGAAGAAGAATACTTCAGAAATTCGGCGTATCAGAAGACATCATCAAAGCCATGCAATCGCATCATGAGGAATATCCTTATGAAACTCTTGAATCCATCATTGTAAAAGTTGCCGACAATATCTCCGGTGGAAGGCCGGGGGCAAGATCCGACAGCGTTGAAAATTACATAAAGAGGCTTGGAGACTTGGAGGCTTTGGCAAACTCCTTTGCCGGAGTCGAAAAATCCTATGCACTTGAAGCTGGAAGAGAAATAAGGGTATTCGTATCGCCTGAAAAAATATCCGACATAGAATCCCTTAAACTCGCCCGGGATATAGCGGAAAAAGTTGAATCGGAGCTTAAATATCCAGGTGAAATAAGAATCATGGTCATAAGAGAGAGCAGAATCATAGAATATGCAAGATAAAAAATAAAATTCGAAAGGCCGATTTGCGAAGCAAATCGGCCTTTCGTTTAATTAAAAACCCCGTTATTTTTCTATAACGAGGTTTAGTTTTATTCAACCTTTCTTTTTTTTCTGTTTCTCAATGTCTTCAATAGCTTTATCCATATGATACTGGGTCTTCAAATTATCCACGAGCCCGTAGCCAAGAATCTTTTTGGCTAACTTTTGGACAGCGGGCGCAGCCAAAAATTTCTGCCATCTTTTAGATTTGGACTGAAAGTCTAAACCGATAGAACGATCAGTGGAATATTTAATATAAATGGCCAGATCCAGAGGATATTTTAACTTTTTTAAAGACTTCTCCCAAAATTGAAGTTGTCTCTCGTCAACCATAAACTTGACCGGAACTAAAACTACCTTCTTTTGCTTTGCCATTTAAACCACCAACCTTTCTTTTTACTTTATAAAATATGAAGAACCGCTTGTTTAGAATAGTCGCATTATCAAATATCAAAGTCAACTTTTTTACTGATAACAAAAATATCCTTATTTTAAGCCATTTTTTAAGGACAAAAATACCCTTATTCTTCAACATATTTTAACTTCATAGCTTTTAACTATAAACTTGTTCACCTCTATTGTGCTAAAAAACCTTTATATTATAATGATATTAAGGGTTATTTATAGAAATCTTGGTCGAGTTTAAAAGTTATTTTAACCATAATTGATAAACCATGAACAAACAAGGTATTGTCGAAGCCGTACACAAAGTTCTCGGAGGAACAAAAGTGCAGGCTGAACAAGTAGTTGATGCTGTCCTTGAATCAATAGTATCTTCTTTGAAGAAAGGAGACGAGGTTTCAATCGCAGGACTTGGAATCTTCTCAGTAAAAACAAGAGCTGCAAGACAGGCAAGAAACCCAAGAACCGGAGAAACGGTACAGGTCAAAGCAATGAAAGTTCCAAAATTCAGAGCAGCAAAAGCTTTGAAGGACGCAGTCAAATAATTTCTTTAGCTAAGGAAAATCAAAAAACCGCCAGTGGCGGTTTTTTGATTTTAAGCACTTCCCTGCCCGCACATTTTAAAAACCCCTAAAAAGGGGTTTTTAAAATGTGCGGGCAGGGAGAATCGGACTCCCATCTAATCCTTGGCAAGGACTCATTCTACCACTAAACTATGCCCGCATTTGTAAAAAATATCCTATCAGATATTCTGTTTTTTTGCTATATCCAAAGCCGCAGAAAAATTATCTTCATTGCCGAAAGTGTTTCTTTTTTCGCTTCCGCATTTCTCGCATTTATGCACAAGGATAAATTTTCCCTTTTCAAAGACAAGTTTGTCCGGGCACATCATTCCGCCGCATTTTTCCTCCCTGTCACCGGGATTTATATCAACATGCTTCGACCAAAGGCATTTCGGGCAATGATTGGTATAGCCGTTACCTTTGACTTCCTCGCCGCATTTTTCACAAATGAAATCTTCTGTTCTTTTTTGGAATTTTTTCGTTTTCATTTAAATTATCTTGATGATTTTGGCCATATCTTCCGACCTGTGTATATTTATTTCGTCTCCGTCACTGAGCCTTATATCTTCATCACTATTGTCGGAATAGGCAAAAGCTATTCCTCGTATTATTTTTACAAGTATTTTAGAATCTTCCTTTATAACCATGTGGTCAGACTGTTCCGTGCTGTTATTGAAGGCTACTCCCATGCCGACTTCGAAGAAGCTGTCTGTTATAGACCTGTAATATCCAGTGGAGCCATAAGGCGTGGAAACGACGACCCCATCGCCTATTATTTCCTTTCCTATCTGCTTGCCGTTTAGATAAATCTCATATCTTATGGCTCTTCTAGGATCTGAATTATGCACTATTATTTCATTCATGCCCTCTATTTTCTTTCCGTTTGAAAACGCTTCTATCTTTATTTCTTCATTAACGCTGTATCTGCCTCTTGATATGTTCTTCAATATTTCTTCCGGGCTCATATCATGGCCCTTCTTTGATGTAACGCTTTTGTGAAGTATGAATTTAGGAATTCCCGGAAAATCTTTCTCGGCCCTCATAAAAGTTCCGTCGCCTCCGCACGATGCGATCATTTCCGGATCGTCCTTGACTATTTCAAAGCCTTCCTTTTTGGCAAGTTCTTCCATTTCCTCCCTGTCTTTATTTCCATAAATTAAAAGCCTCATCTTATTTCAAAATATATCATTCGGAATCATCATCGTCTTCGTCTCCATAATCTGGATTCGAGCTTACATTTTCATCTTCGTTCTGTTCCGGTTCGGAAGATATGAGGAAGATTAGCACAGAATTATCCTTAACGTAGCAGCCTCCGTTTGCAATGGAAATTTTTTTTTCTTCGCCATTAGCGAATTTCAATGAAATATTGCCTTTATCGAGTATGAAAAAAGCCTCGGCGTGATTATCCATGACCTCAAACTCCCCGGAAACTCCCGGCAAAGACACCGCTCTCAGATTTTCATAGCGGTCGGTCCTGGTTTTTGACGTTACAGTGCATGAAATCATTTTTTTGCTTCATCAATAGAACCTATCATATAAAGATTATCGAGCTCGGTATCGTCAAACTCTCCTTTAAGTATCCTTTCGCAGCCGTCAAGAGTCTTTTCGAGCGGAACATAAGCGCCCTTTCTTCCGACAAATGATTCTGTCACAAACATCGGCTGTGTCAAAAATCTTTGCAAGCGCTCAGCCCTCTTTGCGGTCAATCTGTCGTTGCGCGAAAGTTCGTCTATTCCTAGGATGGCAATGATATGGAAAAGATCCTGGTATTTCTGGAATGTCGCCTTAACATCCGAGGCTATTTTGTAATGCCTTTCTCCGACGATATCTTTGTCGAGACTGGATGAGCGAGAGCGGATAATATCTATTGCGGGATAAATTCCTTTTTCCGCAATAGATCTTGAAAGAACTAGTGAAGAATCAAGGTGGGAAAATATCGCATCAACTGCTGGATCGGTAATATCATCTGCGGGAACGTAAACCGCCTGCATGGAAGTGATGGCGTGATGGCCGTCTGCCTTTATTCTTTCCTGGAAAAGGGCCATATCATGCGCCAGAGTCGCCTGATAGCCGAGTTCAGAAGGAACTTTGCCCAAAATAGAGCCTATTTCCATTCCGGCCATGGCATATCGGAAAATATTATCGACAAAAAGAAAAATATCCTTATCGAAAGTGTCTCTGAGATATTCTGCGGCCGTAACTGCCGATAATCCCACTCTTGCACGGGCTCCTGAAGGCTTATCCATTTCACCGAAATAAAGGGCTATATTTTTAAGTACATCGAGCTCCTTGAGAGTCCTGTACAAATCATTTCCTTCGCGGATCCTTTCGCCGACTCCGGCAAAAATCGAATAGCCTATCTTCTTCAAAGCTATATTGTGTATGAGTTCGGTAATGAGAACTGTCTTTCCGACTCCCGCTCCGCCGAACATTCCTATCTTGTTTCCCGTCCTTACCGGAGTGAAAAGATCTATGATCTTTATTCCGGTCTCTATTATTTTTCCGCCCTCGTGCTTCTTCATTATGTCTTCCTTTTTGTCGGAATATATTGAAACTTTTTTTCCATTTAAGGCCGGCATCTCATCAATTGGATTGCCGAAAACATCAAACATCCTGCCGAGTATATCTTTATCGAGCATTACGGAAATCTTTTCTCCTGTTCCGGAAACTTTTTCTCCTTGTTCGGCAATATCGTATGAAGACAGCGCTATGGCGCGCACTATTTTAGAATCCTTTTTTTCGACAACTTCGAAAAAGGTCTTGCTTTTTTCGCCTTCCAAAAGCGAGTGTATCTGTGGCAGCTCATTTTCGAATATGATTTCGACTGCTCCTCCTTTTATGGCTATTATTTTTCCTTGTATTTTTGTTTTCATCTTAATATATTGCTTGCCGCAAAGCTTTCCAGCTGCTTTTGCGTTATATTTTTCTTTCGTTCTTTGTGAAAATCGACCGTCAATTTCTTTATGAGCTCATTGGTCTTATCGTTTGCCACCTCCATAGCTATAGTTCTTGCGGAAAATTCCGAAAGCTTCGTCTCTGTGGCTATCTTATGGAAAAATATTTCTATGTATCTCTGCAAAAACCAGTCAAAAACGTCTTTTTGCGATGACTCGAATATCGGCAGGCCTTCCGGATTATATTTGCCGTCGGCCCCTTCCATCTTAAATTCGAAAGGCAGGAAAGAAATGAATGCCGGCTTTTGTTCCGAAAGGGACATGAAATGCGGATACAGTATATCTACCTTGGAAAAAGTTTCGCTTCTGAACTGGCCGAACAAATATGCCGTTATCTCGTCTATTTTGCTCTCTTCGACTTGCCCCGCCGGATTTGAAAAAGATTTTTTTACAGTAATATTCTCTTCTTTGGCGTAATTAGTGCCTTTTTCTCCGACAAATACTACGTCATCGTACGATTTTTTATTTTCAAGATATTCGTTTATTATTTCGTGCCACAATCCGTCCACCAATCCTTTGTCGCCGGTCAATACAACAAGAGCCTTCCTTCCGTATTTTCTTTTTTCCAGGAGAGGATTTTCGCTTTTGTTGTAAAAAACTGACAATCTGGCTAAAACGCTGTTCACCGAATATGCATAGCTGTCAAAATTGGCGACCCTTTGCTTAAGGAAATGTATGGACGATGCCGCGATTTTTTCCATGGTTTTCACGGTTTCCGCAACATCTTTGAATCCCTGTATTTCGTTTTTATAGGCAAGGTAAGCTTTCATTTCAGCTGTTTATTACGAATTCCCCTTTAAAATCTTCTACCATTTTCTTTACTTCCCCCTTTACCTCGTCGGTAAAACCGTCTTTTCTTATTTTTTCAATCATGCCGTCATACCTGTGGTTTACGAGTTCCAGAAGAAATTTTTCGAACGACACCCATTTGTCTTTGTCTATGTCGTCAAAAAGCCCTTGGCTTACCGAATAAAATAATATGGATTGCTCCGGCCATTCCACATTCGTATGCTTGTCCTGCTTGAGAAGTTCAACCGTCAGGTCTCCGCGGTTTAATTTATTTTTGGTTTCTTCGCTCATAGTTGTTTCGAGCTGCAGAAGTTTCTGCAGCTCTTTATGCTGAGAAAGGGTTAGCCTGAGGCTGCCTACTACCTGCTCCAGGGCTTTTGGCTGAGCTTGAGATCCTACGCGCGAGACTGAAAGTCCTACATTTATCGCAGGCAAAAATCCTTTTTGGAAAAGACCGTTTTCCAGGTAAATCTGCCCGTCCGTTATTGAAATGAGATTTGTAGGTATGAAAGAAGCTATATCTCCTTCCTGGGTTTCCGCTATCGGAAGCGCAGTGAGCGATCCCCCGCCTTTTTCCTTGGAAATCTTTGCTGCTCTTTCCAAAAGCTTGGCATGCAGGAAAAATATATCCCCCGGATAAGCTTCACGGCCGGGAGCCCGCTCAAGCAAAAGAGAAATATCCCTGTAGGCCTTTGCATGTTTGGTAAGATCGTCATAAATTACAAGGGCATCTTTTCCTTCGTCCCTGAAATATTCTCCCACCGCACACCCTACAAACGGAGCAAGATATTGTTCGGCAAAAGATGAACCGGCCGGAGCGGCAACTATGGTCGTATATAAAAATGCATTTTCTTTTTCGAAAATCGCTATGAGTTCTTCGAGTGTCTGCTGTTTTTGTCCGCAGATAACATATATGCAATTCACCGGCTTATCGGCATTTTTCTGGTTCAAAACCGTATCTATGGTAATGGTGCTTTTTCCTAGCTTTCTGTCGCCTATCACGAGTTCGCGCTGGCCTCTTCCAAGAGGAAGGTTTGAATCGATAATTTTTATACCGGTTGAAAGCGGTTCAACAACCGGCTCTCTTGCTATTATTGGCGGCGCTTCACGGAACACATTCATGATTTTGCCTTGGGTTCTTCCTAGTCCGTCCCAGGCTTCCCCTACTCCGTTTAAAACCCTGCCCACAAGATTATCTGAAACATTTATCGAAAATGATTTTAATGTCCTGTATACAGGCTTGGATAAATCGAATTTTTCATCAAAAAATAAGGCTTCGATAAATTTTTCGTCAAAACCTATGACTATTGCCGACTGAACTCCTTTTTCGTCCGCAAGAACTTCATTAAGGAACACACTGGTAAGGCCTTGGATCTTTGCAACCCCGGAAAAAAAAGAAACTATGGTGCCTGATTCTGAATTATTTTTATTTTTTGTTGTTTTCGCCATTTTCAACTTCAGTTAAGCGATCTTTAATCTGCTTGATAACAGCTTCTTTTTCTTTTTCCGCCTCAGATCTTGACTGGCTTTTTATTTTTTCCGCTATGCTTTCCGCTTCTTCTATGATGTCTTTGGCTTTTTTGCCGGCGCTATTGCGTCCTTCTGTTTGTTCCGTATTGAAGATTTTCTTCTCTTTTTCCAGCTCATCTTTCAGAGTCTCTGCCTGTTTCAGTTCGGTTTCGTCCTTTTCCACCCTGTCTACTATGGGCTTGTATAAGAATTTGCTGAGCAACCATAAAAGCAATGCGAAATTTACGATTTGCGCCATAAGAAGTTTTACATCGATGCCGAGATTGCCTAGAAAATTCATATTTATATGTTATTTATTACGCGACAAACTTAAGAATAAGTGCCACGACAAGGGCATAAATCGCTATAGCTTCAGCAAAAGCTATAGCTATAATCATAGCAATCTGGATTTTTTCTGAATTTTCCGGATTGCGCGCCATTCCTATGAGAGCTGCTGCTCCTATCATTCCTATGGCAAGAGCCGGACCGATTGTTCCGATTGCCATTGTAAACGCTGATGGGTTCTGAATCATATTTTATTTGATAAATTAATTTTCTGATAAATTATGCGCACCGGACTCAAGGTGGCGCATCGTACCTGTTTTTATAAATGTTAACGTAAGTACGGCAAATATAAAAGCCTGAATCACTCCGACAAATATCTCCAGTATCATGAAAGGAACCGGTATTATATATGGGACAAGGAATGCTACGACAAGCAAAAGGACTTCTCCGGCAAACATATTGCCGAATAACCTGAATGAAAAGGACAGGACTTTTACCGCTTCTGAAATCATGTCGAAAAACCCAAGTATGAATTTTACGGGGCCGCTGAAATCAAGAAATCTTTTTATATATCCTCTTATTCCCAGAATCTTGAGTGAAAAAAACTGTATGGACAATACGGAAACCACTGTCAGAGCCAATGTTGTCGTAAGATCGCTATTAGGAGATCTCAGAAGCGCTATGTTCCCGCCTGGAGTTGAAACGAAAAAAGAGCCGAGAAATCCTGGTAAAAGCGCTAGAAGATTTGCTGTAACTATGAAAAGGAAGAATGTGGCCATGATTGGCAGGATTTTCTTTGATAATTCCCTGTCCCCTGTAACACCGTCAGTAAGTCTTAGTAATTCAAATATCAGGATTCTTAATGCATTTATAACTATATTGTTGCTCTTATCCCTGTGTATATAAAAAACTATCGCAAAGATTCCCAGTATTATTGTTACAAAAATTGATGTCAAAAATGTATTGGTTACCATGACGCCAAAAACCGACAAAATATATTCCGATTTTAAACCTACATTAATCATTATTTTTTTCTTTTAGCAAAATCATAAGCTGATGGTAGACCTCGTAAATCGTGACTGAAATCCCTGTTATAGCTCCGGAAATTATAAACAAAGGGGAAGTCCTGAAGAAATTATCTAGGAGATAGCCGAAAAAAAGGAAGAGGCATAAAGGAATCGCGATAAGGAAGCCCAATTGCCAGGCGAATGACAATAAATAAAAAGTTTTGAAATTATTTTTCTCTTTCATAAACGAAAAATGAATCGGCAACTGTTTGCATCCCATTTATCATTATACTCGCCTAGCGGACATTGGCAAAATTTTAAAGCAAAATATTCATTAAAATTCAAAAAATCTCGCATAATTGGCGATTTATAAGTATATATTTACTAATTGTCGGAGTGCCGGGATTTGAACCCGGATCGCATGCTCCCAAAGCATGAATGCTACCGTTACACTACACTCCGATATCCGAAAAATACTAACACAAAAGGATTGATTAGGCGAGAAAAAACGTTAAAAAACCTTAATTATTCGACTCTATGCGACTTTCTTATTTCTTTTACTTCTCCCTCATTTTCTTCCTCCTTTTTCTTTTTGCCTTCCTCGCCAAGAGCTTCCAGTTCTTTTTCCGGCAATTTAAACAATTCAAGCGATCTTTTTTCCAAATATTCGTCTGTGTTCAATTTCGGATCTTCAAGGACATCTTCCAAAAGAGCGTGCAAAACATATCCGAGCCTTGGGCCGGGATTTTCCCCGGAAATTTTAATGAGTTTCTTGCCGTCCATTTTAAGCATTCCTACGGATATAGGGTCGCGTAGAGCTTCTTCTATCATTGCGTGATATTTCCTGAGTCTGTAAGGATCGGCTTTAGGCCTTCCCATTCCCTTTCTGTCCGAAACGCGCAGATTCATCAGATCCCATATGTTTTCTTTCCCTATTTTGGCTATGACTCTTCTTACGGCGGACAGAGTGATGGTTGAGGTATCGGAGAAAAACATATGCATTCTAACGAGTTTTTTGACCTTTTCAATAGTTTTTTGCGGATATCTAAGATCCTGAAGTATTTTTTCCGCCATTCTTGCTCCGACCACTTCGTGTCCATAAAAAGTCCATTCTTTTTGGCCTTCTTCTCCCTTCCTTCTGGCCTTAGGTTTTCCTATATCGTGAAAAAGCGAGGCCAATCTCAAATCCAAATCCCAATTTTCATCTGCTGAATGCTGTACCGCGCGCAAAGTATGTTCCCAGACATCGTAAACATGCGCTCCTCCCTGGGCGACTCCGACCATCTTTTCCAATTCCGGAGAAATATAATTTAATATTCCGAATTTTCTGCAGAGTTCAAGCCCGCGCATAGGGTGCGTAGACATTATTATTTTCGTAAACTCATCACGGATCCTTTCTTTGGAAATTTTTTCCAAAAGTTTTGATTCTTTTTTAATGGCTTCTTCCGTTTCCTTGTCTATTTTGAATCCTTCGTAATTGGCAAATCTTATGGCTCTCAAAATTCTGAGCCCGTCTTCACTGAATCTTTCTTCCGGATTACCAACTGTCTTTAATACCTTATTCTTCAAATCTTCTTGTCCTTTATATGGATCAACTATTTGTCCGTTATAAAAATCTTCTTTATTTACCTTGTCTTTTATATCAAGAGCAATAGCATTTATCGTAAAATCTCTTCTTTTCAAATCATCGTCCAGTTTTTTGCTGAAAATAACCTTATCCGGCCTTCTTTGGTCGGAATATTCCGATTCAAGCCTGTATGGAGTAACTTCAATAACCTTAACCGTTTCATCTGCCTGCCCGGCCAGGGAAACGGAATCGTTCACCACGCCGACAGTTCCGTAAACATTTTCATAAAACGTTTCAGGAAATATCTTTATTATTTCTTCAGGTATGGCATTTGTAGTAAAATCCCAGTCTTTTGGCTTTATGCCGAGCAAAAGATCCCTGACGCATCCACCTATAAGATAGGCTTCAAATCCGGCGTTTTTCAGCTTATTTGAGGTGTCCCAGACCTCTTTGGGTATGGGTCCGTACTCTTCTAGAGTTTTGTTCATTTACTTATTGTTTTTATTTGTGCGGGCAGGGTGAATCGGACACCCGACCGAAGTTTGGAAAACTTCTGTTTTACCACTAAACTATGCCCGCAAAACTGGGAACATTATACATAAAATACGGATTTTTTCAAAATAAAAAATGGCCACGCTCTAGATTGCGTGGCCCATTCCAATTTTCCGTTAGCTACTCGAAAAATAAGAACGCCGCTGTTATTTTTGCTTTCTCCATCCGCGAAACGCTGGAGAAATCCTATCCTTCCCTGTTTTCTGGCTTGGGTAGGAAATAGTTGCCGATTCCGCATTGGTCTGCTGGGCACGGAACAACCCCTCATCTTTGTTTTTTGTACCGGTACAAGAGCGAAAACCTACCTCATTGTTTAAGGCACAAAGAGTTAAGCCTTTGAAACTTTTTCCTATTATTTTCGCCTCAGAGAAAGCTGGAAACGTCTCCAAAACCGCTAACGAGGCTAGCCCCTTTTAACTGCATTGGCACCAGTAAGTGACTCCTATTTTATTTCGCCTATAAGCTTAGAGCCTATACTACACGCTTAGTCGGCTAACCCATGTTATGGTGTTGGGTAGAACACTCGGAGATCGATGAACACCTTCTTCCCTTAGTTATCAAATCTACTGATACTCGCTCTTGAGCTCCAAACAGAGCGACAAAAAGAAAAGAATTTTGTGGTGTTGCTTACATATTATCAAATACATATTTAAATCAAATTTATTTTTGTTTATAAAATGTTTACAGCTTTGATTTATTGAATTTTTAGCGTATATTATCGCAGTATAAGCACCCGTAGTGAAATGGATATCACAACAGTCTTCGGAACTGTCGTTGGGGGTTCGAATCCTCCCGGGTGCACAAATTGCAAACAGTTGAAAAACCACTCCTATCCTAAGGCGGTTTTCTTTTGCAATTTGTGAGACGGACGAGCAGAGCGAGGAGTCGGGACCGACGGCTTTTCTTTGAGTTCACGAGAAGAAAAAGCTGTTGGCCAAAACAAAAAATATTATTTTATATTTCTCTCCCCTATTTTTATTTTTTAATTCCAAAAACTCAAAAATTTTTAACGGACATTAAAAAAATGTGCTAAAATGTTTTTTTAATCCCCAATTCTATTTTGGCCTTATTTTAAGAGCTTTTTTTGACCTAAACTGTGGATAACTCTGTGTATATGTGAATTAAAGACAGCTTATCGGACTATTACAAAATTCTTATTTTTAGCGTCTTTTATTAAAAATATGGCTCTAAATAATGGTATTATATGAAGTACGTCCTTTTGAAATAAAAAGTCCTATTAAAAACGTTTCTAAGAAACGTTTTTAACGTTTCATGTGAAAAGAATCAACTAAAAGATAAGATTTTATTGGTTTAAATATCATGATAATTATCTTCCGATATAATATATGTTTAATAACAAGGATATTATGACAATTTCTATATTAGACAAAAAATTGTTACTATATAAGCCAATAAGACAATGGATAATAAATATAATACTAAAATTACAGGTAATCTAGGAGAAGATCTTGCTTGTAGATACATTGAAACAAAGGGATTTAGCATTATAAAAAGAAACTATTGGAAAAAATGGGGAGAAATAGACATAATAGCTGAAAAGAATAGGGAAACACATTTTATAGAAGTTAAAAGTGTTTCATGTGAAAACATTGACGATATAACAGATAAAACTAACGATTACAGGCCTGAAGATAATATGCATCCCTGGAAACTTCAGAGACTGGCTAGAACAATACAATCATATATTGCCGAAAACGATGTTTTAGGTGAAACATGGCATTTTGATCTAATAACAGTATATATGGATCGTAAAAAGCTTATTTCTAAGATAAATATGCTTGAAAACATCGTTTTATAGGGTGTTTCACACGAAACGTTATATAAAAAGCCTTATTTTACAACAAAAAACCGCCTGTAAGACGTTTTTGAGCAAAAGGTCTTGCAGACGGTGCGAAGGGGTAAGTTCCGCGATAATTTATTTCCAAACATCAAACCATTTTCAAATATAAAATTTAAGTGAGAATGATGTGTAAGCGAAGACGAAATAAGATATCACCGAGCTATCCTTTCATTTCGAAAGTTAGCTAAACTTTCTTAAAGATCAATATTGGATTTAAGACACTTGGAGTTTTAATAGAACAATCCAGTTGCAAAGATTCTTCTATTCGTGTCCAACCAATTCCGATTACAAGTATATGTCCTTTATTAAGCAGTGTAAAGGACATAATTGTGGATAACTTGACAAAAGGACATTATACTTAAAAGACATGCATTTTATGGCTCTAAATAATGATATCTTATTATATTGACTTGCCTAAAATAATGTAAATTTGACAGGAAATTGAGCGGAGGAGTATAATACTAATGTAGATCTTCGGCAACGTTTGATCTGCAAGTCGGTTCGGCAGGATCGACAGTTCTCTCGGAAATATTTTCATTCTTTGAAATACTTTCCAGTGTTGGTGCGATTCGCAAATGCCTTCCGGCTACCACACTCTAATCATATCGCCACCGTTCTTTCAAATCGACATTCATAATCAATATTTAATATTTTTTCCTTCCTCTTTTTTTTCTTCCATTCTCTTATTCCTTTCTACCTTTTCGTTCTTTCGTTCCTTTCATTGATTATCTTTGTCGTCCGGCACCAATAGGTGGCCGGTTTTTTTATGTAAAATAACCCTTAAAATAAGGTTTTATTTCAATTCAAGTAAAACTGGAGCATGATCTGAACCTAAAATATTATCAAAAATTTCAGCTTTCTTGATTCTGTCTTTCATATTTTTTGAAACGAAGAAATAATCTATCCTCCAGCCGACATTTCTGTCGCGCGCAAAAGATTTCATATCCCACCAGCTGTATATTCCAGATTTATCCGGATGAAAAAATCTAAACGTATCTATAAATCCTTCTTTTACTACTTCGTCCAACCATTTCCTCTCTTCCGGTAAAAATCCAGAAGTTTTCTGATTTTCCTTCGGCCGGGCAAGGTCGATTTCCATATGTGCCGTATTCACATCACCGCAAAACACTATATTTTTAGCCATTTTTTCAAGCTTTTTCAAAAATTTTAGATATGCGCTGTAGAATTCAATCTTGAATGCCAAACGTTCAGGACCTTGGCCGCCGTTCGGAAAATAGGTATTTAAAAGAATAAAATCCTTGTAGTGGGCGACCAGAGTTCTGCCCTCCTGATCGAACTTTTTTATGCCGATTCCGTATTCTACTTTCTCTGGCTTTATTTTTGAAAAAATTGCCACGCCGCTATATCCTTTTTTAAGTTTTGAATGGTCAAAATAAGAAAAATATCCGGCAGGGTAGCGGACTTCGTCCGGAAGCTGGTCTTCATGGGCTTTTGTTTCCTGAAGACAGATGATATCCGGATCAAGCTCAAAAACAGAACCTAGAGCGCCTTTTTTATGAACCGCTCGCAAACCGTTTACGTTCCAGGAAATGAGTTTCATACGGCAATTATATCATATTTAAGCCATATATCAGGCCACTTTTTCCTTTTTTTTCTTGGTAGAAGCGGATTGCATATTTTCTATCTGATTCCTGATTTCCTTTATTCCGGCAAGGGCTTTTTCCTTGCTTCCTCCCATATCATCTACATCATCGCCTATCCATCCGCCGTTTTCTATAAGAGATTCGAATATTTCTTCTTTGCCGTGCTGTCCTGGGTCTCCAACTACAATCGGTATGAAATTTTTATGATGCAGGCATTCTCCGAGAAATTTTCTGGCATTGGTCCAGGAATTTTTTACCTGTATATCGGCAACTCCCGGCACATTTTCTATGACAATATCCTTGCCTTTGTCGCCGAATCCGCCTACGATTTTTCCGCCCAAAAGCTCGGCATAAGATTTTTCAAGCTCCGTTCCGCGGAATTCTGCAGATTCAACCGTGAAAGATTCCAGTCCTTTTTTATTCATAAAAGTATTTTATCACAAGAGTCTTTTATTGACAAAGTATACAAATAATGTATAGTTTTTATAAGTCGTTATTTAAGGAAGGTGGTGATTATCGTGGATGCCAATAGGCAGAGCGAACTTTTGCTGGCGATGCTGGCGAGAGATATGCGCCACAACGGAAAACTGCCTATTAATTCTCCGGGGCTGGAGAAAAAATTGGCAGAAATGGTGCAATCGCCGGAATTCAGAGGATTGGAAAATCCTCCGACTCTTAATGAGCTGAGAATCCTCTATGCCAAGGCTTCAGCCAAGGAAGGGGAAACTCGGCAAAGCATCGAAAAAGAATGAATGAGCGCTCAATACCATGAAGTACGGGCGCTCTTTTTTATTGTTTAATTCTTCCTTTTTCCGTGAAAAGTCTTATGAACATCTCTTAAATGTTTGTCCGTCACATGGGTATAAATCTGAGTCGTGTTTATATTAGCGTGGCCAAGCATTGCCTGAACACTACGCAAATCGGCGCCGTTTGAAAGAAGATCCGTGGCAAAGGCGTGGCGTAAAACGTGCGGAGTGACTTTTTTGGAAATTCCAGCTATTGTGGCGTATCTTTTTACGATTCTTTCTATGGTCCTTCGTGTCAGCCCTTCGTCTTTATCACCTTTTACGCGTTTGTCGTCGCTTATAGGAACAAAAAGCGCATCTGACATATCCTTCCTGATTTTTAGATAATTCTTTACCGCTTCTTTCGCCGTTTCGGACAAAAAAACAACACGTACTTTTCCGCCCTTGCCGCGTATTGAAAATTCATCAGCTCGCAGATCAAGATCATTTTTAAGGGAACAGAGCTCGGAAACGCGCAATCCAGTGGAAAATAGAAGCTCTAAAATTGCCTTATCCCTGGCTCTTCTTTCGGAATCTTCTTCCGAATCAGGAGCCTTCAAAAGCCTTGAAAGCTCATCCGCAGAAATAACATCTATCATCCTTTCTCCGACTTTTGCAAGCTCGATATTGTCTGCAGGCAGAGTCTTGATTCCGCGCCTGGCCATAAATTTCAAAAAAGTCCTGAGCGCTATCAGATAATAATTCTGAGTCTTTTTTTTCATCGTATCTCCGGTAGAGCGATTATTTCCGGCAGACTGGCGGTTCAGCCACATCCTGAAATCCCTAACAGCTTCATTTGTTATATCTTTTGGGTCATCAATCTTCGTCTGTTTCAAAAAAACATCGAGATAATGATCATAATTTTCTACCGTTCGGAGTGCGCGCCCTTTTTCTATCTCTATATATTCAAGAAATTGCCTTTTGAGTTCTGAGAGATTCATAAGCATAATTTTATCATGGCTGAAATATTGTGCGACATGGTAAACATATCGTTGACAAAGCCGTCATTTATGAAAATATAGGATAAGGAGCACTTCTCCTGGAAAGGATGTGGTGGAGCATGATTAAGAAGGATGCTGCCAAGGAAAAACTTCTTGAATCTTATAAGCGTTCCTGGTACAAATCGCAAATGGGAAGCGATGAAGAAAAATTTTATCTGCAAAAAGCGGATGAGATCCTCCGCGCTGAATTGAATCAGGTCAAAACTATCGATGAGTACTGGAGCATTTATATCCGGGCAATCAAAGATAGTCCTGTCTGCGAGGAAGCTTACTGGAAATGGTACAAACTCGACCGTATAGAAAGGAAAGAAAGAGGAGAATCATGAAGAATGTCTTATGAAAGGACTCGTACGGCAAGCCGGCGGGTCCTTTTTTATTGGCCGCATTCCCTTGCAAAACAAGGATTTTCATGCTATCTTATATTTCATGTTAACAAAGACCAAAAAGCAGAAAATCATCAAGGAATCGGCAAGACACGACAAAGATACCGGTTCTCCCGAAGTACAGATATCAATGCTTACGAAAAAAATCGAAGAATTGACAAAGCACTTGAAGAAAAATCCAAAGGACAATCACTCAAGAAGGGGCCTTCTCGGAATGGTTGCAGACAGAAGAAAACATCTCAAATACCTCGAGAAGCACGCACCGAAAAAGTACAAGGAAATGATGGCAAAAATAAATGCCTAAAAGATTCCGCTTCAGGCGGAATCTTTTATTTTTTGGTAGAATGTTAGCAATAGGTCGAACTTTAATAAAAAAATAATTTTAATAAAAAATGTCAGTAATAAAACACGAAAACCAAAGGGTTGGAATTTTTATAGATACACAGAACCTTTACCACTCCGCTAAAAATTTATACGGGGCAAAAGTCAATTTCGGCCAGGTCGTCAAAGACGCGCTTGGAGGAAGAAATTTGATAAGAGCGACTGCTTATGTGATTACGACCGAATCAGGCGACGAGAAAAGCTTTTTTGAAGCGCTCGGCAAGGTAGGAATCACGATAAAGACGAAAAATCTCCAGATATTTGCCGGCGGCGCCAAAAAAGCGGACTGGGATGTCGGAATGGCAATAGATGCCGTTTCGCTTTCAGGAAAAATAGATGCGGCGGTCCTTGTAACGGGGGACGGAGACTTCATTCCTCTTGTGGAATACCTCCAGATCACCCATGGATGCCAAGTCGAATGCGTTTCATTCGGAAAATCAACATCTTCAAAACTAATTGAGGCTGTGGACGACTTCATGGATCTCGACAAAAATCCCGCAAAATATCTGCTTAGCGGCAGGATAAGGATGAGGAGATAAAAAGACAATTAAAAAAAGGCGAGTCCCCACAAGGCCGCCTTTTTTGTTTTATTTATACTTTTTCCTGGAAACGGAAACTCATCCATTTCCAAATGAACTTTGGTTTTCTTGTGAGCAAAAGCTCGTGAAAACCCAATATATTCAGCTTATAATCCTTAAGCTCTGAATTTTCTGACAGCTTTGCTTTAAAGGCCTCCCATACTTGGATTTGTTCATCCACCACAAGAGATACGTCATCTGGAGATTTTATGCTCATCTCCCTCATTTTATTCGCCATATCCCTTTCCATCAAAGAAAAGCAAATGTTTATGGCGTCATTGTGACTGACCGACATGTGCAAATTCCAGGTGTAGCAACCTACCAGGCTTTCTGAAGTAACCATTGCCACCTCCAGTGTTATAAACCATATAAATCTAGGAAGGACTATAACACAGAATGCATAAAAAGCCAAGCTTTTATGCATTCGATTTATAAAAATAATTTTTATGCTAATATAAAAACAGATTCATAAGTGCTTTTTATTAGTTGCTAATCTTGTTTATCGGCAAATAAGCAGCTTGTCTACAGTAAAGTAGATAATCTGAAATTTGCCGGTTAGCTAAATCAGATGCATAAGAAAGAATTTTCCGTAGAATTCGGCGGCAAGACTTTGACGGCTGAATTCAACGATTGGGCAGAAAATGCCGACGGCTCCGTTCTTCTTAGATACGGCGCTACCGCTGTTTTGGTTACGGCTGTAATGTCCAAAAGCGAAAAAGAAGGTGATTTTTTTCCTCTTACGGTAGATTACGAGGAAAAATTTTACGCTACCGGGCAGATACTAGGCTCAAGATACACGAGAAGGGAAGGAAAACCTTCCGATGAAGCCATACTTTCCGGCAGGGTCGCCGACAGGACTATACGCCCTCTATTTGACGAATGGATAAGAAACGAAGTGCAAGTGGTCATAACGGTTCTTTCTCTGGACCAGGATGATCCGGATATTCTCGGCGTCATAGCATCGTCCCTCGCTCTTGGAACTTCAAGGATACCTTGGAACGGGCCAGTGAGCGCAGTCAGGATAAATAAGCATAAACAGAACGGATTCGAGGTTAACCCAACTTTTGTAGAAAGAGACAACGAGGATTACGAGCTTGATCTTGTGGCCTGCGGAAAAGACGGTAGCATAAATATGATAGAGCTTGGCGGAGAAGAAGCGCAGGAAGGAATCATCGTGGAAGCCCTGAAAAAAGCTTCAGAAGAGATAGAAAAAATAAACGCTTGGCAGAAAAAAATAATCTCGGAAATCGGCAAGAAAAAAACGGAAATTAAAAAAACCGAGACTCCGGAAGCCGTGAAAAATCTTTTTGCGGAAAAAATCGAAGGAAAATTTGCAAATACCGTGATGAGCGGAATGCCCGGACATGCAAAAATAGAAGAAATAACCGATGAGTGGATGGAAACGGCAAGAGAAAACCTTTCTGAAAGCGACTTTGTATTTGCTCCAAAATATATTGAGAACAAGCTGGATGAACTCATCCACAAGGAAGTCTTGGAACACGAGAGAAGGGCAGATGGAAGAAAAATGGACGAGATAAGGCCGCTTTCGGCGCAAGCCGGCGGAATTTCTCCGATACTTCACGGCTCAGGAATATTTTATCGAGGCGGAACTCATATTCTTTCAGTTCTTACGCTTGGCGGGCCAAAAGATGCCCAGCTCATAGAAGGAGCGGAAGAAAAACAGGAAATGAAAAGGTTCATGCATCATTATAATTTTCCGCCGTTCTCAACAGGAGAAACAGGAAGAATGGGCGGAACAAACAGGAGGATGATAGGGCATGGCAATCTTGCCGAAAAAGCTCTGCAGCCTATGATTCCTGGCCAGAATATTTTTCCTTATACTATAAGACTCGTATCAGAAGCTCTTTCCTCGAACGGCTCGACTTCTATGGGATCTGTCTGCGCTTCAACGCTTGCCCTCATGGACGGAGGAGTGCCGATTAAAAAGCCTGTTGCCGGAATCGCATCCGGGCTGATGTCCGACGGCAAAGGAGCTTACAAAGTCCTGACCGATATCCAAGGGCCGGAAGACCATTACGGCGATATGGATTTCAAGGTTGCTGGAACAAAAGACGGCGTCACTGCGATACAGATGGACGTAAAAGTCAGCGGCGTGCCTATAGATGTTTTGGCTACGGCTTTCGAAAAAGCCAAGAATGCAAGGCTGCAGATTCTAGACGTCCTGACAAAAGCTATTCCTGAATCAAGAAAAGATATTTCTGAAAACGCCCCTAAAATAATAATGATAAAAGTGAAACAGGATGATATCGGCGGAATCATAGGAGGCGGAGGAAAAACGATAAAAGGCATAATGGAAAAAACCGGTGCCAATGTCGATATAGAAGACGACGGAACCGTTTATATAACAGGGAAAAACGGCTCGGCTGAAAAAGCAAAAACTATAATCGAAGAAATGACCCACGAATACAAAGCGGGTGAAAAATTTGAGGGAACTGTAACGAGAGTTGAACCTTTCGGAGTATTCGTAAAAATCGGATATGAAACCGAAGGGCTCGTGCATGTCTCAGAAATAGCGAACTTCAGGATTGAAAATGTCGGCGATTATCTGAAAGTCAGCGATAAGGTTCCGGTAGTGGTAAAAGGAATCGATGAGCGAGATAGAATCGCTCTTTCCATTAAAGGCGCCGATCCGGAGTTTATAAAACAAAAAAAATAAAATGTTCGCCAAGAAAGAAAAAATTCTTTTGAATAGCACTTACTTATGGTATTTTGGAGCTGGAATGCTTGGTCCTCTTTTCGCGGTTTTCACTCAAAAAATCGGCGGCGATATTCTAGAAATATCTTGGGCATGGGCAACATACTTAATAATCAGCGGTATCCTGATAATTATAATGGGAAAAATTTCCGATAATTTTGCTTCAAAAGAAAAATTGATGGTGGCCGGATATGCGTTAAATACGATTTTTACTTTTGGTTATCTTTTTGTTTCCACTCCAATACATTTGTTCATTGTTGAAGCTGGACTCGGCATAGCTACAGCAATTGCCTGGCCTACATGGGATGCGCTTTATGCAAAGTACGAAGACAAAAAACATGATGGGTATACATGGGGACTTGCCGCTGGAGGAGAGTTCCTTATGAATGGCTTGGCGCTCGTTGCTGGAGGATTTATCGTGGAAATATTTTCTTTTACCGCATTGTTTATTATTATGGGTTTTATAGAACTCATAGCGACTTTGTATCAAGCGCAAATTTTAATTAAAAAATAAGTTATATCCTATTTTACCAATAATCCATGGGACAAAATCGACTTTTTACATTATAATAATCAGAAATAATCGGCTAGAGAAAGCCACATTTAATTTCCAATGGACGAAGAACAAAAAAATCCAAAAGACTTGAGCCAAGAGATAAAAAGCGACATAGACAAGGAGCTTGCTTCGTATATGCAAAATCTGAAGGCAAAAAGCGCTTCGGAAAATCCTTCTACAGCAGCCAATGAAAAGACTCCTGCATCTTTCAATATCAAGGAAGATACTCCCTCTGCCTCGGCGATAGCAGACTCTTCATCGGTAGAAAACCTGATTAAAAATGTGGCCGCAAACGAACCGGAAGAAAAACCGGCGCAAGAAACCCCTGCAGAACCGGAAAAATTTCAAATACCTGAGGAGCCGTCGAGAAAACCGATAGTCCGAACATATAAAAGTGATGTGGAAGAAACCATACAGCAAGGTCATGTATCATCCATCAACATGGCTTTGGCCCAGCAAAATAGGATGAGAAACAAAACCGGAGAGCCTTTAAGCCTGGAAGAAAAAAAATCTTCAGGAATAAACAAGAGTATAATAATACTCAGCATCGTATTGGTCTTGGGCGGAGGCATGGCAATAATTATTCCTTACTTTTTGGTGCAAAAGCAGGCTGCTCCGGCTCCAGTAGTGCAGACAGTCCCGTCAGGAGCTTTCATGGCAGCAGATGTGGAGGAAAAAATAAATCTTAGCGATATAAACCTGAACATATTCCCGACTATACTCAGGCAAAGAGTCGACCAATCATCGATTAAAATTGGACAAATAAAAAATATCTATTTCACCGAAGGACAAGGGGCGAGCGAGGCGGTGATAACATCGAGCAGATTTTTGAACCTGCTCGGAGCCAATGTTCCTCCAGAAATATCCAGGACTCTTCTTCCGGAATATATGTTCGGAATGTTTTCATACAATGGCAACCAAAGATTCCTGATACTCCGAGTCGGTTCATACGATACCACTTTCGCCGGAATGCTTTCCTGGGAAGTCAATCTGTGGGGTGATTTCAAGGAAGCCTTTGCCTTGCCAAACGACACTGTCTCAAGCTCATCTACGCTTGGCACTAATTTCGAAGTCAAACAATTCGAGGATGCCACCTACAGCAATAAGGACGCGCGCGTGGTGAAAGATTCTTCCGGAAATGTCGTCTTCCTTTATTCCATAATAGACAATAATACGGTCGTCATAACAACGAGCGTAGATGCACTGAATGAAATAATCGCAAGGATGGGAAGCGGAAAAGCCCTTACGCAATAAAGCAATTGCGCCAAAAATATTATCTGGTAATATTGAGACCAATATGAATACAAGCGAATTTAAAAAGAAGCTCGAAAAAGAGCTTGCTCTGGTGGAAAAAGAACTCTCGGAAGTGGCCAGGAAAAATCCCGACAATAATAACGATTGGGAACCTATAGAAACCGAGCTCGACGACGATCACGCGGATGATAACGATGTCGCGGACGGCCTCGAAAACTTTGATGAAAACATAAGCTTAACAAACCAGCTTGAGACAAGATACGACGATATAAAGAATGCCCTTGAGAAGATAAAGGAAGGAACTTACGGAAAATGCGAAGTCGGCAGAGAAGAAATACCGCTTGAAAGACTGGAAGCCAACCCTTCGGCAAGGACCTGCGTAAAACATTTCAAAAAGAACGGATAAAAAATAAAAACTGCGGAAAAAATCCGCAGTTTTTATTTTGTTTTGAAAACAATACTGATATAATGACATCGGAATGTCATTTGCAAAAACTTATTCAGCGCAAACCGTCGGGCTTGGCGCAAAAATAATAGACGTGGAAGTCGATCTGTCCAAGGGTCTTCATTCTTTTACGATAGTCGGCCTTCCTGATAAAGCCGTGGAAGAATCCAAAGACAGGGTATCGGCTTCCATAAAAAATTCCGGCTTCACTTCTCCAAAAAGCCAGAATAAAAAAGTTGTAGTTTCGCTTGCGCCTGCCGATATCAAGAAAGAAGGCCCTGCTTTTGACCTATCAATAGCCTTATCGTATCTTCTGGCAAACGATGAAATAAAATTCGACCCGAAAAATAAGCTTTTTATGGGAGAACTTTCCCTTGATGGCGACCTTAGAAAAACAAAGGGTATTCTGGCAATAGTTGCGGAAGCGAAAAACTGCGGCTTTACGGAAATATTTCTGCCAAAAGAAAATGCAAAAGAAGCGGCACTTATTTCAGGGATAAAAATTTACGGCGCAAAAAGCCTTAAAGAAATAATCGAACACATAAATGAGTCCGAGGAAGAAAAGAGTTTAAAATCAGGCAAAACGGTAAAAAATAATCTGAAAAAGATAGGAGCTGAGCCGCATACCGAAATATTAATTGAAGAAGACGAGCCTTTGGTGGATTTTTCGGAAATAAAAGGACAAGAGATGGCGAAAAGGGGGCTTGAAATAGCTGCTGCGGGCGGACACAACATAGCAATGTACGGGCCTCCAGGAACCGGAAAAACGATGCTTGCAAAAGCATTCGCCCATATACTTCCTCCGCTTTCTTACGATGAAATTCTGGAAATAACTTCAATACACTCCATTGCCGGAACTTTGAAAACCGATGTCATATTGAAACCGCCTGTAAGAAATCCTCATCATACGGCATCTTATGTTTCTATTGTAGGCGGCGGAATAATTCCAAAACCCGGCGAAGTGACGCTCGCGCACAGAGGAGTTCTTTTTCTTGACGAATTTCCAGAATTCGACAGAAAAGTGATTGAGACCTTGCGCGAACCTCTTGAAGAAGGCGAGATAAGTATATCGCGTGCCCGCGGAACGCATACTTTTCCCGCGAATTTTATCCTAATTGCCGCAATGAATCCATGTCCCTGCGGAAATTTCGGTTCACGAACAAAAACCTGCATCTGCAAGCCTATGGACCTTCAAAGATATGAAAGAAAAATATCCGGACCGATAATAGACAGGGTGGATATGTGGGTTGAAGTTTCAAAAGTGGATTATGAAAAACTTTCTGATTCAACTGCCGATAGGAAAGAGACGGCAGATATTAAAAATCGCGTCATAAAATCCAGGAATATACAAAAAGAAAGATTTGAAAAGGCAAAAAGAAAGATTAAAACCAATAGCGAGATGGAAGCCAAGGATATAGGAAAAATTGCCGGATTGTCCGATGAAGCAAAAAATATCTTGAATGCTTCGGCGAAAAAACTGGATATTTCAGCGCGTGCATATCACAGGATTATAAAACTAGCGAGAACTATCGCCGATCTTGAAAGCGATAGTCTCATAAAACCGGAGTATATTCTCGAGGCTCTGCAGTACAGGCCGAAAAGAAATTCATAAATTAAAAGGCGCCCGCTTCGCGGGCGCCTTTTAATATTTAAATTTAATTTGCAAGAGGATTATGCGCTCCTCGGACCTCGAAGTGAAGATGAGGGCCTGTGGAATATCCTGTATTTCCGGAAAGTCCGATGACTTGTCCTTGGACTACGCTCTGTCCGCTTGAAACAAGAACCTGGCTCAAGTGTCCGTAAACAGTTTCTGTGCCGTTCGGATGTGAGATAACTATATAATTTCCGTATCCTCCGTTCCAGCCTGATGACTTTGCAACTATTATTTCTCCTGATGCGGCAGCCATGACTCTCGTTCCGACAGGAGTTCCTATATCGATAGCATTCCAGCCATGAAGGCCTTGTGTTCTTACTCCGCCGACGAGAGGGCGTATATAATAACTGTCTTCATTCGGGCCGCTTCCGCCAAGATACGGTTCAGATATGGAATTCGATCCGGACTTCGATGCCATGGCGAGCGTTGCGCTTATATTCGAACCGCCTTCCCCATCAGGAATTATTATCTGTCCTCCGACTGTAAGTTTTGCATCGAGGCTGAGTCCGTTGAATACAGCTACTTCGCCAGCATCCGCTTTATATTTTTTGGCAATACTCGTTATGGTATCTCCGCTTACAATCGTATGAATTGTTCCGGAAACAGGCAAAATGATAAGCGCTTGTCCTGGCTGTACTACGCTGCTGTTTAGATTGTTAGCCCAAAGGATTGTATTTTGAGAAACTCCGAACATTTTGGCTATTCCCGATATTGTGTCTCCCGACCTGACTATGTATTTGCTTATCTGTCCCGTATTTCCTGCACTCGGTATATCCGCAAGAGTTCCGGATGGCCCGTTTTCTGAAACAAGAGCTTCATCGCTATTGTCAAAGACAAGATCATCTCCTCCGACAGCGGCAAGAGTGTCAAAGTTCGTTGTATTTTGTAAAAGAGGGATATCATTCGGATCTGAAGCCGCCTGATCTCCTGAAGCTATCACTACTTGCGAAGAATTGCCAAAAATCATATCTGAAATCGAAGAAAAGATGCCGGCATTCGCGGTAAATGGCGGAAAGCTTGAAAAAATAAATGTAATAGCGACAAGCCAACTCAAATATTGAGCTTTGGATGCATCTTTTATATTGCGAACCCAGGATTTCAATACGAAAGCTCGAGGATTCGATGAGTTTTTATTGTCTAAAATATGCCTATTTATTAAGGGATTGTCTGATATTCGGTCTGTCAAATGGCTATGTTAAGCCATTTTTTCGGTATATGCCTGACTTACTGGACGGAAATTAATTATACTACCATAGGCCTTAAGGTCAATGAGGTTATCAACATTTGCCGCCGGCAAAAAACACTAAAAATCTAAGCAAAATTTACGGTTTTTTCTTCTTTAATGCTATATTTACACGGATGAAATACCTTGAAGGCCTTAATGAGAAGCAAAAAGAGGCGGTTTTGGCTAAAAACGGGCCGGTTTTGGTCATTGCTGGAGCCGGAGCCGGAAAAACCAAGACTATTGCCCATAGGATTCTCCATCTCATAAAGGAAGGAGTGGTGCCGGAAGAGATTTTAGCTATAACCTTTACAAATAAAGCCGCAAAAGAGATGCGGGAAAGGGTGGAAAAGACGATTTCCGAAGATAAAGAAATGAATCTGCCTATAACTTTCGCCCAAAAGCCATTTGTGAGCACTTTTCATTCTCTAGGAGTCCATATCATAAAGGAAAATGCCGGGCTTGTCGGACTAACGCGCCATTTCAACATATTCGACAGGAATGATTCATTGAAAGCGCTAAAAGATATCCTTAAAAGCCTGGATATAGACCCGAAACAATTCGAACCAGGAAAGATTTTGAATATAATCTCAAGAGAAAAGAATAATCTGATTCCGGCACAAGATTATGGCTCTGAAAAGATTTCAGCCGGCTATACCGTTGCCGGAGTCGTGGCGAAAGTCTGGCCTCTGTACGAAAAAAAGCTGAAGGAAGAAAAATCTTTGGATTTCGATGATTTGCTTTTGAAAACTTATGAGATCCTGCGCGACCACAAAGAAATCCTTGAAAGATACCAGGAAAAATGGAAATACATCCATGTGGACGAATATCAGGATACGAACAAAGTCCAGTATGAAACTACGAGGCTTCTTGCAAAAAAATACAAGAATATTTTTGTTGTCGGCGATGCAGACCAGTCTATTTACAGCTGGCGCGGAGCGAATATAGAAAATATTCTGAAATTCGAAGAAAATTATCCGGATGCAAAAGTAATACTCTTGGAACAGAATTACCGCTCGACACAGACAGTGCTCGCGCTTGCAAACGAAGTCATAAAGAAAAACAAGCTTAGAAAAGAAAAAAATCTTTTCACGAAAAATGAGGAAGGGGAAAGGGCTTCGTATTTCAGAGCGCTCAATGAAACCGAGGAAGCAAGGTTCATTGCCAGAAAAGCCGGCGAGCTTATCGGAAACGGAACGAATGCCAGAGAAATTGCGGTGCTTTACCGCGCAAATTTCCAATCACGCGCTCTTGAAGAGGCGATGATAGCGGAAAATATTCCGTATCAGGTGCTCGGCACTAAATTTTTCGAAAGAAAAGAAGTCAAGGATGTGCTTTCCTATCTGCGGGCAAGCCTGAACAAAGACAGCCTCACAGACATAAAAAGAATAATAAATGTTCCGGCGCGCGGAATCGGAAAAGTGACTGTTCTGAAAATTTTTGCCGGTGAAAAAGAAAAGCTTCCGCCAAAAATAAAAGAAAGTGCGGATAATTTTTTCGGACTTCTTTCAAAGATAAAAAATGAGGCTGAAAACAAAAAACCGTCGGAAGTTATAAAATTTATAATCCAGGAAACGAGCCTTGAAAAAGAGCTTAAAAACGGCACGGATGACGATCTAGAAAGGCTTGAAAATATGCGCGAACTGGCTACTCTCGCCAGGAAATTCGACCAACTTCCAAAGACCGAAGGAATCGAAAAACTCCTTGAAGAATCAGCGCTTGCGACCGATCAGGACTCTTTGGAAAAAAATGAAAATGCCGTAAAGCTGATGACTGTCCATGCTTCCAAAGGCCTCGAATTCGATTATGTTTTCATCACCGGGCTTGAGGCAAATCTTTTTCCTCATCAAGGGCTTTCCGGCGAACAAAAAACTCCAGCTGAAATGGAAGAGGAAAGGCGATTATTTTACGTAGCTCTTACAAGAGCGAGAAAGAAATTATTTCTTACGCATGCTGAAATGAGAACAATTTTCGGCTCGCTGCAAATTAATATTCCGTCAGAATTCTTTGCTGATTTTGACAATGATTTGCTTCAAGAAGAAAAATTCGAATACCGCGACAAGATAGTTTATCTTGATTGGTGATACAATTAAAAAATAATGGAAAAAATAACCGCAAAAAAATCACTTGGACAGAATTTTCTCAGATCAAAAAAAGTTTTGTCGGAAATCGTAAATGCCGGAAAAATTTCTCCAAAAGATATCATACTTGAAATCGGCCCGGGCAAAGGCGCACTCACGGAAAGACTTCTTGAAACAGGGGTAAAAATAATCGCCGTGGAAAAAGATAGTAGGCTTATGGAATTTTTAAATGAAAAATTTGTAAATGAAATAAGATATGGAAGATTGGAGCTTGTTCACGAGGATATTTTGGAAACAAATTTAAATTCATTAAATTTGAAATCCGGAAATTTCAAATTGATCGCTAATATCCCTTATTACATAACCGGTCAGATTTTCAGGAAATTTTTGTCTGGAAATATCCAGCCGTCGAAAATAGTCATGCTCGTGCAAAAAGAAATCGCCGACAGGATTGTAGCTAGGGATGGAAAAGAAAGTCTGCTTTCTATTTCAGTAAAAATATATGGGGAACCGAAAAAAATAATGAAAGTGGATAAGGAAAATTTCTCCCCCGCTCCGAAAGTTGATTCCGCAATTTTGCTTGTGGATAATATTTCAAAAGATTTTTTCAAAGAAATGGACGAAAATAAGTTTTTTGAATTGCTTAAGACAGGATTCGCGCATAAAAGAAAAATCCTGTCAGCAAATCTTAAAAATTTCAACGGAAAAAACGTTAAGGATATATTTTTTGAGCTGAAAATACCGGAAAAAGCCCGCGCGGAAGACTTAAAACCGGAAGACTGGGAAAAATTGGCGGAAAAATTGGCTTAACCGGATAAAAAGGCTGGTTTTGCTGCACAAAATCCGTTTTTTATCTTTTAAAAGCCATTTTTGAATGTTATAATTATTGTGTGAATTACAGGAAATACTTGCCTTCAAAAAGATTTCTGACATCTTTTGCTATTGCAATAATGTTTGTTCTTATTGCCGTGGCGTTTACCTACAAAAATCCTACACCAAAAGGTGGGCTCGTCGTGGAGAATTCTTCCGCAAGCACAAGCTCTCTTTTGGATCAATTGTCTCCTGAAGAACAGCAGGTTGCTGAACAATATGAAAGCCTTAATCCTACTGACAAGATGGCTAGGGACCTTATGTCAAACATAATAGCCACCCAGCCTGCAAACGGCAGCATGGACCAGGAAACTATTGATAATCTTGTTAATGGGGCAGTGGGAGATATTCCACAGAAAAATTTCTCTACGAGCACGGATATATCCGATCTTAATCTTATACCTATAAATCCTGATACTTTCGGAAAAGACATAACTGCATATGCAAACATATACTATGCCCAGACTGAAAAGCTCAGAAAAATCATGGGCCAGGACTTAAATCTGATAAACGACTATATCAATACGCAAAGCGATAAGGATAAGACCGATTTGGCTTCCATAGTGGTCTCATACAAAGATATAATAAGTAATCTTGTGCAAGTGCCTATACCTGCGACTGCCGATTCGCAAGGTGTCATAGATCATCTGAAGATAATAAACGACCTGGAGATATTGATTGATATAGATAATGATATAATAAATGCAAAATACGACAGCGTAGATGTAATATCGGACTTGGCGCTTTACAGCCAGACATCGAATGACCTTTTAGATACCCTCGGCAATATAGACACTGTTCTGAAAATACAAAGAAACTAAGACAAATATGAATTTTACAGGATTAATAAATAAAAAAATACCGGTCTTGATTGCAGTTTCCCTCTTATCATTGAACTTTTTATTTTTGATATTGCCTTACAAATCAAATGCCCAGTTTGCGGTTAGCGTAATAGCAAATACTGATCCCGGCACAATAGGCTTCTATACTGCTTCTGCGGCATACTATAGCGGATCAACCGCAAACCAAACCGCACAGACAACTCATGATCTTGCTTGGACGGAAATAGCCAAGCCTGCTTTGGACAAGCTTCTCCAGCAGCTTGCAAAAACAGCGGCAAGAGAGCTCATACAAAAAATAACTGATGCCACTGTCAATTGGATAAACAGCGGCTTCAATGGAAATCCGGCATTCATAGCCAATCCGGGAGATTTCTTGGCGCAAACCGCCGACCAAGCCGTCGGCAGCTTCATACAGAATGATCCGAATCTCAGATTCCTGTGTTCGCCGTTCCAGATTCAAGTAAAATTAGCTTTGTACACAAATTATTCCACCACGGCATTCAATCAGATAAACTGCACTGCTTCAGGCGCTCTGACCAATCTAGAAAACGGAACATTTTCATGGAATGACTGGCTTCAGGTTGCAAGCCAGCCGCAAAATACTCCGACTGGAGCATATCTATTGGCGCAAGGACAATTAGAAGCCCAAATCGCAAACAAACAAGGCGCTGTAAGCAATGATATCAATCTCGGCAGCGGGGCTATTTCATATAAAAGCTGCACCGATTCTGTCTATCAGCTGGATAGCAAAGGAAATATAACGAACAGCTCAAATCCTGTCACTTTCACATATACAGGCTCTGATCTTTATCCGAATTCGGCAACTCAAAATTATCTAGCGCAAAATAAAAGTAAGATATTGACCGTAAAAACAAGCTGCACGGTAAAAACGCCTGGAACGACGATAGCCACGATGCTCGGATTCAAAGCCACATCCGAACAGAGAACCGATGAAATCGGAGCGGCATTGTCTAACGGAATAGACGCTGTTCTTTCATCGCTCTCGAATCAGCTCATTAAATTGGCTTCCGACCAATTGACCAACGGCGTCTTGGCAAACAATAGCACCAATTCCTCAAATTATAATTCGAGCTTGAATAATCTGGCTTCTCAGGCACAAAACGATTACAACGGTTCTATAACAAACGCTAACAGCGCAGCAAGCAATGTGAGCAGCAATGCAGGAACAAATTCATCTGGAATGAACCTTGATACGGGTGTTCTCGGTTCATATGACAATACGTTCGGCAGCGGCTTCAGCACAGGCTTTACTTCCGTGAGCGGAGGCAGCAGCTTGGGCGGAACGACAAACAATATAAACGACTGCCTCTCTTCGATAAAACAGCAATATATCACAAAAATAAATTCACTTGTAAGCGGAGAAAATTCATACCAGACGGGAATCAGCGGTCTTTTGCAGACGCTCAGTGATTCTAAAGCGTCATTTGCAACGGCAAGGTCATGCAACCTTACCCAGAATGATTCCAATTCCATATTGAGAGCCCAGCTTATTTATCAAAACGCGATAGAAAATATAGACGGCATCACTGATTCAGGAAGAAGCATACCGAGCATAATATGGAATACTCCGTACCTGAATAATCTGATAATGAACTCAAATAACAATATAACCCTGCTGAATGCCGCTGAAGATGCGGTTAATGCGGCAACATCCACTGACGGTCTTACTGCAGCCGTAAATCCTATATTGCCTCCGGTGATATTCAACGACCCGAATACCCTGGGCACCACTACAAGCGGCCTTACAGCTGTGAATTCTTTGACAACCAATAATACTGTTCTTAAAAACCAGCAAATACTCTCATCGACTCAAGGAGCTCCTGATACCGTCGCCAATACCATCGCAACGGCCGCCGGAAGCGCTGGCCTAGGACAGAACAGTTCTTTGACTCTTCCTTCAGGAATGTTACTGACAGTTCCTTGCGGATTCCTATGTTTAAGCGCGCCGACAAATCAGCCTGTAGTTAATCCCGGATCATCTATTAGCCTCAACGACTTAATCGTAAAGCTTATTCAGCTGAAACTGCAGTTTCCCGGCGGAGCAACTGTTAATATTTCAGGTGGAATCACAGCGCAAATTCCTACAAGCGTTCCCGCATGCTCCACGGTCACAACAAATTCCTCCAAGACATCGGGCGGTTCCGTATTCGGATTAGGCAATAAAACAAATAATACTTCTGGCGGCGGTTCGGTGGGCGGATTCAATATGCCGACAGACAATTCCGATGGGTTAAAAAACTTCCTGTCTTCGCTGCAAAACATATATACGACTGCAAGTTGTCCGATAAATCTGGGCTTATAGCTTTGTGTTATAATTTTTACGAAAGATGAGTTCAATCTCAAAAAAATCAGTTGCATTAATACTCTTTACCGTAATATTTTGCGGATTGGCCGGTTTTAATGTTGTAAGTGCCGATACTCCAAGCCCGACTCCTATACCGTCAAATTCTGCGCCAACTGCCATATCGGGATTGCAAAATATAAGCATTCCGAATTCAGCCACCCAAAATTCATCGACAGATAGTTGTTCTACATTTGATATAGGATGCTGGATTTTTCAAGCCAGTGTAACTACTATAGAAACTTTCCTTTTCAGCGTACTTAATGCCGTTCTTATTCTGCTTAATGTAGTGCTTGCATTTTTGCTAGGAGTGGTCGGCTGGTTATTCGATATAGTAATGCAATTTTCAACTGTCGGGCTTCATACTCTTTTCCAAATAAGCTCAATAAACACCGTATGGTCCTTAGTAAGAGATACCTTGAACGTATTTTTCATATTCATGCTCCTTTATCTGGCCATACAGAAAATCATAGGAATCTGGGGAGTAAAAGCTCCCACGCAAATAGCAAATATAATATTGAGCGCCATCTTCATAAACTTCAGCATGTTCATCGCAAAGTTCATAATAGATGTAGGCAATATATTCGCCATAACTTTTTACAACCTTCTTTCCGCACATGGCGGTTCGGTATCAGGATTTCTTGTGAATATTGCGGGCACGGGCGCATCTGTAGCTTCTACATCAACAAGCGCGGCAATGAACGTCGTAACGGCTTCTCTGACAAAATTAACTATACCGGGAACATTGAATTCCGTGATAATAAACCTGATGGAAGCGTTCACATTGGGAGTGCTTATATATGTCTTCGGCTGGGCGATACTTATGTTTATAGGAAGAACCGTCATGCTTTTATATTATGTGATAACTTCTCCTATAGCCTTTGTGGGAAATACATTTCCAAGGCTTAAAAAAGAAGCTGACGAATGGTGGAACGGATTTGTGGACCAGATACTTGTCGCTCCGGTATTTCTATTTTTCATTTACATAATAATAACACTGACAAGCTCGACTGATTTTCAAAAAGCGATAACGCCATCTTCATCCGCCACTCTGGTAAGCGGCGATTATAAGACTTTTTTCAGCTCATATATAACATTTATAATAGCCATCATGCTTATACTCCAGGCGCTAAAAGAAACAAAAAAACTAAGCGGAAAAGTGGCGCAAGGGGTGATTAATGTCGGCAAAGGAGCGATATTGGGAGGAGCCGCCATCGTAACCGGAGGAGCAGCGCTTTCTACAGGAACACTCGGAGTATTGTCCGGAGGAGTGGCATCAGGAGTATCAAAAATTACAGGGGGAAGAGTATCGAATGTGCTCGGCTTAAAGACCCTTTCGCAAAAAAGCTTGGGTGTTGCCAAAGGAATAGGAGAAACGGGCTACAAACTTGCCCAGGGTGAATATGAAGGAAGGCCTGGAATGCTTGGAACCCTTGCAAGATCAGCAAGAAAAGAAACATTGGGAGCTGTTGGAGCTGTTTCTGGCGGCTTGATAACAGAACAGGGGATTAAAGCTGAGCTTGCAAGGAAAGCTAATGAAGATACTAGAAAAGAAAGGGAATTAACTGAAAAGAAAGCGGCTCTTGAAAGCACTGATAAAGCTATTGAAAAAAGAGCGCAAGAAGCGGCTGAAAAAGAAACGAAAGAAAAGAAAGATAATTTGGAAAGTGAAAACAAGAGAGAGAAAGTGGAAAAAGAAAAAGCGGAACAGTGGCAAATTGATACTCAGCATGAAATGGCTAATCTGATGAATACTGGCCAGCCAGTACCAAAAGCTCTTAAAGACAGAGAGAAGCAGGCAAATGACAGACTAAGCAAGGCGACAGCAGAATTTGCTGATTCAACAAAGAGGTTACAAAACTTCTATGATAAGATGAGACAAAACTATACTAATATAGCTACGGCACTTGGAACATCTGAACACGAAGTCGCTAAAGAAATAGGAATGGCAAATAGGATTGGACCAGAAATAAAAGATTCCCAATTGGCAAGATTAAAACTCGGAACTGAAATAAAACAAGGCAAATGGAATACAAAATCCCTCTTAACTGCTATTGGAAGACTTTCGTTTACAAAGAAAGAGCAAGAAAGAACCGCTCAACAGCTATATAAAGGAACCGATGAAAAAAAATCTTAATCAATTAAAATAATAATGATATGGACAACGATGATATAAATCTTGAAGAACAATTTAAAAATCTGCCGCCTGAACTGCAGAAAGCGATTTCTTCCGTGGATTTGTCGGATAAACTCCAGCAGATAACAAGAAATGAGAAGCTTCTCATAGATCAGGCCGATGCTGTTCAAAAAGAAACTCTTTTAGTTCTTTTAGGCATAAATCCGATTGACGACTATATAAACAATATTGGAAAAAACGCCGGGCTCGACAAGAATACTGCTCTGAAGGTCGCACACGATGCTGATGAGCTCATCTTCAAAAATGTCCGTGAAAACCTGAAAGTAATAAGCCAGCAGATTTCTTTGGAAGAAAATGCTGAAATTTCGGAAAAAAACAATATTCCAAAGCAAAGCGATGTGCTTGCAGGCATAGAAAATCCATCGGGAATAAAAAATGAAGGTTCAGTTTCCGTAAGCTCAATGCCCTCAAATAATCCGGAAGAAAAAAGCCCTGAGTATGTGCCTTTCAATAAAGGAATAGAGATAAGGAAAGAAATCACTCCTGAGATAGAGCCTGAAATGCTGCCTGCGGTTGAACCTGGGGAAGGACCGAAAAATAATCCTGTTAAGCCGGAAATGTATAGTGAAAATATTCCGCCTGTGGCAAATATAGTCGAGTCAAAAATGACAGGTGAGGTCGCGGTGCCTAAAAAAGAAATCGTCATAGAAGAAAAAAGCAAGCTTCCGGAAGTAAAAACTGCTCCTTCTTCTGGAGAAGATCCTTATAGGGAGCCGATAGAATAAAAAATTATGCAATTCCAAGTACCACAATTCATAGAAGTCGAGGACAGGATTTTCGGTCCTCTCACGCTTAAGCAATTCATCTATCTTGCCGGCGGAGCGGGCGGCTCGGTGGCTATTTGGCTGTTTATTCCGTTTAAAATAATCGCTGTGATTTTTATTCTTCCTCTTCTGGCTTTCGCCCTGGCGCTAGCTTTCTATAAGATAAACGGAAAGCCTTTCATAGATGTGGTCCAGGCGGCATTCTACTATGCTCTGGGAAGCAAGCTATATCTCTGGAAAAAAGAAAATAAGGCTCCGGCAAATACTCCGGATGAGATAGCTGCGGCCAAATCCACGCTTATTGTGCCAAAAATTTCCGAAAGCAAGCTGAAGGATTTGACCTGGAGCCTCGATGTGAAAGAATCGCTTAATCCCGTAACTCGCGACGAAGATAAATGATAATAAACAAGGCATTTTTACGAATTTAGAGATTTTAGGTTATAATTATATTTGTAATGGCAGCTTCACAAGCAACCCAGGAATTCGTACCGGTAAAAGAAATCCGGGAAGGAATAGTTACGCTCAAAGACGGCTCGCTCCGTGCAGTCCTTTTGGCGTCTTCAGTAAACTTCGCCCTTAAATCCACAGAAGAACAGCAGGCTATAATACTTCAATTCCAGAATTTCCTTAACGGCTTGGATTTTTCAATACAGATATGCATCCAATCCAGAGACTTGGACATAAGGCCGTACATAGCGCTGCTTGAAGGAAGATACAAGAATGAAGTTGGAGACCTTATGAAGATACAGATAAGGGAATATATAAAATTCGTCAAAAGCTTCGTCGAGCAGACCAATATAATGACGAAAACTTTCTTCATAGTCATTCCATTTTCAGAAGTAGTTACGGCTGAATCGAGCAAAAATGCTCTTTCCGGACTTCTGGGAGGAAAAAAATCCGGTGCAAAAACTGGAGCTTCAGACAACTTTGAAGAGCTCAGAAGCCAGCTGGAGCAAAGGATAAGCGCAATATCACAAGGCCTTACAAGATGCGGAATAAGGACAATCCAGCTCGGCACACAAGAGGTCACCGAACTTTTCTACAAGACATTCAATCCGGGAGAGCTTGATAAGCCTATGATGCCCCAGGCTGGAAATTAAAAATATGGCCATATTGGATTTTTTAAAAAAGAATAAGGAAAACGAGCAGAAAGAAGAGAATAAGATGACATCTTTTCTCCCTCAAGAGATTTATGAATCTGCCGTTTTGGAATTGCAGGACGTGATAGCGCCTTCGGCCCTGAAAGTTTCGCCTAAAGAGCTCAATCTCGGCGAAAAAATCGTGCGTTCGTTTTTCGTCATATCATATCCGAGATTCCTTACGGAAAGCTGGTTTTCCCCAATAATAAACCTGGACAAGGTTTTCAATATAGCAATATTCATACATCCTATAGATACGGTAAAAGTGCTCAGGCAATTCCAGAAAAAAGTCGCCGAAGTGCAAAGCCAGATAAGGGATAGGGAAGCAAAGGGTCTTGTACGGGATCCGATGCTAGATACCGCTTATCAGGATCTTGAATCTCTGCGAGACCAGCTCCAGCAAGCCCAGGAAAAGCTTTTTGATGTCGGATTGTATATAACATTGTATGGCGATACGGAAGAAGAAATAGACAAAGTGGAAACGGAAATAAAATCCATACTTGAATCCAGGCTTATATATGTAAAACCGGCGCTATTCCAGCAGGAACAAGGATTCAAAAGCATTCTGCCGATAGCAACCGATCTTCTGGATGTACATTCCAAGCTCAATTCTTCTCCGCTTTCCAGTATCTTTCCTTTCGTTTCTTTCGACCTCACCTCCGACAAAGGAATTCTTTACGGTATCAACAGGCACAATGCGAGCTTGGTCCTTTTCGACCGATTCTCGCTTGAAAACTACAATTCCATAATGTTTGCCAAATCCGGTTCCGGAAAATCCTACTGCACGAAACTGGAAATAATAAGCACGCTGATGTTCGATACCGATGTCATCGTCATCGATCCGGAAAGGGAATATGAATTTCTTGCCGAAGCCACAGGGGGAAAATCTTTCAATATTTCCCTCAATTCCGACGAGCCATATCAACCCATTCGATCTTCCGGCTCCAAAAGAAGATGAATCGCCGGCGGATGTCCTTGCGTTCAATATCATCAACCTGGTCGGACTTTTCAGAATAATGCTTGGCAGGGCTTACTCCGGAAGAAGACGCTATTGTCGACAAGGCTATAACCGAAACATATGCGCTTAAGGACATAACTCCAGACTCTGATTTTTCCAATGTAGAACCGCCGCTTCTTTCGGACTTTGAACTGGTCCTTACCGGAATGAAAGGCGCCGAATCGCTCGTGCAAAGGCTTTCAAAATACACGAGGGGCACTTGGGCTGGATTTCTAAACAGACCGACTAATGTGGACATCAACTACAAATTCATCGTTTTCTCCATCCGAGACATGGAAGACGAACTCAAGCCGGTTGCCATGTACATTATTACTCACTATATCTGGAATGCAATAAGAAGAACCACGAAAAAAAGGCTTCTTGTCGTCGACGAAGCTTGGTGGATGATGAAATCCGAAGATACAGCATCATTCCTTTTCTCGCTCGCAAAAAGAGGAAGAAAATACTATTTGGGACTTGCGACAATCACCCAGGACGTGGAGGACTTCCTCAAATCGCCTTACGGACTTGCCTATCGTTACGAACTCATCCATCCAGATTCTTCTGAAACAGTCGCCGACCGTCATAGATAATCTGCAAAAAGTATTCAATCTGACCGATGAAGAGAAATATCTTCTTCTTGAATCGGATGTCGGGGAAGGAATGTTCTTTGTCGGCCTGAAACACGTTGCCATCAAAATTATCGCTTCATATACCGAAGACCAGATCATCACTTCCGATCCATCCCAGCTTTTAAACATCAAGAAGGCCAAAGAAGAGCTTAAAATGGCGCAGAACGCCTAGGAAAAACCCGTTACGGGTGATAAAATATCATCAATGGTCTTAAAAAGATTTTTCATATTTTTTTTGACATTTATCGCTTTTATGTCCCTACGAAGCGTCTTTGCTTTTGCCCAGGAAACTTCGACAACGACCCAGGCGCTACCTTCAGGGAAAGTCGAAATTTTCGTAGAGCCTCTTTCTTATATTCCTCCTTTTTATAAAGGCCTGCCGCTCTTTTCAAACGAAGGGACTGTAAAAATATTCGCTTTCACGGATATCGCCCAAAATGGGCAATCAGTATCATCCGACAATCTATCTTTTAAGTGGACAGAAAACGGGATAGTCTTGGGAAGCGAATCGGGACTGGGAAAAAATGTCCTTATGATTGATTCCGCGCTCATGCTTAAAGCTCCGGAAATAAATCTGGACGTGCTAGATTCCGACGGCAACCTGATAACAAGCGCATCTTTGATAGTAAATATAAATAATCCTCAGGTGCTTTTCTACCAAAACAGCCCTCTTTACGGAGTTCTGTTCAATAATTCTTTGAATAACGGCTTCAATCTTGGAACCAATGAAGAATTAAATGTTATGGCGAAGCCTTTCTTTTTCAGCGTGCCCAGCGATATTTCCGGAGACCTCAATTACTCGTGGTCAGTGAACGGAAGCGCTGTGAATTATTCCGGACAGAAAAATTCCTTGCTGCTCAGGCAGACTACCCAGGGACAGAGCGGGGTTTCGTCTGTATCTCTCGATATAAATGATTCCGTTAATGATTTTCAGTCGGCAAGCGGAAATTTTAATGTAAGTTTCGGAAAATAAAATGAAAATTAATAATTTTAAAAAAATAATATCGTTGGCGGTGACTTTTCTTTCTTTTCCGTTTTTATCATCGGCTCAAACAATACAAAATTATATACCTATAAGCGGCGATAATTCGATTCAAAGCCTTGGCTTGCAGGGAACAACCAATAATCTAGGCGCGTTTTTGGGAGCCGTATATAACGTGGGAATAGCGGCAGCCGTAGCGCTTACGGTCATAATGCTTATTTGGGGCGGAATAGAAAAGATGACGACTGAATCATATACCGGAAAAAGCAAGGCCAATGAAAGGATGAAAAATGCAGTATACGGGCTTATATTGGCTTTAACTTCCTATGTCATACTTTATATTATCAATCCATGCCTTGTTCAATTTGTAGGCAACGGATGCAACAATGCATTATTGAAAGGATCATCAGGATCGAGTAATACTTCCGGCGGAACAAGTTCAAATGTTCCAAGCACGACTGAATTCGGCGGATACAATGAACCGGTAAATAATTCTCAAGTAACGGTAGGTTCATTTGTAAATACAGGAACAAACGGCGGAACAAGCGTAGGCGGCTCTGGAAGCGGCGTTACGAGCGGATCGGTCAATCTATTGTCCGATTCTTCAGCAAAAAATTTACTTTCAATCGCGGCGATAACTGTTCAAAATCCTGCAACCTGCTCTGTCGGCACGAGTTCGCCGTGCATATCGCTTGAAGGATTGCCGCAAAATGCAGTAGACGGACTGATTGCCGCGCAAAATTACTGCAATAACAATTATGGCGCCGGATGCATTGCGGTTATAGGAGGAACTGAGCAAGGGCACCAAGCCGTCGGCGGACAAGGATCGGGATATGCGACTGTGGACATAAATTATTCCGACAACGCAAAAAATGCCCTCATAAATGCGGATGGCCTTACGGAATCGCAAAACTTCGGCGGAGGAACATCGAGAGGAATATTCACTTGCGAACCGCAAGAAAACGGGACAACAGCAATATCATGTGAAGCGAGCGGAGCAAAGGTAATTCATATACAATTTTAAATTATGTCCAGAAGAAATACCATAATAATAGTGCTTACAATAATCTTCGTAATGATGGGCGTTCTGATTTTTTGGTATTCGAGCACTAATAAGAATATTTCCGGAACTACGGGAACAAGTGGTTCGACTACTTCTCCTTTCGGAAACACTTCCGGCAACAAATTCGTAAGTGTAATAAATTCCACGACCACAGAAGCAAATTCCCAATCAGGCCAATCTGGACAAGAAAATTCACAGAAGCCTCTTCTTATACAGATTTATAAAAATCCGGTATCCGGCGATATTTTCTTTGCAAATAAATCCGGACAGGATGTCCTCAGATTCATAGACAGGGCAGTGGGCAATGCATATGAATATGTTCCTGCATCAAACACGGCTCCGATGAGACTTACAAATACCACCATACCTAAAATAGAAGAAGCGGTATGGTCATCAAACGGAGAAAATGTTCTTTTAAGGACACTTGAAAACGATTCGGACAATATAAGCACTTTTTCCGGAAAAATAAATCCTGCCGGCACAAGCAGCCAGCCTGGAGAGATGGCTGGAACATTTCTGGCTTCCAATATAACGGAAGCGGCAATAAATCCTTCAGGAAACAGAGTTTTTGAATTGAATACGAAACCTTCTGGCGCCGGTTCCTTCGGTATTACCGCTATCTTCGACGGATCGAATAAAAAACAGGTTTTTGATTCTCCAATAACATATTGGAACATCTCCTGGCCGAATGATTCTCTTTTGGCATTCAATACCAAGCCTAGCTCGGATTATTCCGGTTATCTTTTCTTCTTCAATATGCAGACCGGATCTATGAGCGAAATCCTTGGAAACATGGCGGGCCTGTCTACTGTCACAAACAGCGATGCAAGCATGATCGCTTATTCGCAAAGCCAGGATAACGGTTTTTCGCTAAATATCTACGACAATAAGAAAAAAATTGCGGAAAATATTTCTTTGCCTACTTTAGCCGATAAATGCATCTGGGGAAGCAAAGACAATACCGTACTATATTGCGCCGTCCCGATAAGCATAAATCCTGATAAATATCCCGATTCATGGTATCAAGGCTCTGAAACTTTCTCCGACGATATATGGAAAATAGACGCGCAAAAACAAGAGATAAGCCTCGTATACCAGATAGGATCAAGCGGAGCGGATTATGTGGACGCAACAGATCTGAAAATAAGCCCGGATGACAATTATCTTGCCTTCACAAATAAAAAAGATCTCAGCCTGTGGGTCCTGAATGTTTCAGGCGCTTCATCGGCACAATAAAACCGGATGATATCCGGTTTTATTGTTGCTGTTCTATATACTTTATGACGACTCTTCTGTCTCTTCCTTCTCCTAGCGATTCGGTCTTTATATTAGGCTCTTCGGAAAGTGTCCCGTGTATGATAAGCCTTTCATAAGAAGACATGGGCTCCATTTCAATATTTGATTTCATATCTCTGGCTCTTCCGGCAAGCATTTTGGCTTGAAGCTTCAATTTTTCCGCAAGACCTGATCTGTAATCGTTTACGTCTATGAAAAAATCAGGATGACCTTCACCGAGTCTTTTTTCTGCAATTCTTTTTATAAGATGTGAAAAAGCATTAAAAGTATCGCCTCTGTCTCCTATAAGCAGCCCTGAATCTCCTGTTTTAACTATAAAAACGGTATTTTTCGTCATGGGATCGATTTCTGTATCTATTGAATCATATGACAAAGCCATCGATTCCAGAACTTCTTTTATTAGGTTTTTTACTTCATTTTCCTTTAGCATGACTCTTATTTATTTGATACCAGATTGTATTCCTTTAGTAAAGCCGTACTTTCTTCTCATATAAAGTTCCTGGCCTATGGCGAAAAGGCTTGCTGTTATCAGATAAATGGCGACTACGGCCGGCAAATTGTTGGCAATGAGGAAGATTACGACAGGCATTACGAATTTCATCTGCATACTCATGCTTCTTGAAAGATCGTCCTTGAAATTCGAATCCTTAGACTCTTTCTTCGGCTGTTTCGGCATCGTAAACTGTATCTGGAAATACTGTGCTATTCCGGTGATGACGGCAAAATAAATATTCTTATCAGCTACATTGGCTCCTAAAAAATTCATATTTATGATACCCGGCGTTATTGTAAACGGATATAGCACCGTATGATCTATAACCGGTAATCCGCCTTTGGCAAAAATATAATATAATGCGACAAGGACCGGAAACTGTATGAGCATCAGAAAAATTCCCGCAAACGGATTTATATTCTTATTTTTGTAAACTTCCATTATCTTTTCCGCCTGCAGAGATTTATTATCCTTATATTTAAGCTTTATCTCATTGAGTTCAGGCTCTATCCTTTTCATTTCAAACTGCGTCCTGACTGATTTTTGCGACAAAGGGAATAGTATTATCTTTACTATTACTGTAAAACCTATGACGGCAAGGCCCACGCTATTGTAGGGAAGCATGGCTATAAAAAATATCAGGCCGTTATAAAGCGGCGCATAGAAAACACTTGTGAAAAAAGCGTGCATGGAACAATTCTATATGAAAACCGGTTTTTAGACAAACGAGCTATATTATTCCGCCTCTTTTAGCTATATCCTCTATGTCTTTTTTTATGTCAGCCTGAGAAATCTCTTTTACGGATTTTTTTGAAAAAAATACGGCGGTTTTTACGAAACCGGGTTTTATTTTGTTCAAAAAACTTTCTATAACGGCGCTGGCCCGTCTTTTTATCAAATGCCTTCCGACTGAAGTCTTTTCGGTTTTCTTTGATACGATAATGGCAAATCCGGCTTTATTCAGGCTGTTTCCGGATATTTTTGCGTAAAAATAGTCTCCGGGAATATTCTTTCCGTTTTTTACAGCCGCTTCTATGTCTTTTCTTGAAGCTCTAAGTTTCTTTGCAAGCATATTAAGAGATTATATAGCAAAAAGAGCCTTTCGGCTCCTTTTATACGCTTAATTTTCGCCTTCCTTTGCGCATTCTCCTTTTAAGGGTGTTTCTGCCGTATTTTGTTCTTTTCCTGACCAAAAAACCATGTGTCTTGGCTCTCTTTCTTTTCTTTGGCTGATATGTTTGTGACATAAAAAGGAGTATAAATCAAAAAATATCTTTTGTAAAGTTCAAATTAAAAAAATTTCAGTCATAATTAAGTGCCCTGCCAAGCATATTCTCGGTTGCAGCGGAAACAAAAAACATTATCAACTTTTTATAAACAATTTGTTAACAAAAATTTATTTCTATTAACCGTTTTATAATTTTATAATCAAGCCTATGAACGAAAATAAATCCCTCTGGAGCAGTGTCCTGGCACAAATAGAACTTGGCGTTTCTAAGGCAAACTTCAGCATGTGGTTTAAGGATACATTCATCATGAAACAGGAGGATGGAGTAATTTACCTGGGTGTACCGAATGTCTTTGTTAAGGATTGGCTCATAAACAAATACCATAAGGATATATTGAAAAATCTCAGGGGATTCGGAGAACATATAAGGAACATAGAGTATATTGTTTCAAAAGAAGACAACAAAAATGTCCGCAAAGAAGAGCCTATCAAGATAAACGAGCTTCCTCTTAAGGATTTTTACGTAAACAAGGAAGACAATCTGAATCCAAGATACACATTCAAGACATTCGTAGTCGGGCCGTTTAACGAGCTGGCCTTCGCTGCTTCCCAGGCCATACTCAAAAAAACGGCGGCTTATAATCCTCTTTTCATATTTGGAAGCACCGGACACGGAAAAACACACCTTATACAGGCTATAGGGAACAATTTTAAGGAAGAAAACCCCGGAAGAAAGATTTTCTATATGACTTCCGAAACATTCACCAATGATTACCTGAATTCTCTCAATAGCGGGGAAATAAACCTTTTTAAAGAAAAGTACAAAAAATATGACGTCCTGATAATAGATGACATTCAGTTTTTGTCGGCCAAAACAAAAACCCAGGAAGAATTCTTCCATCTTTTCAATAACTTCCATGATAGCGGCAAACAGCTCATATTTTCTTCAGACAAGCACCCGAATTTCATAACGGACATAGAGGACAGGATAAAATCTCGCTTCAATGCCGGAATGATACTGGAAATACAAAAACCTGACTTTGAATCAAGGATACAGATACTCCGAAAAAAATCGTCGCTTATGAATCTTTCATTGACTGACGATACCGTTGAATTCTTAGCCTCTTCAGTGGAGGGAAATGTCAGGGAACTTGAAGGAATATTGAATCTGGTCCTTGTGCAGACCCAGCTCAAAAATAAAGAGCTTAATATAAACGAAATAAAGGACCTGACAAAAAACACTGTGAAACCGAAGAAAAACGTGTCTATAAAGGATATTATAAGGGTTGTTTCGGAATTTTATGATGTTGAGGAAAACAGTATTTTTGAAAAAGGCAGGAAAAAGGAGATAATAAAACCTAGGCAGATAATAATGTACATACTCAGGGAAGATTTCAATATTTCATTCCCATCAATAGGCGACAAACTTGGTAATAGGGATCATTCTACTGTTATACATTCTTATGAGAAGATAAAAAATGATTTAAAGGTCGATCCGTCGCTTGTCCAGGAACTTACACAAATAAGATCGATGTTAAAATGATGTTGATAAATTAAAGATAAGTTTGTTAAGAAGTTTTTATAAACTGTTGTTAAATAAATAATAATAACAATAAAACAACATCTTATTTAAATTAGAAATATAAAATAATGTTTTTAAATAAAGGTTTAATAACTTATAAACAAGTAAACATACTTAATAATAAATATATATGAAAATAGAGTGTGTGAAAGAAAAATTCCAATCAGCCATATCAAAAGCTGAAAAAATAGTTTCCAAAAATATAAACTTACCTGTATTATCATGTGTTTTTTTGGAAACAAAAGGAAGTAATCTTGTTATAAGGGCAACAAACCTTGATTTTGGTATAGAAACAACAATTCCGGTTAAAAAATATTCAGATGGAAAAATTTGCGTACCAGCCAATATATTAAGTTCTTTTCTAAATAATATTACAGATGATAATAATATCTCATTAGAGGAAAAAGACGGTCTCTTAAGGATTAAAACAGATAAAACTGAGGCGGAAATAAAAACTTATTCCCCAGATGATTTTCCGACAATACCAACAATTGATGACGGTGTTGTTTGTAAAATATCTTCAAAAGACCTTCAAAACGGGATAAAATCAGTTTATTACAGCTCATCAACCTCTAGTGTTAAGCCTGAGCTTGGCAACGAGTTTATATATATTCAAATGATGATAATTTAGTTTTTGTGGCAACCGACTCGTTCAGGCTTGCTGAAAAAACCATAAAAACCAAGAAAAAGGTAGTTTTACCAGGAATTCTAATTCCTCTTAAGAATGCCGCCGACATACTGAAGATAATAGATGGGACAGACGAAGAAATAGATATGAATTCTACAAAAAACCAAATGTCGCTGTCTTTTAACGGAATATATATGGTTTCACGGGTTGTAGATGGAATCTTTCCTGATTACAAGCAGATAATTCCAAAAGAAGAAAAAACAAAGGCCGTCCTATTAAAACAAGACCTTATCAATTCTTTAAAAATATCCAATATATTCTCAGATAATTTCAACCAGGTGAATATTTCCGTCATCCCGTCTTCAAAAAAAATAGAGATAAAAACTAGAAATTCTAATATAGGAGAAAATACAAATAAAATAGACGCCAATATAGAAGGCGAAGAAATCGTGGTTAATTTCAATTACAGGTACATAGTAGATTGCATGGGTTCAATCCCGCAGGATAGCGTGTCTTTGGTTTTTAATGGAATAAATAAGGCTCTGGTGGTAAGAGGGGCCACCGACAAGAGCTTCACGTACCTAGTAATGCCTATGAATAGATAAGTTTATTTAATAATGTGTTTAATATAGGCGAATATCTCAATAAGTTCAAAAAAATCTCGGAAAATCGGGATTTTTTAAGAAAAGCCGTTTCGGAAGCGGTTAAAAATATTTGCGGAATAGATATCGATCCGGAAGATATAGATGTAAGGGACGGGATAGCCAGGATAAGATCGAAGCCAATAATAAAAAACGAAATTTTCTTGAAAAAAAATAAAATTATGGATTTTTTGAAGAATAAAACCGATAAAATAGCCGATATATTGTGATTAAAGGCAAGGATTGTCTTATTGGATATTCAGAGGAATAGATATTTCCGCCTGGTTATAGACATTGTCGTAAACGACGGCTTTGAATGTATTTTGTCCTTGGGAGAATGAGTTTGCGGCAGACGGTATGAAGCTTGTTGTAAACGGCGATGATAATGATGTGGCAACTAGTTCGTTATTCAGGTAATATTCGACTTTACTTATAGGGTATCTTGAAGAAATTGTCGGCGCTATAACAACCCTTTCGTCTTTATTGTAGACGGTTCCAGATGAGGGCGATATAAGAGATATTTTCGGAATATTTTGCTGTACATGCACGTTATCGTAGTAAGTCGGCTTAGTTATGAATGTTTGGGGATTTTGTGATAACCAATTTTGCACGCCGTATTCCCAGGAATCAAACTGAGGATCGTCCGACGGATTTGCGGGCGCTGGACCGAGTGGATCATTTTTGTCCACCCAATAAAGTATTGAGTGCACATTCGGAACAGCAACCTCTTCTTTTGTTTCCGGAGGCGTCATGTCTGTTGCGAGGCCGCCTGAAATCTTGTCGATGAAGTAAGTATCACTTCCTTGCCATATTCCGCGCAAGACAGGTTTTATGGTTTCATCTATCGGCTGAGGCTTTATGAAATCATCAGGGGATGAGCTTGCAACGGCTATACCCATAAGTTGTTTCCATAAAGGAGCCACTATAAGGCCGGCAATATTTTTATGCATAGGCGTATTGTCATTATTTCCGGCCCACACCCCAACCACGACATCTGGTGTATATCCTATGGTCCATGCGTCTCTTGAATCGTTTGTCGTGCCGGTTTTTGCGGCGACTTGCCTGTTCGGAAACATAAATACAGAATTTGTCATTCCGTATTCCGGAGCTTTTGCAACATTATCGGAAAGAACATCGGAGATAAGCTCGGCATCATTTGACGGAATCACGCGTTCTGAGTTTGTAGCATATTGTTCTATCGTATTTCCGGAAGAATCTTGAACCGAAAGTATGCCTGTATATGAATTTCTTACTCCATCATTTGCAAATACGCCATAGGCGCTCGTAAGATCGAGAAGCGAAACTTCTCCTCCGCCAAGAACAAGCGTAAGTCCGTATTGATTAGGATCATCTGACAAGCTTGTGATTCCCATATTTTTTGCAGTATCCAAAGAATCTTTTATTCCAGCCAAGTAAAGAAGTTTTATGGACGGAATATTGAGGGAAAGGGCCAAAGCGCTTCTGAGCGTCACTGGGCCGCGATAAAGGCCGTCGAAATCAGCCGGCATATAGCATGCACTTGAAGAAGATATGACGGCATTCGGATCTTTCTGGGTTCCGTCCGGATTGCATGTCGTTTGAAATTCTGTAGGAACATCGAATAGCGTGGTATCTGGAGTATATCCTTTTTCAAAAGCCGTTTCATAAACGAATGGCTTGAACGTGGAGCCGGGCTGTCTGTGGGCCAGGGCGACATTAAATTGCCCGTCAGTCGATGTGGAGAAATAATCACGCGATCCCACCATGGCAAGTATCTGGCCTGTTTTAGGGTCTACGGCGACAGCTGATGCATTCGACATGTTGAAATTATCCTGGTTTGCATCCACATAATTCTTTACCGCGGTTTCCATTTGTGATTCCAGACTGTAATCGAGCGTCGTTATTACTTTATATCCGTTTTGTTCCACAGCATCGGACCCATATTTATTTTCCAGATATTCTTTTATGAATTCCACAAAGTGCGGAGCAAGTATCCCGTATGCCGGCTGAGGAAGGAATTCCACTTTTTCCGCCACGGCCTGATTGTATTGGTCTTGAGTTATAAAATTATTCTCAAGCATCTTTTGAAGCACTAGGCGGGCTCTGGTTTCAAGATCATCAGTATGCTGGCCATAAGGAGAGTAATAGGTGGGAGCTTGAGGAATAGCAGCTATATATGCCGCTTCAGCTAAATCCACATCGGACGCTTTTTTACCAAAGAATGTTTCACTGGCTTCCTCGACGCCGTAAACATTTCCGCCGTAAGGATTTTCATTCAGGTATATGGAAAGTATTTCGTCTTTGCTCATTTCTTTCTCAAGCTCTACGGAAAGAACCCATTCCTTTATTTTCCTGGTTATGCTTTTTTCTGTCGTAAGCAGGGAATTTTTTACGACCTGCTGGGTTATGGTCGAGCCTCCTTGGCTGAAGCTTCCTGAAAGAAGATTCGCAAAAATCGAGCGTATTATCGACGTGATTCTTATTCCGCCGTGCTGATAGAACTGCGCGTCTTCTATCGCTACAGTGGCATTTTTTATATTCATTGATATGTCCTCAAACGGAACAACAGTCCTTTTTTCATCCTGATGTATGTCGTAAAGGAGTATGGTTCCAGTCCTGTCGTAGATTTTAGTCGATTCCACGACTTTTCTGGTTTCAAATGAGCTCAAATCCGGCAGCTTTATCGTAGATATGTAAAATGCCAGGACGCCTCCGCCAACCAGGAATAAAAATCCGCAGGCTACCAGAATTTTTTTCTTCCAGCTGATATGTTTTGACCTTATATCACGGTGTAAGGAACTTATGATTTTTTTCGCCTTCTCCTTCATTGATTGTCGGATTATAGCACCAGATATGATAGAAAAAAAGCGTTTTTCATGCTACATTTTAAGCATGAAAATCGATACGGATCTGAGTAAAATAGAGGATATTTTGACACGAAGCGTCCAGGCAATTTTGCCGTCCAAAGAACTTTTTAAAAAAGAGCTTTTGAGTGGTAAAAAATTAAAGATATATGTCGGCGCCGATGCGACAGGCGCAAAGCTGCATATAGGCCACGCTACAAATTTTATGATTCTTGAAAAATTGCGACAGCTTGGCCATGAAATCATTATTTTATTTGGAGATTTTACTGCGCAGATAGGAGACCCAACTGGTAAAGAAAGCGAAAGAAAAAATTTGACAAAAAAAGAAGTCGAGCAGAATTTAAAGACATGGAAAAGCCAAGTGGGGAAAATTATTCCTCTCGGAAAGGAAGTAAAAATTGTCAAAAATAGCACATGGCTTTCAAAAATGAATTTTGCTGACGTGATAAACCTAGCATCCAATTTTACAGTTCAGCAGATGATAGAGCGCGACATGTTCCAGAAAAGATTAGAAGAAAAAAAGCCGATACACCTCCAGGAATTTTTTTATCCTTTGATGCAGGGGTATGACAGCGTGGCGCTTGATGTGGATGCAGAAATTGGCGGCAATGACCAGACATTCAATATGCTCATGGGCAGGACGCTTCAGAAAATAAAAAGAAACAAGGAAAAGTTTGTGATTGCAACAACTCTTCTCATAAATCCAAAAACAGGCAAAAAGCTAATGAATAAAAGCGAGGGAATCATCATCGGTCTCGATGACGAATACAATGACATGTTCGGGAAAGTCATGGCATTACCAGATGAAGCCATTGTTTCTGTTTTTACTGACTGCACTTATGTTTCTATGCAAGAAATCGAAAAAATGAAAAAGGAACTGGAAAGCGGGACAAATCCACGAGATCTCAAGGTTAGATTGGCAAAGGAGATTGTCACTATCTATCACGGAGCGGAAAAAGCCGGCAAAGCCGAGCAGAATTTCATAGAAACTTTTTCAAAAGGCGGCGTGCCGGAAGATATTGAGAAAATAAAAACGGAAAAAGGAAAATCATTAATGGAATTTCTTGTTGAAAACAAGATTGTGTCTTCAAAAAGCGATTTCAGGAGGCTCATTTCTGAGAATGCCATATCGGATGCCGTATTAGGCGAGAAAATAACCGATCCGAACTATAAAATAGAAAAAGAAATTTCCCTGAAAGTCGGAAAGAAAAGATTTGTTAAAATTACTCTATGAGAATCATCGCCATCGATCCCGGATATGAACGCCTTGGAATCGCTGTTTTGGAAAAAGAAAAGGGAAAAGAAGAACTGATTTTTTCCGAGTGTTTTAAAACATCGGTGAAAATTGAACATGCAGAGAGATTGAAACTGATAGGACAGGAAATAGAAAAAATAATAAAAAAATATAAGCCCGAAACTATGGCAATCGAAACATTATTTTTTTCCAAAAATCAGAAAACTGCAATAAAAGTTTCCGAAACAAGAGGAGTAATTCTTTACGTCGCTTCAAAGAATGATCTTGATGTAAAAGAATTCATGCCGAATCAGATAAAGATCGCGGTTACCGGTTATGGAGCAAGCGATAAGAAACAGATTACGGGAATGGTGAAAAAACTTATAAAAATAGAAAAGGATATCGAATATGATGATGAGTATGATGCTATAGCCGTGGGCCTTACATACTTTGCAGTGAATAGATAAACAAGACAAATGAAAGCGGCGCCTTAAGTCGCCGCTTTTTTATTTTCTACCACTCATCCTGCATCTTGAAATCTCCGGAGTCTAGCTCATCATCGCCGTCTTCCTCGGCAACGAATACATCTTCTTCCACAGCAGCTACCGGATCTTCGTCGTCAAATGCATCAAGCACACCCTCGGATATGTTTCCTTCCGCCGGCGCAGCCTCTTCTTCGGCCTTGATGTCCTTTTTATCGGTTTCTTCAGCCTTCCCTTTCTTAATATCTTTTTTTGTCTTTTTATCAGCCATGTTTATTGCCATTATTTTTAATCATTCAATATTTTCCAAGAAATTAAAAAAAAAGCAAATATGCCGGACTGTGGACAACTCAAACGGCATGATTAGTCGGCATTCGTATATACATCCTGGACATCTTCGTTGTTTTCCAGATCTTCAATGAGTTTTTCCAGTTTGAAGGCGTCTTCATCGGAAAGTTCCATTGCTGTCTTAGGCATCCAGCCGTCAGGGGTTTTCTCGAATGCCCATGAAGCGCTTCCGGGAGTCGCAAGAGATGCGCCGTTTTCAGAGAGAATGTGTTTTACTTCGGCAGCGGATTTATTCCTGTTTGTCGTCAGGACATCGATTATAAGCGCGGAGCCGCCAGGGCCATACGCTTCATAAACTATGGATTCCATCTGTTCCGCATCCGCCCCCATTGCTTTGCTGACCGCTCTGTCTATATTTTCACTCGGCATGCTTACGGATTTCGCTTTTTCTATAGCAGCTCGGAGTCCTGGAGAAGAAAGATTTCCCGAGGCTTTTTTTGCTTCAACTTGGATCAATTTGGCCATCTTGGAAAACATCTTGCTTTTTTGGGCATCGGTTTTGGCTTTCTCCCTTTTTATTTTTGAAAATTTATTGTGTCCGGACATATTTTTAATTTTTATTTATAAAAGGACTATATCACTAGATATGGAAAAGGAAAAGCTCACTAGTTTTTCATTACCGCCAGCCATTCCTCGGGATATTCATCGACGGCTATACCAAGAGTTTTCGCGAAATTTCTTTCCCATGTTGCGCCTTTCGAGCTTTGCCAATCAGGGAGAAAGAATAGTTTACTGATTAAACCAGATTCAAAAATAGACTTATAAAAAAGCTCGAGTGTTGCCAGGTAGTAGCCGTCCACCATCAGATATTTATATGAAAGGCGTCGCATCGTTCCTTCAAAAGCCGCTTGATCAAAAACCTGTAAATCATGCTTGCTAGCGATTTTGATTGCTTCGCTTAAGCGAGCAAGGTTTTTTTCTATATCGCCGAGTCCTCCAGTAGAAACAGGACCGGCAATATATATGATAGGCTTGCCGGATGCCCGCATTTCCTTAAGGATACTAATGCCTACTTCGGCGAGCTTTTCGAGCGTTTCCGCAGAATCGATTTCTATTTTATATTTTTTTAAGATGGGATTTATTTTTTCCATATGTGCTATAGCAACTTACTCGGATTTTTTTTGTTCAGATGCTTCCTAGCCCTGTCTGTAGTTGTCCTTCCGCGCGGCGTTCGTTCAATAAATCCAAGCTGCAGGAGATATGGCTCATAAACATCTTCTATGGTGGCTTGCTCTTCGGAAAGGGCAGCGGCAAGAGTATTGAGGCCCGACTGGCCCGCCATTGAATTTATCTTCTATGATTTCAAGCATTGCGCTATCGGCGCTGTTTAATCCGAATTCATCTATACCGAGCATATCTATAGCTTCTTTCACGAGTTCTTCGGTAAGGTCTTTGTTTTCTGACTTGAGCCAAGATCACGACCTCTTTTCAGGAGATAATTGGCGGTTCGCGGAGTAGATCTGCTTCTTTTGGCTATTTCTTTTTTTGCCTGCTTCGTCCATTTTCACTCCGAGAATTTTTGCTGATCGTTCTATTATTTTTTCTATCTCTTCATCGGTATAAAATTCAAGTTTGAACACTCCACCGGAAAATCGTGAGCGAAGCGGAGCGGAGAGCATTGCGACTCTTGTCGTCGCAGCGATCAAAGTAAATGGCGGAAGCTCGAGCTGAATCGTTCTTGCGACTTGGTCCTTTGCCTATAATTATATCAAGTGGCCTGATTCCATCGCAGGATATAGGACTTCTTCAATAGTTTTGTTCAGTCTATGGATTTCGTCTATGAAAAGTATGTCGCCAGCCGAAAGATTCGTAAGTATGGAAGCGAGGTCGCCGACTTTTTCTATTGCCGGTCCGGAAGTGGTTTTTATCTGAGCTCCGATTTCCTTTGCTATGAGATTTGCCAGAGTCGTCTTGCCTAGCCCGGGAGATCCATAAAAAAGAATATGCTCGGGCGGGTGATTCCTTTGACGGGCCGCCTCGAGCAGTATTTTAAGATTATCTTTTATGTTTTTCTGGCCTATATATTCGTTCCAGGATGAAGGCCTGAGCGTCTGGTCTAGAAATTTTACGTCGCCGTTTAAATGGCTATTTTCATCATTATTTTCGGTATTAGGAGCCTTTTTGTCATTTTTTCTTGACATATTCATATACTATGCTAAACTGTCCAACAGTGAGCCTGAACAGGGCTTTTTAATTTAGTCCCTAAAGTTTTTTCGAAGTTCTGGATATAAATCTCTAAACAATTTTGCTCGCAAGAGTCTACGAGTTTTTTTTCAAGGACATTCTGGTTTATTTCTTCGGAAATACTGCTGGAGTCATCCTTAAAGGCTAACTTAACTTTTTACCGCCAGGTTTAAAGTATTGTTTAGAGATTTATGTTTTGAACTTATAAGCCGGTCCTTGAGATAGGAGCGGCATATTTTGTTTTTTAATCTCTTAATTTTTATACTATTCTCCTTTAAAACTTTTGCAAGTGCACAAAAACTTCATGCCACGTTTTTTACTCGCTTTCAAGGTCCACCACTCTTCCCAGCTCGTCTATAGTGCTTATGCCTCTTAAAATCTTGAGAATGCCATCTTGCCTCATATCCAAAAAGTTTTGAGGAGCGGCGGCTTCCTTTATTTCCCTTTCACTCGGATTATTCGGAAGCAATTTTTCTATTTCCTGAGTCATCAGTATGATTTCCACGATAGCCAGCCTTCCTTTATAGCCAGTTCCATTGCATTTTTCGCATCCGACGGCCTCATATATCTTTCCTATCTCCACTTTCTCCAGATACGTCTTATCGCGTATAGTTTTAAGCGTATCCTCTATGATTTTTCTCTCTTTTTCGTCAGGAACCTTCTCTTTTTTGCAGAAGAGGCATATTTTTCTGATAAGCCTTTGGGCCATGGAAACGTTTAAAGCCGAGGAAATCGACTGAGGATTTACTTTAAGGTCCATAAGCCTCGGAAATGAGCCGGCAGCGGAGTTTGTGTGAAGAGTGGAAAAAACCAAGTGTCCCGTAAGAGCGGCGGTAATAGCAGTGGAAGCGGTTTCGCCGTCGCGGATTTCACCGACCATGATGACGTCAGGGTCTTGCCTGAGTGCGGCGCGGAGCCCGGCTATGAACGTATAACCCTTGTCTTCTTCGACTTGTGTCTGAACAATACCTTCAAGATGATATTCGATAGGATCTTCAATAGTGATGATTTTTACATCCGGCGTATAGATTTTACGCAAGAACGCATAGAGCGTCGTCGTTTTACCGCTTCCAGTCGGACCGGTTATAAGAATGATGCCGTGAGGACGATTGATTTGTTCAATCAAAGCTTTGAGTGTCCGGTCTTCGATGCCGAGCTCTTCAAGCGGAACGGAAATGGCTTTCGGGTTGAGGACTCTCATGACGATGGATTCAGCGTAAGCTTCAGGAATTACAGAGGTTCTTATTTCAATTTCGCTGCCTTTGACTTTTATACTGAATCTTCCGTCTTGAGCCTCATCTTTGACGTTTAATTTAAGTCCGGACAAAAGTTTGATTCTTGAAAGTATAAGGGAATATGTCTGAGAATCGAACCGGTATGTATCTAGAAGCACGCCGTCTATCCTGAATCTCATTCTGACGGATTCTTCTTCCGGTTCTATGTGTATATCAGATACGCCCAGAGCAAGAGCTGCAGCCAGGACGATTTCAAGTATTTTGGAAATCTTATAAGTCTGTTTTATTCCAAGAAGGCCGTCGAGAAGCGTTTTCACATCTCCTATATGGGATATTTTATCTATAGTAGCGGTTATCTGATCTCCGGAAATGTCAAAACTTCCTGCCGTGGTTTCCGCCGAGTAGGAAAGATCCTTGTATCTTTCCCAGGCTTTGTCTAGGCTTTTTTTGGAAACCATGTGCACGACGGGAAAATAGCCAAGTGATGACAATTTATTTACTTCCGCTACCGTTTTATCGTTGTTCGGGGAGAGTATGGCGACCTGTATTTTCTTATTGACCATGTCGAATACGGCGATATTTGCCGCACGGGCTTCTTCTTCATTTATGAGGCGAAGGGCATCACTGTTTATTTTTATAGGGCTCAAGTCCAAGTAGCCATAGCCGTATTTTTCAGCCAGGATCTTTACAACATCCTCTTCCTCGCGCCTCCTCAATTCTTCCAAGCGCCCTTTCTGCTTTTCTTCATCAAAGTCCACCATAATTTCCTTATATAATAGCATCAGCAAGTGGAATTCGGAAACGATTCAGCGTCAAGACAGCATTTGATTATTATCCGTTTCGGGATTAGTATGAATTTCAGAAATATCCGCTTACTCTAATAGGTGAGGCCCATAAGCTCTTATTACAGGGTTAATAAAGGCATTTCCATAAAACCCTTATTTTAAGCCATATTTTCTTATGGTTACCCTCTTGACTTTTTAAAACATTAATATATAATATACAAGTAAATAAAAATCAATAAAAACATATGAAAAATTTAATAAATACAAACAAATACGTTTTGGCACTCCCGGCACTCTTGCTTGTCGCTGTATTTACTGTTGCCAAGCCTGTCTTTGCTCAGGAATACGTAGACGGAGGCGACGGATATACGTATATTGACGGTGGAAGCGGTACCTCATATGTGGATGGTGGAAACGGATATACTTATGTAGATGGAGGCAATGGTTATACTTATGTTGATGGCGGAAACGGATACACTTATACTCCAACACCAACATACGCACCTGCTTATATTCCTTCTTCAAATCCCGTAACTGTTTATTCCGGTGGTTCAGATGTAACTTACTATTCTTCCCCTGATTCATATTATTATCCGGTTACACCAGGAGTCGTATATTCAGGCGGAGCTTATGGCGGAACACCGGCATCTCCATCAACATATACTTCAAGCGGACAGACAACGGTTTATTCCGGAAGCGCTTCAGGAGGCAATCCTTCTTCAGGATATACATATTATTATCCGACAAACGGAACAACCGTTTCAAACGGAGCGGTTTATTCCGGAGTTCCTAATCAGGTTCTTGCTTATACCGATACCAGAAACCCGCAGCTCTCATCTGTTTATTTGAGCGATGTTCCTTATACAGGAGCAGGAGATGTCTTCAAGATTATTCTTTTTGCACTTGCACTTATATCATGGAGCTTGTTCGCCACATTTATGATCTTGAAAAGAAAAGCAAAAACCCAGCTTGCTGAAGTTGTAGTTTCAAACGGATCTGCAGAAAGAAAAGAAAATGAATTTGCAACTTTGCTTGATTCCGATTCAAGAGACATAGCTTCAATAGAAGCGCTCGCAAGAGAAAACAAAGTATTGCTTTCTACCGATGCCGCATCAAGGCTCGTAAAGATAGAAAGATTGAACGGAGTAAGGGCTTCCTATATACTCAAAAACGCTTCAAAGGGAGAATGGACAACCCTCGGAGAAAAGGATTTGGAAAAGTATCTCTAAATACAATATAAAAACCCGCCGGAAAGGCGGGTTTTTATATTGTATTGACAAATTCTTATAATAGTGTATACTTTATACCGAAGTTCATCACATAGTTTTTGTCCAAGGAGGACAACATGATCAATCACAGCACCGAACAGATTCAAGTGCCGTCCACCGTGGATGTCATCAAGATTCGCAGGGTCCTTTGGGTCCTGTTCGCGGTCATTTTGATCGCGATGTTCATAGGTTTCCTGTTTCATTTCCTGTTGCAAAAGTACTCGTTCAAAATCGAGGAAAAGGGGAATGGGCAGCCGGCGGCGGCGCAGAATTATGCTCCGCCTTCCTCAATGGTCCCGAACGATGCGCAAGCATCTGCCGGTACGCCGACAAAATTCGTAGCAGTCTTTACGAGCTACGAACAGCCGGTTAGGTTTGTGAACGGCACAACCATGCAGGATATCTGCAAGGTTTATCCGCCTGATTCAGGCAATGATTCGCGGGAAACGCGCGTCAGAGTTCACAACGACCAAGAAGCGAGAGGATATTTTCTTCTCGTCGAGGATATGTCCGGAAGGGTTTTGGCGAAGCATGACTTCGACATGACTCTGAACGGCCGGTGGAAATGGTCCGTGAAAACTGACCAAACTGAACCGATGAGCTGAGCTTCACCCAGGGCCTCGCAACCGTTAACACGGTTTGCGAGGCTCTTTTTATTTAGGCGGATTTTGCGAAGCAAAATCCGCCTATTTTTTGTGTTAAAATCTATTTATGGTAAAAATCAGCAAGAGCCTCGAAGAAACGCAGGCCGTAGCAAAGGATTTTCTGGAAAAGATAACGGAAATTTCCCATAATAAAGCGCTTATGGCTGGCCTTTATGGCGATTTGGGTTCCGGTAAAACGACTTTTACACAAGATGTCGCCAAAATTCTCGGAATAAACGATTTTGTCACGAGCCCGACTTATGTGATAGAAAAAGTATATAATATAAAATATAAATCTTTCGAAAAGTTTATACATATAGATTTATACAGGATTGAATCAGCGAAAGAATTATTGCATTTGAATTGGAAGGAAATAACAGATAATCCGAAGAATTTGATTTTCATAGAATGGCCAGAAAAGATTTCGGAAATAATGCCGCAGGACAGCATAAAAATAAATTTTGAATTCATTTCCGAAGACAAAAGAAAAATAGAATATTAAAAAATGGCAAAGACCGAAGAAAAAAATAAGACATTGGTGCTTCTTGATTCCCAGGCAATAATACACCGCGCATATCATGCCATGCCGGAATTCGCCACATCAAAAGGCGTTCCTACCGGCGCTCTTTACGGGCTTTCCAATATGCTTTTAAAAATTATTACCGAACTGAAGCCCGATTATATAGTGGCTTGTTACGATTTGCCGAAGCCGACTTACCGCCATATCGCATACAAGGAATACAAGGCACACAGGGCGAAAGCTGCGGAAGATCTGGTGGATCAGATAAAAAAATCATACGATATTTTTCATGCGTTCAATATACCGATTTATTCCCATGAAGGTTTTGAGGCTGACGATATGATAGGCACTATAGTCGAAAAAACAAAGAAAGAAAAAAATCTGAATGTAATAATCGCTTCAGGTGATATGGATACTTTGCAGCTAGTCGATGATGACAGGGTGCGCGTCTATACGCTGAAGAAAGGAATAAGCGATACGATTTTATATAACGAAAAGGCGGTTAATGAACGGTACGGATTCGGCCCAGAATTTTTGCCGGATTACAAAGGGCTTTGCGGAGACCAGTCGGATAATATTCCTGGAATAAAAGGAATAGGAGATAAAAGCGCGACAGATTTGATTACGCAATTCGGCCACATAGAGGATATTTACAAGAAGCTTAAGAAAGGAAAAAAAGAATTCGAAAAAGCCGGCATAAAAGAGAGGATAATAGGCCTCCTTGAGACAGGCGAGGAAGAAGCTAATTTTTCCAAAATGCTCGGCACCATAAACAGGGAAGCGCCGATAGACTGGAAGATGCCGGGTAAGACTTGGCGCGAAGCCATAGATACGGAAAAAATAAATTCCGTCTGGACGGATCTCGAATTCAGGACGCTTGGAACAAGATTGAAAAATATCCTAGACGGAAAAGAGGAAATAAAAGGCAAAAAAGAATCAAAAAATATGGAAGAGGAGAAATCGCCAGCAAGGACGCAGGAGATGTTTTCATTTTCTGGTTCAGAAGAAAAAATGAAAGAGCTCGAGATAATGCTTTGGCTCATCAATTCAAATATCACGAACCCCAAAGCCGAAGATATTTATAATTTTACCAAGGCAAAAAATTTAGATGACGCCGAAAAGATTATTTCCAAAGAAATCGAAAAGAGAAAATTGGAAGGAGTCTGGGAAAAAATAGAAAAGCCGCTTATTTCAATAATAGACGAAATGGAAAAGGTCGGATTCAAGATAGATAAAAAGGAAATGGAAAGGCTTTCTAAAGATTATCATAAGAGTCTTTCCCTTCTGGAGAAAAAAATATGGGACCTTGCCGGCAGCGAGTTCAACATAAATTCACCCAAGCAGCTTGGTGAAATCATTTTCGTGAAGCTCGGCCTCAAAGCCAAAAGCCAGAAGAAGACGGCTGGCGGAGCGTTTTCCACCAAAGAATCCGAACTGGAAAAACTCAGGGAAATGAATCCGATAATAAATCTGATAATAGAATACAGGGAATTCCAGAAGCTTCTCTCCACTTATATAGATGTCATACCGGAACTTCTAGATAAGGATAATAGACTGCATACTAAATTTTTGCAGGCCGGAACGACGACAGGCAGGCTCGCATCGTCTAATCCGAATCTTCAGAATATCCCGAACGAAAGCGAACTGGGCCGGAATATCAGGGCGGCTTTCATCGCGGATAAGGGAACAAAGCTTTTGTCCTTCGACTATTCTCAGGCTGAGCTCCGCATAGCGGCTTTTATGGCGCCGGATGAAAAGCTTCTTGAAATATTCAGGAACGGCATGGATGTGCATGCCGCCGTGGCTTCGGAAGTCTTCAATGTGCCGCTCGATAAAGTGGACAAGGAAATGAGGCGCCGGGCAAAAGTTATAAATTTCGGAATAATGTACGGAATGGGCGCAAATGCACTCCGCATAAATTTAAGCGGAGCCCAGACGATAATCACAGAAGCGAGGCCGGCATATTCCGGCGCCGTAAGCAGAGAAGAAGCCCAGAAATATCTAAATGAGTATTTCAATAAATTTTCCGGCCTTGCGAAATACCTGGAAAGGATAAAAGCTGAAGCCAAGGAAAAAGGATATACGGAAACTTTTTTCGGCAGGAGAAGATATTTTGAAGGATTGAATTCGAAGATACCTTATATAAGGGCGATGGCAGAGAGGATGGCTATAAATGCGCCGATACAAGGGACTGAAGCCGATCTCATAAAGCTTGCGATGATTCGTATCGACGAATATTTGAAAAAAGAAAATCTGTCGGAAAAAATCAAGCTTATACTGCAGGTTCATGACGAGCTCGTATATGAAGCGGACGAAAGCATTGCTGAAAAAATCGCGCCGAAGCTCGAGAAGCTTATGGAATCGGTTATTTCAAAAGAAGATTCCAAAGGAGTTATAATGAAAGCATCAAGTTCGATGGGAGAAAACTGGAAAGAAATGAAGAAGATAAACAGTTAAAAGCAAATAAAGTTAAAATATGAAAGGAAAAAAATTTGAATATATCTATGCGGCAATAACGGTATTTGCGCTCAATATAGCGATATTCCTGCTCAGCGGAAAATTCATAAGCTTTTTCCTGTTTATAAACAATGGAGCCAGCAAAGCCTTATTGTTTCTCGATGTATTGTTTATTATATTCGCTTTCGCATATATGTTTTTAGGAAACATGGCATATATACACGAAAAAAGAAAATCGCTCGGAATCGTTTTTATTGCTCTTGGATTTCTGCTTGCGCTCTATTACATTCCTATAGCCATCTCTCTTCTCGTAAAAGTCTTTTAATTAAAAATCAGGGTTTCCGTTTTAGCGGAAGCCCTGATTTTTAATTTTTATTTCTGCCCTTCCAAAAACTTCACCACTTCATCATTCGATAATTGCATTTCCACATAGGCGCGGACTCTTTCTTCACTCGCATCTTTGTAATGCTGCATAAGGTGCTTCATTTCTTTTTCCACAGCATCCTTATTCGGTTCGAGTTTTTCCTCAAGTGATATTTTCTGTAGTATTATTTGCATCTTCGCTCTTTTTTCTGCATCCGGCATCCATTCTTTCCTAAGGTCTTCCCAGTTTTTCTTTATATGCTTTAAATATTCTTCCGGCTGAAGCCCCATATTTGCGATATCGCCTTTGAACTGCGCTTCCATCTTGTCGAGTTCGCTTTCCACAAGCGCTTTCGGCATCTCAATCTTCGATTCCTCGGTAATATTATCTATGATTTCAAGAACTTTTTTATTCCTAGCCTTGACCTTCTTCTCTTCCGCAATATTCATTTTCAGTTTTTCCCTGAAATCGTAGACACTTTTGAAATCGCCGAGCTTTTTTACGAGCTCATCATTAAGTTCCGGCAATTCCTGTTTTTCATTTTCCTTATGTTCTTCGCCTGGAGCATGAATATGATTCTGCTCGGCATACATCTTTCGGATTTGTTCTATCGTTTCCTCAACTTGTTTTTCGGTGACTTCTTCCGGCTTCTCCTCTTTTGAATTTATTTTTTTGGCTATTTTTTTATAGTCGGCAAGCTTCGCTTCCGGCATTGTCATGACTTTAATCTTGAATTCTATGGGAGAGCCTGGAGCTATTTTTGTGACGGAGATTTCAGGCCTGCCAAGGAAATTAATCTTAGATTCCACGAGTATTTCTATGGCGGAATCGTTTATTGCAAGTTCCGCTGCTTCCTCAAGGAGCCCGAGTTCACCGACCTTTTCTTTTATCATAGTTTCAGGAACTTGGCCTTTTCTGAAACCAGGCAACTCCGTAATTGCTTTTATTTTTTTAAGGGCTTTTTCTTTGTACGTTTCGATTCCTTCTTTTTCTATTTCCGCGGAAATTTCCACGATGCATTCCGGTAGCTTTTTGGTATCTTTTATCTTGTATATTTTTGTCATAAAAGTGAGTCTACATTAAACCAAATGAAAATGCAAAATGCCGCCGTGCAGAGGCGCGGCGGCATTTTTAGCTTTTTATTGCAGCTGGTCTACGCCCTGTCCAAGATTGTCTAAATTCATATTGGCCGCATCGTTCTCTAGTGAATTTATATCATCAGACTGGCTTGTTGTGCCCTGGCTTTGAGTCGTTGAAGCCGCGTTCTGCGTTTGCGTTAGGCTTGCTCTTTGGCCTATGAAATATACAGCCCCGATTAAAAGGACTATTATTATGATTATTATTCCTATTATCGCCCCTGCCCCTTCTTCATTTTTATTTTGCATTTTATTTTTTATATTTGGCTTGTTAAAGCGACCTTTTTAATTAATTTTTATGATTGTATTGTCGAAGTCGAATTTTCCTGATCCTGCTTCAGCGATTCGATGACTTTTACCAGATCGGAGCGTGCAGTTTTCACATCCTGCAGAAGTTTTTTGTTTTCGGTTTGCAGATCCGAAAGGATAGTTTTTCTCGTTGATGTTGATGTCGTCGCTGAGAGCTCATCCGTGAAAGACTGCATATCCGTTTTTACTACAGCTATGTCGGCTTGAGCGGTAGTCAGAAGTATCTGTAAAGCTGATACGTCTATTCCGGCAGCATCCATTTTTGCCATCCTTGTTTCCACTCTAGTTTCAAGATTCGCAAGAATGTCATATGCGTTCGTATATCCTCTCAGTATATTTATCCTGCCCTGATCCATTTTTTTATCTACAAGTTTTTGAACCAGAGATTTTGTCGTGGAAGCTATCTCATCGTTTCTCTGTTTTACATTTTCAAGCACATTCTGAAGCCTTTCCGCCGGAGTGGTGCTCGCCAGATCTTCCATCCTTTGCTGGAGGACACTTTTTATTTTTGCTCCTGCAGATCCTGCAGTTGATGCAGTCTGGGCAAATGCGAAGCTTGCCGGAAGTATTGATATTGCAAATAATATGGAGATAAGTCTTATTTTTTTCATATTTTTATATTTATACGCTAATAATCTCTATTAGTTGCATTATATAACAGCGGCTTTCTTTTGGAAAGAATTTTAGCCGGCTTCATTATAAAAAGCCGATTTTACTTTGTAAAATCGGCTTTTTATAGATTGTTATAAACAGTTTTTATTCTTCTTTATCGTTTTCTGAACCGGCTTCTTCTATGAATTCTCCTTCAGTGGAAACGATGTCTATTTTCCAGCCCGTGAGTTTTGCCGCAAGCCTGACATTTTGTCCGCCTTTTCCTATGGCAAGAGATTGCTGGTCAGCCGAGACTTCAACAGTGGCCTTCTTTTCCTTGTCATCTATATCTATGGAAACTATCCTTGCAGGAGAAAGCGCTTCTTCTATGAATTTTTTCGGATCATCGGACCATTCTATTATGTCTATCTTTTCTCCTCCGAGCTCGGACATGACAGTAGCCACTCTCACTCCTCTCTGTCCTACAAGCGCTCCGACTGGATCGACATGCTCATCTTTTGAGGTGATGGCGATTTTTGAACGCGAACCGGCTTCGCGTGCGATGGATTTTACTTCCACTGTGCCTGAACCGAGCTCAGGTGATTCGGCTTTGAAAAGTTCTTCAAGGAATTTCGGATGCGATCTTGAAAGCCTGATGAAAGTTCCTCTAGGAGTTTCTTCCACCTTATATAGGTATGCGCGGATTCTTTCTCCTGGCTTGAATTTTTCTCCTGGAATCTGCTCTTCATAAGGAAGTATGGCCGTAGCTCTTCCCATATCCACGAATATATTCCCCCTTTCCATCCTTTGGACAGTTCCTGTGACTATTGATCCCTCCTTTTCCCCATATTCGTTGAATATGGAAACTTTTTCGGCTTCGCGGATTTTCTGGATTATGACTTGTTTCGCCGTTTGTGCAGCAATTCTTCCGTAATCGCTCTTTTCTTCAAGAGGGAAGATGAGTTCGTCTCCGACTTTTGCGTCCTTCTTTATTTTCTTGGCGTCTTCCAGGAAGATATGGTGTTCAGGATTGTAGTAGACTATTTTTTCCCCGTTTTCATTTAGCTCTTCCTTCTCCTCATCCATTTTCCTGGATTTTTTGAATCTTTCTTCGGCTTCGGCATCCGCTTTCTTGTCTTCGCGCATAACGACGCTGTTTTTATCGACAACGGTCTTTATCTGGACGAATTCCATTTTTCCGCTTGATGGATCGAATTTAGCTTTTATCACCTGACCTCTTTTGCCGTATTCTTTCTTGTATGCGGTAGCGAGGGCCATTTCTATGGCTTCAAGCATTTTTTCTTTCGGAATCCCTTTCTCTTCCTGCATCTGGTCTATGACGGAATTCAATACTTTTAGGTCTATCATTTTGTCTTTTTAGCCTCCTTCCGGGCCAGACCGGAAGATGCCGGAAATAGGCCTAAAATACAAGCTATATATTATTTTTTAAAAAAATTAGCTCGCCTCGAAGCGAACTGAATGTAACATCATATTATCAGATTGTCTTTTCTTGTCAATATTACTATAATATAGGCAGTCATCGGCAATTTTTTATTTAAATTATTTTTTATAGCATGAAAAAAATCCTATCTATTTTTTTGGGCACGCTCTCGTTCTTCTCTTTGCTTGTCCCGGCATACGGACAGTCCGCCCCATCGTCTCCACCAACCAAATCTCCGGCAAAATATTCGCCATCGACTTCCACCATTAATATTCCAGCGCCTCTTTCCGATATTTCCATAAGTAATGTAAAGATAGTGTCCCAAAACGACAGGAACATATCATTGTCTTTCGATATATCTAACAATACTTTGTCCGTGCAACCGGGAATCAAATACGCGGTCCATCTTCTAAGCCTGGTTTCTTCAACATCAACGCAGATTTCAGATGAAAAAGTCTACAGTGATTCGTTTACCTTGGATAAGAATTCCACCTTGAGCAAGACGGTTAATTATACTATCCCTGATGCTCTGTCGGCCGGAACTTATGAATTTTTTATTGAAGCGGGAATCAATACCGGTTTAACTCTGGCTTCCGCCTATTCGGACATCATAAGTGTTTCGCCGGGATCATCTGGCGTGCTGGAAATCGTTCCTGGCTCCTGCAATATTTCCGTGGAAGGGACCACAAGAAAAAGCGGGCCTTTGTTTGCCGCCATGTCTGATAGCATAACGGAAAAATGCCAGGTTATGAGTTCATATCCAGATGGCACGGAATTTTATCCTAAATTTGAAACAAGGTTACACAATCTTTTCGGCGATTTTGCATCTACTACCGGCGGCTCTTCAGATCCGATATCTCTTAAAAACGGATTAAACGATATAACACTTTCTTTACCAAAAGGAACCGTGCCTAATGATTATTATGTCACTCTTAACCTTCAATCATCGGATGGAAAAATAATCTCAAATTCCGATTCCTACACATATTTTTTGGAAGGATTGACCGGCCAGATAGAGAGCGCAGTTTTCAATGAGCCCGAGTATAAATCAGGAGATGAGGCCGGTATTTTGGTAAATACCCTTGTTTATGATCTAGGATCATCTTCAAATGCGAGCGGAACGCTTGCCGTTTCAGTCAGTGATGGATCAGGAAATTTGTGCGGCACGACATCGGACCAGGAAGTTTCATTGTCCGTTCCGACTTCTGTTTTTTCCGTAAACATGGAAAGAGACTGCACAAATCCTTCGGCTCATATAGTGCTTTCCGCAAAGGATGAAAACGGAAATGAAGTGGTTCTTGATACTAAAGACTTCAATGTCATAACCCCGGCAAAATACATGGCAAATTACATCTGGTTATTGTTAGTCTTGTTGGCCATAGTAGCGCTTCTTATAATATTTTTCGTCTGGAGATCTCATAAAAATAAAATAATATCAGTTCCGCAATTGATGCTTGTGGCGGCAATACTGACCATTTCATTTTTTGGTTCAGCACACCATGCTTCCGCAATAAGCTGCTACCCTAATCCGGTAGATTCAACTGCAGGAAGCAATAGCGGAGGAAGCGGATATATTTTTTGCGAAAGTACCGAAGATCCCATCGGCATGGCTGATGCCAGCGGCAACGGCGCGGGACAGTATTTCAATTGGTCCGGGCGCAGCGTGTCTTATTACGGATTCGGAGGCGGATTTGTCACCTGGCCGAACAGAAATTTAAACGGCAATCTTTACCTTATTTGTGATGGAGGCGGAAAAAATTGTTTCAAAGAAACATACCTTGGAGGATATGGAGCTTTTGCAACTCAGGTATATATAACGGGAAATTCCACTCCGGATTACAATACTCCGGCAAGCATTTCTTGGAATTCAAGAGGCGCTGGCTGGTGCGATATATGGCAGGACGGAGCCATGATTCATCAGAATGCAGGCACTTGGGGAACTGTTTCCACAAATCCGGTAATACAAAATTCAACGATCACTGTTTACTGCGGAGGATGGCCGCAGACAGGGCAAGCCAGCGTAACAGTCAGTCCCAAAGCTCTTCCGACAGCCACAATAAACGCTTCATCCACCCTTCTTGTTTATGGAACTCCCACTAATGTTTCCTGGACTTCGACTAGTGCCAATTCTTGCGTAATAACTGATTCGGGTTTTGCCACCGGAATTACGGTCAATGGACAAAATACGTATGGAACCGGCGGGCAAGGCACGTCTGTAAGCGCAGGCAATAATATTCTTGCATGGTTTGGCACCGGATCAAATATTGTCTATCCAGGATACTCGGTAACCACTGATTACAATACCATGTCATATCTATCCCAATTCAGCCTGAGCAATATAAGTTCATATTCTTCCATCCCACAGGGAATATATATAGATTCTTCAAACAACAGCTATATTGCAGCCGGAGCCACTGTAGGCAAATATAATTCATCCGGAGCTTATCAGTTTTCATTTCAAAACATTCCTTCTCAAGGCGGCGGAGGATACGGAGGAGGGGGCGGAGGCGGCACAAATACAAGTCCAACCTTTTATGACATAACCAAAGACAGTTCCGGAAATTTTTATGTTTCGGACCAGGCAAATTCTCAGATAGTGAAATTTGATCCTTCAGGAAATTATATCTCATTATTCGGAACATACGGATCAAGCACAGGAGAATTTATTAATCCTTCGGGACTAGCCTTTGATTCATCGGGAAATCTTTATGTGGCCGATACAGGAAACAACAGAGTTGAAAAATTCAACCTCAATAAACTTGGAGGATTCGGATATTTGAATGAATTCGGCTCCCAAGGCACCAGTAACGGAAAATTCAGCAACCTAACCTCAAGCGTCATGGCAATAGACTCGAGCGGAAATGTCTACGTTACCGATCCGCAGAATTACCGCGTAGAGAAATTCGATCCGCTAGGACACTATTTATTATCATTCGGCTCCCAAGGCACCAGTAACGGAAAATTCAGCAACCTAACCTCAAGCGTCATGGCAATAGACTCGAGCGGAAATGTCTACGTTACCGATCCGCAGAATTACCGCGTAGAGAAATTCGATCCGCTAGGACACTATTTATTATCATTCGGCTCCCAAGGCACCAGTAACGGAAAATTCAGCAACCTAACCTCAAGCGTCATGGCAATAGACTCGAGCGGAAATGTCTACGTTACCGATCCGCAGAATTACCGCGTAGAGAAATTCGATCCGCTAGGACACTATTTATTATCATTCGGCTCCCAAGGCACCAGTAACGGAAAATTCAGCAACCTAACCTCAAGCGTCATGGCAATAGACTCGAGCGGAAATGTCTACGTTACCGATCCGCAGAATTACCGCGTAGAGAAATTCGATCCATTTGGAAATTATCTGCTCAAATTCGGCTCTTCAGGCTCCGGCAACGGCCAGTTTTCAAATCTGACCTCAAACGTCATGGCAATAGACTCGAGCGGAAATGTCTACGTTACCGATCCGCAGAATTACCGCGTGGAGAAATTCAGTTCTTCGGGAGCTTATCTTGCTTCTTTCGGTTCAAGCGGCTCCGGCAACGGCCAGTTCTCAAATATGTCCAATGTTTCCATGGCTATCGATTCATATAATTACATATATATTACCGATCCGCAGAATTACCGAGTCGAAGTGTTCGATTCAAACGGAAATTATTTTTCCCAATTCGGCTCTTCAGGAACAGGCAACGGCCAGTTCTCCAATATGTCCAATGTTTTCATGGTTGAAGATCCATCCGCAACTGGTTCTTCATATACGAATGGAGCGGTTTATATCACCGATCCGCAGAATTACCGCGTAGAGAAATTCGGTCCAAACGGACCGGGATTCGTTTCTCAGCTTGGCGGCTCTGTTACCACCTGTTCTTTTAAAATAGGCAATACCTGCAAAAGCTATACTACAACAAGCATTTTTAATAGGCCAAGAAATCTTGCCATCGATTCTTCAGGAAATATTTATGTTGCGGACAATGCAGGGTTGCAGAAATTCGATTCTTCATACAATAAGCTTCCATTCAGCTACAGCCAAACAGGACTTAAGGGCATAAGCCTTGATTCATCCGGCAATGTATATGTTTCAAACACCACGAATGATAATATATTGAAGATAAATTCCGCAGGCACTCTTATAGGACAAGGCGGCTCAGGCGGTTCAGGAAACGGGCAATTCAACAATCCTATAGGAATTAAATTGGATTCCTCAGGAAATATTGATGTGGTCGATTCCAACAATAATCGGGTTGAAAAATTTGTTCCATATACGGTAAACACCACTTATTATGCAAACGGCTCGACATCAACCGGACCGGTTGATCACGATACTACATTCAACCTTTCTTGCATCGGCAATGGCGGAGGATCTATCGCTACTTCAAGCGTAATAGTTCACGTCCAGCCCGGCGTAAGATTGACCGCACCATATCAGGTAAATCAAGGAGATGATGTCCATCTTTCATGGGATTCCCAGGGAGTAAGTTCTTGTTTTGCTTCCGGAGACTGGTCAGGCGATAATGCCACCACTGGAAGCGTTCCTACAACTAGCGCGGATTATGCAGTGCCGACAAGCAAGACATATTATTATCCTATGAATTTCTACATAACCTGTTTCAGCCCTTCCGGAGTCATCACAGGAGCTTCGGCGCATACCGACATGATTTCTGAATGCCCTAATAATCTTATAAAGGCCAGCGCTCCAGTGATATCAAGCTGCACTGCCGCATCGGTCAATCTGAGCTGGGCCGCAGTTTCTGATTCAAACGACATAATGTACTTCAATATTTACGGCGATGATCCGACGAATTTTCTGGCCAGCACTTCGGCGCAAACTTATACCGTGAAGAATATCCCCGTTACCGATAGCAGCTCGACACATACATTTTATGTCGAGGCTGTAAGCGGTGATTCAGATATTATAGCGACAAGCACCGCAAGCGTGCAGGTAGTCATTCCGCCTCAAGATCCTTCTTGTCTGCCGCCATCTTCATCGTCAACTCTTTCTTGCAGCGCAATGCAAAACGGCATTGCCACAAGCACGGTATATCTTAATAAAACCATGAGCTGGCAGGCCAATATCAGCACTTCTACGGACAAAATAGTCTGGTTCGGAACTAATATATCGTCATCCGGCGACACCACTGTGGGCACGACATACAGTAAGATTTATACGACCATAGGAAACAAGGAAGTAAGGGCTTATGCGTATAAAGGAGGTAAGGTAATAGCTTCATGCGCCACAAGCACAATCAATGTAGTATCTGCGGGAGGAGGCGGAGGAGAAATTTAATTTAAAAAACTAATCCATTAACAATAATATGAAAAATAATTTTTTTAAAAATTTCATCCTCGCGGTTTCATCAGTAGCTCTTACAGTATTTGGATTTGCAGGAACATCGTTTGCCCATTCATGCAGCCCGTCTCCATCCGGAAACGGTTCGGGATGCTATACATATTGCGCTGACGGAGGAAATCAGCCGGTTGTCAGAAATAGCGCTGCCAATACCGTATCTACAGCAAGCTTCAGGGATGGATCTGGCAATTGGGCTGTAGCTCCTCAAAACGGACTTAGCCAAGGCGTCTATTATATAGGGGATTCCGGCAGTACCGGCGGAAGTCATATATTTGGCGGAGGTTACGGCTGCTATTCGCCATCGATTTCTTTAAATCTTTCAAACAACAATCCATCATATAATACTCCGGTGACAGTTTCATGGAGTTCACAAGGAGTTTCTTCTTGCACGGTTAATGGAGGCGGAAATAGCTGGTCTGGAACTTCCGGCAGCCAGTCATCAGGAAATCTTACCCAGACGACGACATTCACTCTTTCATGTTCTGGTTCTGCTGGTTCACCATCGCAATCTCAAACCGCCACAATTTCTTCTCCTCCGATGGTGTCGCTTTCAGCTTCGCCGTCGCTTATAAACTTAGGCGACAGCTCCACTCTTTCTTGGACAATAAGTGGCGCCACATCTTGCACACAATCCAGCACTCTTGGAAACTGGACTCTTTCATCACCTTCAAGCGGATCGATGACACTAAACAATATACAAAGCGCCCAGTCATTTTCTCTCACTTGCACTAATAGCAATGGAAATTCTTCAGCATCGGCGTCGATAAACGTTAAGACAAATCTGTATGCGAATCCTTACAGGCTTACTTATGGCGGTTCAACATTCCTTAATTGGATATCTGCCTTTGGAAATACCTGCACCGTTTCCGGCGGCGGTTTGAATATAACAGCTTCATCAACAGGTAGCTATTTCAAGTACAATCTGACAAGAAATACCAAATTCAGCATCTCATGCACCGACACAAACGGTTTCAATAGCACATCTTTCATGAATGTCGGCATAACGCCAAGATTTTCCTGCCAATCATAGGGTAAAACATAAAAAGCCGGCCGCGCGGGAAGCGCAGGCCGGCTTTTATTTTGAGTTTTCGGCTGGTATAATTACCTACAGTTTATTTAATCGTATGCTTCTTGATAAAAAACAACTCAAAGATTTTCTCATAGATTCAGGCCTCGTTACGAGGTCTGAATATGATGAGATTGAAAGGGATATAAAAACAGGCAAAACAAAGGATTCTCCGGAGAATGTTTTTGTGTCTCAGGGAAAAATTTCTGAAGATGACCTTCGAAGGGCCAAGGCTTACATTCTGGGAATCCCCTTTATAGATTTAAAGATGCAGAAAATAGATCCGGAAATACTCTCTTTGATTCCGGAACCAATAGCGAGAAAAAATAACATAGTGGCTTTCAGGAAAAATCCGGACTCTCTGGAAGTAGCCATGCTAGATACCCAGGATCTCTCATCGATAGAATTCATAAAGAAGAAAGTCGGATTGAAAATTCTTCCGCGCCTTACCGATGTCGAATCGATAAAAAGCGCTTTATTGCAGTATCAAAAAAGCTTGAAGGCAGAATTCGGAGATATTATCAAGGAGGACGTCATGGCTCTTAAAAACTCCCCGCTAAATGAAGGCGAGACCAGCAATAATACCGATTTGAAAAAGATGGCCGAGGATTTGCCGGTAGTCCGCATCGTAGAGACATTGCTCAAGCATGCCGTTTTGCAAAATGCTTCCGATATACATATCGAACCTCTGGAGAAAGATCTTCTAGTAAGATACAGGATAGACGGCATATTGCATGACGCAATGATTTTGCCGAAAAATGCCGCACCATCCATAGTCGCCAGGATAAAAATATTATCCAATCTTAAATTAGACGAGAAACGCCTTCCGCAAGACGGAAGATTCAGCATAGACCTGAATGGAGAAAAGATTTCTTTCAGGGTTTCAACTATTCCGACTTATTTCGGTGAAAAAACAGTTTTAAGGGTCCTTAAGGATAATGTCGGCGCCTTTACGCTTGAGTCTATGGGATTTCACGGCGTCAGCCTTGAAAGAATCCACGAAGCCCTGAGAAAGCCAAATGGAATGATTTTGACGACAGGCCCGACAGGAAGCGGAAAGACAACGACTCTTTATGCGATGATAGAAATTCTGAATACTCCTGGAGTGAATATTTCAACCATTGAAGATCCTATAGAGTATCAGATGCAGAGAGTGAATCAGACACAGGTCAAACCGGAAATAGGATTTACATTTGCGAACGGCTTAAGGTCGCTTGTCAGGCAGGATCCGGACATTATAATGGTCGGAGAAATAAGAGACAATGAAACCGCTTCTCTTGCCGTTAATGCCGCGCTTACAGGACACCTTGTCCTTTCGACTCTGCATACAAATTCTGCAGCCGGCGCGGTGCCCAGGCTTATTGATATGAAGATAGAGCCGTTTCTTCTGGTTTCGACCATAAATGTAGTGATGGCTCAAAGGCTGATAAGGAAACTTACAAGGGAAAAAGAGAAATATTATCTTTCCAAATCAGAACTCGCTTCGCTGTCGAAAATAGTCGACATGGACAAAGTTTTGGAAACTTTGAAATCTGAAAACATAATAAGCAAGGATGATTCCTGGGAAAAAATCCCATTTTATAAGACGAAGCCTTCCGAAGAGTCGAAAGACGGATATATCGGAAGAATAGGGATACACGAGGTTTTGAAAATAAGCCCGGCAATCAAGGATCTTATAATATCTGGCGGAGAATCAGATAAAATAAACGAGCAGGCGAAGAAGGAAGGAATGCTCGGAATGCTCGAAGACGGCATATTTAAGTGTGTTACAGGGATGACGACCGTTGAAGAAGTGCTGAGAGTCGTCAGCGAATAATCATATCAATAAATATATTAAAATTTATAATCCTGATGAAATTCTCATTTAATGCCGTAAATCAAAAAGGCGAAAGATATAAGGGTGTAAGGGATTCCACGAATAAATTCACCCTTTATGATGAGCTAAAATCGGAAGGCGATAATTTGATATCGGCTGTAAGCATTGATGCAAAACAACCATGGTATCTTTCAGCCATCTCTTTTTTTTCAAAAGTTCCTGAAATACAGAAAATAATTTTTGCAAAAAATCTAGGCGCCATGATAGAAGCCGGCCTTCCAATATCAAAAAGCCTCGATGTCATAAACAGGCAGCTTAAGAATAAATATTTTAAAGGCGCCGTTTCTTCGATTGAAGAAGAAATGAGAGGAGGAAAAACTTTAAGCGAATCACTCTCGATGTACGGCAATATTTTTTCAAATCTTTTTACTTCCATGGTCAAGGCCGGGGAGGAGTCCGGCAAGCTGTCTGATTCCCTGAAGATCATAGGAACACAGATGGAGCAAAGCTATAATTTGAAAAGGAAAATAAAGGGAGCGATGATTTATCCGGCAATAATCCTATCTCTTACGGTTATAATAGGTGTTCTTATGATGATTTTTGTCATTCCGTCCATAACAGCCACGTTTACGGACCTGAATGTTGAGCTTCCTCTTGCCACTAAAATACTAATATATACCAGTAATCTATTTAAAAACGACATATTCATAATATTGCTCGCAGCAGCAGTTCTGTTTGCGGCATCTTATTTTTTTGCAAAATCAAAAATCGGAAAAAACTTTTTTGATTTTTTGTTTCTTAAAACGCCGATCGTAGGCGAATTGATAAAAGAGACGAATGCCGCGAGGCTTTCAAGGACGCTGTCATCGCTTCTCAGTTCCGGAGTTCCTTATGCAGAATCTATAAAAATAACCGAGAATATAATAGAAAATCATTATTTCAAGAATCTTTTGAAGGAATCAAGGGCAAAAGTTGAAAAAGGAGAAACTGTATCAAGCGTTTTTTTGAGTAATGAAAAATTAACCCCTCCTTTTATCGGTGAAATGATTGCTGTAGGCGAAGAAACCGGGCGCTTGCCGTCTATGCTTCTTGAAGTAGCGGAGTATTATGAGCTTTCGGTCGAACAGAAAACCAAAGATATGTCCACAATAATTGAGCCTTTTCTTATGATAATAATCGGTGTCGCCGTTGGATTCTTTGCCTTTTCCATAATAAAGCCGATCTATTCTTTGACTTCGGCAATAAATTAAAAATTTTCATCATAAGTTGCGGTTCGAATGATATATCAGTATAAATAATGCTTTCAAGCTATTTTAAAAGAAATAATAGTCCAGAAATAAACATAAGCCTTAAAAGCAATCACGGCTTTACTCTGATTGAAATTCTGGTAGGCGTTGCGGTTTTTTCGGCGATTGTCATATCTGTTTACGGGGCTTTCGCTCTTATAGAAAAGACCGTTATTATTTCTAAAACCAGAATCGCAATGACAGATATAGGAAGGGAACAGCTTGAAATAATAAGGAACCTTTCATATTCTAATGTAGGCATTATCGGCGGATTGCCGGCCGGTAAAATTATCCGAGATAAGACCGTGACGAGAAGCGGAATTAATTTTGACGTCCTGACAACAGTGAGGGGAGTCACAGATCCGTCCTCAACGCATCTATATTCTGATTACAAGCTTGTTGAGCTCGATATTTCCTGTGAAAATGGCTGTTCAGTGCCGACAGAAAGTTTTTCCACCATCGTTTCGGCTAATGGGCTGATAGTTTCAACCACTACCGGAGCAATAGTCGTAAGAGCACTTGATTCCGGCGGAAATCCGGTAGAAGGAGCAAATATAACAGTCAATAACAATTCGAGCACATCGCCAATTTTGGTCAATGATACGACAGATAAATATGGAAACCTTGAAATCATAGATGTTCCGCCGGGAGTGAATAATTATTCAGTATCAATACAAAAAGACAGCTATTCTTCCGATAGAACCTATCCTCCCGGAGGATCAGGGAATCCAAATCCGATAAATCCCGATGCTACGGTTGTTGCTGGCAATACCACCCAGCTGTCTTTCCTGATAGATAAAGTAAGTTCCATAAATTTTTCAACTCTTACCGATACCTGCTCTCCTGTACCGGATATAGGATTTTCTCTGTCGGGCACAAAACTCATCGGAACATCGCCTGATGTACTCAAATACAGCCAAAATTTTTCAAGCGGTGGTTCCGGGATTAAGAATGTAAACAATCTTGAATGGGACGTTTATAATACTTCCGTATCTGATCCGAATTATGTTCTTGCCGGTACAATTCCGCTCTTGCCGCTCAATCTTTTACCTGATACTTCCCAGAATTTTGATTTTATCCTTGAACCAAAGAATCCAAAGCAGCTTCTTATTACCGTAGATGATTCTCAAAACGGCTTGCCGATTACCGGCGCCGATGTTGAGATCACCGATTCCCACGGGACTTCCACGACGCTTACCACAGGAAGAGGTTTTCTTGGGCAAAACGACTGGACGGGAGGAGACGGTCAGGAGCAATTTATTGATCCGACAAAATATTCCACTTCTACAAACATAGACAATTCTGATTCTTTGATAGGAATAAAGCTTTCAACTACGACAGTCTCAACTTCCACAACCGGATACTATGCGACAGGCACTCTTATTTCTTCCACATACGATACCGGAGCTCCTAGCAATTTTTACGAGATAACATGGCTTCCCCAGAGCGAACCGCCGGAAACAGGATCATCCTCTGTGGAATTCCAAATAGCCTCGAACAATGACGATTCCACTTGGAATTTTTCCGGCCCGGACGGAACAGAAAGCACTTTTTACACGCTTTCGGACGGAAATATAAATTCTATAAATAACGGAAACAGGTATTTCAGATATAAAGTATTTTTAAGCACGGATGACGACCAGTTTTCTCCGGTCCTTTCGAGCCTTTCTCTGACTTTTTCTTCTTCTTGCGTGCCGCCCGGACAAGTCCTTTTCAGCAATCTGAATTCAGGCTCTTATGATCTTTCCGTTTCCAAATCCGGATATCAGGATTATAGCGGAACGGTCAGCGTATCGTCTGACTGGCAGCAAAGCCAGATCCCATTATCATCAGAATGATTAATTTAAAGCCAAAAAATAATAAGAGCAGAGAAGGATTTACCCTCATCGAAACGCTAGTCGCTCTCGGCATATTCCTGTTTGTCATGATTGAGCTTGGAAATTTCGCCAGAAGCATTTTCAACTACAATTCGATTATCCAAAACAGTTCTGTCGCTGAAGATGAGGCAAAACAGACTTTGGAGAAAATGGCTTCAGAAATGCGCTCAATGTATTCTTCCGATACAGGCTCATATGCCATAGGAGATGCGGGCACTTCCACGATAACTTTTTACAGCGATATTAATAATGACGGCAAAAGAGAAAGAATAAGATATTTCCTTTCTGGCACTACATTGGAAAAAGGGATAACGGTTTCTACGGGCAGTCCTCTCTCATATGATTCAGCGAATGAGACTTTTTCCGAAGCCATACACAATGTCAATAATTCACAAAGCCCAATATTCGAATATTTCGATGGAAATTACGACGGTTCGGAACCGCCTCTTTCACAGCCGGTTAATATTTCTTCCGTAAGGCATATTAAGATTACGCTTAACATTGTAATGAATAATTTCGGGGCAACTTCCTCAATTTCCTTTTCCACAGACGTAACTCCGAGAAATTTAAAAGATAATCTATGATTTTCACAGAGAAAAAAACAAAAGGAGATATTCTGATAATGGCCTTGGTTTTTGGTGCCATCGCTCTCGTTATAATTCCGGCCCTAGTCAGGCTGAGCATAGTAAATTTAGAGACCACCACGTCTTATGTAGACAAACAAAAAGCCCTGCAGATAGCTGAAGCGGGAATAGATTATTACAAGTGGCATCTGGCCTATGCTCCTACCGATTATAAGGACGGCTCAACTTCAACCGGGCCTTATATACATGATTTTTACGATAAAAATGGAGATGCGATCGGACAATATATACTCACCATAACTCCTCCTCCTACGGGTTCGACTTTGGTCACTGTGGATTCCGTCGGAAAAGTAAATGACAATCCAGGCGTCTCGAAGGAAATATCAGCGCAATTGGCCATACCATCTCTTGCGCAATACGCGATAGTTGCCAATGACGATATGAGATTCGGAACAGGAACCGTTGTCGTTGGGCCTATACGTTCAAACGGAGGAATACGTTTTGACGGCACAGCATACAATGTTGTATCAAGCGCAAAAACAACTTATGTCGATCCGGATACCGGACTTACGGAATTCGGCGTTTTCACTTCAAGCGACCCTCAGCCACCTGCCCCCGTTCCGAACAATACTTCTGTCTTTGTTGCAGGAAGGCAGTTTCCGGTTGATATAGTGGATTTCCCAGGAATTACGTATGATTTGGCACAGATAAAATCTGATTCCGATAACGGAGGAATACATCTTGGCCCTTCCGGAAAAAGTGGATATCATATAGTTTTCAAAACCAACAAGACCTTCGATCTGTACAAGGTAAATACTTTATATACAAACCGCAATTGTCCGAGCCAAAGCCAGACAGGATGGGGAATGTGGAGTATATCGCCTAATTCCGGATCGGAAACTTTTGTCAAAAATTATCCCATTCCTTCAAACGGATTGATTTTCGTGGAAGATGACGTCTGGGTCGACGGGCAGATAAACGGCTCTCGCGTTACCATCGGAGCCGGAGTTTTTCCGGACAATCCTAATACCAGAAAAAATATTACCGTAAATAAAGATTTGCTTTATACCAAATTTGACGGAAGCGATTCCATAGCGCTTGTCGCGCAAAACAATATCAATGTCGGTCTTTTAAGCAATGATACACTTACAATCGACGGCGCACTCATGGCCCAAAATGGAAGAGTCGGACGCTTTTATTATTCTTCCGGCTGCGGAGCGGATTATATAAGATCAACTATAAATCTTTATGGAATGATCGGTACAAATGTCAGGTACGGTTTTGCCTATACCGACAATACGGGATATTTAACAAGGAATTTGAATTATGACGGCAATTTTCTTTATGCGCCTCCGCCGAGCTTTCCTTTAAGCTCCGATCAGTACAAGGTCGTATCATGGAAAGAGCTTCAATAGACTTTTGCCATTTCTCTTGCTAATATTTTGATTATGGAAAAAGAGGGCAACAGGATTGTTGTTAACATAACTCCGGGATCGTTTTTAAAAGGCGTTCTGATAATACTTTTGTTTTGGTTCATGTTCTATATAAGAGACATACTTCTCGTTGTTTTGACTGCTATAGTTTTAGCTTCCGGAATCGAGCCGCTCATAAATTTTTTCAGGAAAATAGTCATAAAAAGGGTTCCAGCCGTCATAATTTCCTATTTAAGCATTTTCGCAATACTTGCCGGACTGATTTTTTTCTTTGTTCCGGCGGTACTTAACGAAACGTCATCGTTTCTTGAAGGCCTGCCAAAATATCTTGATTCCACTTCTCTTTGGAATCCTACCGGCATAAGCTCGACAGACGTGGCATCTTCGCAAAAAATTGTTGATACGATATCTTCAGGAATAAGCAATCCTACAGGGCTTGTGCAAAACCAGATCAAAGGAACGAGCTTCGGCATAAGCGACCTATTGAAAGCCGTTGAAGATTTTTCTTCGAATACCGCAGACGGATTCGTAAAAATCATGAGCGTTATCTTCGGAGGATTCCTCTCCTTCATACTTATAGTTGTCCTGTCTTTTTATCTTTCTGTCCAGGAAGACGGCGTGACGAAATTCCTGAGCTTGGTTGTTCCTCTTAAGCACGAAAAATACATAATTGATTTATGGAAAAGATCGCAGAAAAAAATAGGCCAATGGATGCAGGGCCAGCTGCTTTTGGGAATCTTAGTCGGAGTCCTTCTTTATCTAGGCCTTATGATCTTGGGAATACCGAATGCGCTGCTTTTTGCGGTAGCATCCGGATTTCTTGAAATCATACCGTTATTCGGCCCGATTATCTCTTCAATTCCGGCTATTCTTGCAGCATTTGTCAGCGGTGGCCTTACCGCTGCGCTTCTTGTAGCCGGACTTTACTTGATAGTCCAGCAATTCGAAAGCCATCTTATTTATCCTCTCGTCGTAAAGAAAATTGTCGGAGTTTCTCCTATAATAGTCATTCTTGCCATAATAGTCGGAGCGCAGCTGGCCGGCTTTCTCGGGGTGATATTGTCAGTTCCTCTTGTTTCGGCATTTATGGAATTTTTGGATGACGTCGATAAGAAAAAGCATTCATCCGTACAAGCATAATGAATCACGATAAAAAACCGTTTTACATAACAACGACTCTGCCGTATGTGAATTCCGATCCACATATTGGCTTTGCCCTAGAAATTATCCGCGCAGATGCGGTAGCCAGGTACAAGAAGCTTCAGGGCTTTGACGTTTTTTTTAATACCGGAACGGACGAGCACGGAGCGAAAATCTTCAAGAAAGCCGAAGAAGAGGGGATAACGGCGCAGGCATTCGTGGATAATGCCGCAAAAAAATACGAAGACCTCATAAAAATACTCAATATCTTGGAAGATATAAATTTCATACGCACTACAGATCCGCATCATGTAAAAGCCGCCCAGGAATTCTGGAAAATCTGCGACAAGAACGGATACATATACAAGAAAAATTACGAGATAAAATATTGCATCGGCTGCGAGCTGGAAAAGACGGAGTCTGAGCTTGTAGACGGGAAATGCCCGCTTCATCCGAATCTGATAATAGAAATAATCAAAGAGGAGAACTATTTCTTCAAATGGTCCGCTTTCCAGGAAAAGCTCTTGGATTTTTACGGAAAAAATCCTGATTTCGTGATTCCTGATTTCAGATTCAACGAGATAAAAGCTTTTGTGAAAAGAGGGCTTTCTGATTTCAGTATTTCGCGTTTGAAGGAAAAAATGTCATGGGGAATAGAAGTTCCGGGCGATCGGGATCAGGTCATGTATGTTTGGTTTGATGCTCTTGTGAATTATATCTCGACAATCGGCTGGCCGGATGATACGGAAAAATTCCACAAATGGCAGAAGGAAACCGGCGGAATGGTACAGTATTGCGGAAAAGACAATCTCCGACAGCAGTCGGCCATGTGGCAGGCCATGCTTATGGCGGCAGATCTGCCGAATTCTAAAACCATAGTCATAGATGGATTTATTACCGGAGAAGGCGGAATCAAAATGTCAAAATCGCTCGGCAATGTCATCGACCCGCTTGAGCTAGTAAGCGAATATGGCGCCGATGCGCTGCGCTATTTCTGCTTGCGCGAAGTTTCTTCGTTTGAAGATACTCCCGTAAGCAAAGATCTTTTCAAATCGGCATACAACGCAAGCCTTGCCAACGGACTAGGCAATCTGGTTTCCCGCGTTCTTACGATGTCCGAAAAGAATCTGGAAAAGCCGGCTGAAACTAAATGGATTGCTCTAGATGAAAAGTTCACCGATGCTTTTGACAGGTATGATATCCAGGAAGCCATGAATTTTATATGGAACAAAATAAAATTGCTTGATGAAAAAATACAAAAGACTGAACCGTTTAAGCTGATAAAAACCGATAAAGAGAAAGCAATTGAAATAATAAAAGAACTTGTAGAAGGAGTTCATGAAATAGCTGTTTATCTTGAGCCTCTTTTGCCGGAAACATCGGAAAAAATCAGAATGCTCATCAAAGAAAATAAAAAGCCGGAAACGCCTTTATTCGTAAGGAAAGACTAGTTTTTGACAAATTATAATTTTAGTGTTAGCATTGTATTGCAGGCAAAGAGGTTTGTTTGCTTGTTCTTTCAAGAAAAATCCTGTCTTTGGGCGGGAAAATACAAGGAGGATTGTCATGGCTACAAAAGTCACCGGCGATCTGTATGAGAAACTTGACGCAAAGCTTTTTGAGATCAAGCGGCAGATCCGCCAGCCTGGTGGATACCCGTATGATCCGGAGAAGCTTAATAAGTGGTTGCAAGAAGCGATCGAAGGTCAGTTCCCAGGTTCATTTCATGGGGAAGTGTCCGATGATGGCGAAGTGATTTGTTTTTCTGTCTTTTCAAACGGCAATAGCGGCAAGGACTGGATCAACTATTTTGAATCCAAAGGAATTCGCATTAATGATGATGCCCGCGAGCTTCTTTTGTCCAAGCACTTCACATTCACACGTAATCTTCCGTACGAGATCGTGATTATTAAAGGAGGATTTTTCTCCGATGACGATCGTGTCACGCAGAAGATTCGCGAAGAAGCGGATCGGCGGGGTTTCAAAACTCCTCCGGCTGAAGTCGCCTGCTTCATTCGAGATAGGTTCTCAGATACAGAGATCAAAGAAATGGGTCTGCGATGGATTGTTGCTAGGCACAAGCCAATCAAAGATTCTGGCGGTTACCCACACTTGCTCTGTGCAGGCACGGATGATCCACGCTTTGGGATGGACACGGAATTCGCTGAGCCGGGCGGCGGGTGGCTTTCCAGCCATGGCTTCGCGTTTATCAATTTCTTCGAGTAAGTTTTTAGTTTTTGGCGCGGTTTTCCAAAACCGCGCCTTTTATTTTACATTTTATCTACTTCCAGCTACTCTATATATATGGAACTCAAATATATCGATATCCATTCCCATATAAGCTTTGCCGATTACGGCAAAGACCAAGCAGAAGTCCTAAAAAGGATGAGGGAGCAGGAAGTCGGAACGATTACCGTAGGCACTGATTTGGAAAGCTCCAAAGAAGCTGTGAAAATAGCGGAAGAGAATGAAAATATCTGGGCTTCTATCGGACTTCATCCGAAAGATAATCCCAAAGAGACTTTTGAGGAAAAAGATTTTGCCGAACTCGTAAAAAGCCCGAAAGCCGTCTCGATTGGGGAGTGCGGACTCGATTATTTCAGAATGTCCGGCGATATCGAATCGGAAAAAGAACGTCAGAAAAAAGAATTCATAAAGCAGATAGAATTTGCAATCAAGCATGATAAGCCACTCATGCTTCATATAAGAGACGCGCATGATGACGCTTATGAAATATTGAAAAAATACGAGGGAAAAGCCAGAGGAAATATACACTTTTTTACCGCGAGCTCGGAAATAGCCGAAAAGTTCATCGGGCTCGGCTTTACTGTTTCATTCCCCGGCGTCATCACTTTTGCAAAGGAAACAGAGGAAGCAGTGAAAAATATTCCTCTTGATAAGATACATGCCGAGACAGATTCGCCGTTTGCTGCACCCGTTCCTTACAGAGGAAAAAAGAATGAGCCAGATTACGTTGTAGAAGTAGTAAAAAAGATTGCCGAGCTGCGAGAAGAAGATTTTGAGACAGTAAGGCATCAGCTTCTCGAAAACGCCAAAATGGTGTTTAATATTAACTTATGATAGAAAACAAAACACTTATCACAAAGCCGAGTGCAGATTACGAGCTTATAGACAGCGGAAACGAGGAAAAGCTCGAACGCTGGGGAAAATATATTTTGCGAAGGCCGGATCCTCAGGCGCTTTGGAATAAAACTAAATCCGAAACGGAATGGAAAGCGGCCGATGCAGTTTTTGACGGAGACAGAAAAATCTGGAAAAAGAAAAATGAAAGCATGAAAAACGAATGGCAAATTGCTTTCGGGAATTTGAAATTCAATATCAAGCCGACAGCTTTCAAGCATACCGGAGTTTTTCCTGAACAGGAGCCGAATTGGAATTGGACTATAGAAAGAATAAAAAATTCTGGCAGACCCGTAAAAATTTTAAACTTGTTTGGATATACTGGCGGAGCGACTTTGGCTGCGCTTTCCGCTGGAGCGGACGTCACCCACGTGGACGGCTCAAAGGCAGCTGTGAACTGGGCGAAAGAAAATGCGGAACTTTCGGGTTTTGATAAAAAGCCAGTCCGCTGGATTATTGATGATGCCAGGAAATTCGTCATGCGCGAAATCAAACGCGGAGGGAAATACGACGGAATCATCATGGATCCGCCGTCATTCGGCCGTGGAGGAAAAGGCGAAATATGGAAGATTGAGAAAGATCTGCCGAAACTCCTTGAAGATTGCGGAAAAATCCTTTCGGAAAATCCTTTGTTTTTTATAGTAAATGGCTATGCTTCGGGATATTCTTCGATTGCTTATTATAATGCGCTTCAGCCAGTCATGAAAAAATATGGCGGCAGTTTTGAATATGGAGAACTGGCGATTGAAGAATCAAAAGGAGGCAGATTATTGCCCGCCGGTATATTCGTCCGTTGGAATAGGTAATTTTAATCATGAAAATCTTAGATGGGATAAAAGTCCGCGATTTTATCGCGGACATGATAAGAAAAAAGCTGGAAAAACTCGGAGCAAAGCCGAAGCTGGTCATTATCCAAGTCGGAAACGACGAGCGGTCATCGGTATACACGAGACAAAAGAAGCTGTTCGGCGAAAAGCTGGGATTTTCAGTCGAATATATAAATCTGGATGAAAAAATAACGGAAGTATCGCTAATTTTGGAAATAGAAAGTTTAAATAATGATAAAAATGTAAACGGCATCATAGTCCAGCTTCCGCTGCCGGAAAAATTCAATGAGCTAAAAATAATAGAATCTATTTTGCCGGAAAAAGATGCGGATGGCCTCACCTCGAAAAATCTTCGCATGCTTTTGGGTGGCGAAAATGGAGGGATAATGCCCGCTACTACAAAAGGAATACTGACGCTTTTGGATTTTTATAAAATTCCGGTTGAAGGAAAGAAAGTCGCAATTGTCGGAAGATCGTTTTTGGTCGGAAGGCCTACAGCCCTCGCATTTCTAAATAGAAATGCCACGGTAACAATTTGCCACAGCAAGACCAGGAATATAAAAAAGGAAATATTATCCGCAGATATCGTCATATCTGCCGTAGGCCTGCCGAATTTCATCAAAAAAGGATTTGTCAGGAAGGGACAGGTGATAATAGATGTCGGCATAACCAAATTAGGGGAGTCGGTATTGGGTGATGTCGATTTTAAGGCCGTATCAAAGGTTGTTTCGGCTATAACGCCCGTTCCAGGCGGAGCCGGCCCGATGACGGTTGTTTCTCTTTTTGAAAACGTTCTGGTATCATATATGGTACAAAACGGTCTAAAATAATTATCAATAAATTAATTTACATTATGGAAAACATGCAAGAGAAAGATTATATGGGTATGAAGCAGCACGGGGTTTTTAAGAAAATAATATTTTTTGTTTTGTCGCTTTTTGTTTTCGTAGGAGCAATCAAGGCATTTGATAACGGCGGTTCGAACGCCGGCGCGCAGAATACAATCGTAATTTCCGGAAAAGGAGAGATTTCCGTAAAGCCTGACATAGCCACGGTTGATTTTTCCGTAATGGAGGAAAACCTGGATGTTTCAAAAGCATCTGATGCGGTAAATACGAAAATAGCTAAAATCATCGATACCTTGAAGAATGACGGAGTCGATGAAAGCGATATAAAGACGACCGATTACAGCATTTCGCCGAGATATAATTATGCGAATCCAAGCTCATTGTATCCAAACGGAAGACAGGTTCTTGCCGGATATGACGTAACACAGAGCATCGAGGTCAAGATAAGGGATTTGTCCAAGACCGGAAGCGTCGTAACGGACCTCAGCGTTCTCGGAGTCACAAATATGAGCGGGCTTAATTTCACCGAAGACAAATATGACGATTTGGTAAGGCAAGCCAGAGATGCGGCAATTGCTGATGCGCGCGACCAGGCTTCCAAGCTTGCAAAGTCTTTGGGTGTAAATCTCGATAAGATAGTAGGATATTCAGAAAATGGAAATTATCCAGTCTATTACAATACGGCTGTTCCGGAGGGATGGCTATGGCCATGCCAAGCGCGGCGCCCGCAGTATTGCCAACGGGAGAGAACAAAATTACCTCAAATGTAAGCATTACTTACGAAATAAGGTAAAACTTTATTTTCGTTATTATAAAGAACGGCCCGGCCTTAAGGCCGGGCCGTTCTTGCATTTAATGCCTTTTATGTTATTATAACTGCAAGCCCGCAGGGGCGGTTTTTTAAATAAAAAATAACAATCATGTCAAAACTTTCAAATTATTTAACGGAATCAAGAGAGGAATTGAAGCATATTTCCTGGCCTACCAGGCACCAGACTTTTCTGTTCACCGCTCTGGTTATTTTCATATCTGTCGGAATTGCCGCATACCTCGGATTTTTCGACTACGTATTCTCTTCCATATTGAAGATTTTCTTTTAATAAAAATATAAAAATTTTATGGCAAAACAGACAATAGAACAGGGAAGGCACTGGTATGCGATCCATACTTATGCCGGATACGAAAATGCGGTCGCAAGGAATCTCAAGCAGAGAATCGACTCCTTGAATATGAATGACAAGATTTTCAATGTCATCGTTCCTGTCGAAAAAAAGATAAAAATAAAAGGCAATAAGAGGGTGGAAGAAGAAGAAAAAATATATCCGGGATACATACTTGTAGATATGGTTGTTACCGATGACTCTTGGTTTGTCGTCCGAAATACTCCTCGTGTCACCGGGTTTGTCGGTGCAGGAGTATATCCTGTCCCGCTTACGGAAAAAGAAGTTGAATTTTTCCTCGGCAATATGAAGCAGAACGGCGAAGTGAAGCATGCTGTGGAATTTTCTATAGGCGAGTCCGTAAAGATAGTCGACGGTCCTTTCAAGGATCTTGAAGGCAAGATAAACGAAATAGACAGCGAGAAAGGAAAAGCCAAAGTCATGGTGCTTATTTTCGGAAGAGAGACTCCTGTCGAGCTCGATTTGTTGCAAATCAAGGGAGTTTAATATAGTATGAATCCCGCCTCTAAATAACACTAAAAACAACAAATATGGCAAAGAAAATAACAAAAAAATTAAAGCTTCAGATACCGGCAGGCAAAGCCACGCCGGCTCCTCCAATCGGCCCGGCTCTCGGTCAGGCGGGAATAAATATCGGAGATTTCGTCAATAAATTCAATACCGCGACGAAGACAATGATAGGCGATGTCGTTCCGGTGGTAATCACCGTATACGAGGACAGAAGCTATGACTTCATCTTGAAAACGCCTCCGACAGCAGCGCTTATAATGAAAGCTTTGGGAATAGAAAAAGGTTCCGGAAAGCCGAATACGGCAAAGGTGGGAACGCTTACCAAAGCCCAGGTCAAAGAGATTGCCGAAAAGAAACTTGTCGATATGAACGCAAATGATATAAACGCAGCCATGAAAATGGTTGAAGGTGCGGCGAAATCAATGGGCGTTGAAATCAAATAAAAATACTCGAGTCTACTGCTCCTGTAAGGAGTTGAGGTCAAATAAATAAGAAATAAAATAGGCCGGTTCGCGAAAGCGAACCGGCCATTTTTTGTTTTATCTTTTGATGTCCCTGTCTTTGTAAAGGCGGGGAAGCATCATCGATGGATCCCAGGAGTTTTTCAAGGTTTTCAGATCAGCAGAGCTCTGGTATTTGCCAAGCTTTGCATAATCCGTACCCAAGATAGGCCCAGTCTCCTCAAAGATAATTTGCGCGATGCGCCTTCCGACGACAAGCGGAATCGTATAATCCATCGAACCATTTGTGATTTCCATGGTCCAACGGTTTACATATCCGACATCTCCCCAGCCGGCGCATTTGCAGACAGTGATGAAACTTCTTCCCATCGAGGAACGCGCCTGCATGCTCGTGGTGATATGGCCGCGTCCGCCAATGAATTCATTGGTACTAGCCAGTATCATTTCACCTGGCTCGAGCATGATGATAAGATCGTTCGGGTTTATGCCTTCATGATCTTCTCCCATATCTTTAAACCTGTCGCCGGCGCGTTCAGCATACGAAGCTTTTTCGCCCCAAATGCGTTTGACGTGCCTCTCGTTGTAGATGTTATAGAAACGCTGGTTGTATGCCGGGTTTTGAGCCCGATAAAAATACGGACCGAGCGTAACATCGTAGCTTGAGGTTGCGAGATTGAGCTTTTCAAAAGGATCGATAATAATATCGCCCTTTTTCATCCACTTTAGAATCAGCCTATCTGATAAAGCCATTGAGTCCTCCAAATTGGAATAGCAACTTTCTGAAAATTATAATATCTGAAATTTTATATCAAGTCAATATAGAATAAAAAAGCGCCCCGGGTTTCTAACCGGAGCGCAAAGAACTTTTTTACTGCTTAGCTTTGATATCCTGAAGCCCTCGCCGGATATCGAAATCGCTCGGATCGAGGTCAGCATGAAGGATAAGTTCCGGGAAGAACTCCCGCATGGCATGATACATCTTGTGAACGACCTTGCGGTACGTCGGGTGAATCAATTTACCCGACCGCAGATCGACCAAGTATGTCTGAGCCATGAGCCCATATGCCGTGTGGCACGTGACATTGAAACCCATCGCAATGTAATATTGCGCGATTTCAGGAGTTGCTCCCAGAGATTCGATTGCTTGCATCTGCTCTTCGATAAGGCAGTCTGCCTTTTCTCGAACATCAGCCGGCAATTCAGCAAGATACCACTCATTGAACCCGAACTTCGTGGTCAAAAGCGGTATCCGGCAAACGCCATTCCGATGCCTCTGCGCATCACGGAAAGAACCGAAATCCAAAAGGAAGTCGAAGATAACGACCCCGAACTCTTCAAGGAATACCGGCAGATTCGTTTTCTGCGGACGTTCAAGGACAGCCGGGGAATACTCATCAAGGAGCGCTTGCCACCTGACGAAATTCGAAGCGCTGAAGTCTCCAGCGTAATCCTTTTTCAGGTAATACGCATAGAGCTTCATCATCTTATCCCGATAATTTTCCTGCTCATCATAAATCTTGTGGCTGAAGCTTTCAGGATATTTTCCTTTGAGCTTCGACAGCATTTCTTTTGCCACGAGTCGGACTTCCTCGAGAGGATGATGAACGAGAAGCGCGAGATGATCGTGCGCCTGGCGCAGATTCGTATGCCAGGAGAGCTGAGTTGAAACTCCAGCCGGCAAAAAACCTCGCAAGGTATCGAACACTCGGGCCTTGATGGCCTTGTTGTACGTATTCTCGTCCTCGCTCATTTTCCTCGGATACCTTTTGAAGAGATGAGCTTCCACCGCTGATTGATTTTCGCGATAGAAATCCATCCACTTCATAAGGATTGCCAGCGATTCTTTTGAGCCGACTGGATCGACAATCGGCTGCTTGGCCATATCGATGTATCTGGTGCTCGTTTCCTGTCCGGAATAGAGCTGCCAGTCTTGAATCGCTTTTGCGACATGCATCGACACCCCTTCGATGAAGATGGTCGTCGAGCCACAATCGCCGATCGAATCGTGATTGTAGCCGACATAAAATTTTTCCATGAACTTGCCTGATCCGGTCTGACGCACTTTATCGGCATGTATGCCGACTGAGCTTGCGTCTCGCGAATACAGAGCTTGCATCATGGCTACATCTTGCGGAGAAAATTCATCAAGAACGAACAATTCCATGTTGAGCTCCTTTTGCTTTTTGTATAATCCTAAAAATCAAAGCAACTAACCTGTTTTCAGATTATCCGAATAGGGATAAAAGTCAATCAAGAAAATTTTGCTTTGCTAATACACTTTCAATATGTATAATCTATCCTGAACAGGTCTTTATCTTACTCAAGGAGAAATTGCATGAAAAACAATGGCGGTCTTTTTATAGTTGTCGATAGCGGCGAAGGTGCCGGCAAGACGACTCAGCTTAATAAGGCCAAAGAATTTTTTGGCGATAAACTGGTTTTGACACGTGAGCCCGGAGGATCTCCGTATGCGGAAGAAATCCGTAATCTCATCCTCAATCTGTATCTGGCTCGGCAAGCGGATGCAAAAACCTTGTTTGGGCTTTTTTGGGCGGCACGGGCTGATCATCTGAAAAACACGATCATTCCGGCTCTTAAAGAAGGCAAGACGGTAATTTCCGATAGGTTTGATTCGTCGACCTTCGCGTATCAGATCGTTGCTCAAGGAGCTTCTGAACTCCGGGATTTTTTCTGGCAGATACGCGATTTCTATCTCGGCGATTTTAAGCCGGACCTATACATATATTTCGATATAGATCCGAGAATAGGCCTTGAAAGGAAAAAGAAGCAGGGAACGGAAGTAAACCATTTTGAGGAACGTCCGATGGAATTTCACGATAACCTCAGGAAAGGTTTCAGTGAATTTTTGATCCGCGCTCCCCATGTGACGATTGACGCTTCAAAACCAGTTGAAGAGGTCTGGAAAAATTTCAGTAAAGCAATTATCGAGCTGAAAGTCAGGTGAATGAAAGGTCCGGAAAATCCGGACCTTTTTTGTGATAAGATACTGTTTATACATGATTTTAAAAATTAAAAAACTTCATCTTGACGCCAAAGCGCCGCATTATGCTCACAATGACGATGCCGGGTTTGATTTATTTTCCGTTGAAAATACTTTGATAAAGAAAGGCGAACGATTTGCCGTGCCGACGGGAATTTCAATGGAGATTCCTGAAGGATATGTCGGACTTATCTGGGACAAAAGCGGTATCGGCATCAAGGAAGGTATAAAAACGCTCGGCGGAGTCGTAGATTCGTCATACCGAGGAGAAGTTCTTGTCGGTATGATTAACTTGAGCGAAAAGGATTATACCTTCGAAAAAGGCCATAAAGTCGCGCAGATGCTCATCCAGAAAAAAGAAAAAGTCGATTTTGAAGAAGTGTCGGAGCTAACCGATACAAAAAGAGGAAAGGGAGGGTTCGGCAGTACGGGGAAATAGGATAAAAATTATTTGTGCGCACAGCATAGTTGTTTGACGATATCTATTTAAAATGTTATTAAATAATTTGAAATTGCTCTTCAAATTTAAAAGGAGGTACCCATGACCCGTAAAGTTCAGAACTTTAAAGATTTCACTAACCATGAAGAAAGATTGATTTGGCTTAAAAAAAATAAGCCAAAAGTATATGCTGCTTTAAAAAATCCTGAACCATCGGCATTATTAGCTGCTAATATTATTGATCTCAGGATTAAGAATGGTCTATCTACCAGACAGCTTAGTAAAAAATCTCGGATTTCCTGGAGAACTATATGTTACATCGAAAGTCTTAATGGTAATCCAACGATGAGGTCACTTGAAAGGATAGCCCACTCTCTCGGGGTTAAATTCATTGATCTTTTTGCTTATGTTGATTTAACAAAAACCGCTACATGAGAGCGATAAAAAGCCGACCATAAAATGGCCGGCTTTATTATTCTGTCAAAATTAATCAGAGATTTTCCAGTATCTCTTCCCATGAATTGACGCGGATGATTCCCTCGGGAAGTTTTTCGTTCTTATTCCACGGATAATCGATAAGGAATATTTTTCTGCCCGGCGATAGGCACTCCAGGGCATATTTTGCCGAATCTTCTATCATAATATCGATATCGAGCTTGTCGGCGATTTCTTTTTTCGTCCGGCCGGCTCCGCTTTGCGAAAAATTATTCGTAAAATGAATCTCGGAAAACATCCCGGGGAAATGCTGCTCCACCCATTCTTCCGTTTCTTGTTTTATATCGTTCTGTCGCGAAGTGATGATAAAGAGCTCGTGATCCTTTTTTAACGAAGCCAGGGATTCTTTCGATCCTTTGACAGGCCTTATATTCTTGAAGTAAGGAGTTTTGTGGAAATCATAGACTTTCTGGATTGATTCTTCCACAGTCCCTCCCCAAATTTCCCAAAAGTGATAGGTATAGAATTGTCCTATGGCCCAGCTTGTTTCGTATGTGTCATTATGCCAGTCGATAAGTGCAGGAAGAAAATGTCCCAGTACCTCATCGAGATCCACGCCTATTTTCATATTATTTTGTCGGAATTGATGACGGCTTGTATATTGTCGGATCTATAGTCCTGTCGAAGCAGATATTTCCTGACGTATGCTGCCAGTTTTCATTCATACCCTGAGGGTAGTACATAGGCTGTGTCATCATAGGATTATTTTGCGCCGAACTGTCGGTTTCAAAAGTCGCGCAAAGCTCGAAACTGTTAGATGTGAGCTTTTTGTATTCGTAATCCGTTCCGTCTTTAGGATCTTTCGGCACTGTGTATCCGCTTATCGGATCATTAAGGTCGCTTAGCGCGGATGGAATAATTCCTTTGACTTGCCAAAGTGAAACTATCTGAGATTGGATTCCAGAGAGGTCATTGACTCTTTCCTGATCCATATTTCTTGCCCGCTGCAGTGCCGGTGAGCCGACTAGTATGATTCCATATACGATTGACGCCAAAGAAATTATTCCGACGGACCATATAAAAATTTTTGCAGGCTTTTTGAATTCAGAAGCATCTCTCCTGAGGTCATATAGATAATATTTGAAAACTGAAACAGCGACCAAAAGGACAAGTATGACTTTCAGAATGAATCTGAGCGTCATATCGTCGGCGCTTAAAAATCTTTGTATGAGGGTTACCAAATCTATCGCTACAGTGATGCCGGCTATAAAGAGCGTGAAATAAATAAGCCACTTCCTGACCCAGAGTTCCTTTTTGCCGGGATTGTTCTTAAGATCCTTGTTCACCAAATAAGATATATATATGAATGAAGAAAGGAATATTACTAGTATGGCTATGGAATTTCTTATGGTATCGTCCTGTCCCAGATAATATTCGCCGGTAAGCGGAAAAATTTTCTCTATGATAGCAAAAGAAAGAGTCAGAAAACTTATCGTGCTCGCATAGAGGCCGACGAATACGGCCAGATACAGGAAGAAATCCTTAGCAGTGGTTTTTGATTGCATATTGTTTAATTAGTTTTAATTTATATGAAAGTATCGTATCATAAAAGGACATGATTAGCGAAATACTGGAAAAAGCCGTAAAAGCAGCGCTTAAGGAGCTAAAAACGGCAGAAACAAAGGTGATTCTGGAACATCCGGAAGAATTTTCCAACGGCGATTATTCGACCAATATTGCTATGGTTTTGGCCAAGGAAAAAAAGCAGAATCCGCGCGAGCTTGCCGAGCGCATCGCGGGAGAGATAAGGAAGAATACTCCGAAGGAAGTGGAGAGAGTGGAAGTTGCAGGACCTGGATTCATAAATTTTTATCTGTCCGGAAAATTTTTCACTGATGAGACGAAGGATATCGTGAAAGCCGGAGAAAAATTCGGAAAGACAAAGATGCTGTCCGGACAAAAATTCCTCATAGAGCATACCCAGCCGAATCCTTTCAAGGAATTCCATATCGGCCACTTGATGAACAATGCCATAGGCGAATCAATCTCAAGAATCATAAAAGAGAACGGCGCCGAAGTGAAAGACGTCAGCTATCATGGCGATGTCGGGCTTCATGTGGCGAAAGCTATTTGGGCGATAAAGAAACAAAATATCGTTCTTGAAAAAATATCCATGGAAATTCTTGGAAAAATGTATTCAGCCGGAAATACCGCTTATGAAACAGATGAAAATGCAAAAAAGGAAATAGAAGAAATAAACAAGAAGATTTATGAAAAATCCGATGAGAAGATAAATGAAATCTACGAGTCCGGCAAAAAAATAAGCCTGGATTATTTTGAATCTCTTTATAAAAAATTGGGAAGCCATTTTGACAATCATTTCTACGAAAGCGAAACCGGAGAAGCCGGAAAAAAAATAGTGGAAGAAAATATCGGCAAGGTTTTCGAAAAAAGCGAGGGAGCAGTGATTTTCAAGGGAGAAAAATACGGCTTGCATACGAGGGTTTTCATAAACAAGGACGGATTGCCTACATATGAAGCCAAAGAACTCGGCCTTGCAGAACTCAAGAGAAAATTTTTCAAATACGATACGTCCATAACTGTAACAGCAAACGAGCAGGATTCATTTTTTGATGTCGTCGAAGCGGCAATAGGAGAAATTTTCCCAGATCTTAAGGGAAAGCTGAAGCATATATCACACGGCGTTTTGAAACTTCCTTCGGGCAAAATGTCTTCAAGGACTGGCTCTATTATTTCCGCTGAATCTCTCATTGAGCAGGTTAAAGAAAAAGTAATGGAGAAAATTGCCGGCAGAGGTTTTACACAGGAAGAAAAAGATGAGGTTGCCGGACAGGTGGCTATCGGCGCAATACGGTATTCCATACTTCATCAATCGAATGGCAAGGATATTATTTTCGATTTCGACAAGTCGCTTTCTTTCGAAGGCGATTCCGGCCCTTACCTTCAATACTCTTACGCCAGGGCGAAATCGATTCTGAGAAAAGCCGAAGAGGAAGGAGTGAAAGAAAAATTCGAGAAAACAGATGAAGGCGAAAGCGAACTGGAAAAAACTTTGTATCGCTTTCCGGAAGTCGTAGAAAGAGCCGGCAGCGAGTATTCTCCGCACTACATTGCCACGTATCTCATAGAGTTATCATCATCATTCAACGGATTTTATGCAAAAAATAAGATAGTGGACAAAAATGATCAGAATTCTCCGTACAGGATTGCTCTGACTGATGCTTTTTCAATAATTTTGAAAAACGGCCTTAATCTTTTGGGAATACAGGCTCCAGAAAAGATGTAATATTGAAAATAAATGGAAAAAGAAATAAAAATAATAGAAGAACTTCCCGTTAAACGATTTGAAGAATACAAAAAACTTTATATTGAAGCAATAAAAGGCGAACCTTTGGCTTTTTCTGAAACTTTTGAAGAAGCAATAAAAATAAAAGATGAAGATTGGAAAAATAAATTAAAAGAAGCAATAGAGAATAAATACATTTTTGTTTTTGCAGAATCCAATGGAAAACTTGTAGGTATGGGTACTGTAACCTTTCATAACAAAGAAAAACTCAGACATAACGCATTTTTTTCGAGCCTTTATGTGCTTCCGGAATTTCGTGGATATGGAATAGGCAGACAAATTATTGAAAAGAGAATAGAAATTTTATCAAAAAATAAGAATATTAAGAATATTTTTTGTGAAATAGCTGAGACCCAAACTTCTTCAATTGAACTTCATGAAAATCTTGGTTTCAAAATCGTAGGTGAATTTAAAGATCTTTTTTATATAGACGGAATATTTTATAGTGAACTCTATCTTCAGAAGCAGATACGTTAGATGAAAAGGCGGGCCGCAAAACGGCTCGCCTTTTTTATTTTCTAAAAACTGCTAAAATAAAAACTCAAATATCATGGCCGGAAAAGAAGAAAAAAACCCTATAATAAAGAGCAAAGTCGCCGAAAGGGAAGAGAGAGTACTGAAATCATGGCAGGAAAACAATATCTTTCAAAAGACGCTAGAAAAGCCTTCGCCAAAAGGCGAATTTAAGTTTTACGACGGTCCTCCTTTTGCAAACGGCTTGCCTCATTACGGCCATATTCTTGCCGGTACGATGAAGGATTTTGTCGGCAGATACGAAACCATGCGCGGAAAGCATGTACCGAGACGCTGGGGATGGGATTGCCACGGACTTCCGATAGAGAATGTGGTGGAGAAGGAAATCGGCCTGAAATCCAAAAAAGACATCGAGGATTTCGGCCTGGAAAAATTCAACGATATAGCCAGGACAAAAATTTTCACCTACGTGGATGACTGGAAAAAAATAGTCCCAAGAATGGGCCGCTTTGTCGACATGGAAAACGATTACCGCACGATGGACCCGACTTTTACGGAAAGCGTCTGGTGGGTTTTCAGCGAGCTCAACAGGAAAGGACTTATATACGAAGGATTCAAATCGATGCATTATTGCCCGCATTGCGGAACGACGCTTTCGAATTTCGAAGTCGGTCAGGGATACAAGGACATAAACGACATATCGGTAACAGGAAAATTCGAGCTCGTTAATGAGCCGGGAACATTTTTCCTTGCCTGGACGACAACGCCATGGACGCTTCCAGTAAACGTAGCTCTTGCCGTAAATCCCGAAATAGATTATGTGAAAATAAAGATAGGAAACGAAAAATTCATCCTTGCCGAATCGCGCCTTTCAACAATAAAAGAACAATATGAAACTCTCGAAAAAATGAAAGGAGAGAATCTCGCCGGAATTTCCTATAAGCCGCTTTTCGGTTATTACAAGATGTCCGAGCTGAAAAACGGCGAGAACGGATACAAGGTTTACGGCGCAAGCTTCGTTACGACGGAGGACGGAACAGGAATCGTGCATATTGCGCCGGCTTTTGGAGAAGACGACTTGAATTTGGGAAATGCAAACAAGCTTCCTTTCATACAGCATGTGGACAGCGCGGGAAAATTCAAAAAGGAAGTCAAGGATTTTGCCGGAATTCCCGTTAAGCCGAAAGAAGATCATCAGTCGGCAGATATAGAAATCCTGAAATTCCTGTCCGCCAAAGGATTGATTTTTTCCAAGGAAAAATTCACCCACTCCTATCCGCACTGCTACCGATGCGATACTCCGCTTTTAAATTACGCAAAAAGCTCATGGTTCGTGGAAGTTACGAAAATAAGGAATGAGCTCGTGGAATCAAACAAGAAAATAAAATGGGTGCCGAAAGAGATAGGGCAGAATAGGTTTGGCGATTGGCTGGAAAATGCCAGAGACTGGGCGATTTCCCGCGAACGTTTCTGGGGTGCGCCTATTCCGGTATGGAAATGCGGGAATGAAGACTGCAATAAAAAAGAATTCATCGGCTCGATTGAAGATATAAAAAAACATACAAGAAGCAAAAATAAGTTTTTGGTTGTCAGGCATGGAGAAGCGGAAAGTAATGTCAAAGATGTCCTTAGCTCAGATCCTAAAGAGCAGAATCATCTTACAGAAAAAGGCAGGGAAGAGGCGGTGGAAGCTGCAAAAAATCTTGACGGCAAAAAAGTGGACATAATATACTGTTCTCCGTTTTTGAGGACCAGGGAAACCGCGGAAATCATAGCGGAAAAAATCGGCTATTCGAAAGACAAAATAATCTATGACAAAAGGCTCCATGAAATATATGCCGGAGTTCTCAATGGAAAAACAGATGACGAATACCAGGCATATTTTGCCAGCAAAGAAGAAAAATTCTGGAAGACTCCGGAAGGTGGAGAAAATTATACTGAAGTGAAAAAAAGGATGACGCAATTCGTCTATGACCGCGATATTGAAAATGAAGGAAAAACCATACTTATAGTTTCGCACAATACCCCGATTTTTCTAATGTTCGCCGGAGCTTACGGATATGATCATAAGCAAGCACTTCTGATGAGAATTGCCGGCAAGCCGTTCATATATAATTCGGAAATAAAAGAACTGGATTTTGCGCCGATTCCGCATAATAGGAACTACGAGCTTGATATGCACAGGCCATTTATCGACGAAGTGCATTTGAAATGCTCCTGCGGAGGAGAAATGAAAAGGATTCCGGAGGTTTTTGACTGCTGGTTCGAATCCGGTTCAATGCCTTACGGGGAATCGCATTATCCTTTCGAGAACCTGGATAAATTCAATCCTAATAAAAATATCGGTTTTCCGGCGGATTTCATTGCCGAAGGAATCGACCAGACAAGGGGATGGTTTTATTCGATGCTAGTCCTTTCAGTGGCGCTTTTCGGAGAATCCTCGTATAAAAATGTAATAGTGAATGGGACAGTTCTTGCCGAGAACGGCCAGAAAATGTCCAAAAAACTTAAAAATTATCCCGATCCGATGGATATCGTGGATAAATACGGAGCAGACTCGCTAAGATATTATCTTTTGTCTTCTCCGGCGATGAAAGCCGAGGACTTGAAGTTCTCAGACAAGGGAGTCGATGAAGTTTTGAAAAAAGTCGTCATGAGGCTGGAAAATGTCTATTCATTTTTCGAAATGTATGGCGGCTTCGATGCAAAGATGAAAAAAGATTTTTCACCTCATAATGTTCTCGACATGTGGATTCTTGCGCGCCTAAAAGAAACCGCAACCGAAATGACGAAGTCCGTGGAAAATTACGAGCTCGACAGGGCAACTCGTCCCATTGCGGATATCGTAGAAGATTTATCCGTCTGGTTTTTGCGCCGCTCAAGAGACAGGTTCAAATCAGAAGATGCCGCCGACAGGAATTCAGCGATGCTTACAACAAAAATAGTAATAATGGAGCTTTCCAAGCTTCTTGCTCCTTCCATGCCTTTTCTTTCTGAAGATTTGTACGGAAAGATAACAGGAGGAATGGAAAAAGAAAGCGTGCATCTCGAATCATGGCCGGATGCGCTTGTTGAAGAACTTTCCAAAGATGAAATCGAAGTACTGGAAAAAATGGAAGAAACCAGAAGAATAGTAACTCTGGGCCTTGAAGCCAGGTCAAAAGCCGGAATAAAGGTAAGGCAGCCTTTGTCTAATTTAAAGGTGAAAAGTGAAAAGCTGAAAGAAAATTCAGGATATTTCAATCTTATAAAAGATGAAGTGAATGTTAAAGAAATTATTTTTGACGACTCGATTGCTGAGGAAGTGGAGCTCGATACGAATATAACAGCCGAACTCAAAGAAGAGGGCGCGGTCAGAGAGATAGTAAGAGCTATACAGGAAATAAGGAAAGCGAAAAAGCTTAATCCAGGAGATTTGGCGGATCTTGTAGCAGATACAGATGAAGCAGGTAAGAAATTTCTTGAAAAATATTCGAAAGAAATTTCCAAAGCCGCAAGCCTTAAGAGCATTGATTTCGAGAAGACAGGGGAAGGCGAACTTGTAGAAACTGAAAGCCTGAAAGGAAGATTTTTGATCGAATAAAAAAATCTAAATGCATCATATATATACGACTGAAGGATTCATAATAAAAAGTTTTTCCGTCGGAGAAGCCAATAAGGGATATTTTTTATTTACGAAAAATCTCGGCTTGGTAAGAGCAAGCGCTCAGGGCGTAAGGCTTTCAAAATCAAAATTAAAAGGCCATCTTGGCGATTTCGATTTTATAGAAGTATCGCTGGTCAAAGGAAAAGAAATATGGAGGATAACGAATGTAAGCGCCATTATCCAGAATCCTTTCAGAAAAGACAAAGAAAAGCTTTCTGCGGTCAAAAATATTTTTGGACTGATGCTGCGTCTGATACACGGGGAAGAGAAAAATGAGCCGCTTTTTTCTGTTAACGAGTCATTTTACAGATTCCTTCTTTCAAGTGGAATTTCTGCGGAAAATATCAAGAATCTTGAAGCTGTAATGGCTCTCAGAATATTATTCAATCTTGGATATCTGAAAAAAGATGAAGGATTGTCGGAATTTGCCGAGGGAAGCCGGCTATCAGCTGAACTCTTGGATTCATTTTCTACAAAAAGAAAGACGGCAATAAAAGAAATCAACGAAATTCTGAAGGAGACGCATCTTTAATCGGCCTGGAATTGTGATATAATTTTCTGGTTATGGCCATGAGCGATGATGAAAAAAACAAGATAGAAGAAGCCAATAAGGCCCTCTACTCCAAAGTATCAGACGGAATCTTCGTAAAAAGAAGGCATTCTTTGAAGGAAAACTATTCTCTGGAAAAAGAGCCTACAGCATGGAAAGAGGAAGCCGAAAAAGAGCCAAATGCTCATGAATTCCAGATACCTTATCAGAAAATTTTTCTTGTCGCGCTTATTTTTTTTGTTGCCGGAATAGGTTTTGCCGCATACAAGTTTTTTGGCGGCGCAAATACTGTATCTGGAGGAAACATAGACATACTGGTCACCGGTCCGGTTTCTGTCGCTGGTGGCGAAGTATTGCCGCTTGGCATACAGGTGCAGAACAATAATACTGTAGGCTTGCAAAGCGTCGATATGACGATAGATTTTCCAGCGGGAACAAAGCAGCCAGACGACCTGACTCAGGATCTGACGCGATATACAAAAACATTTGGCGATATCAATGCAGGGCAGAGTGCCAATGATTCCGTAAAGAGCGTGATTTACGGCCCGGAAAATACCCAGGAAGTCGTAAAGGTCACCGTCGAGTACAGGATTGCCGGCTCGAACGCAATCTTTTCAAAAGAAAAAGATTACACCGTTCTGCTCAATTCTTCGCCTGTTAACATAACGGTAACTGGTCCGGACCAGATAAATGCGAATCAGCAGGCCAACTTTTCAATAAACGTTAAATCCAATTCTCTGAACCCGATAAAAAATCTGATAATGAAAGTCGGCTATCCTTTCGGATTCAACCTGACATCTGAGAATCCGAAGCCTCTGACTTCCGACGGCAGCGTTTTCAATATAGGCGATCTTGCGCCTGGAGCATCCATATCGATAAATGTTTCAGGAATATTCCAGGGGCAAAGCGGAGAAATAAGAGTCCTTACTTTTGATGTCGGAAATCCATCCGCATCAGACCACAACAATGTAGATGTCCCATTCGCATCTTTTTCCAAATCGGTTTCCTTGAACAGTCCTTCGGTAGACCTGAGTATGTCATTGAACCAGGATTCCGATCAGCAGGTGGCGGTTGATGCCGGAAGCAAGGTTGAATCGCAGATACACTGGCAGAATAATCTTTCGGAAACCATATATAATATGAGCATAGCTATAAAAATTACCGGCCCGGCTCTCGACGAATCTTCAGTAAGCGTTATAAACGGTTTCTATAATTCATCCGATAATTCGATTATTTTCGACAAGAGCCAGAATTCTGCTTTCGCTTCAGTAGGGCCTAACAGCGAAGGTGATGCATCTTTTGATTTCAATGTATTTTCCCAGGCGAATAGTCCTGCAGCCCTTGGAAATTCCCAGATAAATATGGATATCACAGTTACCGGCACTAGAGCCGCAAACGGAAGTCCGGAAGTCTTATTTTCCGATTCCAAAGTCATAAAGATATCATCCTTGCTGCAGCTTTTATCGAGAGGCTTCAGGACGACAGGGCCGTTTGAAAATTCAGGGCCTTTTCCTCCGAAAGTCGACAATGAAAGCACTTTCACGATCACTTGGACGGCGACAGATTCTTGGAATGATGTAAACGGTGCAAAAGTTATAGGAGTATTGCCTGCAAATGTAAGATGGACCGGTTATACCAGCCCTGATTCTGAAAATATAACATACGACAACAATAGCGGGCAGGTGGTGTGGAATATAGGAAATATGAGAGCGGGCACAGGTTCCGCTTATCCGGCACGGGAAGTTTCTTTCCAAGTGGCGACGACTCCGAGCATTTCCGAAATCGGACAGAGTGTTCCGCTGCTGAACAGTTCTGTTATAAGCGGGACAGACGCTTTTTCCGGAGTAAGAATAGGCGAGACAAAATCTCCGGTTACGACGAATATAACTTCCGATCCGCAGTATAACGAAGGAATGGGCAATGTTGTACAGTAAAAATCAATCTTTTTTATTTACAAAAAAGAAATATCGTATTATAATAAACATCCATTTTTAAAATACATGATAAGCAGAATAAACAGTTTATTGTCTAGGATAAAAAATATTGGAGCTCAAACCAAATATTTTGTTCTGGTATCGGTATCGGCAATCATGTTTCTGATTCTTCTGGTCAATGTTTTTCTTCCGTTCAAGAAAATAATAAACGGCAATTTTGCAACAGTTTTTAATGCTTCCGGCTCGGGCGGCAATTGGAATATCTCAACTACATGGGGACTTTCAACTCACTTGGCACCGGTATATGCGCCGGATGGTTTGGCGTATTCTCCTTTCACGGGAGATCTTTATTCTCTGAATTCTTCTGCTAATACCATATCAGTCTTAAACCCGGACGGTACTGCTTCAACATCATATACAGTCAGCCCGCCAATGAATGACCCGCATGGAATGACTATTTCGCCGATTGATGGAGACATATATGTGGTAGACAGGGGAAACAACCGCATAATTGTTCTAAACCCGGACGGTACTGCTTCAACAACATTCGGCAGCTCTCCAATTTTTCAGGACCCGCAAGATATAGTCATATCTTCCTCAACAGGGTACATATATGTAAACGATATTCTTACCGGTGTTCAGGTTTTCAATCCAGATCTGACAGCTTCAACTACATATCAGCCAGTTGTCGATTCATCCACAATTGCTGGCCGCGGAATAACGATGAATCAGGATACCGGAGAATTATATTTGGCTGATACGCAATATAATCGCATTGTAGTCCTTAATCCTGACGGCACCGCTTCCACAACATATTCAGTCCCAGATTTAAATGATCCTGTAAGGATTACACTATCAACAACTACCGGCGATATATATGTAACCAATGACGGCGATAATAAAGTCGTAATATTAAATCTGGATGGTTCAGAAATAGGTGCTTATGATGTTGGACTTTCAACTCCTGCTAGCATAGTCACTTATAATTCAGGGTATATTTATGTTTCAGATAAGTCCAATAATCGTATTGTGGTCCTCAATCCTGATGGAAGCGCTTCCACCACAATAGATGGCCGTACCTTATCTCCCACAGCCGTTATGGTTGAAGGCACTGATTATCCTGGTCCTGATGATTCCGTAAAAATAGATACCGGCACAGTTGCTTTGACTGACAATCAAAGCGTTAACAGCCTGACCCTTAAAACGGGAGGCACCTTGGATTTAGGAGGATATACTTTGAATGTTTATGGAGATTGGATAAATTCCGGAGGAACTCTGGATGACGGAACTTCTACGGTAAATTTTGCTGGAAACGGAACGCAAAGCATTGCCGGATCTAATACATTTTTTAATCTTATGAAACTTTCTTCCACGACCTCATCTTTGCTTTTCTATCCTGATTCAACAACCACTGTCGAAGGCAGCCTATCGCTTTTCGGCACATCAGGAAATCTTTTGACAATCGGTCCAGCTTCAGGATCTGTCGCTCCTGTTTTTGATAGCGTAATAGGAAGCACATCATCCGTTTCCGGTTTGAGTTTTCCTATAAATTTAACATTGTCACCTTCAGGAGATATATATGTAGCTGATATACAAAACAACAGGATTGCCGTTTTAAATTCGAACGGCACGGGTTCAACAACGTATGATCAAAGTTTTAATCCATACGGAATAGCTTTATCTCCAACAAACAATGATATTTATACAACCGATTTTAATAATAATCTAGTTGTAGTCTTAAACCCGGACGGCACAGCATCGACAAGCTATGATACAGGAGTTGGTTCTAACCCTCTTGACCTTACCGTATCTAATACCGGAGAAATATATGTCGCTAATGTCGGATTAAATGAAATACTGGTCTTAAACCCGGACGGCACAGCTTCAACTACATATGATGGCGATACTTTTGCCCCTATATATCCTAGAAGCTTGGTTTTTTCACCATCAGGAGATATGTATATAACTGATGCAAATAATTCCAGAATAGTTGTTCTTAATCCGGACGGCACAGCTTCAACTACATATGATGGTGATACTTTTTCTCCCATTAGCCCTCTAGGTGTAGATGTAAATTCACAGGGAGATGTATATATAGCAGATTATGGTCATAATAGAATAGTGGTCCTGAACCCGGATGGTACAGCATCTACAAGTTATGATGGAGGAACACTTGCTCCTATATATCCGCGCGATATAGTTCTTTCTCCTACAGGCGAAATGTATATAGCCGATGGTGATAATAACCAAATCGATGTTTTAAACCCGGACGGCACAGCATCGACAAGCTATAGAAATGATATTCCTGGAAAATTCGGATTGCCTGTAGGAATTGCACACGATTCCTTGGATAATATTTATGTTTCTGACCGAACGGTTGGCAATATCCAGGAATTCGATTCAAGCGGAAATTTTGTAAAGTTTCTTACCGGAATAACACCTGGGCCTTCATATTTAAAACTTGCCGGGCAGATCGCCGTTGATCCATCAGATAATGTTTATGTAACTGATCTTACGGGCAATAGGGTGGTGAAGTTTGATTCAAGCGGAAATTTTGCCACATCAAGCTATGTTCTGACCCATCCTTGGGGAATAGCCTCAGATCATTCAGGCAACATTTATGTAACTAGTTTGACCAATAGCTCGGTAAATAAATTCGATGATAATTTCAACCTTATAACTTCTACCACTTCGGCAAACGGGGTAGCATTCTCTTTTTGCTTGGGTGGTCTGGCTATGGATCCGACCGGAAATTATTTGTACGTGGCCGACGATTGCCATAGCAAGGTGGTAAAGCTAAACACATCAGATCTTTCTTACGTAGCTTCATCAACAGGGCCGGATGAAGCACCATTTATCGGACCGTATGGTCTTTCCGTAGATTCTGGTGGAAATCTTTTTGCATCAAATGGCGATAATACAATAATAAAGACGGGTAGTGATTTCTCATTTCTGACACAGTTCGGATCAAACGGGTCTGCTTTAGGACAGTTCTCTTTCCCTGAACAATCAATGTTTGATTCATCAGGCAGTTTTTATGTCACAGACGGAAGCAATCATCGCGTTCAAAAATTCGATATCGTTCCGTTCAGCCCATTTTCCATAATTCATACAGGAGCTTCGACAACCGCAACATTCGGATATCTAGACGTATCCGCTTCGATAAACAGCAGTGCTGACGCCTTCGACTGCACTAACGGCTGTGTAGACGGAGGCTCAGACGTCAACTGGCTGTTTCCCCATCGTCCACACGGAAGAAGAGCAACCACGACTCTGCCTACACCGGTTTTGCCTCCATATACAGGCCCATCCGGCGGTTCAACCGAACCTCCTATCGTTCCAACCACCACCCCCGCAACAACCACGCCTGCAACCTCAACCCCTCCAGTAATCATCCCTCCGACATTGCCTAAAGGATTCTGCTTCACCAAGAACCTCATGCCGGGAACATCTGATCCTGACGTTAAGGATCTCCAGATATTCCTGAACACCAACGGATTCGATCAGGCCACAAGCGGTCCGGAAACACTAGGTTCCGAGATGGAATATTACGGAACAGTAACTGCAGATTCAGTCACCAATTTCCAGAACGCATATGCAAGCGACATCCTCTCTCCATACGGACTTTCAAGCGGAACAGGAAACTTCGGATACTATTCAAGGAAGAAAGCCAATGACATCCTCGGATGCCAGACCGAACCTCTTCCAGTCGTTCCTCCTGAACCTCCGACACCAACCCCTACGCCAACACCTTTGCCAACTCCTGTGCCAACACCTTTGCCAACTCCAGCACCTGCGCCAACTCCGACTCCAACTCCCGCACCAACGGCACCAGTATCGAATTCTCAATCTTTCAACAATGCCATCAAGGGAATATCGGATACATTAAATCCAATAATCAGAATGGCAAGCTCTACCGTAAACGATCCTGTCGGTTCCATAGTGGTCAAAGTAATCTCGACCGTCGGCCTTGTCATCGGAGGCATCGCATATTCAGCCGCGCTTCTTTTCGTTAACCCCCTGACCTGGTCTGAAACCTGGACCATACCGGCAAGATTCTTCGGCTTGCTATCCGAATCCTTAGGCCTGAAGAAAAAGCAGAGAAAATGGGGAACAGTATATGATTCCGTAACGAAGCGTCCTCTCGATCCGGCTTACGTGACGCTCATCGATATCGCGACCAACAAAACCGCAGCCACCGCAATCACGGACCTCGACGGCAGATACGGATTCCTCGTAATGCCCGGCAAGTACAGGATCATGGCCCAGAAGACCAACTATTCTTTCCCGTCAAAGAAGATTCTCGGCACATTCGACGACGTTTACAACGACCTCTATCACGGAGAAGAGCTCGTCATCGGATCTCTCGGAGAAATCATCACCAAGAATATCCCGATGGATCCTTTGAAATTCGACTGGAACGAGTTCGCCAAGAACAGGGCAAACATGAATACTTTCACCAAAGGTTCCACAGTAATCTGGTCAAGGATATATGATCTGCTCTTCGTCATCGGCGCTTTCGTCGCGCTCATCGCCCTCATCTTCGCTCCAGCGCCTTACAACCTCATCGTTGCCGGCCTCTATGTCATCGCGTATCTCCTGAACTATGTCGTCTTCAGGACGAAGAAAGCTGGAACGATCAAGGATTCCAAAACAGGCCTGCCGCTCTCATTTGCAGTAATCAAGATCTACAGGGAAGGCCAGGATGATTCTCCTATCGCCAAGAAAATCGCAGACAAATACGGCAGATATTACATCCTTCTCCCCCAAGGAAGATACTATCTGAAGATCGATAGGAAGAACGATGATGAATCTTACACGGAAGCCTTCAAATCTCCCGTTGTAGACCTGAAAGGAGGGATTGTGAATGAGAATTTGGTGGTGTAAAGGCAAGTAAAAAATGCAAAGGCCGGAATTTCTCCGGCTTTTGCTTTTTATAAAACGGGCTGGAAAAATAAAGGTTTTTAATGTAAATTAGAAGGATGGCGAAAAAGGAAACTAATAAGAAAATGGAAGAAATAATCTCTCTTTGCAAAAGAAGAGGATTCATCTATCAAGGCTCGGAAATCTACGGCGGACTTGCCGGCACATGGGATTACGGGCCTTTAGGCATTACGCTTAAAAATAATATAAAAAATCTCTGGTGGAAGACATTCGTCACCGACAGGGAAGATATGTACGGAATAGACGCCGCAATCCTGATGAATCAGAAAGTCTGGCAGGCTTCGGGACATGTTTCTGGTTTTTCTGATCCTCTAGCGGAATGCAAAAAATGCAAAAAAAGATTCAGAGCGGATCAGCTTGAAGATCCGAAAAAATGCCCGGAATGCGGCGGAGAAATGGGAGAAGCCAGGCAATTCAATATGATGTTCAAGACGAATGTCGGCCCTATTGAAAGTGAAGAATCAGTTTCATATTTGCGCCCGGAAACCGCTCAAGGCATGTTTGTTAATTATAAGAATGTCGTGGATTCTTTTCACCCTAAGCTTCCTTTCGGCCTAGCGCAGATAGGAAAAGCTTTCAGGAACGAAATTGCTCCGCGAGATTTCACTTTCCGCTCGCGCGAATTCGAGCAGATGGAAATAGAATATTTTCTCCGGGAAAAGGACTGGGAAAAAACTTTTGAATATTGGAGAAAGGAAATGTGGTCATGGATGAAGGCGCTCGGCCTTTCGGAAAGCCATATACATGAGCTCGATGTTGCAAAAGAAAAACTTGCCCACTATTCAAAAAAGACGATAGATTTTGAGTACGATTTTCCCTTCGGCTTAAACGAACTCTACGGTCTTGCTTACAGGACAGATTTCGATTTGAAGAATCATTCCAAATCAAGCGGCGAAGACCTAATATATCTCGATGAAGAAACCAAAGAAAAATTCACTCCGCACTGCATAGAGCCGACATTCGGAGTCGACAGATCTATTCTTGCTGTGCTTTGCGAAGCGTATCATGAAGACGAGCTTGGCGGAGAAAAAAGGGTTTACTTGAAGCTGAAGCCTGATCTTGCTCCGGTCAAGATTGCCGTATTTCCGCTCTTGAAAAACAAGCCTCAGCTTGTGGAAAAAGCCAGAGTTGTTTATAAGGATTTGAAAAAAGAATTTGGCGCTGTTATGTTCGACGACAACGGCAATATAGGAAAGAGATACCGAAGGCAGGATGAGATTGGAACGCCATATTGTGTTACGGTAGATTTTGAAACTATAGAAAAAGATGATTCAGTAACTGTCCGCGACAGAGATACCGGAAAGCAGAAAAGAATTAAGATTGAAGAATTGAAAGAATATTTTAAAAAAGTATTCTAAAAATAGGCCTTAAAATAAGGCTATTTTTAATCAAAAAGTGATAATTGACAATATTTTTATATTATGCTATCATAATACAAGAACCAGTTGTTTAAGTAAGTTCGGTTCTACGCAGAGGCGTTTTAAGTAATTCAGCCACTGTTTGGCCGGAAAAAATAAAGAAGTCTAAATAGGATGCTTTTATAGATCCTTCTGTTTATGGCAACTACCGAAAGGTAGTTTAAGGTACAGGTCACGGGATGACATGGCCTTGAACGTCTTCAATAATCATTGGGACCTAAACAGTAAACTGACTTTTCCGGCCTTTTCGCTCAAGCCCCGTTTCCATTTGGAAATAGGGGCTTTTTTTATGCAAAAAATCCTGTATGATTATTTTATAGTATGAAATTCAATAAAAAAGTTTTAAAAAATGGTCTAAGAATTTTAACCGTACCGATGAAGGATAATCCTACCGTTACGGTTCTTGTCCTTGTGGAAGCCGGTTCAAAATATGAACAGAAAGACAATAACGGCATTTCTCATTTTCTTGAGCATATGTGCTTCAAAGGAACGAATAAAAGGCCTTCGGCTATGGAAATAACCAAGGAACTAGATGGCATCGGCGCCCAGTACAATGCGTTTACGAGCTTTGAACATACCGGATATTACGCCAAAGCCGATTATAAGAATTTCGACAAGATTCTGGATATCGTTTCTGATATGTATCTTAATCCTACTCTTCCGGAGAAGGAAATAGAAAAAGAAAAAGGCGTAATCATAGAAGAGGCAAATATGTATGAAGATTTGCCGCAGAGAAAAGTTTGGGACGTATTTTTCGAAATGCTTTATGGCGACCAACCTGTCGGATGGACAACAACGGCAACATCACGGCCGACACCCCGGACGGCACCAGTGGCGGCATCCAGGTCCGCTGGGTCGGCTCCACCGGCAGCGGTAGCAACACCGGCACCATCCAGGCGACGAACGGCGGGACCTTGACCGTCGGCGCCAGCGGCAGTGCTTTCTCGAATACCGGCACGCTCTCCGCCAGCGGCTCGGGGAGCACACTGTCGATCGGCAACAATACCACGAGCCCGTTGACAGGCACCTGGACGAGTTCCACGGGCATCATCAGCCTGACCAACAATGCCACGCTGGACCTCGGAAATCAATTCGCTCAGAGCAGCCTGGCGGACTTCTCGCGCACCGCCGGTACCACCGTCAACCTGATCGGCATCCTTGACGGCAACCTGACGCTCAACGACACGCTCGGCTCCTGGAACCTTCTCGGCGGCACACTCTATGGCGGCCCCAACGGTTCCCCCAGCACCTTCAGCATTGCCAACGGCAGCTCCGCGCAGCTCTTCGCCACGAGCACCACCGGCAACATCGACAACATGATTCTGAATAGTCCCATTAACCTGTCAACCCTCGACGCCAACAACCAGAATCCAAGCCTCAACATCGTTGACAACCTGGTCCTCAACACCACGCTGGACCTGGGCTCGGCGGACACCAGCGTGCGCGGCACGCTCAACTTCGCCAACACGGGCATCAACGGCCTGTTCACGCAGTCGGTGACCACCACCTCGAGCGGCACCATCGTCGTCGGCGGCAACACCGGAAACACGATGAACTCGCTCAACACATCGCTGACGTTTGGCGGCGGCATCACCATCGAGGGGCAGAACGTCACCATCGGCACCAACGGCAACATCACCAATGACGGAACCATCGCAGCCAATAGCGTCTCGGCCGGTACCATCTCCATTCAGTTTCGGCGCCGCTGGGAGCAATGCCGGGTCCATCTTCACGACGCCCGGTAACAGCCTGGCCATCACCGGAGGCGCTTCCGGAAGCAACGTTTTCACCAACAGTGGCAGTATCAGCATTGCCGGCAATGGGACGCTCGGCATCAACGACGGCAGCAACACGAGCCAGTGGACCAACACCGGGACGATCACTGCATCCACCAACCTCGGCAGCCCGACGCTCAATATCGGCGGCCTGTTCACGCAAGCGGGGCTCGAGGGAACGTCAGGCACGCACTTCACGCGCGACAGCGGCACGACCGTCAACTTGACCGGCACGATCACCGGTGGGCTCGAACTCGACTGACACGCTCGGCACGTGGAACCTCCAACACGGGACCCTCAGCGGCGGCACGTACAGCGTCAACCCGCTGAGCACGACCAATCCCTGCGCGATCGTGTCGGCCAGTGGCGGCAGTCTCACCAACGACGTGACGGTGAACAGCCCGATCGACGTGACGGAAAACTACAACGCCAACCTGACCATCAGCGGCGGCCTGGTGCTTAATTCGACCATTGATGTTGGCGACGCGGGCCCCACGAACGGCCGGCTCACGTTCAGCGGCACCCAGAGCGTGAGCACGACCGTGCGCGGCACGATCTTCTTCCGGCGCCTCGCCGTCGAACTGGCGCGGCGCTTGCCAACGGCACCACGTTGACGATCGCAGCGGGAATCACCATTCACGGCAAGGACGCCTCCATCGGCGAAGCGGGTTCCGGCTTCGGCATCGTCAACCAGGGGACGATCGAAGCGGACGTCGCGACAACCGGCTCTGGCGATGGTCTCTATCTTCTCCTGGGGGGCGAACGGGAGCAACACCGGCACGCTCGCCGCCCTCAACGGAGGCGCACTGTACCTGGCCTACGGCGAAACCATCACCACCGCTCAGTCGGGCGTCAGCGGCATCACGAAGGATGCGGCGAGCACGATCAACCTGGCTTCCCTGGTACTCGACCAACACCGGCAATACGCTCGCCCTTACGGCCATCACGGCTTCTGGATCTACGGGCACGATCGTCGGTGCGGGCACCATCACGACCGCGGGCGGGGGCGGCTCTGACAGTCTCCGGCGGCGGAACCAGCACGCTCAACGGCGTCACCCTGAACGGCACCCTGAACCAAAGTGGCAGACAGCTTAACGTCACCAACAACTGACGCTCGGCGGCACGATCAATCTCAACGGCGGCGCCGACATCGGCATTCAATCGACCGAGACCGTGAGCGGCACCGGCAGTGTCGTCTTCGGCAGCGGGCGAACGCGATCAGCGTCAGCCCCGGCGACACCCTGACCATCGGCTCCGGCGTCACGGTGCAAGGACAAAGCGGCACGCTGTCGATCGCCGGCACCGTGATCAACAACGGCACTTTCGAAGCCAACGTCTCCGGCGGTACCGTCTTCGTCAACTCGGGCACGTTCACCAGACAACGGCACCGCGGAGGCCATTCTTGGCCGCACCCTCGCGATCAGGCCGACGACGTTCACCAACATCGGCACCGCGGAGGTCACTCTTGGCGGCAGACCCTCGCGATCAGCCTGATCGAGCGTCTGACCGACCTCGCGCTAGGCAAAACACGCTCGCCGGCGGTACCGCACGCCGCCCTTGCCGGCGGCGTCGTCCAGCTGACGAGCCCCTTCGAGGATGTCACCACAGTGGCGGCCAACGTCATCGTCGTCGGGGTCGGTTTCAGCATCCTCACCGGGCAGCGCCAGCACCGATCCTGCAATCTAGCCCTGACGACGGTCACGGACGTGTATGACGGTCACTCTACGGGCGCCACCGTGTACACATTCACCCCTGACCTTTGACGGCGATACGACCTCCGTGCTTGCCTGACAACGCCAGCGCCAGCTGCCGGCAAGCGCCGTACAAGATTTGCCCATCATTTCCGGTTCGGCGGCATCGTCACCGTGTCCCTGGTTAAAATGTTTACACGGTGACCTTTGGAGGGGAACCTCGAACGCCAATTAGCTGCCGATCGACCGCCTCTTCTCTCGCTGACCGGCAGCGGGGCGGCGGTGACGGTCGCGGCCGGCAACGGCAATTTCACGGTGGCGAGCGGCACCGCCTTCACCGCCTCCTCCGCGGTGACCGACTCCGGCACCCTGACGCTCCAAGGCGGGCGGCACCTTCGTCGCCCGGGGCGGGCTGACCGTTACCACCGGTGGGCTCCTGACCAGCACGGGCACCGCCGCGGCTGCCAACGATCAGCAGACGGTCACTGTCAGCGGTTCCTCGGGAACCTTCACGCTGACCTTCAATGGCCAGACTACCGCGGCAATCGCTTACAACGCCACTGCGGCCGCCGTCCAGACGGCCGTGGCCGCACTTTCCAGCGTGGGTAGCGGCAACGTCGCCGTTCTCGTCCGGAAACGTCTATACGGTGACGTTCCAGGGGAGCCTGGCCGGCGACACCCTGCCGCAGATGACGGCCAGCGGCAGCGGCGGGGCCAACGCGGTGGTTGCCACGACTCAGACTGGGTCCAACGCCGCGGTACTCGGCAACGTGACCAGCAGCGGCACGGTTTCTCTGGCGGCAGCGGCACGGCCGGGACCCTCACCATCACCGGCAACTATACCCAGAACGGCGTGGGGATTCTGAGCCTGGACGTCGGCGGCACCTCCGCCGGCCAGTACGACGTGCTCTCGGTGAGCTGTACGGCCTCCCTGTCCGGCACGCTGACCGTTGGGCTCATCAACAGCTTCACGGCCCCCATCGGCGGCGTCTTCAACGCCCTGACCTACGGCAGCCTCAGTGGCAACTTCGCGACGAGGAACCTGCCCACCCAGGCCACCGGCCTGGCCGCCGGCGCCACCATGCAGGCGTTTGCCAACAGCACCGCCAAGACTTTCCAGCTCTACAGCGTGCCGACTGGCACCACCGTCTACTGGGTCGGCGGCAGCGGCGACTGGGGCAAAACGAGTAACTGGAGCACTGGCGCCTTGCCCGGTTCCGGCGCGGTCTTTATCGGGCCCGGTTACAGGGTGACCGACGCCGGCAGCACTTCGACCGTCGCCAGCCTGCGCCGCGATTCGGCCTTCTCTCTTTAGCGCCACCTCATCGTCAACGGTGCGCTCACGGCCGCCAACGGTTCACCTTCAGTGGCGGCACCCTCAACAACGCGACGGTCGCCACCGGTACTACCCTCACCGGCACCTCCAGCGGCGGCACCCTCAGCAACGTCACCCTCAATGGCAACCTGAACCTGATCGCCAGCGGCGCCGGCGTCACCGTCGTACAATAACCTCGTCCTCAACGGCGTCATCACCCTTGGCTAGGGGACCGGCAACACCGCCGCGACATTTATTTCGACATCACCACCGAGAGGGTGACCGGCACCGGCTCCATCTACTTCGGCAGCTACAACAGCAACAACCTGCTCTACAGCTCCTACAGCAACACGGTCGTCACGATCGGTTCGGGCATCACCATCCACGGCGATTACGGCAATATCGCCGTCACCATCATCAACCAGGGGACCATCAACGCGCGCACCGCCTTCGACAACATCGTCCTGAGCGGCCAGGGCTGGAGAACAGCGGCACCCTCGAAGCTGACCGATTCCAGGCCACCTGAGCCTGGACGGCAGCGTCAACGGGGGCAATCTCGGCACCGTCAAGAACACGGCCGCCGGCTTCATCAACCTCGGGGCCACCGTCTACAACGCCGGCAACACCTCTCGCCCTCAGCAGCACCACCGGCGACTGGCAACTTCTCCGGGTCATCAGCGGCGGCACGATCTCCGACGCCAACGGTGGCCACCTCGTCGCCCAGGGGGGCACGATCACGAACCTCACCCTGATCGGCGCCCCCATCGACCTGGACGCGCTTAGCGGCGCCTCGATCACCATCGCCGGCACCATCACGCTCAACAACGGCACCCTCACCCTGGGCAACGCGACCAACGTTTGGGCCTCCTCGGTCAACTTCAGCGGCAACACCACTCTGACCGGGACCGGGAGCGTCATCTTCGCCGGCAGCGCGGAGAGCAGCCTGAAGACCGGCTACAGCGGCGTACGCTCACCATGGCCCGACGTCGTCCTTCGGGAAGCAGCACGCCCGAGATCGGCAGAGCAGCCTCGACAACTGCTGAACGAGGGCACCATCGAGGCCAGCGGCCGGCGGCTACCTCGACCTCGCCGGGCATCGTCAATACGGCACGATCGAAACGGCGGCGGCCAACGTGACGCTCAACCTGGGCGGCACCTGGAGCATATAGCGGCGGCAAGATCGTACCTCACGAGCAGCGGGGCCGTCGCCAACTTCGGCGGCGCCGCCATGACTGCCTACCTCGGGTATCGGCACCGTCAACAATTCCGCCGGCACGATCAACGTGACGGGGACGATCACACAACGCCGGAACCGCGTGGCCTCAACGCTAACCGGAATACCGGTATTCCAGGGCGGCACTCAGTGGGCACCATTTCCGATGCTCGGGCGGCAAGTTTATCGTCAGCACCAGCGGCACCCTCAGCGGCGTAACCCTAGAGGCCCCCGTGGACCTGACCGAGGTAACGAGGCGCCACCGTCAACCTCTCCGGCACGATCACCCTCAACGGCACCCTGACCCTTGCAACACCGCCAGCAACTACTACTTCCGCATCAACGTCCCCAGCTCGGGCACGGCGCTGGGCGGCACCGCACCGTCACCTTCAGCAACAACGCCAGCAACACCATCTACTCCTCGAAATTTCGGCTCGACCCTGAGCATCGGCTTGGGTATCACGATCAGCGGCGCGGCAGGGACCATCGGTACATTCGGGCTGACGATCACCAGCGCCGGCGTCATCGACGCCAACACCAGCGGCAAGACCATTTCGCTGACGGGGGCCTGGACGACAACGGCACTTTCAAGGCCGAGGGCGGTGACGTCCTGAGCCAGCGGCACCAACGCTCGGTAATCATGACCGGCGGGCGGCACGCTGTACGGGCGGCACCTACCAGGTCTCCAGCATCACGTCGCTCGCCGGGTACCGGCGCTGACCGACGCGGCCAGCTCTGCTCAGGGTCCGCGCCAACGTCTACAGGGCGGCGGCACGACCAACGCCTGGCCGGCGGCCGACATCACCGCCGGGGCAGGCCTGACCATCCAGAGCGGCGACAACCTGACCGTCACGCCGGGCACGCTGACCACGCCGGCACTATCACCATCGGCTCGGGCAGCACCCTGGCCGGGCCGGCCGCGCCTTCACCTACACGCAAACCGCCGGCAGCACTACCTTGCAGGGGGGCGGCACCCTGCGGCTGGCACGGTCAATATCGAAGGCGGCATCCTCGCGGGCAGCGGCACCATCAACGGCAACCTGGTCAACTCCGGCCAGATCGACGGCACGAGCAGATTGCCGGTCCGCGGCCAGTGCCATCTTGTACGTGGCCGACCAGGGCGGCAACACAATCCATCGTTTCTCGCAAAACGGCAATGACCTGGGTGGCTTCTCTGCCGACGGTAATGATCCCTTGGCGTTGCCTTTGCGTAACGCTGCCGGCAATCTCTATGTTTCTCTCGACCAAGATAACGTTATACGCAAGTTCTCCCCCACAGGGACCGATTGGCATTTTTGCGAGCACCGGTTTGTCAAATCCCTTTGGGATGGTTTTCGATGCCGCCGGCAATCTCTATGTCCTGAATTACAATAACGGTTCAAGTTCTCCCAGAGGCTGGATCGAGAAGTTTTCGCCCACCGGTACGGACCTGGCCGATTCGCCGTCGCTACGTCAGCCTCCGGGGATTACTACTTCTACCTCGCGATTGACTCCAGTGGCAATATCTACGTTGATACCGTATCAAGTACGATCCGCGAGTATGTCCATGGAGCGGATCTGGGCGTCTTCGCGAGCGGATTCTCTGCGGCCAACGGCATGGCCTTTGATCAGAGCGGTGACCTGTACGTAGCTGATCCGTCGGCGGCGGAAGTGCGCCTGTAGATAACGAACTTTGGAGTCTCGCGCATAGTGGCGCGTATTTGGGTGCATTTGTAAGTTTCGGTAGCATCAGCCCATATGATGTGGCGGTCCATGCTGCTGGTAACGTTTACGTTGATCTAACGAACAACACGATCCATGAGTTCTCCCCGACCGGTGCAGATCTCGGCACCTTCGCCAGCACCGGGCTTAGCATTCCCCAGGGCCTAGCCTTTTCGCCGCCCCTTGCTGCCGCAGGCACGCCTGGCATCCTCACGGTCAACGGTAACTTTACGCAATCCAGCAGAGGCACCTACGATGCCGAGCTTGGCGGCACGACGGCGGGCAGCGGCTACGATCAGATCAATGTAACCGGGACGGCGACGCTGGGCGGCAACCTGAATATCAGCCAGATCAACGGCTTCACCGACGCGACCATCCAGCTCCTGAACTTCGCGTCGAGCAGCGGCAGCATCGCCAACACGTCCGGATTGCCGGCTACTGATACCCTGGTCTACAACCCCACGAACCTGACGCTGCAGTCGTCCAACCCGAGCATCAGCAACCTGAATCCGAGCACCGCCACCCAGTGCAGTCCCTCCTTCACGTTGACCGTCAACGGCAGCTTCCTCAAGCGGCGCTACGGTGGACTGGAACGGCACGCCTCTGAGCACCACCTATAATCGCCCGACCCAGCTCCAGGCGACGGTCCCGACGTCGGACCTGGACGCGGCCGGCACGTTCACCATCACGGTCATCGACCCCGGCAACCTCTGGTTGTAGGCGAGCTGCTTCATCGACGCCGCCGGCTATCACCGGCAGCGGCCTGGAAGGCACGCTGCAGGCTACAACGACTACCAGGGCGACGGCCTTCAGCCTCGGCGCTCGCGCCGTACCGGCCATCGGCGACCGACACGCGCAGCGCCTACTACGGCATGTACCACCGCGCAGCTACAGCTACTACATCACCATCTCCGCGCGACCGCGACGGCAGCAGGACGAGGAGACCAAGCCCGCGGGCGCCACAACCAGCGTGCTGTACGTGCTGCGGGCAGGCATCGCGCAGGAGCAGCGCCGCCTGGAAGGGCTATTCCACCCCTCCATATTCCGAAGACGGTTTACTTCAGATTCATAACAAGTTCCACCGGCACCGAGCATCCGCGCCGGCATCCTCGCTGCCGGCGCTCGATGCGGAAAATACTGTCGATCTGCAAGGCGAGAACATTCCGCCGGTTGGCGGGTTGTTCACGGGTTCCGGAACCATCACCAACAGTGCCGCCAGCGGCACGGCCACGTTGACGGTGAACGGCACCGGAACTTTCAGCGGTGTCATCCAGGATGGGGCCGCCGCCCATGTGGCCCTGACCGTTGGGCGGTGATCTGCTGGTTTGGGGCCACATGCACAGGGTCACCACCGTCACGGTGGCAACAGCTGAAACCTCTCGAATCAACTTGTGCCATCGACCTCTGTTGTGATCGGCTCCGGTGCGACCTTTGAATACGCCGTTTCCTCCTGGGAGTTTCTTCGTGCAGCAGAACAACGTCACCTTCACGGGACGGGGACCCTCCTGAAGTCCGGCGCCGGCCAGATCATGTTTGGCGGGTCCAGCGGCGGCACAATCATGCAATTGGGTGCCGGTGCCCTTATCGATGTCGAGGGAGGCCTGCTCGTCGGCGGTCGCTATGGCAACGACGTTTGGACGAACAATCTGTCCGACCTGAACATCGCTACGGGTGCCATGTTCGCGGGTGCCGAGGCGAATGTGCGCGTCAACGCCCTTACCGGTGCCGGCACGTTGACCACCGGCTTCACGGGCGCCGGTTACTCCGCGTTCACGATCGGTGTCAACAACGGCGGCGGAACGTTCTCTGGTACTATCGGCGACGGCTACACACTGCCGAATAATGCCGAGAATGGCGGGGGTCCCGGAAGTCTTACCAAGGTGGGCAGCGGCACGGAGACCTTGAGCGGCACCAACACGTACACGGGCCCAACCAATATTGTTAGCGGGACGCTCCGAAACGGCGGGGCGTCTTCCCTTACCACCATCCACCAGGCCTATCAGATCGACCCGAGCAATAGCACGGGAAACCAGT